>NZ_CAZELE010000003.1:0-541095 GCF_964512405.1 Tenacibaculum crassostreae
ATAGAAAAGAAATAAAGATTATAAAAATAATTTTTTTCATGAGTGTTTTTTTTAATTATTGCTAACGGTTAAGATATCTGTCGTTTTAATGATTGATATCGTCCGATAGCGAAGTTATCGTTTTAAAGTTTAAGAATCAAACTAAATTTTAGCATAATCTGCCAAAATTTCCTGTTTTTCAATTTGGTACGGTTATCGTACAATATAATCCGTCATTGCGAGTGAAACGAAGCAACCTTTAAGGTTTACAAACAGAATTTTTTGATTGCCTTCATCTGTAATCACGATAATTAAAAACCAAATACATGAAAATATTTTTAAAATTATTACTAACCGCATTAGCGGTAATTGTATTAGCAAACATTTTACCAGGAGTACTTGTAACTAATTATGTAACCGCAGTTATTGTGGCGGTGGTAATTTCCTTGCTAAATATGTTTGTGCGTCCGTTATTGGTGTTTTTTACATTACCAGCAACCATAGTAACTTTAGGGTTGTTTTTATTTGTGATTAACGCGATAATTATATTGTTAGCGAGTAAGTTGGTCTCAGGTTTTGCTGTCAGCGGATTTTTCACAGCACTGTTGTTTAGTGTCTTATTATCAATATTTAGGTCGTTCTTATTCTCGCTATTAAAAGAAGATAAAAAATAACTGAAAACGAAAGAGTTAAACCTTTTGTAGAATAGTAAAAAAACACTAATTTTGCACCCGATTTTTTAAGAAACAGATTTTTAAGATGAATATTACAAAAGAAAACGTAGATGCATTAAATGCAGTTGTAAAAGTTGATATTGTTGCAGAAGATTATCAAGATAAAGTAACAAAAGTATTAAACGATTACCGTAAAACAGCGAACATTCCAGGATTTAGAAAAGGTCAAGTACCAATGGGAATGGTTAAAAAGCAGTACGGAAAATCAGTAATGATTGATGAGGTAAACAAGCTTTTACAAGAATCGTTAAACAAATTCTTAGTTGAAGAAAAGTTAGATATTTTAGGTAATCCTTTACCAAGAGTACAAGACGATTTTAATTGGGATGCTGATAAATTCTCTTTTGAGTTCGAGTTAGGATTAGCTCCTGAGTTCGATGTAAACTTACAGCCAAAAAACAAAGTAACGCAATACAACATTGTTGCTACTGATGAGTTAATCGAGAAAGAAGTAGAAAATATTCAATCTCGTTACGGAAAAATGTCTGCTAAAGAAGAAGCTACTGAAGAAACTAATGTAACTGGTACTTTCGTAAACGAAGAGAAAGAAATCAACAAAAAATCTACAATTTCTGTAAAAGATATTAAAGGAAAAACAAACTTAAAAAAGTTTGTAGGTGCTAAAGTAGGAGACGTTTTAGAGTTAAAAACTAAAAGCTTATTTGAAGACGAGCATAAGTTACAAGGAGCTTTAGGTGTGTCTCACGATGAGGTTCACGGTTTAGATATCGCTGTAACATTTACTATTGAAGAAATTACTGAAATAGAACCAGCAGAATTAGATCAAGAATTATTTGATAAGTTATTTGCTGACGGAAGCGTAAAAACTGTAACAGATTTAAAAAATAAAATTAAAGAAGACGCAGAAAAGCAATTCCAACAACAAGCAGATCAACAATTGTTAAACGCAATTACTGAAAACTTAGTAGAGAATACTAAATTTGATTTACCAGCTGAATTCTTACAAAAGTGGTTACAAACTGCTGGAGAAAAAGAATTAACTGCTGAAGAAGCTGTTGAAGAGTACAAAAAGTCTGAAAAAGGATTACGTTACCAATTAATCGAAGGAAAGATTATGAAAGATAACGATATCAAATTAGACTATGCTGAGTTAGTAGATTATGCTAAAGGATTTATCCGTGCGCAAATGGCTCAATTTGGTAACATGAACCCAGAAGAAAAAGAGTTAGAAGATATCGCTGGTAGAATCTTACAAAACCAAGACGAAGCTCGTCGTTTACAAGAGCAATTAATTTCTCAAAAATTATTAGCTTTTTATAAAGAAAACATGAGTTTTGATACAAAAGAAGTTTCTTTTGAAGACTTTATTAAAGAAGTTTACAAATAACAGTTTATAACTGATAAGAATAAAAAACCTGAATGTACATTCAGGTTTTTTTAGCCATAAACTGTAACAAAATACTAACGAAATAGTTCTTATATTTACATCTTTATAACCCAAAAACATTTTAAAAATGGATTACGGAAAAGAGTTCGAAAAATACGCAACTAAGCACCACGGAATAAATAGTAACTACTTGGGTAAAATAACAAGTAGCTTAACCCCATATATTATGGAAGAACGTCAAATGAACATTACTCAAATGGACGTTTTTTCTCGTTTAATGATGGATAGAATTATCTTTTTAGGTACAGGTATTAACGACCAAGTAGCTAATGTAATTCAAGCGCAATTATTATTCTTAGAAAGTGTTGATGCGTCTAAAGATATTTCAATTTATATCAATTCACCAGGAGGTGGGGTTTATGCTGGTTTAGGTATTTACGATACCATGCAGTTTATAAAACCAGATGTAGCAACTATTTGTACAGGTATGGCAGCATCAATGGGAGCAGTGTTAATGTGTGCAGGAGAAAAAGGAAAACGTTCAGCATTACCTCACTCTCGTATTATGATTCACCAGCCTTTAGGAGGTGCACAAGGACAAGCATCTGATATTGAAATTACAGCTCGTGAAATTTTAAAATTAAAAGATGAGTTGTATCAAATTATCGCTAACCATTCAGGGCAGCCATTTGATAAAGTA
Source organism: Tenacibaculum crassostreae (assembly GCF_964512405.1). Classification (NCBI taxonomy): domain Bacteria; kingdom Pseudomonadati; phylum Bacteroidota; class Flavobacteriia; order Flavobacteriales; family Flavobacteriaceae; genus Tenacibaculum; species Tenacibaculum crassostreae. The sequence goes on from NZ_CAZELE010000003.1 coordinate 2,762, forward strand.
CACCACGATTCAGACCGTGATTATTGGATGAAAGCCGATGAAGCGAAAGCTTACGGAATGGTAGATGAAATTTTAACTAGAAAATAGATTTTTATACGTCATTGCGAATGAAATGAAGTAATTTTTCAAGGTTACTTCGTCTATTTCTTTTCGTAATGACATCAGCAAAAAGCAAGAATAATGTCGAAAGAAGAAAATTTACAATGTTCCTTTTGTGGTCGTAAAAAACCTGAAACCGATTTATTAATCGCAGGTTTAGATGCTCATATATGTGATAAATGTATAGAGCAAGCCCATGGAATTGTAGAGGAGGAAATAGCTGAGGCTAAAACAAGTGATTTATCAAAAGACTTAACATTAAAAAAGCCGAAAGAAATCAAAGCTTTTTTAGATGAGTATATCATCGGTCAAGATGAAACTAAAAAAGCAATGTCGGTTGCTGTATATAATCACTACAAGAGGTTATTACAAACCAGAGGAGATGAAGATGAGGTTGAAATTGAAAAATCGAACATTGTTTTAGTAGGAGAGACAGGAACAGGTAAAACATTAGTGGCGCGTACTATTGCAAGAATGTTAAACGTACCATTTTCTATTGTAGATGCTACTGTTTTAACACAAGCAGGTTACGTAGGTGAAGATGTAGAAAGTATTTTAAGTCGCTTGTTACAAGCAGCTGATTACGATGTGGAAAAAGCTGAAAGAGGTATTGTGTTTATTGATGAAATAGATAAGATTGCTCGTAAAGGCGATAATCCGTCTATTACACGAGATGTTTCTGGTGAAGGTGTTCAACAAGCTTTGTTAAAGTTGTTAGAAGGTGCAGTGGTAAATGTGGCACCTAAAGGAGGAAGAAAGCATCCAGAGCAAAAGTTTATCGAGGTAAATACCAAAGATATTTTATTTATAGCAGGGGGAGCGTTTTCAGGAATTGACAGAATTATCAGTAAGCGTTTAAATATGCAAGCAGTGGGTTATAGTGCTTCTGTTGAGGAAGATAAAATAGATCAGGATAATTTATTACAATACATTACTCCGTTAGATTTAAAATCTTTTGGATTGATTCCTGAAATTATTGGTCGTTTACCAGTGTTGAGTTACATGAATCCGTTAGATGCAAAAACATTGCGTGCTATTTTAACAGAACCTAAAAATTCTATAATAAAGCAGTACACAAAATTGTTTGCTATGGATGATGTTGAGTTTTCAATAACTGAAGAAGCATTGCAATTTATTGTTGATAAAGCAATAGAATATAAATTAGGCGCACGTGGTTTACGCTCGTTATGTGAAGCAATTTTAACCGATGCAATGTTTGATATGCCTAGTTCTGATGAAAATGAATTTAAGGTAACTAAAGAATATGCTGAAGCTAAGTTGACAAAATCTGCATTAAAAAAATTAAGAGCAGCTTCTTAAGACTAAAAAAAAGTTTACTAAATAAAAAAGCCATCAATAATTTGATGGCTTTTTTATTATTATGTTACCTAATTATTGTGATTTAGGGGTGTTACTGTACTTAACAATCCAGTCGTTTAATTGCTCTTTGTCAATTTTATATTTATTGATAAGTTCTTCTTTTTTCTGTTGTAAAAACTTCTCGTATTCTAAAACTACCGATTGTTTTAAGCTTTCGTCGTACGTTTTAGGTTGCTCAGTAACAACTGTAGGTTTTTCTTCAGGAGTATTTTTTTCAATAACTTCACCAGCACTCGTTGCGTAGGTGGTGGTTTTGTCTTTAAACCATCCTTGAGGAATATTTGCTAGTTGCTCTTCACTAACAATAATTGTTTTAATCTTATTGCCTGTAACATCCATACTAACAAGGTTTGGGCAATTAGAAACATCTAAGGTAGTTAGTTTGTTAAAACTAGCATACAAACTTTCAAGATTTGAGTTTTCACCTAAAATTAATGTGTGAAGTTTATTATAATCACAACTAATATAATTTAGGTTCGGATTTTTACTCACATCTAAACGCTCAATTTTATTTTGGCTACAATTTAAAAAGCTTATAGACGAACTTTTCGATAAATCAATTTTAGTAATTTCATTATCGTAGCAATCCAAACGTTTAAGATTAGGAAAACTTTCTAAACCACTTAAATCCTTAATTTTTGAATATACATAAGGTAAGTCCTTATTGGTGATAGGATTGTCTACGTTTAAGTTTGTAACATATTCGGCATCACTAATGGTAATACTTCCGTTTAAACCGTTTGAGTCAATTTTTAAATTAACCAAACATTCTTCTAAGCCAATATCAGGAATTCGAATAGTTTCTTGCGAAAAAGCATTGAATGAAAGCAACAATGCAAAACAAAAAGGGGTAATTGTTTTCATTTAATAGGGGAATTTTTGCCAAAATTATATATTTATATCTTTTTAGCAAATTAAATATGTTAAGAGTTTTTTATAAGCAATAAAAAAGAACTTTTTAAAACTCCTATATTTGTTTGCTATTTAGATAAAGTATGATTACCCAACAAACCATTGATAAAGTTTTTGAAAGCGCCCGAGTAGAGGAGGTGATAGGAGAGTTTGTGCAGTTAAAAAAAGCGGGAAGTAACTTTAAAGGGTTAAGTCCGTTTACTGATGAGCGCACTCCGTCTTTTATGGTTTCGCCAGTAAAACAAATTTGGAAAGATTTTAGTACGGGTAAAGGTGGGAATGCGATTTCTTTTTTAATGGAACATGAGCATTATACGTATCCTGAAGCAATTCGATGGTTGGCAAATAAATACAATATCGAAATTGAAGAAACCGAGCAATCTGATGAGCAAAAAGAGCAGATGAATGAGCGAGAAAGTATGTTTTTGGTTTCAAAATTTGCCAAAGAATACTTTCACGATGTGTTAATGAATACTCAAAATGGTAGAGCAATTGGGTTGTCATATTTTAAAGAACGTGGATTTAGAGAAGACACAATTGAAAAATTCGATTTAGGATACTGTAAAGACGAATGGGATAATTTTACCAAAGCGGCGTTAGCTAAAGGTTTTGATTTAAAGTATCTAAAATCTACAGGACTTACCATTGTTAAAGAAGGAGGAACGGAAGATAAAATGTTCGATCGTTTTAAAGGTCGTGTTATGTTCCCAATTCACAGTATGTCTGGGCGTGTTTTAGGTTTTGGAGGTCGTATACTAACCAACGATAAAAAAGCAGCAAAATATCTTAATTCACCTGAGAGTGAAATTTATCATAAAAGTAAAATTCTCTACGGATTATATCAAGCAAAAAAAGAAATAGCCAAAGAAGATAATTGCTTTTTAGTTGAAGGATATACCGATGTAATTTCGTTTCACCAATCAGGAATAGAAAATGTAGTTGCTTCCTCAGGTACAGCATTAACACCCGATCAAATCCGACTAGTTAACCGTTTAACTAAAAATATTACAGTGCTTTTTGATGGTGATGCTGCTGGAATTAGAGCTTCACTTCGTGGAATTGATTTAATTCTTGAACAAGGAATGAACGTAAAAGTGGTTACATTCCCAGAAGGAGAAGATCCTGATAGTTTTGCAAAAGCACATTCAAATACCGAATTAAAGCAATATTTAGTAGATAAAGCACAAGATTTTATTGAGTTTAAAGTGTCTTTATTGATGGAAGAAGCTGCGAATGATCCTGTAAAAAAAGCAGGTTTAATTCGTGATATTGTTACTAGTATTTCTAAAATCCCTGACGGAATTCAGCGAGAAGTATACGTGCAAGAATGTGCACGCATCATGGATATTTCTGAACGTGTTTTGTTTAGTGAATTGGCGCAATTGCTTAAAAAAGGAGCTGTTACTAATAAAAGAACAAATGCTGGTCAGGATTTAAATCAACCACCTCCAGAATATTTTTATGAGCAAGAGCAAGCTTCGATGGAGCTTGTAAAAGGAGGTAATGGAAAACTACAAAAAAGCATCAACCAATTAAATATTCTTGAAAAAGAAATTATTAGAATTTTGTTGTTGTATGGTAATGAGATTGTTGATTTTATCAATTGGGTTGAGGTTGTTGATGAACGAGGTAGAGTAGTTTTAGAGAAAGATGAATACCAAAATTCAGTTTCTAATGAGTTGTATTTAAATTTACAAGAAGATGAAATTGAATTTACCAATGATATTTTCAGGTTAACTTATTATGAATTGATTCATCAATTAAATCAAAATGAAAAAATTAGTGTAGATCATTTGGTGATGCATGAAAATCCTCAAATATCAAACTTAGTAACCAATATTTTGATGGATGAAGAAAAGTACAATTTAAGTGATTGGGAACGAAAAGAAGTTTTTGTTACCGAAACAGTAAAAGTACTTCCTAAATTGGTTTCTGATGCGATACTAAACTTACGTAGAGTTTTAATTGAAGAGAAAATCAAAGAAATTATGAGTGAGAGTCAAGAGCAGAATGCGACTCCAAATTTAGAAGAAATTGCTAATTATACTGGGCTTAAAAAGCGACTTTTTGAGAAATTAAACCGTGTAGTTTAATACTTAACTCTTAGTATTTTTTATTTTTTTATTGTTTTTTGGTGACAAATTTGTAATTTTAGTGTCGAAAAGAACTAGAAAAACTATTGAATAATGAGAAAATTGCTTCAAATACTTGAGCTAATAAGATTGCTTATTTTATTACCATTTCAAATTTCTAACGGACAAAAAAAACACGCTTATCAAAAAGTTAAGCGACAAATGATGTCTGTAAACCTACTTTAATTCTTTAGGAATTTCACAGATTGGTATCGGAACCATTTTATGCTGATTAATTCGGTTAAGGCGAGTGTATATTTTATACACTTCTAACTCTCTACCTGAAAAATCAGCTGTAGTTTTACCAGCGTCTTGCATTTTCATAGCCCATTCAAGCTCATCGTATGAAGCTCCAATTTGATCTTCATCAGTTCTACTATCTCCAAATAACCCGTCGGTAGGTTGCGCTTTTTGAATAGAAGCTGGTACTTCTAAATACTTTGCTAATTCATATACTTCCGACTTTACCAAATCTGCAATAGGACTTAAATCAACACCGCCATCACCATATTTTGTAAAGAAACCAACTCCAAAATCTTCTACTTTATTTCCAGTTCCAGCAACTAATAAACCGTGTAATCCTGCAAAATAATACAAAGTAGTCATACGTAAGCGAGCACGAGTGTTGGCTAAAGCTAAATCAACTTTTGCTGAGGTTTCTATTTGAGGAACAACAGTTTTAAAATCCTCAAAAGTAGAGGTTAGGTTCACTTCTACTTCATTAACATTACTAAAACGTTCTCTTAATTGTTTAATATGCTCGTTAGCTCTGTTTACTTGACTTGCAGCTTGGTGAATAGGTAGCTCAACACACAAAGTAGGTAACCCCGTTTTTGCACATAAAGTTGAGGTAACTGCACTGTCTATACCTCCAGAAATACCTACAACAAAACCATTTACTTTGGCGTTTGTAGCGTATTCTTTTAACCAATTTACAATATGTTCAGCAACTTTAGGAGTGTTCATTTTTAAGATATTTTAAGAGTTTATCGTTAAGCGATAAAAACTAATTTAGTAATTTCGACGTTGTAATTTAGAACGTAAATATACTAAAGTTCATGAGAATAATTTTAGCACTAGTTATCTTAGTTTTTATAAACGCTTCGTGTAAGAATGAAGAAAATAATAAATTAGATGTTGATGTTTCTAGTATCGATGTAAGTATTGAAATAGACCGTTTTGATGTTGATTTTTATACTACGAAACCAGAAGAGCTTTTTAAGACAAAAGAAAAGTATCCGATGCTTTTTCCGCCTCAACCAGATAGTGTTTGGGTGAATAAAATCAACAACAAAGATGAACAAGAATTATTTATAGAAACACAAAAAGTTTTTACTGACATTTCTGACGAAAAGGAACAGTTAACCTCTTTGTTTAAGCATGTAACATATTATAATCCGAAGTTTGTGAGTCCTAAGGTAATTACTATGTTAACAAATATCGATTATAATAACAGAATTGTTTATACTGATAGTTTATTGCTTATTTCTTTAGATGCTTATTTAGGAAGCAAGCATGAATTTTATAACGAATATCCTGCTTATGTAAAACAAAACAACACTAAAAATCATATTGTTGTTGATGTAGCAAAAGCTATTGTAGGAAAGCAGATGCTACCTAATAGAGCTAGAAGTTTTGTAGATAAAATGATATATCGAGGTAAAAAAATGTATTTGTTAGATGCTTACTTGCCTCAAATTCCTGATGCATTTAAAATAGGGTATTCTCAAAAAAAACTAGACTGGGCTAAGGGCAATGAAGAACAAATTTGGAGGTTTTTTATAGAAAAAGATTTGTTGTATAACACAGGAAAAGATGTTGATAAACGTTTTTTAGATTTAGCTCCTTTTTCTAAGTTTTATATAGAAGAAGATAGTCAATCACCAGGAAGAATAGGAGAGTGGATTGGTTGGCAAATTGTACGCTCATATATGCAAAAGAATGATGTATCTTTGCATCAATTATTACAAACAAATGAAGAGGAAATCTTCAAAAAATCAGGATACAAACCAAAGAGATAATGGCGGTTAAACATACATCAGAAATTACATTTAAAGTAGGATTAGACGAAAACAGAATTCCAGAGCAAATTTCATGGAATGCAGAAGATGGAGGTATAAATAATGAACCTTCAAAAGCAATTATGTTATCTGTTTGGGACCACAAACAAAAAGATACTTTACGAATGGATTTATGGACGAAAGATATGCCTGTAGACGAGATGAAGCAGTTTTTTCATCAAACCTTAGTATCTATGGCAAATTCATTTGAGAGAGCAACGAATGATGAAAAGATGAGTGCAACAATGCGTGATTTTTGCGATTACTTTGCTGAAAAGCTTGAGTTAATTCAGAAATAAAAAAAGCAGCTTAAAAGCTGCTTTTTTTATGCGTTGTAATTTTTTATTTTATTGATGATTGTTTCATAATCATCAGGATTATTTACAAAATCCATTTCAGAAACATCAATAATTAAAATATTCAAATCGGGTTGAGTTTTGATGAAATTACTATATCCATCATGAATTTTTTGTAAGTAACTAGCCTCTATATTTTGCTCGTATTCACGTCCGCGTTTTTTTATGTTTTCTAACAAACGTTCTGTGTTTTGATACAAATACACGTATAAGTCGGGTTTTGTAATTTCTTTGTACATCAAATCAAACATTTTTCTGTACAGTTTATATTCGTCACTATGTAGCGTTACTTGTGCAAAAATTAGTGATTTAAAAATATAATAATCTGAAACAATAAAGTTTTTAAACAAATCGAATTGTGCTAAGTCGTCTGATAACTGCTGATAACGATCTGCTAAAAAACTCATTTCCAAAGGAAATGCATAGCGCTCATTATCGTTGTAAAATTTTGGTAAAAACGGATTGTCAGCAAAACGTTCTAAAACAATTTTTGCATTAAATTCGTCAGACATCATATTAGCCAAAGATGTTTTTCCTGCACCAATATTGCCTTCAATAGCTATGTAATTATACTTTTCGGTAATAGGGATAGGTCTTTTTAAATTCTTGTCAATTTTGGTGATTTCAGTAGAATCAGAACAATTTTCTAAACAGATGTATAGATGTTTTTTTTCTATTGGATGAATTACATTACGTGCGATCTCAACCAAAGGAACTAAGGCAAATTTACGCTCTAACATCCTTGGGTGAGGAACAATTAAAGTTTTTGAAAAAATAATTTCATCATCAAATAATAAAACATCCAAGTCAATTACTCTATCAGAATACCCGTCTACATTTTTTCTAGTTCTACCTAATTCTTTTTCAATTGAGAGAAGCTTTACAATTAATTGCTCAGGCGGTAAATAGGTAGAAACTTTTATACAAGTGTTATAAAAATTATCACTTTCAAACCCCCATGAAGCTGTTTCATAAACCGAAGCCACTTTTAAAACTGCACCCACTTTATCTGCAATTAAATTAATTGCTTGTTGCATGTTTTCAAGTTTGTTTCCTTGGTTGGTACCTATTGAAATGTATGTGATTCGTTGTATTTTCATGAGTAGAATGCAAAGAAAAATAAAACTTAAAAAACATACGTCAAAAAAAAGATTTTTTATTTTAATTTTTTTTCAAAAAAAGGTAGGGTGTTTTGTGTTTGAACTGTTTTAGTTTTGGATTTCTTTATAGAGTAAGATTTTTATATGATTATTGGGGAATGATCTAAAACAACAACTCTAAGTTGATAAGGCTACTAATTTTAGTAGCCTTTCTTTTTTTAGTAGGGTAAATACTAACTAGATTGTTTTATTATTGAAAAATTAGTTATTGGATTGAAATTGAAATTTCGTTTAAGAAAAAGAATGATGTTTAAAAGATTTTAATCACAAAAAAAGGCAACCATTTGGTTGCCTTTTTATTTATAAATAAAAGAATTTTAAGATTCTTTATTTTCTTGTCTTGGTTTTCTATCGTCGCGACGATTATCACGATTACGATTGTCTCCACGTCCTCTATTGTCTTTATTGTTGTCTCTAGGTGGTCTAGCTACATAACCTTCAGGTTTTGGTAATAAAGCTTTACGAGATACTTTTTCTTTGCGAGTTTTAGGATCTACACCAAAGTATTTTACATCAATAACATCGCCAATATTTACAACATCGGTAACATTATTTGTGCGTTCCCAAGCTAATTCGCTAACGTGTAATAAAACTTCGTTTCCAGGAGCTTCTGTATATTCTACAACAGCACCAAAATCTAATAACTTTATTACTTTTACTTCGTAAACAGAACCTTTTTCAGGTTTAAACATCATAGACTCAATACGAGCGATTACTTTGTCAATTCCTTCTTGGTTTGTTCCTAAAATTTCAACAATTCCTTCTTCAGTAACAGGGTCTTCGTTAATAACGATTGTAGTTTCTGTTTCTTTTTGTAATTCTTGAATGTGTTTTCCTCCAGGACCAATAAAGGCACCAATTAAATCATTAGGAATTATTCTAGTAACCATCTTAGGAGCATGTGGCTTCACATCTGCATTTGGAGTAGCAATAGTGTCAGTTAATTTCTCTAAGATGTGTAAACGACCATCACGAGCTTGTTTTAAGGCTTTTACTAAGATTTCATATGATAATCCTTTAATCTTAATGTCCATTTGACAAGCAGTGATACCATCAGCAGTACCAGTTACTTTAAAATCCATATCTCCTAAGTGATCTTCATCACCTAAAATATCAGATAATACTGCATAACGATCACCGTCAGAAATTAATCCCATTGCAATACCAGAAACTGGTTTTTTCATTTGAACACCAGCATCCATTAATGCCATAGTACCAGAACAAACTGTAGCCATTGAAGAAGATCCGTTAGATTCTAATACTTCAGAAACCACACGAACTGTGTAAGGGCAATCTGCAGGAATCATTCCTTTTAAAGCTCTTTGAGCTAAGTTTCCGTGTCCAATTTCACGACGAGAAGTTCCTCTTAAAGGACGAGCTTCACCTGTTGAAAAAGGAGGGAAGTTATAGTGTAAATAGAATTTTTCTTCACCTTGTATAGTAGGAGAATCTATCATGTTAGCATCTCTAGAGGTACCTAAAGTAACTGTAGCTAATGCTTGAGTTTCACCACGTGTAAAGATTGAAGAACCATGAGTTCTTGGTAAATAATCTACTTCACACCAAATAGGTCTAATATCGGTAGTTGTACGTCCGTCTAAACGTAAACCTTCATTTAACGTTAAGTCTCTAACCGCAGCTTTATGTGCTTTTCCGAAGTATTTTCCAACTAAATCTCCATATTCCTCTAACTCTTCTTCGGTGAACATTGCGATAACTTCATCTTTTACTTCAGAAAAAGCTAAACCTCTTTCTTGTTTTGAAGTTCCTTTTTTAGCAATATCATAACACTTTTGATAAGCAGCATCGTGAATTCTTTGAGCTAATTCTTCATTTGTGTTTTCAGCTTCATACTCACGTATTTCTTTTTTACCGAAAGCTTCTGCTAAAGCGATTTGAGCATCACATTGCACTTTAATCGCATCGTGAGCAACTTTAATTGCATCTGCCATTTCTTCTTCAGAAACTTCATCCATTTCACCCTCAACCATGGCAACGAAATCTTTAGAAGCTCCAACCATTAAATCCATATCCGCTTCTGCTAATTGAGTTGCGCTTGGGTTAATGATAAATTCACCGTTAATACGAGCTACACGTACTTCAGAAATTGGTGCCTCAAAAGGAATGTCTGATAATTGAATTGCTGCTGATGCTGCTAAACCTGCTAAGGCATCAGGCATTACATTTTCATCGTGAGACATTAATTGGATCATCACTTGAGTTTCTGCGTGATAATCTTTTGGGAATAATGGACGTAATACACGGTCAACCAAACGCATGGTTAAAATTTCTTCATTTGAAGGACGTGCTTCACGCTTCATAAATCCACCTGGATAACGACCAGCAGCAGCAAATTTTTCACGATAATCTACTGTTAATGGTAAAAAGTCAATACCAGGATTTGCAGTTCTTGCTGATACAACTGTTGCTAATAACATTGTATCTCCCATTCTTACAACAACAGAACCATCTGCTTGTTTCGCTAATTTTCCTGTTTCTAATGTGATGGTTCTTCCATCTCCAAGTTCTATGACTTGGTTAAATACTTTTGGAATCATAAATTAATTCTTCTAAATTTTTAATTCGTTTTGTTTGTTGTTGTGTTGTTGCTGTTCCAATGGAAAATCAAAATTAGAATACCTAATTTTGAGTTTTTTATATATAAATTTCTGTTTGTTAGTCAGAAATGAATTTTATGTAAAAATAAAAAAGAGGCACGTTTATAGAGCCTCTTTTTTGTAGAATTATTTTCTAATTCCTAATTCTTTAATAATCGCACGGTATCTGTTGATTTCTTTTTTCTTTAGATAATCTAACAAGCTTCTACGCTTACCTACCATTTTTACTAATGAACGCTCAGTGTTAAAATCTTTACGATTTCTTTTTAAGTGCTCAGTTAAGTGGTTAATTCTGTGCGTGAATAACGCGATTTGTCCTTCAGCAGTACCAGTATCATTTGCTCCTTTACCGTGTTTTGCGAAGATTTGTTCTTTAACTTCTTTTGTTAAATACATGCCAATATTATTTAAATGATTATTATGTACTCAATGCTTTTACATTGAAGTTGCAAATGTACAATTATTTTTTTGATTGATAACTTGTAAATTATCTAAAATAATACAAAGCAAAAAAGCTAGCAAACGCTAGCTTTTTTGTTATGCTCTTACAGGTTGGTTTTGTATTAAATCTAAATACAAGTTTACCTGTTTTTTTAAGTTTTTTCGCTCGTAAATTGCATCTAGGAAACCGTGCTCTAATAAAAATTCTGAACGTTGGAAGCCTTCTGGTAGATCTTTACCTGTGGTGTCTTTAACTACACGAGGTCCTGCAAAGGCAATTAATGCATTTGGTTCAGCGATATTGATGTCTCCTAACATCGCAAAAGAAGCGGTAGTTCCTCCTGTAGTAGGATCGGTACATAAAGAAATGTATGGTACTTTAGAATCTGCTAATTGAGCTAGTTTAGCTGAAGTTTTTGCTAATTGCATTAACGATAAAGAAGCTTCTTGCATACGTGCACCTCCAGATTTTGAAATCATCAAAAAAGGAATTTTGTTTTGAATTGAATAATCAATAGCGCGTGCTATTTTTTCTCCAACCACACTTCCCATTGATCCACCGATAAAAGCAAAATCCATAGAAGCAATAACTAAATCTTTTCCGTTTGATTTACCAACGGCAGTACGAACTGCATCTTTTAAACTGGTTTTCTTTTGAGCTTCTTTTAAACGATCTGGATACTTTTTAGTGTCTTCAAACTTTAAAGGATCTTTAGCAGCTAATTTAGCGTCTAACTCTTTAAACTTATTATCGTCAAAAAATATTTCGAAATATTCTCTACTTCCTATGCGTACGTGGTACCCATCTTCAGGACTTACGTAAAGGTTTTTCTTTAGTTCGTCAGTGTCAATTATCTTTCCACTTGGGGTTTTATACCACAAGCCTTTTGGTGTGTCTTTCTTTTCTTCTGTAGGGGTTTGAATCCCTTTGTCTGTACGTTTAAACCAAGCCATAATTTAGTCTTTTAATCTTTAGTTGTTTGGTTTTTCTTTTTCAAAGAATATTATAGTGTATTTACATTGTTTAAATCTTCAAAAGCTTTCTTTAATCGAGCTTTAAAAGTTAATTCTCCTTCGCGTAACCATTTACGAGGGTCGTAATGTTTTTTGTTAGGAACATCATCTCCTTCTGGGTTACCGATTTGAGATTGCAAATATGCAGATTTTTCTTTCATGTAATCGCGAACACCTTCGGTAAATGCATATTGTAAATCGGTGTCGATATTCATTTTGATGACTCCGTAACTAATTGCTTCACGAATTTCTTCTAATGTAGAACCTGATCCTCCATGGAAAACAAAATCAATTGTATTGTGAGGAACATTGTATTTTTCAGAAATGTATTCTTGAGAATTTTTTAAGATTTTTGGAGTTAGTTTTACATTTCCTGGTTTGTAAACTCCGTGTACATTACCAAAAGCAGCAGCGATAGTAAATTGGTCGCTTACTTTCATTAACTCTTCATAAGCGTAAGCTACTTCTTCTGGTTGTGTATATAATTTAGAAACATCTACATCAGAATTGTCAACTCCATCTTCTTCACCTCCGGTAATTCCTAATTCAATTTCTAAAGTCATACCCATTTTACTCATACGAGCTAAATATTCTTTACAGATTTCAATGTTTTCTTCAAGTGGTTCTTCACTTAAGTCGATCATGTGAGAACTGTATAAAGGTTTTCCTGTTTCAGCAAAATGTTTTTCGCTGGCATCTAATAAACCATCAATCCAAGGTAATAATTTTTTAGCAGCATGGTCGGTATGCAAAATTACAGGAACGCCATAAGCTTCAGCTAATAAATGAATATGTTTTGCACCTGCAACTCCACCAGCAATAGCAGCTTTTTCATTTTCGTTTGATAATCCTTTTCCTGCATTGAATTGAGCTCCTCCATTTGAGAACTGAATAATTACAGGTGAGTTAAGTTCTTTGGCAGCTTCTAAAACAGTGTTAACTGTGTTTGATCCAACAACGTTAACAGCCGGTAAAGCAAAACCTTTTTGCTTAGCTAGTTTAAAAATCTCTTGAACTTCCTTTCCGGTGGCAACTCCAGGTTTAATCATTTTATAGTTTTTTAGTGGTGTGTTACATAAATTACGGAACAAATCTACACATTTTTAACAGAAAGTAGCTTGTTAAAATGGGTAATTAATTCCAATATTTAAGACCGAGTTAGCAAAATTGAAGTTTTGAAACCATCGGTTATCTGATAGGTAAGGTTCGTGTGCTTTAAAGCCTAAATCTAATCGAGCAATTAAAAATTTAAAGTCATATCGTAAACCAAAACCAGCACCAACTGCGATATCCTGTAACGATTTAAAACCATTAAACTTAGCAGGGTCATCTACAAATTCTGAATTTGTGATATCCCAAATATTTCCTGCATCTACAAAAAGAGCAGATTTTAAAGATCCGAAAACATCAAATCTATATTCAAAACTAGTTAAAAACTTTAAACTTCCAATATTGTATTCAAGTACAGGTTGTCTTGTGCCTGGACCTAAATCGTAAGTTCTCCATGCTCTTATATCATTTGATCCTCCTGCAAAATAGCTTCGTGAAAAAGGAATATCAGAATTGTTATAAGTGAATATAGCTCCTAAAAAAGTTCTGTGAGCAAGAACATTATTATCGCCTAATTTCCAATACTTTTTGTATTCAATGTCTGTTTTGAAGTATTGAGCAACAGGTATTTCAAATACAGTACTTTGACCTAAACTGTTTTTCTTTTTAGATAGAAGTCCCATAACATTTCCAGAATTTGCAATTCTAAATCTTAAAAAAGAAAAACTTTGATCTTTAATACTTTCTTGATTGTTGTATGTGTAACTGTAAGCGATTTCAGGAATTAAGAAATCTGAAGTAACAATGTTAAATCTGTTTAAAATATTAAGTACACTTTGATATTCATTAGGATTTGAAGCTGCAAAAGAATTATCAGACAAAACTTCTCTCATAAAACTTACAATTCCGTTGAAATTTTCAGCAGTATTGTTTGGTAAATTTCTTGGAGGATCGAAAGCTTCTGCAACTTGGTTTAATTTTCGGTATTCAGAGTTGTAAATTGAAAAATAATTATCAACATTTAAGTTTCTAATATATTGAGCGTTTAACAACTCAAGCTGAATTGACTTTTTGCTATCAAAATCCCATTTATAATCTACACCAACCGAAATATTTTGTTTGTCTAAACCAATGTTTTTTTGAAATCCTATCCCAGAATAAAACTTTGTACGCGGAAACATTCTTTTTGGAACCAATTTATGAAGCCCGAATGGAGCCATAAAGCGTGGTACTTCTAAAGAAATATCAGAACCAACTTCCCAACCAGGACCATTGTTTGAAGTGAAGTATGAACCAAAAGTTGAAAATTTAAAAATTTCCATTCCTTTAAAAGTGTTTCTGTTGGTTAATGAGAATTTTAAAGAAACATCAAAATTACGAATGTTAGAACGAGATAATTCCGACTCAAAACCTAAGGTGTACTTTTCAATAGGAGTTAAATAGATATTGGCTTCCAATTCGTCTTCGCTTAGTTCATTATATCGTATAGAAGTAGCTTTGAAATTTTTTAATCCCCTTAAATGAAGACGTGTTAAGTTTCTAAGCGAGTCTGTGTAAACATCGTTTGGTCTAATAAATAGTGACTGAGATAAATATTTTGGATTGTATTTTAGTTTGTTATGTGCGTAAAAGTTAATTCCTTCGTAGTTAGTAGTGTCTTTATGAACAGAATTTCTTTTGTTATAAGTGTAGTCTGTAAAAACGTTTACTTTTTTGATTTTTTGAATTTGAAAAGGAATAGCTCTATCTGAAATATTTATATCAACTTTTGATGTTTGGTAGTTTTTTAATGTGTCAATAGCAAAAGAAATGTAGTTTTCATTGAAGTGGTATATTCCTTTGTTTCTAAAAAGTTTTACAAGTCTATTTGCTTCTTTTATAAAGTTGTTATCCTTATAATGATCTTCAGATTTTATAAAGCTCTTTTCTTTTGTCGATTGATATAAAGAATCTAAAACTGGTGAAGTAATAAAGGTTTTTATAGTGTCTAAAAAAGAGGGGTTACCTTTAGAAACATAATAACTTATGGCTCCTTTTTTCTTTCCAATAGTGTCTTTTTTAGAAAATACTTCAGCTCTAAAATATCCCTCCGTTATATAGTATGCTTTAAGATTGTCTACAGTTCTTTTAGTCTTTTTATCATCAATAATTACAGGAGCTTCACCACTATTTAAAAACCAATTATTAAAACCAATAAAGGTTTTAGCGACCGAAATACTTTGTTTTTCAGAAAAAACATCAGCAAAAAAGTTGTAGGTTTTTGGGTTTTTCTTACCCCATTCACTCGGAGTTTTTGGAGCATCAGGATTTCCTAAGTTGTAAAAATATAAAGATAAAGGCATCCCCAAAGCCTTAGCGTTAGGACGTTGCATCAACAATTCAGAAATGTTTTCGCTAGAGTTTTTTACACTATCAATATAAACAGTGTTTTTCGCTAGCAATAACTCGTTTTCTTTAACATATTTAATCGTACTACACGAACTGAATAAGACTACTAATAAAAAGAAGAAAGAAAGTTTTTTCATTAACTTTACGCCTCGTATTAAGAATCAAAAATACTATTTTTTAGTGGTTTTAGAGTGTTAAAAATAATTTAATGAGTTTATCTAAAAGCAACATAAAACTTATAACTAGTTTGCAGCAAAAAAAGTATCGACAAAAGCATAAATTATTTGTTGCTGAAGGTATAAAAGTTGTAAATGAATTATTGGCATCATTTTTAGAAGTTGAACAATTATTTATTACAGATGAAGAATTTGACTTACCCTTAACACATGCTGTAACTTTGATTTCTGAAAGTGAATTGAAAAAAATAAGCACGCTAAAAAGTCCGAATAAGGTTTTAGGCTTGTTTAAAATTCCTGAAGAACTAGAAATCAATCAAGATGGTTTTATTGTGGCTTTAGACGGAGTTAATGACCCTGGTAATTTAGGAACCATCATTCGTTTATGTGATTGGTTTGGTGTAACGGAATTGATTTGTTCTAAGAATACGGTTGATTGTTATAATCAAAAAGTGGTGCAATCTACTATGGGGTCTTTAACTAGAGTAAATATTTCATATGTAGATTTACAAGAGTTTTTATCAAATAGTAAGCTGCCTGTTTTTACAGCAGATATGGATGGTGAAAATGTGTACTCTACATCGTTACCACAAAAAGCTATTTTAGTAATGGGTAATGAAGCTAATGGTATTTCACCTGAAATTGCTGAAACAGTAAAATACGCATTAACAATCCCAAGGTTTGGTGATTTACAACAAACTGAGAGTTTAAATGTAGCAACTGCTACAGCTATTTTATTAAGTGAATTTAAAAGAGGATTAAAATAATCCGTTTATTTGAGAATCTATTCTGTCGATAATATAGCCTAAGTCTTCTTGATTATCAACAAAATCTAAATTATCAACATCAATAATTAATAATTTTCCTTTGTTGTAAGTGCTTATCCAAGCTTCGTAGCGTTCGTTCAACCTGCTTAAATAATCAATACTAATAGAGTTTTCATATTCTCTACCACGTTTGTGAATTTGACCAACCAAAGTAGAAATATCAGCACGTAAATAAATAAGTAGGTCTGGTGGAGTTACTAAATTTTCCATCAATTCAAATAACGAAGAATAATTACTGAAATCTCTATTCGTCATCAAGCCCATAGCGTGTAAGTTAGGAGCGAAAATATGAGCGTCTTCGTAAATGGTTCTGTCTTGAATTATTTTTTTACCTGATTGACGCAATTCTAATACTTGACGGAAACGACTGTTTAAGAAATAAACTTGAAGATTGAAAGACCAACGCTCCATTTCACCATAAAAATCATCTAAGTATGGGTTTTCATCTACAGATTCGAAATGAGGTTCCCAGTTATAGTGTTTTGCTAATAATTTGGTTAGTGTGGTTTTTCCTGCTCCAATGTTTCCGGCAATAGCTACGTGCATAATTATTTGTGTAATAATGGTTTTTAATATCACTGGCGTTGCCAGATCAAGGACGGTAAAATTACACAAAAAAAGGAATTCAGAAGCAAGTTTAACAAATCAATTTATATCCGTAACCTCTAACGTTTATAATTTGAATATTTTCATCATTTTTTAGTTTTTTTCTAAGTTTAGAAATAAACACATCCATACTTCTAGCATTAAAAAAATCGTCATCGCCCCACAATTTGTTTAGTATAAAAGTTCTGTCTAAAACCTCGTTTTTTTGTTGAGATAAATAAAATAACAATTCAGATTCTCGGTGGGTTAGCAATTCTTCATTGTTGTTTAATTGTAATAGCTGTTTGGTGTGATTAAAAATGTAATTGCCAATTTTTATATTTTCATTGTTTTTTTTCAAACTAATTCTATCTAACAAAGCATGAATACGAACGATTAATTCTTCCATAGAAAACGGTTTTTTTAAATAGTCGTTTCCGCCATGTTCAAAACCTTCAACTACATCTTTGGGTTGCGATTTTGCAGTTAAAAATATAATAGGAATGTGTTTGTTTTCTTGTCGTATTTCTTTAGCTAAAGTAAATCCGTCTTTTTTAGGCATCATCACATCAAGCACCAATATATCTGGAGAATTGCCTTTATAAACTTTATAAGCTTCTTCACCATTTTGAGCATGATATACTTCAAAGTTTCTAGTTTCTAAACTTTCTTTTACGATTTGTCCTAAACTTGGTTCGTCTTCGGCTAATAAAACTTTTATATTATTCATGATTCAAAACAATTTTAAACAGAGTGTTATTGGGTTTTGAGGTTAACGAGATAGAACCTCCGTGTTTTTCAATAATCTTCTTAGTGTAATATAAACCGATACCAAATCCTTTAACATCGTGTGTATTTCCTTTAGGAATTCGATAGAATTTATCAAATATTTTTTCTTGTTGATTTTTATCAATTCCTTTTCCGTTATCTGCAACGGTAATTTCAATATGATTTAAAACTTGATTAACGTGTACTTCAATTGTATTTCCGCCATATTTTATAGCATTGTCAAGCAGGTTAGATATTGCGTTTTCAAAATGAAAAGCATCAATATTTACAGCTATTTGAGCTTTGTTAGTAGAAAAATGAATTATTTTTTCTGAATTGGTAAATTGATGTTTTTTAGTGTTACTTTCAATAAGTTCAACTAAATTTATTGCTTCTTTTTTTAGTAGTAATTTTTCACTGTCTAGTGTTGCAGTTTCTAATAGTTTTTCAACCATTAAGTGTAACTTTTCAATTTGAACAGATGACATTGAAATGTATTTCTTTGTCTTTTCCTTATCATCAATAGCATTAAAATTGTTTATGGCTTCTAATGCAGTAGATACAGTTGTTATAGGAGTTTTAAATTCGTGTGTAATATTACTGATTAAATCATTTTTAATTTCTGCCAACTCTTTTTGTTGATTGATGATTTTTAACAAATAAAACAAACTAGATACAACTGCAATTGATAACAGCAATGAAAGTAAAATCCCAGTTAAGCTTCGTTTTAGAATTTCATAAGTGGGGTTTGTATATTCAATAAAAACCTGTTCATTTTCTTTTAAATAGGTTGGGTTTGCTTTACTTTTTAGGAAAACAATATCTCTATAAATGTTTTTAGAAGAGTTGAATAAAGAATCACCTTTAAAATGATTTATGTTAAAATCGGTTTTAATTTTTTTAGTGACAAGTTGTGTTTTTAAAATAGAGTCTAGTTGATTCAGTTTTAACGAATCATTTTGAATCGAAATAATTATAGTATTTAGGTTTTTTATAAGTTTTAAACTGTCAGAAGCTTTTTTACCATGAAAAACTTGAACTTCTTCAATGTGATTTGGGGAGTTAAAGTGTACACCGTGTTTTTTGTCGTTGCCAAACTGAGTTATCTGCTTTATTTTGAACTCAGGTTTTAATGTGTCTGATTTTAACTGTTTTTTAGTGTCTGCAACAATTTTTTGAAAGAAAATAGAGTCCATT
Source organism: Tenacibaculum crassostreae (assembly GCF_964512405.1). Classification (NCBI taxonomy): domain Bacteria; kingdom Pseudomonadati; phylum Bacteroidota; class Flavobacteriia; order Flavobacteriales; family Flavobacteriaceae; genus Tenacibaculum; species Tenacibaculum crassostreae. The sequence goes on from NZ_CAZELE010000003.1 coordinate 21,925, forward strand.
TCTTTAAAATCACGATCACTATTAGTATTAAAACTTAAGGATGTAATATTTACTTCTTGTTTATGCTCTATTGAGTCGTTACTTCGTTTTTCATTTGAAAAAATAGAGTTCCAAATGTTAATATCATTTTTCTGAGGTAAAGAGTCGGATTTAACTATCGTAAAAAAGTTTTTCTTAGTTAACTCAGAAAAATAAATTTCTACAGCATCATCTAAACTTTGTTGAATTTCATTAATAACACGTTGCTTGTTTTGTTGGTAGTTCTTGTAGTTCCAATACAACTGAATGGCAATAGTTGCCATAATAGTAGTGCTGATTAAATATAAAACCCAACGATATTTTTGCGTATTCATACTTCAAAGATAAAATGTTACAACGAAAAAAAACGTCGGTTAACACTCGTTAACACTCATTAACTCAAAAAGAATTATTCTCTAATCATATTTGTAGTGTCGAATTATAAATCAAATTAACATGAACAAGGTAATAATACTATTAGCGTTTGTTTTCAGTGTAGGAGGATATGCGCAAAACTTTACAGGAAAAGCGACTTACAAAACGCATCGTAAAATGGATTTTAAAATAGACGATGGTAAGGGAGCTCCTAATAGCGATATGCAAAAAAAGCTTCAAGCTCAGTTAATGAAGCAGTTTCAAAAAACATATACATTAAATTTTAACAAGTCAGAATCTACCTATAAGCAAAACGAAGAATTGTCATCACCACAAGTACAAACTGGTGGAATGCAAATTCAAATTATGGGAAGTGGTGGGGGAACCGATATTGTGTATAAAAACATTACAGACAAACGTTATGTAAACAAAACAGAAATCAGTGGAAAACGTTTTTTAATTAAAGACAAACTAGAAGATTACGGTTGGGAAACAACAGGTGAAACAAAGAACATTGGTAATTATACTTGTTACAAAGCGACAAGAAAAAGAGATGAAGAAAGAGTTTCTTTTTCGATGACAGACGGTGAAAAAGAAGAGAAAAAAGAAACCGTTACTGTTGAAACTGTAGCATGGTACACACCGCAGATACCTATAAGTAATGGTCCTGAACAATTTTGGGGGTTACCAGGATTAATTTTAGAAGTTCAAGACGGAAATCTTACCATTGTTTGTTCAGAAATTGTGTTAAATCCTTCAGAAAAAGTTGAAATTGAAGAACCTAAAAAAGGAAAAAAAGTTACCCAAGAAGAGTTTGATAAAATCATGGACGATCACTCAAAAGAAATGATGGAACGTTTTAGAAACAAACGAAAAAGTAACGAAGGTAATTCTTTTAGTATAGAAATTAGAGGGTAATTTTTTGTTGCATTAAACCTTTTAACTTTTTTAGAGTCTAACTCTCATTATCAATGTAGAGTTATAATTTAAAAAATAAAGCAATGAAGCGTTTAATCACAGGTTTTCTTTTAAGTATCACAGTTACCGTTTTTTCTCAAGCCAATTTTCAAGGAAAAGCAGTTTATCAATCAAAAACAACTGTTGATACAAATTTTGGAGGAAGACAATTATCAGAAGAAAGAAAAAAGCAAATTTTAGAACGTATGAAAAACATGTTAGAAAAAACATACGTTCTAAGTTTTACTAAAGAAGAATCGTTATATAAAGAAGAAGAAAAGTTAGAAACTCCAGGTTCTAGAGGAGGTTTTAGATTTGGAGGATTTGCAGGAGGCGGAACCATGTACAAAAATGTAAAAGATGCTAGATTGTTAGAATCTACCGAATTTTTTGGGAAGAAATTTTTGATTACCGAAAACGCTGAGAAACCAAAATGGGAACTTGGTAGCGAAACAAAACAGATTGGTAATTATACTTGTTTTAAAGCTACTTTAGTTAAGAAAACAAATGCTTTAGATTGGAGAAATATGCGCAGAAGGAATAGAGATTCTGAAGAGAAAAAAGATTCCTCTAAAGTTAAAAAAGTTTCAGAAGAGCTAGAACTTCCTAAAGAAATTGTAGTTACTGCGTGGTACACTCCACAAATTCCGGTAAGCAACGGTCCAGGAAAATATTGGGGATTACCAGGGCTAATTTTAGAAGTTAACGAAGGTAGAACTACTATATTATGTTCTGAAATTACTATGAATCCTTCTGAAAAAGTAGCGATAGATGAGCCTACTAAAGGAAAAGAAATTACAAGAGAAGAATACAATAAGGTTGTAAAAGAGAAAATGGAAGAAATGAGAGAGCGATTTAGAAGTAGAAGAGGAGGAAATGATAGAGGCGGAAGAGGCTTTCATTAAAATATCTGCGCACCAAACTAAGTAAAATCACACAATGAAAAAACTACTTTTTCTAGCCATTCTCATGGCTACATTAGCAATTAATGCTCAAATTACACTAAAAGGAGTTGTTAAAGACAGCATAGGAAATCCGTTAGAAATGGCAAATGTCATTGCCATAAATCAAACTACAAAAAAGTTAGATTCGTACGGTTTTACAGATTCAAAAGGGAATTATAAATTAAATCTTACTCAAAATTCAACGTATAAAATTCAGGCAAGTTACATTGGTTTAAAAACTACTGAATTGGTTGTAGAAACTCAAGAAAACAACTTAACAAAAGACATTTCGTTAGAAGGAGACGATAGTTTAGACGAGGTAAATATTACCTATAAAATGCCAGTAACCGTTAAAGGAGATACAATTGTATATGATGCCGATAGTTTTAAAAGCGGTACAGAAAAAAAGCTGGGAGATGTACTTAATAAATTACCTGGTGTTGAGGTAAATGACGATGGTGAAATTGAAGTTGAAGGAAAAACAGTTAAAAAAGTTATGGTTGAAGGAAAAGATTTTTTTGATGGTGATTCTAAAATTGCTACCAAAAATATTCCTGCCAATGCAATTGATAAAGTTCAAGTGCTGAAAAACCATAGTGAAGTAGGGCAAATGAGTCGTGTGACTGATAATGAAGATAATGTTGTTATCAATATCAAATTAAAAGAAGGGAAAAAGAATTTTTGGTTTGGTGAAGTTTCTGCAGGCTTAGGAATGGGGATGAACGACAGTCGTTATTTGGCGCATCCAAAATTATTTTATTATAGTCCGAAGTATAGTTTAAACATTATTACTGATGTGAATAATATTGGTGAGGTTCCTTTTACGATGCGCGACTATTTTAAATTTACAGGAGGTTTTAGACAGTTTGGAGACGGCAATGGAACCAATTTTAATGTTGGATCAAACGATATAGCTTTCTTAACTTTAAGAAATAACCGAGCTAAAGAAATAGAATCGAAATTTGGAGCCCTAAACTTTAGTTATTCTCCAAAAAAGAATTGGGATATCAGCGGGTTTGCAATCTATTCAGGGAATAAAACCGATATGGAAGAAGCAACAAACAGAGTGTACTCAAACGCTGGTGTAGATAAAGATAATTTACCTCAGTACGATGCTAATGACCCATCTTCAAGAAAATTTATTGATACAGAAGAAACTCAAGATATAACTAATCAAAAAAGTGATTTAGGATTGTTTAAGTTAAGTTCAAGTTACAAGGCGAATGTTAACAATCAGTTAGATTATGACATTTTTGCAAAAGTCTCTAAACAACAACAATTACAGTCAACTTTATCAACAAGAACCTATTTAAATGCAGATGATGAAGTAGTGCCGATTAATCAAGTTTCAGAGCAGAGCCCGTTTTCTATCAATCAAAACTTAAATTATTATTATACGTTAAATGATAAGAATATTTTCGCTTTAGAAGCGCAACATTTATGGCAAGATGAAGATCCGTTTTACAATGCAGAGTTAGAAAAGTTATCGTTTTATAATTTGTTGTCATTGACGAATGTAAATCCAAACGCAGGAGATAGTAATTTGTTTGATGTAAGTCAAAACAAAAGAATTAAAACCAACAAGTTTGATGCGAAATTAGACTATTATTATGTGATAAACCCTAAGAGTAATTTAAATGTTACTTTAGGAAGCACTTTAAGTAATCAGCAGTTTAACTCTAACATTTTTGAAATTTTAGAGGGTAATAAAAACAATATAGTTGCTTCATCAACAATTAATGACGTTGATTTTTCTTTTAACGATTTATACTTAGGCTTACACTATAAATTTATCACAGGAATTTTCACCTTCAATCAAGGATTTACATTGCATAACTATGTGTCAAAGAACACGCAGTTAGGTTCAGTTTATAAAAATGATTTCACAAAACTATTACCAGATGCTTCAGTAAAAATAAGTTTGAAAAAATCTGAAACATTGCGTTTAAGTTATGCTATGCAAACCAGTTTTACGGATGTAAATCAGTTAGCAGAAGGATTCGTTTTTAACAATTACAACAGCGTGTATTCAGGAAATAGAGAACTCGAAAATTCTTTATATCACAATATAAACTTGAACTATTTTAGTTTTAATATGTTTAACTATACCAATGTTTTTGGATCGATAAATTATAGCAAACGTATTGATGAAATTAAGAGTAACACTGCGTTTATTGATGTAAACCAAGTTAGAACTTCGATAAACTCTGCTTTTCCAGATGAGACTATTTCAGCAAGAGCTAATTTTCAAAAGAGCTTTAGAAAGTTTAAGGTTAGAGTTGGCGGAAATGTTACGTATGCAAAATCAAATAGTTTGTTAACTGACAGACAAACCAATGAAGTAAGAAATCGATTAGCAAAAACTTTCTCACACTCGTATACATCTAAGTTTAGTACGAACTTTAAAAATGCTCCAAATGTAGATGTTGGTTATAACGTGTCGATTAACAATTCAAATATAGGTGGTGTAGAAAATACTTTTACAACTCATAGTCCATATATCAATTTTGATGCTTTTTTCTTAAAAGAATTCATCTTTACATCTAAGTATACTTATAATAAAGTGTTGAACGATGGAAGAACGATTGATAGTTATGGTTTTTTAAGGGCGGATTTAACATATCAAAAGAAAGATAGTAAATGGGAATACAAAGTTGGAGTTACTAACTTGTTAAACTCAACAGGATTGAACCAAAACAGTAGTAATGATATTTTTGTGAGTAATTCAACGTACGTAATTCAACCAAGAATAGCAATGTTTACTGTAAAGTATAATTTATAAAGATTAGTTGTGTAAATTGTGTAATAAGAAAGGCGAGCTATTTAGCTCGCCTTTCTTATTATCTAATTACTATTTTTTTGGTGACTTGTTTGTCAGCATTTTCTACTTGCATCAGATATAATCCTGAAGAAGTGTTTTTAAGCTGAACTTCTCTATTAAAAGCACTAGAAATGGTTGAGAATTTCTGAGTATCAAGAAGTCTTCCTCTAAAATCAAACAGTCTAATAATGGTTGAGTTTTTATCTTTTACCTTAAAGCTAACGGTAAGTTTACCATCTGTAGGGACAGGATAAATTTGCAAATCATCAAATAATGTGTTGCTTGTTGCAAAACTTTCCTCAACTGTAATAGTATAATCTTCTACTTCACCGTTCAGTCCTAACTCACATGAATCAGGATTAGTGTTTAATTTTGTGGTTATTCTCATTCTTGTTGAGCCTAAAGAAGCATTTTCAGGAACAGAAATTTTTACTGTGTTAGTTATTAGTTCATAAGATTCAGTTATGTCTAAAACACAATCTTGATTCCAGTCTATCCAAGCAAAAGTTTTAATATTGTTATTGCCATCAGTATTAATAGTAGTTGTTAAATCATAACTAAGACCTTTGGATACTTGTGTGCTTAAGGAAGTAAAATTAGAATAACCTGTTGTTTTATTAGAATTATTATTAATGCTATTAAAAGTTACATTGGTAATGCTTAGTTGAGATTCAGTTGTTCCTGAAGATCTGCATATATTGTTGTTTTTATTAAGATAGAGGTTAATTGTTTTAGTTATTGAACTAGAAGATCCTGTTATTTTAATGATATAATCTCCAGTTGTTAAACTATTAATGTTGCTAAGAGTAGCAATAATTTTTGAGTTATTATTAACTGTGTTTTTATCAAATGTAATAGATGAATTATTAGGGACATCTGTAGCTGAAAAAGTAACATTATCACTAAATCCATTCGAAGTTACAAAATCTAACTCAAAATCAAGAGTATTTGAAACCGTACCGCAAATAGCAATATCACCACTAAGATTAGATAAAGAAAAATCAGGAGAAGAACCTATTTCGAATTTTGGAGTGATATTATAAAAAATATTATCTGCAGCTTCAATCATTAATATAGCTTCTTTTGTAGCGGGTAAGTTAGGAAGTGTAATGGTTTCCGTACCATCGTTCGGAGTGTTTTCCGCAAGAATGATATCGAAAGAGGTACCTCCATTTGTTGATAATTTAATGTTTACATTTTGACAGTTTACAGGAGAAACATTGGTTTCTCCAACTAACCATTTTATATCTCTGGTAGTGTTAGGAGCCCATGCAGACTGATTGGTAACAATAAAAGGTTGTATATCTTCAATGGTTATTTTAACCTCATCTTTTGCAGAACTACCACCCCCAGAGTGATTGTCTCTCACAACAAAAGCAAAATTTAATTCTCTGGCAACCGAAGGTAAAACTTCCCAAGTAGTAGATGTATTTCCGCTTATTACTGTAGGAAGAGCAGGAAAATATCTGTTAGGAGAACTTGAAGGAGATAATGACCTAAACAATGGTCCCCCTGTATTGGTTGATAAAGGAGTCATTACAGCAATTTCATTATCAATTTGCTCCCAAGTGTATGTTAAAGTATTAGTTCCGTTTGCATCGGTAGCTTGCCCTTTTAAAACAAAAGGAGTAGATTTAGGAATACTAACATCATTGCCAGCATTTGCAGTTGGAGCATTATTACCGGTGTTAGATGTTGTTGCGCAATTTCCGTTCCCTTGAATATGATTCCACATTTGATTGATACTAACTACATGGAAATAGTCATCCACAGCATTTTGCACATCAGGAGAACAGATACCAGCATAAGACATAATTGTTGAGCCACTCCCAGGTTCAACTGCAGTTTCATTGGTTCTATTACTACTACATGAGTTGTTGAACGTGTGAGTTGCACCAAATTGATGTCCAATTTCATGAGCAACATAATCAACATCAAATGAATCACCAACAGGTTGGCTACGTCCAGTAATTCCTTCTGCTTTAGATCCAGATATACATACTGAGTTTAATGTAGCTAGTCCACCACCTCCAGTACTAAATGTGTGTCCTATATCGTAATTAGAATCTCCAATAACGCTATCACATTTTTGTTGGCTTTCGTCTATTAAAAGATCAGCATTATCATTGGTTAAATCGTCTGTATTAGGGTCAAGAAAAATCAAATTTTCATTGTTGCCAACAATTACCATTCTAACAGCTAAGTCTTTTTCAAATACCTCGTTTATACGGGTAATTGTTGTGTTCATAGCAGATAAAACAACTGCTTTTTTTTCAGCTTCAGTTGCTGAGGCTGGTGTTCCATTTCTATTTAAGTGAAACTGAGAGTACTCGCCAGTACAAGCAATAGCCATACGGTAAGTTCTTAACTGCCCATCATTTGCATTTTTTCTTTGCTGTGAAGTTGAGGTGTTTTCTGAAACAGCATCATTAACGCGACACTCAAATTCATCTTTGTAATCAGAAAGATTACTTTTATTAAAAACAATATATTCTTTTTTGTCTTTTGTGTAAGGATCAATATACAAAGTACTTTCATTTACTGAAAACACAATTGCGTGTACTCCGTCTTCTCCAATACTTATTTTAGCGGTAGCACTCGGTTCATCAATTCCTTGAGCAGAAAAAGATTTTATCATAGGAAATTTTTCTGCTAATTTAGGAGCTAAATATGGAGTTTCTTTTACAGCAAACCTTTTTAACTCACCATTAGCGTTTGGTAATTCTATAATTTTTGTGTCAGAATTTTTCGCTGCAATATTTGGTAGCGCATTTTTAAACCCTTCAACATCTAATCTCATTAAAGTGTATTGTTTAGGAGATGTTTTAGAAGAAAGAATTTCTTTTTTTTGTTGCTGAATAGCCTCTTTATATGTCTTCGTCCAAAACTGTTGAGAGAACAAACTAGTTGCTGAAAGAAATAGAATACAGAATAGGAGAAGGGAGTTTCTTTTAGACATAATTTAAGTATTGATTAGTCTTACTTATAACAGTAAAAAGTTAATTTTCCCTACCTTTGCAGGGGTTTTTAGACGCCTAATTTATGAATAAAAAAATAAGAATCAGTGATCTAGGTAGAAAAGATTACAAAGAAACATGGGATTATCAAACTAGTTTGTTAGATGAAATAGTTTCCTTAAAAAAAGAAAGAAGAAATGGAACTGATGAAATAGAAACACCAAATCACTTTTTGTTTGTCGAGCATCCACATGTATATACTTTAGGAAAATCAGGAGACATCAATAATTTATTATTAAACGAAGAGAAGCTGAAGGAAAAAGAAGCTACTTTTTATAAAATTAATAGAGGAGGAGATATTACATATCACGGACCGGGACAAATTGTTGGTTATCCAATCTTAGATCTTGAAAATTTTTTCACTGACATTCATAAATATTTACGTTTGTTAGAAGAATCTATCATTTTAACAATTGCTGAATATGGTCTTAAAGGAGTAAGAAGTGAAGGCGAAACTGGTGTTTGGTTAGATGTTGGAACTCCTTTTGCTAGAAAGATTTGTGCAATGGGTATTCGTGCAAGCAGATGGGTTACTATGCATGGTTTTGCACTGAATGTAAATGTAAATTTAGGATATTTTGATAATATTATTCCTTGTGGAATTAGAGGAAAAGCAGTGACTTCTATGGAAGCTGAATTGGGTGAAAAAATATCAGAAGAAGAAGTAAAACAAAAAATTTTAAAACACTTTAAAACATTGTTTGAAGTTGAAGAATTTATAAAAGCATAAAAAAAGGGTTGACAAAGTCAACCCTTTTTTTAGTTTATAACTAAGCTTATTTTTTAGCTTTAATTTCAAAAGAAAGCTCCATTAAATCGTTAATGAACTTGTCTTTTAAAGCAGCATCAATTTTCTTAGACTTGTAAGTAACTCCGAACTCAGTTCTATCAATGCTAAAAGTTTCACTAGTTAACGTAGCTTCTTCTCCGTTTTCAGAAATTGTAACAGGAATAGAAATACTCTTAGTAACATCTCTTAAAGTTAAATTACCAGTAACGAATAATTTTCCGTCTTTTTCTTCAGAACTAGCAACTACAAATTTTGCAGTTGGAAATTTTTCAACATCAAAGAAATCTCCAGACTTTAAGTGCTTTTCTAAGTTTTCTTTTCCTTTACCAGCTTCTAAATCTTCGTTAGAAATGGTAGTCATATCAATTGTAAATTCACCAGCTTTTAAAGTTCCGTTTTCAATATCAAAAACTCCGTTTTGTAAGCTTACTTTTCCGTTATGAGAACCAGTTGGCTTGCTACCTGTCCAAGAAACAGTAGATTCGCTTACGTTAGCTTTATAAGAATTGATTACGTTTTCTACCTTTTCAACTTCTTTTACTTCCTCTCCTGTTTCTGCTTTATTCTTTTCAGTTTTACATGCAACAGCTGTTAATGCTATAAAAGCAATAGCTAAAATTGATTTTTTCATTTTTTTAGTTTTTAATAATTTGAAACAAATATAGTTAAAAATAGATTCCGTGGAAATTATTTTTTTGTTAAGATGTGATTTACAACACACGAAGCAGCTTGTAACCCAAATGCAGCAGGCATGTAGCTTATAGTTCCGTAATACGATTTTTTAAAGTTTTTCCCATCAGTTAATTTTAAACTTTCTGGAATTTGAATTTCTTCAGAATAAACAGCTCTAACGCCTTTATCAACTTTTAATTCTTTTAAACGTTTACGAATGGCTCTTGCCATTTTGCAATGTTTGGTTTTGCTAATATCTTTCACTTTAACTTTAGAAGCATCTAGTTTACCTCCAGCTCCCATTGAGCTAACAACCTTTACTTTTTTTCTACGAGCTGCAACAATTAGGTTGATTTTTGGGCTAATACTATCAATACAATCTAGTACATAGTCAAAATCAGGAGTTACAATTTCGAAAGCTCTTTCTGGTGATAAAAACTCTTCTATGACAGTTAATTCAATTTCTGGATTGATGTCTTTAAGTCTGTCAGCTAAAATAGTTGCCTTTGATTTTCCAATAGTGCTATGCAATGCAGGTAATTGACGATTGATGTTTGTTTTGTCAAAAACATCACCATCAACAATTGTCATTTTTTTTACACCTGCACGTGCAATAAATTCTGCTGCAAACGATCCAACTCCACCTAGTCCAACAACTAAAACGTTGGCTTTTTTAATTTTTTCTAACCCTTCTTTTTGAACCAATAACTCGGTACGCTCTAACCAACTCATCTTTTAAAAATTCTATTAAAATTGTGTTTTATTGTATTTATTATTTCTTCTTTTTTAGTTTTTCTTTGTTCAGTAGCAATGTTGTAAATATCTTCAATATGTTCTTCGGATGTATCAGTTTCAAAAAAAACAAACGCTAACGGAAGTTTAGGAAATGTTTCTTGTAACTTTTTGTTTTTTAGTAAACTTCTTCCAAAAGACAAACATATTTCATGTCGAATTAAATCGAGCGCAATTTGGTGATTTTTATTGAATCCGTGAACAATCCAAGATTGTTTTGGTTTTATTTCTTTTTTTAATTGAATAATTTCTTGAAAAGCTTTAACACAATGAATGATTAATGGTTTTTTGTGTTTTTCTGAAAGCTGAATCTGTTGTTTAAAAACTTCTAATTGAAGTGAAAAATCTACCTCTGTTACTTTGTCCAAACCACATTCACCTATCGCGTAGCAGTTTTCAGAAACAAGTTGTTGTTCAATAAAATTTAATTCGTCTTGTATAGTATTTTGGGTAATGTACCATGGATGGATTCCGATAGAAAATGGTTGGCTAAAATCAGTTGAGCTAGGGTACTTATTTTCAATCGAAAAAACATCTTTTTGAGTAGATGAACTGTGTGTATGTACATCAATAAATAACAATTACACTTTGTCTTTAGTATCAATAATAATAGTTACAGGTCCGTCATTTAACAACTCAACTTTCATATCAGCTCCAAATTCTCCTGTTTGGACTTTTTTACCTAATTCTACTTCAAACTGTTGAACAAAACTTTCGTATAACGGAATCGCAACATCAGGTTTTGCAGCTTTAATATAACTAGGTCGATTTCCTTTTTTTGTTGAAGCATGCAAGGTAAATTGACTTACTACGATTGCTTCTCCATTAACATCTAGTAATGATGTATTCATTATGCCTTCTTCATCATTGAAAATACGAAGATTGGCAATTTTTTTTGTGAGCCAAGTAATATCTTCTTGTGTATCTTCATCAACAATACCCAGTAGAATTAATAGCCCTTGATGGATGTTGGCTACTTTCTTACCTTCAATACTAACACTAGCTTTTGATACACGTTGAATTACTGCTTTCATTTATTAGATTAATTGATGTAGCTCTAAAAGCTAAAAAGTTGTCTTTATTCCCAAATATCCGTTCGATAATGCTCGTCTTCCCCTTCTAAAATTTGCAAATAGCTTTTGTATCGAGACCAAGCAATTTCTTCTTTTTCTAAAGCATCTTTAACAGCACATTGTGGTTCGTTTACATGAATACAATTATTGAATTTGCAATCTGGTTTTAAAGCGAAAAATTCAGGAAAATAATCACCTAACTCATCTTTATCCATGTCAACAACTCCAAAACCTTTAATCCCTGGAGTATCGATAATTTGTGCATCAAAACTTAAATCGAACATTTCTGCAAAAGTGGTGGTGTGTTGTCCTTGTTTGTGTTGTTCAGAGATTTCTTTGGTTTTTAAATCTAAAGAAGGTTCAATAGCGTTAACAAGCGTAGTTTTACCAACTCCTGAATGACCAGCAAACATGCTTACTTTACCAGTCATCAACTCTTTTATTTTGTCAATATTGGTGTTTTCAATCGCTGATGTTTCAATACATTCATATCCGATAGCTTCGTAAATATCTTTTAGATACATAATTTCAGCGCGCTGTTCTATTTCGTACGAATCGATTTTATTAAACACCAAAATTGTTTTGATAGAATACGCTTCGGCAGTAACTAAAAAACGATCGATAAATGTGGTGAAAGTAGGAGGGTTGTTTATGGTAATTAACAGAAAAACTTGATCGATATTAGAAGCAATTACATGAGTTTGCTTTGAAAGGTTTACCGATTTACGAACAATATAATTCTTTCGTTCATGAATATTGGTAATCAATCCAGTTTCTTCATCGTTTTTGGTTTCTAAAGAAAAATCAACTGTATCGCCAACCGAAATCGGGTTGGTGCTTTTAATTCCTTTAATACGGAATTTTCCTTTAATACGACACTTATATAGTTCGCCTTTAGACTTTACCCAATACCAACTTCCTGTAGATTTATAAACCGTTCCTGTCATAAAACAAAGATGAGAATAAAAATTGAATGTTAGGGTATTGTTTAATTGGTTAAATCTTCAATTTTCTGAGCTACCGTTCCTCTTTCAGAAATTCGTATAATCATAAAAATTAATTGAGGAATTAATCCAGGAGAAATAATTAAGTCAGCTTTTTCAGTAATAATTTTATCTCTTTTTTCTATGAATTTTTCATAATTACTTTCTGAAGTATTTGCTAATTCTACAGCAAAACTCCATGCACCATTACGAGCTAATTCCATGCTAAAATCAATTAAAAAATCATCAACTTTACGAGTCAATTTAAGAATTTTTTTTAAAAAAGGATACACTTTAGATAAATCATCTTCAACTTCATTAACCAAAGATGATAAAATTTCATTTATTTTATTGAAGTCGTTGTGTAAATTTTGAATGTTTTGTTCTTTAGAAACTACTGCAGCTGCTATTCCTAAATCTAAATTGATATGTGCATTCATGCCGACTAATAAATGCTGTAAAACGATATACCAATAATTGTTGGAAATACTAAAAGCTTTTTTCCAAGAAGAAGAGATAGGTGTGTTGTTTTTATAACCGTAGTAAGCGTCAATATATCTTTTCGCAAAAATAACATCTAGCTTTTCCATTCGTTGGTTATCATCAAAGTAGTTATTTTGTATGCCTTCTTTTACTTTAATGGTTACTTTTTGATATAAAGCAGCAAAATATCCTAACGGACTTTTGTTTTCTATTGATTCGTTAATAATATCTTGTAAGACAATTATCACATCATCTATTGTATGAATAGGTTTCATTTAGTTAAAAGTTTGGTAGAATGAAAATACAATAAATGGAATAAAAAAGCGCCAATTGGCGCTTTTTTTATGAGTTAATAATTTTTTCTTGATGATTGATACTTTCTTGATGTATTGCTTTAAACATTTTAAGAACAAACTCTTCGCTTAATCCTTTTTCTTGTCCTTCTAAAATCATCTTTCCTAGAATCTCGTTCCAACGTTTGGTTTGTAAAATTGCAACGTTTTTCTCTTTTTTCAATTCACCAATAGAGTCTGCAATCTTCATGCGTTTCCCTAGCATTTCAATTAATTGATGATCAACCACATCTATTTGAGTACGTAATGTATTTAGTGCATTTCGGTAATCTGCTTCGGTATCAGTGGCTTTCCTAACTTTTAAATCAATCATCATTTGAATTAATGTTTTTGGTGTGATTTGTTGCGCAGCATCACTCCAAGCATTATCAGGATCATAATGAGTTTCTACCATCAATCCATCAAAATTTAAGTCTAAAGCTGTTTGACAAATATCAAAAATAATATCGCGACGACCAGCAATATGTGACGGATCACAAATTAGCGGTAAATCAGGAAAGCGATTTTGTAATTCAATAGGAATTTGCCATTCCGGATTATTTCTATATCTAGTTTTCTCATAGGTAGAGAAACCTCTATGGATTACCCCCAGTTTTTTAATGTTTTTGGCGTATAAACGTTCTATCGCACCTAACCATAAAGGTAAATCGGGGTTTACAGGGTTTTTTACTAAAACAATTTTATCAGTTCCTTCTAAAGCATCTGCAATTTCTTGAACAATAAAAGGACTTACGGTAGTACGGGCACCAATCCATAAGATGTCTACGTCGTGTTCAATTGCAAGCTTTACGTGATCTTTGTTGGCAACTTCAGTAGCAATTAACATACCCGTTTCTTGTTTTGCTTTTTGTAGCCATTTTAGCCCTAAAGCACCAACACCCTCAAAATTGCCAGGTCTGGTTCGAGGTTTCCATATACCAGCTCTTAACACAGTAGCATCGGTGTCTTTTAATTCGTGTGCAATCTTTAATACTTGTTCTTCTGTTTCTGCACTACAAGGTCCTGCTATTACTAAGGGATGCTCTAATCCGAAAGCATCTAACCATGTTCTTAACTCTTTTGTATTCTCCATTTTAGTTTTTATTGTTGAGGTGAAACCTCTAAAATTCCGTTTAAAATTTGTTTTATATGATTGGTGTTTTCCATTTCGGTATAGATCTCTGGAAAATCATCTTGTTCTAGTAAGTTTTTGAATTGTTGTAAGTTAAGGATATATTCATTTAAAGACTCAATTACATTTTCTTTATTTTGTTTGAAAATGGGTGTCCACATTGCAGGTGAGCTTTTCGCCAATCGTACTGTGGATGCAAATCCACTACCTGCCATATCAAAAATATCACGTTCGTTTTTTTCTTTTTCAATCACTGTTTTACCTAGCATAAAAGAGCTAATATGTGATAAATGTGAGACATAAGCAATGTGTTTATCGTGCGATTTAGGGTCCATATAGCGAATGCGCATTCTTAATTTAGAAAAAATACCCAACGCTTTTTCTTGTAATTTGAATGCGGTTTTTTCTACTTCGCAGATAATATTGGTTTTATTTTTAAATAAATTCGTCAACGCAGCATTTGGTCCTGAAAATTCTGTTCCAGCAATAGGGTGTGTTGCTAAAAAATTTCTTCTTTTCGGATGATTTTTAACAGCATCACAAATTAGTTCTTTAGTCGAGCCTACATCGAAGACCAAACAATCATCAGAGATATTATCCAATGTTTTTAAAATTACTTCTTGAGAAGCATCTACAGGAATTGCAATTATAGCAATGTCTGCATTTTTCAATTCTGAAAAAGTCGCTTTTTGATGGATAATCCCTTTCTCTAAAGCAAGGTCATTATGCTCTTCGTTGGAGTCTATTCCGTAGATAGTAGCATTCTCAAATTCTTGCTGAATGTCTAGGGAGAAGCTTCCACCGATTAATCCTAACCCTATGATAAATACGTTCATTATATTCTGCTAATTGCTTCGTTAATTTTTTCTTCCGACACACATAATGAGAAACGAATATATCCTTCACCTTGGCTACCAAAAATACTTCCAGGAGCAACAAAAATGTGCTTGTTATATAATAACTCGTCAATCATTTCTTCAGATGTTTTTCCTTCTGGAGTCTTACACCAAACAAACATTCCTGATGTGTTTTTGTCATAAGTACACCCTAATTTTTCTGCTAGTTGAAACACTAACTTTTGTCTTTTTTTATAGGTGTTGTTTAATTGTGTAAACCAATTCTTGTCTAACTCTAAAGCTTTTGTAGTTCCTTTTTGAATTCCATAAAACATTCCAGAATCCATTTGAGTTTTTACTTTTAAAACTTCTGTTAAGAATTCAGGTTTTCCTAATAACATTCCAACACGCCAACCTGCCATGTTGAAAGATTTACTAACCGAATTTAATTCTAATGCGATATCTTTTGCATCTTCAATTTGTAAAATACTCTGCGGATGTTCATTCAATATAAAGCTATACGGATTGTCATTCACAATAACAATATTGTGCTTCTTCCCAAAGTCAATTAATTTTTGAAAAGTTTCTTTGGTTGCATCAGCTCCTGTTGGCATATGTGGATAGTTTACCCACATCAATTTTATTTTAGAGGTGTCGAGTTTTTCTAAAGCTTCAAAATTTGGTTGCCAATTAGTAGCTTCTTCCAAATTATAAAAAATAGGTTCAGCTCCTAATAAATTGGTTACTGAACTATAAGTCGGATACCCCGGATTTGGAATTAACACCTGATCTCCTTCATTTAAAAAAGCTAGCGAAATATGCATAATTCCCTCCTTACTTCCCATTAAAGGAAGTACTTCGTTGTTGGGATTTATGGCAACTTCATAATTATTGTGATAAAAGTTTGCAACAGCTTGTCTGAATTCCGGTAACCCTTGGTAACTTTGATAACTATGCGCTCCAGTATCAAAAAGACTATCCTGCATAGCTTTTAAAACTGATGCTGGAGGTTGTAAATCTGGACTTCCAATTCCAATATTTATAATTGGTTTTCCTTCTGAAATTAATTGACGTACTTCTTGTAATTTTTTAGAGAAGTAGTACTCTTGCACGGTTTGTAAACGATTGGCAAACTGTATCATAATCTTCCGTTTTTGTATTCGCCTAATATTTTAAATTCTTCAGCCATAATTTGTAAAATAGCTTTTGCTTTATCATAGTCTTTGTAATCATCAAAAGTTACATCAACAAAAAAAGCATACTTCCAAGGAGTTTCAATTTTTGGTAATGATTGTATTTTGGTAAGGTTTAGTTTGCAATCACTCATAACATTTAAAACAGTGGCTAAACTTCCTCTTTTATGATCTAATTCAAATTTTAATGAAGCTTTATTAATTTCATTTTTACCATTTTCAGGAATATTTGTTTGTAAAATAACAAAACGAGTAGCGTTGTTTTTTATCGTTTGAATTTCATCTTCAATGATAGAAAGTCCAAAAATATCTGCTGCCATTTTGGGTGCAATTGCTGCAATTCCTTTTAACTGTTGATCTGCAATTCTTTTTGCAACTGCTGAAGTATCAACATCTTCAACTAACTTGATGTGTTTATGTTGTTTAAAAAACTCTTTACACTGTAGTAAAGCCATTGGGTGGGAGCAAACCTCGGTAATGTCTTTAATTTGCTGGTTTGCTAATGCCATTAAATGATGGTGGATTGGTAAATAATACTCACCAGAAATATGCAAATTATGTTTGTCAATCAACGCATAGTTTGGTATAATTGAACCTGCGATGGTGTTTTCTAAAGCCATAATTGCTTGCTCACTTCTTGAATTGATAAGACTATCAACCAATACATCAAAAGACAAGCACTCATCTAGAGTTATATTGTTCCCGTAGTAGTTGTTTGCAACAATATGATGGTTGCTTCCTTGTATTCCTTGAATGGCTATTTTTTTCATTTTACATCAAAAAAAAAGCCTCGATAAATTCGAGACTTTGATTGGTTATATTATTTTTTGTTAGTTTAACAATATGGTACAAAGTCTCAGCTCTTACTAAAAAAGTAAAAGTAAAAATAGAAA
Source organism: Tenacibaculum crassostreae (assembly GCF_964512405.1). Taxonomy (NCBI): domain Bacteria; kingdom Pseudomonadati; phylum Bacteroidota; class Flavobacteriia; order Flavobacteriales; family Flavobacteriaceae; genus Tenacibaculum; species Tenacibaculum crassostreae. The sequence goes on from NZ_CAZELE010000003.1 coordinate 39,236, forward strand.
CCTTGCCATACGTTTTGTAACATCATTATATCTGTGTTTGTTGTACGGGACAAATCTTGGAAATAAATTTTATTAAACCAAACTTTTTTTTAAAAAAGTGTGAAAAAGAAAAAAGCTCCTCAAAAATTGAGAAGCTTTTCGCGGTCTGGACGGGACTCGAACCCGCGACCCCATGCGTGACAGGCATGTATTCTAACCAGCTGAACTACCAGACCGTTGCTTGAAGCAATATGTTATGTGTTTTAGAGAAACTTTAGCGGTCTGGACGGGACTCGAACCCGCGACCCCATGCGTGACAGGCATGTATTCTAACCAGCTGAACTACCAGACCGTTGCTCTAAGCGGATGCAAATATATAACCTTTTTTTAAATAAAAAAGAGTTATTTTATAAAAAATTCTGTCTACTGATAAGATATGAGGTAAGTACTTTATCATAGCCTTCATTTATGTCTACCGGAACATAATCTATCTTATATTGTAAGCATTTGTTTTTTAGATTGTTGAAGAAATTGGAGCTCAACTCTTGGTATTTTTGCTGCACATTTTCGGCATATAAATTTATTTCTTCGCCTGTTTCAACGTCTACAAATTTTTTTGGAGCATTGTCAAAATCAAACAAAAACTCTGTTTTTTTATCATAAGTGTGAAACAAAACAACTTCATGTTTATTAAACTTTAAGTGACGTAAAGCATCGAAAAGCTCTTCTTCATTTGTTGAAGTTTGAAACATATCTGTAAATAAAAAAATTAAAGAACGCCTGTGGATTTTCTCCGCTATTTCATGAAGATACTGATAGGTTTCTGTAGTTGAAGTTGATTTTTCTGAAGATAATAATTCTTCAAGTTTATTTAGTAACATTTTACGATGACGCTCGCTTCCTTTTTCTGGAGCATAATACTCGTAAGTATTTGAGTAAACGCTTAATCCTACAGCATCGCGCTGACGCTTTAAAATTTCCATTAAAGAAGCGGCTGCTACCGTGGTAAAACCTATTTTGTTTAAAGAATCAATAGTTTGGTTTTTACTGATAGGGTAATGCATTGAAGCAGAATTGTCAATAATTAAATGACATCGGAGATTGGTTTCTTCTTCGTATTTTTTGGTGTATAATTTTTCAGTTTTAGCAAATAGTTTCCAGTCGATATGACGCGTACTTTCCCCTTTATTATAAAGTTTATGTTCAGAAAATTCTACCGAAAATCCGTGAAACGGACTTTTATGCATTCCAGTAATAAAACCTTCTACTACTTGTTTGGCAAGTAATTCTAGATTGTTAATTTTTGAAGAAATGGAACTTAAATTAATCATACAGTACCGAAAATAAAAAAAGGTTTAGCGATAGCCAAACCTTTTTTACAATATTCAGTTAAAATATTTTTATAAAGCAGCGTCAATTTTATCAGTATACGCTTTTTTAGGAGCAGCACCTACTTGCTTATCAACAACTTCTCCGTTTTTGAAAATTAATACAGTAGGAATGTTTCTTACACCATATTTAGCAGCAAATTCTTGGTTTGCATCAACATCAACTTTACCTACAACAGCTTTTCCTTCATATTCGTTGCTAATTTCATCAACGATAGGAGATACCATTCTACATGGTCCACACCAAGCTGCCCAAAAGTCTACTAATACTGGTTTGTCAGATTTTAATACTACTTCCTCAAAAGAAGCATCTGTAATTTCTAATGCCATTTTATTTATGTTTTTATATAAGTTATTACCTTATGTTGTACCTTACAAAAGTAAACAAATATTTTACCAATACAATTTTACTAAAATTACTTTTTATTATCATAGTATCAATACTTTCTATTTATTTAAAGATTAGTTTGTTTTTATGTAAGTAAAATAATTGTAACTTTGCCGCATATTTTTTTGAGGAAAAATTTGACTGATTGCAACCTCATTTGAACTAAGGTTCAAAACAAAAATGCTAAAGCAGTAAATTTCTACTCCTTTTAGCGACTTAGCAATTCAAGTTTTCCTTACAGTTAATTTATAAAAGAAGTTTTTATGTCATATTTTTTTACTTCAGAAAGTGTTTCTGAAGGACATCCAGATAAAGTAGCAGATCAAATTTCTGATGCTTTAATAGATAATTTTTTAGCGTTTGATCCAGAGTCTAAAGTAGCTTGTGAAACCTTAGTAACCACTGGTCAAGTAGTGTTGGCAGGAGAGGTGAAATCATCAACCTACCTTGATGTTCAAAAAATTGCCCGTGAGGTAATTAACAAAATTGGTTATACCAAAGGTGAATATATGTTTGATGGTAATTCATGTGGAGTTTTATCAGCAATTCATGAACAATCAGATGACATTAACAGAGGTGTAGATAGAGCTAGTAAAGAAGAACAAGGAGCTGGTGATCAAGGAATGATGTTTGGGTACGCTACGAATGAAACTGAGCACTATATGCCTTTAGCGTTGGATTTATCGCACTTAATTTTAAAGGAGTTGGCGGTAATTCGTAGAGAAAATAAGGAAATTACGTATTTGCGACCAGATGCTAAAAGTCAGGTAACAATTGAGTATTCTGATGATAATACACCACAACGTATTGAAGCGATTGTAGTTTCTACACAGCATGATGATTTTGCGGATGATGAAACAATGTTAGCAAAAATTAGAAAAGACATTGTTGAAATTTTAATTCCTAGAGTTAAAGCACAATTAACTCCTGAAATTCAAGCGTTGTTTAACGATGATATTAAGTACCATATCAATCCAACGGGTAAGTTTGTAATTGGTGGCCCACACGGGGATACTGGTTTAACAGGACGTAAAATTATTGTAGATACATACGGAGGGAAAGGAGCTCACGGTGGTGGAGCTTTCTCAGGAAAAGATCCTTCTAAAGTAGATCGTTCTGCTGCGTATGCTACACGTCATATCGCTAAAAACTTAGTGGCTGCAGGTGTAGCTGATGAAGTTTTAGTTCAAGTGTCGTATGCGATTGGAGTAGTAGAGCCGATGGGAATTTTTGTTGATACGTACGGAACTTCAAAAGTTAATTTAACTGATGGAGAAATTGCTCAAAAAGTTTCTGAAATTTTTGATATGCGTCCTCATGCTATTGAAACTCGTTTAAAATTACGTAACCCAATGTATAGCGAAACTGCTGCTTACGGGCATATGGGAAGAACAAACGAGGTTGTTACAAAAACATTTACGCAACCTAACGGAGAGAGTAAAACATTAGATGTTGAGTTATTTACTTGGGAAAAGTTAGATTATGTTTCTAAAGTAAAAGAAAGCTTTAGTTTGTAATAAAAACAATAATTATTAAAACTAAAAAAAGCCTCGACATTGTCGAGGCTTTTTTAGTAATTACTTTATTTGAAAAGTAAAAGGCATCCTAGCTTGAATTCCTTTTAGGTTTTTCATTCTATTAATGTTGTAGTATAATTGGTAATTTTCATCGCCCATAGCTTCTTTCAAGATTTCTTCTTTTGAAGCTTTTCCGAAAGGTGAAAGCTGTAAAGCGTCTTTTAAATCTGTTTTGTAATTAGGAAAGTTACGAACTTTGTAAGTTTCAATTTCGGCTAATTCAGCTGCTACTTTAATAGCATCTTCTAAACTACCTAATTGATCAACTAATCCTTTTTCAATAGCTTCTTTACCTGTCCAAACTCTACCTTGTGCAACTTCGTTTACTTGTTCAAAAGTCATATTACGACCTGTTGAAACTCGATTTACAAAGGTGGTGTAAATTTGCTCGACACCTTCTTTTGTTATGTCGTAAAACTTCTGATTCATTGGTTCAAAAACACTGTATGTTGCACTGTTGTTTGTGTGAACTTGTTCTGCATTAATACCAATATTACCTGCAAATTGGCTAAAGTTAGGTATTGCGCCAAAAACACCTATTGAACCTGTAATTGTTGTTGGTTCAGCAATAATTTTATCAGCATTACAAGCAATATAGTATCCGCCAGAAGCAGCTAAATTACCCATAGAAACAACCAAAGGTTTTTCTTGTTTAGCTAATTCTAATTCTCTCCAAATTAATTCAGAAGCTAAGGCGCTACCTCCTGGAGAATTTACACGTAAAACGATAGCCTTTACATTGTTGTCTTCTTTCGCTTTTATGATTGCTTTGTTGATAATTCCTTGTCCGATGTAATCTTCACTTCCTTCACCGTACATAATGTCACCTTGCGCATAAATCACAGCAATTTTATCTTTTGAAGTAGAAGAAACACGTCCTTTTCCTGACTTTATATAATCTTCAAGAGAGATAGTTTTGAATTTATCATTGGTAACCGAAGCTAACTTTTCTTTGTACTCATCTTCATAAATTGAAGCATCAATAAGGTTGCTTTTTAAAGCAGTTTCAGCATTTCTTCCGTTAGAATTATCAGCAATAATATTTAACTCTTCAATAGAAATATTTCTGCTTTTACTTACATCTTCAATTATTTCTGACCAAATAGATTTTAAGAATGAGGTGGTTTGTTCGCGATTTGCTTCACTCATTTGGTTTTCTAAAAATGGTTCAACAGCACTTTTGTATTTTCCATGGCGAATCACTTCCATTTTAATTCCGTATTTATCTTCAAAATCTTTGAAATATAAAATTTCTGTTGACAATCCTTTAAAGTCAATCGCTCCAACAGGATTTAAAAATAAACTGTCTGCAACTGAGCTTAAGTAGTAGTTTTTTTGAGAATATACATCGTTATACGCATACACAAATTTTCCACTTTCTTTAAATTCTTCTAATTTGTTTCTAATTGCTTGTGTTTGTGCAATACCTGCATTTACAAAAGTAGTTTTAATACTAATTCCTTTAATTTTAGTGTCAGTTTTAGCATTCTCTATTGCATTGATAATTTTATTCAATGCTAATTTTTCTTCCGTTAATTCTAAAGCTTCAGCAATAGGGTTGTCTTCTTTAGGAGCGTAATCCTTAATTGGAGTAGATAAATCTAATTCTAAAACAGAATTTTCTTTTACAACAACTTTATCTCCATCACCAGCAATAGCAGCAATAATAAAAAAGAATACAAAAATTAAAAATAAGGCAATAAAAAAGCCAAGTATAGAGGCAAGTAAATTTCTTAAAAACTTCATGTTAAGTGGTTAATTTTTTGCGCAAATATACTGTTTTTAAAAAGATGTGTTTTTTACGCTCAATTACCTACTCCAACGATTGATTCCTCCCAAACTCATACGGTATTTTTGCTGCGCAAATTCGAAATAATTAAAAAGTTTATAGTTTACCTCGTAACCGTAATTAATATGCGGACTATAATCAATTACATTTTCGTAAATGTTTGGATTGAATTGAAGTGGATTTTGTGCTCTATAATTCCAATTAACTACATATAATTGATTTTTGTTTTCTAAGTAGGATTGAGAATAAAATCCTTCGGGTTTAGCAATCGAATTAAGATAAGCTGTAAAACCAGGGTCAATGATAATGATTTCATATTCTAAACTGTCATTGGCAATTACAACGGGTTCTTCTTTTTCTGAAGAAGTTGTTTTACTTGGTGAAGAAGCACAAGCCCATAATAGTAAACCAGAAATTAATAAAGCTAATAGATATTGTAACCTTTTCATAATCAGTAAAATTTAGTATTTATAAAGTTGCAAAAATTATTCCGTTTTTCATTGATTTTTAACTTGTTTAACAGTAATTTTCAGCATTAAATAGATAAAAATGAAGAAAAGATGTTTTTGGGTTAGTGATGATCCTCTGTATATAGAGTATCACGATAATGAATGGGGTGTTCCTGTTTATGACGATGATAGATTGTTTGAGTTTTTAATTTTAGAAACGTTTCAAGCTGGATTAAGTTGGATTACCATTTTAAAAAAACGAGAAAACTTTAGAGAGGCTTTAGATAATTTCGATTATCAAAAAATAGCGAAGTATAGCGAAGAGAAGTTTGAAGAATTATTACAAAATGCTGGAATCATCAGAAATAAATTGAAGATTAAAGCGACCATTACCAATGCACAAGCTTTTATGAAAGTGCAAGAAGAATTTGGCTCGTTTTCTAAATACATATGGAGTTTTACCAATGGTAAACCCATTAAAAACTCGTTTAAAAAAAGAGAAGATGTGCCTGCAACCACCGAATTGTCTGACCAAATATCAAAAGACTTAAAAAAGCGAGGATTTAAATTTGTAGGGTCAACAGTAATATATGCACATATGCAAGCTACGGGTATGGTAAACGACCACACAACTGATTGTTTCCGTTATAACGAAGTATAATTTGTACCTTTAGCCTCAATAAATCAATTTAAATATTTATACAATGAAATTAAAATATATGCTTTGTACTGCAATTGCAGCAAGCTTATTAGTTTCTTGTGGAACTGAAAATAAAAAAGAACCACAAGTTACAGAAACAAAAACAGAAAAAGCTTTTGAATACGAAGTAGAACAGTTTGCTGATATTAAAGTATTACGTTATCAAATTCCAGGGTTTGAGGAGTTAACACTAAAAGAAAAAAAGTTAGTGTACTACTTAACGCAAGCTGGTTTAGCGGGTCGTGATATTATGTGGGATCAAAACTACCGTCATAACTTAGAAATTAGAAGAGCTTTAGAAAAAGTAAATGATGAGTTTAAAGGAGATAGAAATTCAGAAGATTTTAAAAACTTTACTACCTATTTAAAGCGTGTTTGGTTTTCAAACGGAATTCACCACCACTATTCAAACGATAAAATTAAAGCGGAATTTTCGAAAGAATATTTAGAAAGTCTATTAAAAGAAACCGCTACAGAATTATCTGCTGAAGCGTTAGCGGTAATTTTTAATGCCGAAGACAGCAAAAAGGTAAACAAAAAAGCAGGAGTTGATAACGTATTAGCATCAGCAGTGAACTTTTACGGGCCAGATATTACAAGTGAAGATGTAGATACATTTTATGCTACAGCATACAAAGGTCCAGAAGGAAAGCCAGTTGAAGCAGGATTGAACTCTAAATTAGTTAAAGAAGACGGAAAACTTGTAGAAAAAGTTTGGAAGTCTGGAGGAATGTACGGTGCAGCTATCGATAAAATTATCGAATGGTTAGAAAAAGCACAAGGAGTTGCTGAAAACGAAAAGCAAGCTAAGGCTTTAGGTTTATTAATTGAATACTACAAAACGGGAAGTTTAGATACGTGGGATCAATACGCAATTGCTTGGGTTGAATCTACCGAAGGAAATATCGATTGGATTAACGGATTCATTGAAGTATATAACGACCCTAAAGGATATAGAGGTTCTTATGAGACAATTGTTGAAATTAAAGATTTTGACATGTCTAAAAAGATGAAAGTATTATCAGACAACGCACAATGGTTCGAAGATAATTCTCCTTTAGATGCTGCACACAAAAAAGAAAATGTGGTAGGAGTTTCTTATAAAACGGTAAATGTTGCAGGAGAAGCGGGTGATGCATCACCAAGTACACCAATCGGAGTAAACTTACCAAACAATAACTGGATTCGTCAAGAGCACGGATCAAAGTCAGTATCATTAGGAAACATTATAGGTTCGTATAACAATGCAGGTGGAACAGGACGTTTAAAAGAGTTTGCTCACGATCAAGAAGAAATTGATTTAGAAATCAAATACGGAAAGTTAGCTGATAAGTTGCACACCGCTTTACATGAAGTAATCGGGCATGCTTCAGGAAAAATTAATGACGGAATTGGTCAGCCAAAAGAAACCTTAAAGAACTACGCTTCTACTATGGAAGAAGGTAGAGCAGATTTAGTTGGGTTGTACTATTTAATGGATCCAAAATTACAAGAATTAGGATTAGTTGACGATTGGGAAAAAGTTGGTAAAGCAGCTTATGATGGGTACATTAGAAACGGATTAATGACACAGTTAATTCGTATTAATTTAGGAGATGATATCGAAGAAGATCACATGGTGAACCGTCAGTGGGTTTCAGCTTGGTCTTTTGAGCAAGGAAAGAAAGATAACGTAATTGAAAAAGTAGTTAAAGACGGAAAAACATATTTTGTAGTAAATGATTATGCGAAGTTACGTGAGATTTTCGGGCGTTTATTAAAAGAAACACAAAGAATAAAATCAGAAGGTGATTTCGAAGCAGCGAAAGCTTTAGTAGAAGGCTATGGTGTAAAAGTAGATCAAGCAATTCATAAAGAAGTGTTAGATCGTAACGCGCAGTTTACTTCGGCACCTTATAGCGGATTTGTAAATCCAGTTTTAGAGCCAGTTGTAGATGCTGATGGTAATATTACAGATATTACGATTGCACAACCTAAAACATTTGAAGAACAAATGAAGTTTTACGCTAAAAACTATAGTTTCTTACCAACAAAGAACTAAGTTTTAAAATGTAAATATGCCATTCTGAATTTATTTCAGAATCACATACTAAATACAAACGAAGACCGATACTTACTAAGTGTCGGTTTTTTGTATTTTTAAGGCAGAAAGTATATACAATGGCAAAAAAAATTAAAGATCCAGGATTAGGATACAATTCCAAAAAGAATAGTAAAGGAATCGTTAATAAAGACGGAAGTTCAAATGTAATTCATGTAAATAAAAAGTTCAATCTAGACGATTTATATACCTTTTTTATTGAGCTAACCTGGTGGCAATTTTTTCTATTTGTTTTGTTAGGATATACCTTGTTAAATGTTGTATTCGGATTTGTATACATGGCAATAGGTATCGAGGAAATTACGCCATCAAAAGGAAATTTTTTAGATGATTTTTTAAACGGATTCTTTTTTAGTGCACAAACGTTAACAACCGTAGGATATGGAGGAATCGCACCACAAGGAATAACAGCCAATATGATAGCAGCTTTTGAAGCTATGATAGGTTTGTTAAGTTTTTCATTTATTACAGGGTTGTTGTACGGTCGATTCTCAAAAGCAAAGGCAGCTATTCATTTTAGTGATAATTTAATTTTGAGAGATTTTAAAGAACACAGAGCAATAATGTTTCGTTTGATGAATAGCAGAAAAACGGTTATGATTGAGCCTGAAATTACCGTTACACTATCAGTAAATGAAAAGAATAAAGATGGGGAATATAAAAGAGAATTTTATCGACTAAAATTAGAACGTGATAAAATAATGTACTTACCAACTGTTTGGACTATTGTGCATGAAATAGATAAGGAAAGTCCGCTTTTTAAATATACAAATACAGAAATTGAAAAGCTAGAAGCAGAGTTGTATGTGTTAATTCAGTATCACGAAGAATCTTTCGGACAAAAAGTATATCAAATTACTTCTTATAATTTCTCTCAGCTAAAAACGGAAGTTAAGTATAAATCGTCTTTTTCTTTTGATGAAGAAGGTTATATGATTTTAGATCATGATAAACTAAATGAAGTAGAAAAAATGGGTTAACCCTTTATTAAAAATTTAGATAAAAATAACAATCCTATAACTGCTAAAATTCCGATAGCCACATACAATGCTCCGTTTTGATAGTGTTTTTTGTTGTTTTTAGCATCTTTTTTATAGCTAAAAAACATCAGAGCAATAAAAGCGATTACAAATATACTTGCAAAAATAATTCTGCCAGTAGTAAACATTTTAGCAGCAATAAGCGTAAACATAATTTTTATATTTTTAAGCAAAGTTAAACAACAATTTTATAATGAAGAAAACTAAAACTGCTATTGTGTTTGGAGCTACCTCTGGGATAGGAAAAGCCTTAACCGAATTATTAATTAAAGACAATTATAAAGTTGCAGTAACGGGTCGTAGATTAGAAAAATTAGAAGGTCTTAAAGAAAAATTTCCAAATCAAATAGTGGTAAAACAGAATGATATTCAACAAGTAGATGAGGTAGAAAAAGTGTTTAATGAAATTGTTGAAGAGTTTGAAACAATAGATTTAATTATTCAATCATCAGGAGTTGGATTTGTAAATTCTGAACTTGCTTGGGACAAAGAAAATGAAACCATACAAACCAATGTGGTTGGAGTTACCAAACTGTACGATTTAGCATACAACCTATTTAGAAAGCAAAAATTTGGGCATTTAGTCGGAATTTCTTCTATCGCTTCTTTAAGAGGAAATAGAGCTGCTCCAGCGTATTTTGCTTCCAAAGCATATCAAAAAGCCTATTTAGAAAGCTTGTATATAAAAACAAAAACTGCTAAAAATGTATGTATAACAGATATACGCCCAGGTTTTGTTGATACAGCGATGGCATTAGGTGACGGTATTTTCTGGATGGTTCCGTTAGAAAAAGCAGCAAAACAAATTTACACAGCAGTAAAAAATAAAAGGAGAGTAGCGTATATATCAAAACGATGGAGACTCATTGCTTGGGTGTTAAAATTAGTGCCTTCTTGGATGTTAAAAATGGCGACATAATGAAAAAGAAAAATTTAATTGTTTTTGATATAGATGATACGCTTACAAAAAGCGAAAATCAACATCAAACAGCGTTTGTAGAAGCAATGGTTAGTTTAGGGATTTCTGATATAAATAAAGACTGGAAATCTTATAAAAATATGACAGATAGTTATATTCTAAAGAAAAACTATGAACGTAATTTTAATAAAGAGTTTGACTGTTCATTTATGTCAAAGTTTGAAGAAAAAATGACTGAACATTTACTGAGTTTACCTAAAACTTCGGAAATAAATGGCGCAGGCGAAGTTGTAAATTACTTTATGAGAAAAACAGATTATGCTATTTGCTTTGCTACAGGTTCGTTGTTAGAGCCAGCTTTAATAAAATTACAACAAGCTAATATCAATTTTATTCCTAATGTTGTTGAAACCGCAAGTAAATTTTATACAAGAGAAGAAATCGTAACTTCTGCAATGAATAAAGCGAAGAAATATTTCGGAGTAGAAAATTTTGACAATATTATTTCAGTTGGCGATGGGATTTGGGATTTGCGAACTGCTAAGAATTTAGGAATTCATTTTTTAGGAATCAGAAATAAGAATTTATCAGATTTCAAAGCAGAAGGAATTAAAAGTCATATTGAAGATTGGAATTCATTTGATTTTAATAAAGTACAAACAGAACTAGGAATTATATAAAGACAATAGAAAAATGAAGAACAAGATAAACGCAGTACACGAATTTCATACAGCATTTAAACTAAACGTTCAAAATGAACCCACTACATCAATCCCAGAAGAAAGAAAAGTGTTGAGGTATGAGTTAATGAAAGAAGAGAATGAAGAATATTTAGAAGCGGCTAAAAACAACGATTTAGTTGAGGTTGCTGATGCTTTAGGAGATATGTTATATATTTTATGCGGAACCATTATCGAACACGGTATGCAACATAAAATTGAAGAAGTTTTTAATGAAATTCAGCGAAGTAACATGAGCAAGTTAGGTGAAGATGGAAAGCCAATTTATAGAGAAGATGGTAAGGTGTTAAAAGGACCAAATTATTTTAAACCGAACATTAAAGAAATTTTAGATAAGTAACATAAAAAAAGCTCCTATTCAGGAGCTTTTTTTCATTTTATTTTCTTTCTTATTTACCCGTAATTCTTTCTAATTCCGAAGTAAGTGTGTTAACATTGTTAACCATTTTCATGATAATTCCGTTAGCATCAACAATTAAATGGGTTGGGTACTGTTTAACTTTCAGTTTTTTTGCCATATAATCTTTTTGCTCAGGAATCGTTGGGTATTTAAATTCTTTAGTTTCTAAGAACTTTACAAGCTCGTCTTTTTTATCAAAAGCTAAACTCACAAACTCAATCTTGTCGTCTTTATATTTATCTACTAACTCGTTTAACTGAGGAAACTCTTCTACGCAAACTTTACAAGTAATAAACCAACATTTAATAACTAGTAACTTTCCTTTTGTGTCTGCTTTGTTGTGCGCTTTTCCTTTTAAATCAACAAAATCATAGTTAGGAAGTTTTTTTCCTTCCATTTTAAAATATTGATGAGCGATAGCAGCTTTACTAATAATAGATTTTTTTATTTTTTCATCGGAAGAAGCGTCTATACTTGTAAGTTGGTATTGAGTTTTTCCATCTTTTTCAGATTTAACAGGAATATAAGCACCTGTACGTAATGAAATCAAGAAAATTCCTTTTTCCATAACTGCCCCCATATCGTCTAAAGGAATGAAAGTCGACATTAAATCGATATTTTCCTTTGTATAAGCATCCCAGTTTTCAAAACTTTTCTGAATATTATTCGCATCAACAGAAGTTGAAGTAGTAGATGTGTCTTCTACAGTTAATTCTTCTTTAGGAGTATCGTTGGTTTCTTCTTCAGTAGTGTTTTCATCCTCTGTAGAAGTGTCTTCAGGTATGTTTTCTTCTTCTTTAACTTCTGCAATAGGAGTTTGTGTTTCTTCTTGACTAGCAACCGTTTCATTAGTGGTTAAAACAGGTTCGTTCGAAGTTGGATTCGAGTAACTTGTTAAACCAAAAAATGAAATAGCAAAACCAATACCAATAGATAATAATGCTGATACAATATCTCTCATTTTGTTAAGATTTTCTTTAAAAAACTTGATTTTGAATTACTAATATAGCTTTTTTATACGAAATGATTATAATTTAACTCTCCAGTTGTGTTTGTCTTCCAGTTTGTTATACTGAATTCCTAATAGTTTTTCTTTAAAAAATGAAGCGTAAGAGTCGCTTATTTCTGGTAATTCAAAAGTGTCATTTTGATGTTTGAATCCTTTAATAGGATTGATTACCGCAGCTGTACCAGAACCAAACATTTCTTTTAACTCGCCTTTTTTAGCAGCTTCTTTTATTTCGGTTACCGATACTCTTCTAACTTCAATATCAATATTAAAATCTTTTGCAAGCTGAACGATTGATTTACGAGTAACCCCGTCTAAAATTCTATCGCTAGTAGGTGCAGTAACTAGTTTATCACCAATTCTAAAAAATACATTCATGGTACCCGCTTCTTCAAGAAATTCGTGAGTGCTGGCATCGGTCCAAACAATTTGTTGGTAACCTTCTTTGTGCGCTAAACTTGTTGGGTAAAATTGTGCTGCATAATTACCCGCTGCTTTTGCAAAACCAACTCCACCATCAGCAGAACGACTGTATTTTTCAGCGAAAATAACACGTACTTCACCTGCATAATACGACTGAGCAGGCGAACATATAATGATAAATTTATATTCTTCGGCAGGAGAAGCAGAAATAGCTCCTTCAGAGGCTATAATAAACGGACGAATGTATAATGAATTTCCTTCTCCTTTTTTTATCCAAGCATTATCAACTTCTAATAATTTTTTTAATCCTTCGAAAAATACATCTTCAGGAACAGTAGGCATTGCTAAACGTTCTCCAGATTTGTTAATTCTGTTGAAGTTTTCATCTGGGCGAAATAAAAAAACATCGTCGTTATCATCCTTATAGGCTTTCATTCCTTCAAAAACAGCTTGTCCGTAATGAAAAACTCTTGCCGAAGGCTCGAACAACATTGGTCCGTAAGGCATAATTTTAGGAGTTTTCCATTCGCCATTAGCAAAATCACAAACTAGCATATGGTCGGTAAAAATACGACCGAAAGCAAGGTTATTAAAGTCTACTGTATTTAATTTTGAATCTTGTATAAGTTCAATGTCAATATTCATTGTGTTGTTGTTTTTAGAAGTGCTACGAAGATACAAAAACTAGTGGGATAATTAGGGTTAAATAAGCTGGCTTTGGTATTTATGGTTATCTTTGTTGTATGTTAAATTTAATCTTTTGAAAATGAAAAGAATACTAGTTTTTGTAGTGTCGGTAAGTTTATTTGCAACTTCTTGTAAAACTGAAAAGAAAGAAGCTGTTAAGAAAGAAGTTCAAACTCAAAAAACAGCATATGCTTCTTTTGGAGAAGAAATTACTGATGTTGAGGTAATTTCAGCAGATGAAATGCGAACTAAATTTGAAAATTTAACTGCTGGCGATACAGTAACAGTTAAGTTTGCATCAACAATTAATGAAGTGTGCAAGAAGAAAGGGTGTTGGATGAAGTTAGATTTAGGAAACGAAACAGAATCAATGGTGCGTTTTAAAGATTACGGATTTTTCATGCCTTTAGACAGTGATAAAAAAGAAGTGATTGTTGAAGGAAAAGCCTTTATTAATGAAACTCCTGTTGAAGAGTTACGTCACTATGCAGAAGATGCTGGAAAATCGAAAGAAGAAATCGAGCAAATTACGGAATCTAAAAAAGAGTATACTTTTATTGCACACGGAGTATTAATGAAGTAATTCTGCACGACTATCAAACGAGAAATAATCATAACTTCCGACGGTTCAACTACCATTCATCTCCCTGAATGGAACGAACAATACCACTCTAAACATGGTGCTATACAAGAAGCCTATCACGTATTTATTAAGAACGGATTAAAGTATGTTGATGGTAAAACCGCATCTATTTTAGAGATTGGTTTTGGTACTGGGCTTAATTGTTTTATAACTTTACTAGAAGCTGATAAAAGTATTGATTATGTTGGGGTAGAAGCCTATCCAGTAGCTAAGGCAGAAGTGGAAAAATTAAATTATGTTGTTGAATTAGAGGCTGAGAACAAGCAAAACTTGTTTGACAAAATTCATGAAGTTTCTTGGGAAGAAAAGCACGAAATAACTTCTAATTTTTCATTAACAAAACGCAAACAATTTTTCTCAGAAATAACAGATAAGAATTGTTTCGATTTGATTTATTTCGATGCTTTTGGCGCAAGAGTTCAACCTGATTTATGGACAGAAGACATTTTTAAAATTATGTTTGACGCGTTAAAAGTAGATGGAGTTTTAGTTACATATTCGGCAAAAGGAAGTGTGCGACGTGCTATGCAATCGGTAGGATTTGAGGTGGAACGTTTACCTGGTCCTCCAGGAAAGAGAGAAATGTTACGAGCAACGAAACTTGCTAAGTAATATTCAGTATAGCTAAAAGCTAAGAATTCAAAAAAAATAAAATAGTAAATGGAGTTTAAAAGACGTTTTGGTAATAGAAAAAAAGGAAATCCGAAAAAAGGATTGTTCTTGGTTGTTTTGCTAATTATTGTGCTGTATTTGTTTTTTAATGCAGAAAGTATCTTAGAAAGATTTCTATAAATGAAGCCATTTCAGTTTAAAGAATTTACGGTGCATCAAGATAAAACAGCGATGAAAGTTGGTACTGATGGTGTTTTGTTAGGCGCTTGGTGTGATTTAGGAGAATACCCTGATACTTTGTTAGATGTGGGTTCTGGTACAGGGGTTATTGCTTTGATGTTAGCGCAGCGCAGTGATGCAATGACTGTTGATGCGGTTGAGATTGATGAAAATGCCTATGAGCAAACCGTTGAAAACTTTGAGCAATCCGATTGGGGTGATCGATTGTTTTGTTATAATGCTTCTTTTGTAGAATTTGCTGAAGAAATGGCAGAGGAGGAAGAAGAGTACGATGTGATTGTATCTAATCCACCGTTTTATACCGATGCCTTTGAGTCGAACGATGAAGCTCGTAACAAAGCACGATTTACTTCTTCATTGTCTTTTAAAGAATTGTTAGAAGGCGTAAGTAAAATCTTAGCTAAAAACGGAAAATTCTCTACTATCATTCCGTTTAAAGAAGAAGAAACTTTTATTGAGTTAGCTAAAAGTTATCAGTTATATCCAAACAGAATTTGTAGAGTTAAAGGAACACCTACTACTGAGATTAAGCGTATTTTGTTGGAGTTTTCTTTTACTAAAACTTCACTTCAAGAAGAAGAATTAATTATTGAAACAAAAAGGCACCAGTATACTGATGTCTATATTAATCTTACCAAAGATTTTTATTTAAAGATGTAAAGTCTTGCTAGATAATTATTGTTAATTCGTATTGATAGTTGTGTCAATCTGTTTTTGTAAAATATTTATTTCTTCCTGAGTGCCTATACCTTTCATTTCAATTGTTTCACCATTTTTTTTGTGAATCACTAGTAGGGAGTCTTTATTAGGAGTTACTCCTGATCTTATTATAGAGTTGAGAAGAAAAATCGTGAATGAGAATTTACTAGGAATAAATAGAATGTTACTTATTTCAGAGTGTCGAATATATTTTTTTGAGGCTGATATTTTAAGAAGGTTTGAATGTGATATTTCAATACCTCTGCTATCATATTTTATTGTATACACCTCGTCTTTTACAAGTAAATAAAAAGAAACAATAAATAAAGAGATGCCATAAATACTAGGGTTTTCATTAAAATTTATAATTAGATAAATAGAAATGATTAAGCCTATGGTTCTAATAATTACTCTTTTTATTGAGTCTTCTCTGATTTCAGTTTTTTTATTCATAGCATTGCACGAAGAAGATGTTTGTTCTCTAATTGGTAAGTTTTATAAGTTAAAATGAGGATATTACTAGAAAAAAATGTAACATCCTCATAATTATATTATAATAAAGGTTTAATATAATTTATCCCTTCACACTTTCAGGGTTATATCCTAAATACGGTACTTCCTTTTCAATAAAATTAATTCCGTAGTCTTCTAATTCTTTTAAAATTGGCTCGTACACTTCTTTGTTAATAGGTAATTGTACACCAGGAGTGGTAATTTCTCCATTTAAAATACGAACAGTTGCCATAGCTACTGGTAAACCAACGGTTTTAGCCATCGCAGTAAAAGTTTGGTCATCACCATTAATAACCATACTACTTTCTATTTGATGTTTTTCTTCTTTGTATTGATAACCAAAAATATGATGCATTACAATCATATCTTTATCGTCTTTTTCTAAGGTCCAAGAATCCATCAATATTTTTTGTAAGATTTGAGCAGGAGTAGCATTTTTCAACCCTACTTTTTTGTTCGGATTAAAAATGTCTAACTCAACAAATTTGTCCCACATCAAATCATCTTGGTCTATTTTTAAGTACGAACGGAATTTCAATTCAACCGAATCAGACGGAGAATATGCCAAGAAAAGATTGGTAAAATCGCGGTAGCTCATGTTTTCAGAATCTTCAATAGTATAGGTGTCGTCTGTCATTCCTAGTTGAACAAAAACATTCCAAGCACGAGAAAAACCAACTTTTCTAATGGTTCCTCGGTACATAGTGTCAATATCTTCTAAACCGTAAATACTGCGATATTTTAAAGAATCACGGTTTGCGTAGGCTTCAAATTTACCACTACCGTTAATAGTTAAAAACTCAGTTCTTCTAAATAATTTATGATACGGAATGTATTTATACGTTCCTTCTTGTATAAACATTGAAGCACCACCTTGACCCGCTAATACTACATTTCTTGGATTCCAAGTGAATTTGTAGTTCCATAAATTCGTATCGCTTTCAGGAGCAACCAATCCGCCACAAAAAGATTCAAACAACAACATTTTTCCACCTTGATCTTTAATTCTGTCAATAATTTGCATTGCACTCATGTGGTCAATGCCTGGGTCTAAACCAATCTCATTCATAAACACCAGTCCTTTAGCTTTAGCTTGTTCGTCTAAAGCTTTCATTTCATTTGAAATATAAGAAGCAGTAACCATGTGTTTACCATAAGAAATACAATCTTTCGCTACTTCAATATGAAAACTAGCAGGCAACATTGAAATAACAATGTCAGCTTTTTGAATTGCGCTGGCGCGTTCATCAGCATTAAAAACATCTAATTGAATAGCCGAAGCGTTTGTATGATTGTTAACTTTTGATTGTGCGCTTTCTAACGAAACATCACCAATTGTTATATGTAAGTTCTCTTGCGAAGATTTATCTAATAAATATTTTATAAGTGAAGAGCTCGATCTACCAGCACCAATAATCAATATATTTCTCATTTATAATGTATTTTTGTGTCTATTAAATTTCAGGCGACAATATCGCTAAAAAAGTTTAAATTTAAACAAAAATCAATTAAATGTATAAAAATTTAACAATAACAGCAGTTTTAGGAGCAATAGCTGTGATTTTAGGAGCCTTTGGGGCACATGCTTTAAAAGCAAAATTAACTCCAGAAGCCTTAGAGAGTTTTCAAACTGCTGTACGATATCAGTTTATACATGTATTGTTATTGTTGTTTGTAAATATGTTTTCAGAACTAACAATAAAAGAGAAAAATCGCATCAGTTATTTTTTAATAACAGGTATTTTAATGTTTTCAGGTTCTATTTATTTAATTTATTTGGTGCAAGTACCAGTAAAGTCTATTTGGTTTTTAACTCCGTTAGGAGGTGTGCTCTTAATAGTGGGATGGAGCTTGTTAGTGTATAGTTTTCTTAAAAGAATTGTTAAAAATTAAACGGGATAAAATCTTTTAATGCAGCAGCAGTTTAATCAAAAAGAACTATTTTTGTCCAAAATTAAACACAACTAAAATCTTTTAAGATGACAAATCTTGATACGAAAACGATATCGTTAGATAACTTAGGCATAAAAGACGCTACGGTTCGTTATCAATTAACTTCAGACGAGTTACACGACATCACTATTGAAAAGGGACAAGGAAAAGAATCAAGTTTCGGAGCTTTAGCTGTTAATACAGGTGAGTTTACAGGTCGTTCTCCTATGGATCGTTTTATCGTTAAAGACGATATTACAAAAGACGAAATTTGGTGGGGAAATATTAACATTCCTTTCGATTCAGAAAAATTTGACAAATTATACGATAAAGTAACGAACTACTTATCAAACAAAGAGGTATTTGTGCGTGATAGCTACGCATGTGCAGATGAAGATTATAAATTAAATATTCGTGTTGTAAACGAATATCCTTGGAGTAACATGTTTGCTTATAACATGTTTTTACGCCCAACTGCTGAAAAATTAAAAACGTTTTCACCAGAATGGACAGTAATTAATGCTCCAGGTTTTATGGCAGATCCAGAAGTTGATGGAACACGCCAACATAACTTCGCAATCTTAAACTTTGGTAAAAAGATAGCTTTAATCGGTGGAACAGGATATACTGGAGAAATTAAAAAAGGAATTTTCTCTGCGTTAAACTTTATCTTACCAGTATTTAAAAAAACCCTACCAATGCACTGTTCTGCAAACGTTGGTAAAGAGGGTGATACTGCTATTTTCTTCGGATTATCAGGTACAGGTAAAACTACCTTATCTACCGACCCAAATCGTAGTTTAATTGGTGATGACGAGCATGGTTGGACTGCTGAAAACACAATCTTCAATTTTGAAGGAGGGTGTTACGCTAAAGTAATCGACTTATCACAAGAAAAAGAACCAGAAATCTACGGAGCAATTAAAAGAGGAGCAATCCTTGAAAATATTGTAATGGATGCTGATGGAAATGTAGATTTTGCGGATACTTCAATTACGCAAAATACACGTGTAAGTTATCCAATTTATCATATTGATAATATTCAAACACCATCAATTGGTAAAAATCCTAAGAATATTTTCTTCTTAACTGCAGATGCTTTTGGGGTATTGCCTCCAATTTCAAAATTAACTCCAGGTCAAGCAGCTTATCACTTTATTTCTGGGTATACTGCGAAAGTTGCAGGAACTGAAGCAGGAGTAACTGAACCACAACCAAGTTTTTCAGCGTGTTTTGGTGCACCATTTATGCCATTACACCCAACGCGTTATGCAGAAATGTTAAGTGAGAAAATGAAAGAAACGGGTGTGAATGTTTGGTTGGTAAACACAGGTTGGACAGCAGGTCCTTACGGAGTTGGTCATAGAATGAAATTAAAATATACGCGTGCTATGATTAATGCAGCGTTAAATGGCGAGTTAGGAAGTTCTCCTGAAGATTTCAGAATTCACTCTGTATTTGGTTTAGCACAACCAAGAACGTGTCCAGGTGTTCCAGATGATTTATTAAGTCAACGTAAAGCTTGGAATAACGATGAGGAATACTATAAAACAGCACATAAATTAGCAGATTCTTTTAGAAATAACTTTAAAAAGTTTGAAGAGTATGCAAATGAAGAAATTTTAGCAGGTGGACCTCCATCAGCAGAATAATAAAAATTGAAAGCATCCGAAAGGATGCTTTTTTTATGGGGAAATACTACCTATTTTAGCAGTTGTTAATACCAAACCATATGAAAGTACAAGGAAATATAGTTGATATAGAAAATAAGCGAATTTTTAAAGGAGAAGTTGAAGTAGCCAATGGAAAAATTGTAGCTGTTAATGAAACAACTCATTCTGTTGAAAACTATATTTTACCAGGTTTTGTAGATGCGCATATTCATATTGAAAGTTCAATGTTGGTGCCTTCAGAATTTGCCAAAATAGCGGTTACTCACGGTACGGTGGCAACAGTTTCTGATCCGCATGAAATAGCAAACGTGTTAGGAGTAAAAGGTGTAGAGTTTATGATTGAAAACGGAAAAAAAGTTCCGTTAAAATTCAATTTTGGAGCACCTTCTTGTGTGCCAGCAACTTCTTTTGAAAGCGCAGGAGCTGTAATCGATTCTGATGATATCAAAAAAATGATGGAAAATCCAGATATTAAATATTTGGCTGAAATGATGAATTACCCTGGAGTTATTTATCAAGATGAAGAAGTGTTGAAGAAAATAGCTTGGGCAAAACATTACAATAAACCTGTAGATGGTCATGCCCCTGGAGTGAGAGGTGAAGATTTAGATACATATATTGCTGCAGGTATTTATACCGATCATGAATGTTTTACTTATGAAGAAGCCTTAGAAAAACTGCAAAAGGGAATGAAGGTAATCGTTCGTGAAGGTAGTGCTGCTAAAAACTTTGAAGCGTTGATAGGTTTGCTTCCAGAACACTATGAGAACATGATGTTTTGCTCAGATGACAAACATCCAGATGATTTGTTAGTAGGTCATTTAAATCAACTTTGCGAAAGAGCGGTAGCTAAAGGAATTGATGTTTTTAAAGTATTGCAAGCGGCTTGTATAAATCCTGTAAAACATTATAATTTAGATGTAGGTTTATTAAAAGAAGGAGATGAAGCTGATTTTATTGTAGTAGAAAATTTAGAAAAATTCAAGGTTTTACAAACCTATATTAATGGAGAGTTAGTTGCAGAAAAAGGAAACTCGTTTGTAAAGCATGCAGATTTTGAAGTATTAAATAATTTTGATACAGATAAAAAACAGATAAGTGATTTTGAGTTTCATTCTGCATCAGAAAAAATTAGAGTAATTGAGGCTTTAGATGGAGAATTAGTTACCAATGAAATTGAAGTAGGTTCCTTGATTAAAGATGGAAACTTGGTTTCAAATACTGAAAATGATGTGTTAAAAATGACGGTGGTCAACCGTTATAAAAATGCAGAACCATCTAAAGCCTTTATCAAAAACTTTGGATTAAAAGAAGGAGCTATTGCAAGTTCTGTAGGACACGATTCACATAATATCATTGCTGTTGGAGTTTCAGATGAAGCAATTTGTAAAGCAGTAAACTTGTTAATTGAAAACAAAGGCGGAATTTGTGCTGTGTCTAATACAGACGAAAAAGTGGTTGCTTTACCTGTTGCAGGAATTATGAGCGACAAACCAGCAGAAGAAATAGGGAAAGCTTATGCTGAATTAGATACAATGGCAAAAAATATGGGAAGCTCACTAAAAGCTCCGTATATGACATTGTCTTTTATGGCGTTATTGGTAATTCCGTCGTTAAAATTATCAGACAAAGGATTGTTTAATGGAAGTACATTTCAGTTTACTTCATTAGAGATTAAATAAAGTGTCATTCCCGAGAAATCGGAATCCATACAGAATAAAAGATTGGCTATCGCCCTGCGATTAAAACCGTATTGTTAATTTTTTAAGTAATCGTAACACTTCTACATATAACCAAATTAAGGTAATTAATAG
Source organism: Tenacibaculum crassostreae (assembly GCF_964512405.1). Taxonomy (NCBI): domain Bacteria; kingdom Pseudomonadati; phylum Bacteroidota; class Flavobacteriia; order Flavobacteriales; family Flavobacteriaceae; genus Tenacibaculum; species Tenacibaculum crassostreae. Next base: position 60,951 of record NZ_CAZELE010000003.1, read on the forward strand.
TCCCCAAGTAGCTATCCATTCACGTTCTTTTGGATATCGTCCTACTTGTTTGTCGATATAGTAAAAGTCAAGTAGTAAACTGAAGGAAGCTACGATTGCTGCCACCACGTTAAAGCCAATAGCAAACCAAGAAGTTCCCCATAAATACGGAACATCAATGTTTAAAAACCATAAAATCCAACCGATAAAGTAGAATATAAAAATACTAGCAGTGGCAGTAATAATAATCGTTCTAAATTCTTTGGTAACTCTAATAAGTTTCCATTTATAGAGTAAAAACATTACAAAAAAAGTCACAATAGTAACTCCAATTGCTTGAAAAGGAAGGTTAGGAAAACGTTGATGCGCTATCGCACTAATACCTCCCAAGAAAAAACCTTTTGCTAAAGAATAAATTGGTAATAAATATTTTGCAGCACTATGTTTAAAAGAAATGAATAAGCTACAAATTATGGCAACAAACATTCCGACAGCTGTGTGCCATTTGGTATTTACGCCACTAAAAAACAAATGCCATGTATAGCTAGCGGTTAGTACGACTAAACTTAGAATTAGAAGCGATTTTAAAAGAATTCCTCCAATAGACATTTTTGCTTTTGAAAAATAGTTAGGTTTCTTCCAAAAATACCGATTAAAAGCTGGGTTAGATGTTCGTAAACCAAATACGCTCATAAACAATTTAAATGATTAGTTTTGTGTTTGTACAAAGTACGAAAATTTGAAGACAGAAAAAATCATATTAGGTATTGACCCAGGTACTACTATCATGGGATTTGGGATTATTAGAGTAATAGGAAAAAAGATGGAGTTTGTTCAAATGAACGAATTATTGCTAAAAAAATATGAAGACCCATACCTAAAACTCAAAATTATTTTTGAACGAACTATTGAGCTAATCGATACCTACAATCCTGATGAAATCGCTTTAGAGGCTCCGTTCTATGGAAAAAACGTGCAGTCAATGTTAAAATTAGGAAGAGCTCAGGGAGTTGCTATGGCAGCAGGATTATCGCGTCAAATTCCTGTAACAGAATATGCGCCTAAGAAGATTAAAATGGCAATTACTGGTAAAGGAACTTCAAGTAAAGAACAAGTAGCTTTAATGTTAAAGTCTTTGTTGAACCTAAAAGAACTTCCGAAGAATTTAGATGCAACTGATGGTTTAGCGGCGGCGGTTTGTCATTATTACAATTCAGGAACCAAAATAGGAGGGAAGAATTATACCGGTTGGGCAGCATTTGTAAAACAAAATCCTAAAAAGGTTAATTAGTAAGTTTTGGCTGGAATTTACCTACATATCCCGTTTTGCAAGCAAGCATGCTACTATTGCGATTTTCACTTTTCAACTTCATTAAAAAAGAAGGAGGAGTTGGTTTTTTGTTTGAAAAAAGAGCTTGAATTACGAAAAGAAGAGTTGCGATATGAAGAGATTGAAACTATTTATTTTGGAGGAGGCACACCAAGTTTACTTTCTATAAATGAGATAGACCAAATATTAGGTGCAATTTATAAGAATTATCAGGTGGTTAAGAATCCTGAAATAACTTTAGAAGCAAATCCAGATGATTTAACAGAAACCAAAATTTTAGAGTTAGCAAAATCACCGATAAACAGATTAAGTATCGGAATTCAATCTTTTTTTGAAGAAGATTTACAGTTAATGAATCGCGCTCATAATGCACAAGAAGCAAAAGAATGCTTATCTATGGCGATTCGCCATTTTGATAATATTACGATTGATTTAATTTACGGAATTCCGAATATGAGTAATGAACGATGGAGAGAAAATTTACAAATTGCTTTTGATTTCGGAATCAATCATATTTCATCGTATGCACTTACTGTTGAACCAAAAACAGCATTAGATTCTTTTATCAAGCAAGGAAAATATCCTGATGTTGATGAAACTGTAGCTAAAGAGCATTTTGATATTCTGGTATCTGAAACTGAGAAAAACGGATTTGTTCATTATGAAATATCCAATTTTGGGAAATCCAATTATTTTTCGAAGCATAACACAAGTTATTGGTTAGGAAAAAAATACATAGGTATTGGTCCGTCTGCACATTCGTTCAATAAAACACACCGTAGTTGGAATGTAGCTAACAACGCAAAATATATCAAAGCTCTTAAAGAGGGAAAACTACCTTTAGAACAGGAAAAACTCACTAAGAAAGATAGGTTTAATGAATATTTAATGACAGGATTAAGAACCATTTTTGGAGTGTCTTTACATCAGGTTGAAAGCGATTTTGGTTTAGAATTTAAAGAAACTCTTCTTCAAAACGCAGAGCGATTTATCAAAGAAGGACTCCTTGTCATTGCGAATGAAATGAGGCAATCTGATGTGGAGAAAGAGATTACTTCGTCAAGAATTCTTCGTAATGACAATCTTGTGCTAAAAACAACCGCCAAAGGAAAGTTCTTAGCAGACGGATTGGCTTCAGAGCTATTTATTATTTAAGTATATTTGAATATGATTGCTACTATAGAATATAACTCAAAAAAATACAAAATTGATTTATCAAATCCACTTGATATTTCAATAGCTATTGATACTTCCAAAGAAAATATTAATGCTTGGTATGTTGAAGACCCTAAAATTTTTCCAGTTTCTGATGGTGACTGGACGGGAAGCGTACAAGAAGGAGCAGATGTAAACTTCAACAATATACAATTCAATCCGCATTCGCATATTACGCATACCGAATGTGTTGGTCATATTACTGAAGAAGTACATTCGATCAATAAATATTTAGAGAGTTTTTTCTTTTTAGCTCAGGTAATAACTATTGCGCCTGAGCAATTAGAAAACAAAGATTTTGTGATTTCTAAAAAACAGCTGCAGTATGCTCTAGGAAATAAAAAAAGAGATGCTGTGGTAATTAGAACCATCCCGAATTTGTCTGAGAAAAAATCAATGCGATATTCACATACAAATCCGCCTTATTTGTTAGAAGAAGCTGCGGAATTTCTTAAAGAAAAAGGAATTGACCATTTATTAATTGATTTACCTTCGGTAGATAAAGAAAAAGATGAAGGAAAATTATTAGCACACAATGCTTTTTGGAATACAAAAGGGAAAATTAGGATGCAAGCGACCATAACAGAATTTATTTTTGTACCGAATACAGTAAAAGACGGAGCTTATTTTTTAAATCTAATGATTGCCCCTTTTGAAAATGACGCTACACCAAGTAAACCTACACTTTATGAAATAATTTAATATTTTTTTAGTGTGTATTTATTTTTTTACTAGTTTTACAATTCAATAATTAAGAAAATGACAATTTTTAATACATATAAGCAATGTAAATCGACTGTGAGACACAGATCGGATCGGGCTATACATGTATTATAATTATGTTTATATAAAATATTATAATGATAAAAAGTCCGGCTGAAAAGTCGGACTTTTTATTTTTATATCAACCATCAACCACTAAAACCAAACCACATGAAAAAACTCTATTTTAATTATTTAAATACCTTTAAAGGGCTCTCAAACGAAGTTTGGTGGCTTGCATTAATTACGTTAATCAACAGAGCAGGAACGATGGTAATTCCTTTTTTATCATTGTATTTAACTAAAAGTTTAAATTTTAGTTTAAAAGATGTGGGGTGGATTATGACTTGCTTCGGATTAGGATCGGTAGTTGGTTCTTGGTTAGGAGGAAAGTTAACCGATAAAATAGGCTTTTATAAAGTAATGAAGGTGAGTTTGTTTTTAACAGGATTACTTTTTATTGCATTACAATTTGTAAATACATTTTTAGGTTTTTGTATTGGTATTTTTTTGGTGATGTTAGTGGCAGATACGTTTAGACCCGCAATGTTTGTTGCATTAAACTCTTACAGTAAGCCAGAAAACAAAACACGTTCGGTTACCTTAATTCGTTTAGCTATAAACTTAGGGTTTTCTGCAGGACCAGCTGTAGGAGGATTAATAATAACATCACTTGATTATAGCGGATTGTTTTGGGTAGATGGTGTTACCTGTATTTTAGCAACCTTATTATTGGTAAATGTATTGCATCCTAAAAAGGCAAAAGTTTTAGATGAAATAAAAGTTGAAAACCCTACATCAATATTTTCTGATAGCGCTTTTTGGGTATTTTTTGTTGGAATGTTTGTCTTCGGATTTATTTTCTTGCAATATTTTTCAACAATTCCGCTGTATTATAAAGATGTTCATCACTTAACAGAATTAGAAATAGGGTTAATAATGGGAATGAACGGGTTCTTAATTTTCTTGTTAGAAATGCCTTTGATAAAGTGGTTAGAAGAAAGTAAATACACAAAAGAGCTGTTAATGTTTTTAGGGTTGTTATTAACTGGATTGAGTTTTGTAGTCATTAATTTAACGGGTTGGGTAGGAATTTTAATTGTTGGAATGTTGCTAATGACCATTGGCGAAATGATTGCTTTTCCTTTTTCAAATGCTTTTGTAATGGAACGAGCTAAAAAAGGAAATCAAGGAGAATATATGGCGTATTACAGTATAGCCTTTTCAATGTCACATATTTTTGGACATAACTCAGGAATGCAGCTAATTGATAATATCGGTTTTGATAATACTTGGAATGTTATGATATTCCTATCAATAATCGGATTACTGTTTTTATTGATGTTGATGAGGATTATTAAAAAAGAAAAAGTAGTAGCATGAATTTAAATCAAGTAACTATTCCTTCAATTGATGTAGTAGCGTCAGTTGAATTTTATAAAAAACTAGGCTTGCATCTTATTGTAGATGCAAGTCCTAGATATGTGCGTTTTGAAGTTCCTGATGGCGATGCTACATTTTCTATTCATCAAGTTGAAGAATTGCCTAACGAAAATGGAATTACCTTATATTTTGAAGATGATAACTTGGATGAGTTGGTTGAGAAATTGCAAGAGAAAGGAATAGAGTTTACGCAGTTACCAAAAGACCAGACTTGGTTGTGGCGAGAAGCTCATTTGATAGATCCCGATGGAAATAAACTTATTTTATTTAAAGCAGGTGAACATAGAAAAAATCCGCCTTGGCGAATTAATTAGCAATAAGAAATTTTATATTTGAAACTTTATATAAAAGAAAACAAGCAACATGAATATTCAAGATGCACAAAAGCAAGTAGACGAGTGGATTAAAAATCACGGAGTTCGTTATTTTAACGAGCTTACCAATATGGCACAATTAACAGAAGAAGTAGGTGAAGTAGCTCGAATTATTGCACGTCGTTATGGTGAGCAAAGCGAAAAAGAAAGTGATAAGAACAAAGATTTAGGAGAAGAATTAGCGGATGTGATGTTTGTGGTGTTGTGTTTAGCAAATCAAACTGGGGTAAACTTACAAGAAGCGTTTGATAAAAAGCTAGATTTAAAAACAAAACGCGATCACGATCGTCATCATAATAATAAAAAATTACAATAAATGAGTCTTTTTAGCAAAATGAAAACACGAAGCTACTGGGTTAATTTTAGTAAAGTAGCAATTCCTTTCTTTTTAATTTTTGTAGTTATTTCTTTGCTTTGGAATAGTGGTGGAGCTATATTTTCTGGTAATTTCGATATGGTAAACGAAGTAAACTTCAGTAATGGAAAATGGAAGCCTTTTTTTGGAAGTAAACTTATCGGTAGTGTAATTTATGGTATTTGGATGACGAGTAAGAATACTAAATAATAAACCTTGAAAAGAGCTAGTGATTAATGAATTTACAACTTAGCACAAACACGCATAAAATTTCATCTGAAATAACCATTTCAGGATCTAAAAGTGAATCAAATCGATTGTTGATTTTACAGCAATTATATCCAAGTTTACAAATTGAAAACTTATCAGATTCTGATGATACGCACCATTTACAAGAAGCATTATCATCAGATAGTGATGTAGCAGATATTGGTCATGCTGGTACGGCTATGCGTTTTTTAACCGCTTTTTTTGCAACACAAGAAGGAGTAACAAAAGTGTTGCAAGGTTCAGAACGTATGCACAATCGCCCAATTAAAATTTTGGTTGATGGGCTTCGTGATTTAGGAGCAGAAATAGAGTATCTTGAAAAAGATGGATATCCACCATTAAAAATTAAAGGGAATAAACTTACAAAAAGTATAGTATCTATCAACGGGAATGTAAGCAGTCAGTATATTTCTGCATTGATGTTAATTGCACCTAGTTTACAAAACGGATTAGAACTTGAGTTAGTTGGTGAAATTACCTCTGTTCCATATATCAATATGACGTTGCAGTTGTTACATCAACTAGAAATTGAAGCCAATTTTATTAGACAAACCATAAAAATTGAACCAAAACCAGTCGTAAAAGAGCAAACTATTGTTGTAGAGTCAGATTGGAGTTCGGCTTCTTATTTTTACTCAATTATAGCGTTGAGCGAAATAGGTTCTTCTGTAAAATTATCAGCGTATAAAAAAGATAGTTTACAAGGAGACAGTTGTTTGGTTGAAATTTATAAACATTTTGGAGTAAGTACAGTTTTTGAAGAAAATTCAATACTTCTTACAAAAGAAAAAGAACATAATTCAGCATTGTTAGAGCAAGATTTAAAAAATGCTCCAGATATCGCTCAAACCATTGCAGTAACTTGCTTCGGGTTGGGAATTGCTTGTGATTTATCAGGTTTGCATACACTAAAAATAAAAGAAACAGATCGCTTAGAAGCACTTCGAGAAGAACTCACCAACTTAGGAGCAGTTATTTCGGTAACTAACGAAAGTTTACACTTGAAAGCTTCCGAAGAAATTAAAGAAAATATTCAAATAGCTACCTATAACGACCATCGAATGGCAATGGCATTTGCACCTTTAGCTTTAAAAGTTCCGATTGAAATTTTAGATGCTGAAGTGGTAACCAAATCTTACAGAAACTTCTGGAAAGACATGAGTAGTATAGGTATAAAAATTGTAGAGGTAAAATAAAACGACAATCACTTGACAACCCCTGTTTTGATATTGTATATTTGCCTCCGTTAAGAAAACTTTACAAATGAAATTATCAAATTTTGATTTTGACTTGCCAAAAGAATTATTGGCAGAATATCCTTCAGAGCACAGAGATGAAGCACGTTTAATGGTCTTGCACCGTGATACTCAAAAAATTGAGCATAAGTTGTTTAGAGACTTAATCGATTATTTTGATGAAGGAGATGTGATGATGTTAAACAATACGAAAGTATTTCCTGCTCGTATGTACGGAAATAAAGAAAAAACAGGAGCTCGCATCGAAGTATTCTTATTACGTGAATTAAATGCTGAAAATCGTTTGTGGGATGTATTAGTAGATCCGGCAAGAAAAATTAGAATTGGAAATAAATTATTCTTTGGAGATGATGATAGTTTAGTAGCAGAGGTAATTGATAATACTACTTCTCGTGGTAGAACGTTACGTTTCTTATTTGATGGTTCTTACGAAGAATTCAGACAAAAATTAATCGATTTAGGAGAAACTCCATTGCCAAAATATATCAAACGTGAGGTAGAGCCAGAAGACGAAGAGCGTTACCAAACTATTTTTGCAAAGCACGAAGGTGCAGTGGCGGCTCCAACAGCAGGTTTACACTTCTCTAAGCACTTAATGAAGCGTTTAGAAATTAAAGGGGTTGATTTTGCAGAAACAACTTTACATGTTGGTTTAGGAACATTCAATCCTGTTGAAGTAGAAGATTTATCTAAGCACAAAATGGATTCTGAGCAAATCATTATTCCTCAAACAAGTGCAGATATTGTTAACAAAGCAATTCAAGATAAGAGAAGAGTTTGTGCTATTGGTACAACAGTTATGAGAACTATAGAGTCTTCTGTGTCTTCAAGCAAACAATTAAACGCATACGAAGGGTGGACAAACAAATTTATCTTCCCTCCTTACGATTTTAGTATTGCTAACTCAATGGTAACGAATTTCCATACGCCAAAATCAACTTTATTAATGATGGTTTCAGCTTTTGCAGGTCATGATTTTATGATGGAAGCTTACCAAGAAGCAATTAAAGAAAAATATAAATTTTACTCGTACGGAGATGCGATGTTAATTTTATAAAACAACTTTTATAATCATTAGCAAAACCTCACAAGCTACTTGTGAGGTTTTGTGTATTTTTGTACCTGATGACAGTGAAGAAAAAAGACATACGCGCATTAACCAAAGAACAACTTCGTGATTTTTTCGTAGAAAATGGCGATAAAGCCTTTCGTGGAAATCAGGTGTATGAATGGTTGTGGCATAAAGCAGCGCATTCGTTTGATGATATGACCAGTTTATCAAAAGTAACACGTCAAATGTTAGATGATAATTTTGTGATAAACCATATTGAAGTAGATGCGATGCAACGTAGTAATGATGGTACCATAAAAAATGCAATCAAATTACATGATGGATTAATCGTAGAGTCTGTTTTAATCCCTACAGAAACTCGTACAACTGCCTGTGTTTCGAGTCAAGTAGGATGTAGTTTAGATTGTAAATTTTGTGCAACTGCTCGTTTAAAGCGCATGCGTAATTTAAATGCGGATGAAATTTACGATCAAGTGGTTGCTATTGATAAGCAAAGTAGGTTATATCACAACCATAAACTGTCAAACATTGTGTTTATGGGAATGGGAGAGCCACTTATGAACTATAATAATGTTATCAAAGCCATTGATAAAATTACTTCGGATGAAGGTTTAGGAATGGCAGCTCGTAGAATTACTTTGTCTACATCAGGAGTCCCTAAAATGATAAAAAAAATGGCAGATGATGAAGTACGTTTTAACTTAGCAGTTTCATTGCATTCAGCGATTGATGAGGTGCGAACATCTATCATGCCATTCAATGCGACTTTTCCGTTAAAAGATTTAAAAGAATCTTTAGAATATTGGTACGAAAAAACCAAACGAAAAGTTACTTACGAATATGTTGTTTGGAATGGAATTAACGACCGAAAAGAAGACATAGATGCGTTAGTTCAGTTTTGTAAAGTTATTCCGTGTAAAGTCAATCTAATAGAATACAATCCAATAGACGACGGAGAGTTTCAACAAGCTTCAGAAAGAGCTTTGAATAATTATATTTCTAATTTAGAAATGCACGATATTGTGGTAAATGTGCGTCGTTCAAGAGGAAAAGATATTGATGCTGCTTGTGGGCAATTAGCTAATAAGAGTTAGTTAATTAACCTTTCTTTTTAAAACAGCTTTTTGTACGACAGAAATTGGGTAACCGTATACAAAAGGAATTTCTTCTGTTCCTTTACCAGTTGTAGTTTTGTTTTTGGTAGCTGTAAATAAGATTTCAAATTCTAGTTGATTTTCTGAAAAAGCTAAACGAGAACTTAAAAAATTACCTTGCACTTCAAAAAAACTGTATAATGTGTTGTTAGCTAGTTTTGAAGGAAGAATAATTCCGTTATTTTCATCAATTTCATAAATTCCTTTTGCGCTGTCTTTTACTAGTAGCGTATAATTTCTAGGTTGACCGTTATAAACTAATTTATAATCAAATTTGTGAACAGAATCTGTTTTTACCATATGAAATTCCATAGGAATTTCTTGCTTTCCTCTTGGAGAATGAATCTGCAAAGTTCCTTTATAAATACCTAAGAAATCATTTGGAAAAGTGGTGGTTTTTTCTTGAGCAGTGCTGATGAAAACTAAAAGGAAAAGATTACAGAATAAGAAAAGCTTTTTCATTTGAATAATTGTTTTTTCAAAGATACCAAATCTTAATTTATTTCTTACTTTTGATTACTGAATGAAGCCTGTAGAACAAATAAAACTTCCGATAGCAAAAGAAATGGAACTCTTTGAAACCAAGTTCAAAGATTCGATGTTATCTAAAGTTCCGTTATTAAATCGAATTACCTATTACATAGTTAGAAGGAAAGGGAAACAAATGCGACCAATGTTCGTGTTTTTGGTAGCAAAAATGGTTTCTAATGGTGGATTTGACGAGCGTACCTATCGTGGAGCTTCTGTTGTAGAGTTGATTCATACAGCAACCTTAGTGCACGATGATGTGGTAGATGACAGTAATCGTCGTCGTGGTTTCTTCTCAATTAATGCGCTTTGGAAGAATAAAATAGCCGTTTTAGTTGGGGATTTTTTATTGTCAAAAGGATTGTTGCTTTCTATTGATAATGAAGATTTTGATTTGTTAAAATTGATTTCGATTGCGGTTAGAGAAATGAGTGAAGGAGAGTTATTGCAGATTGAAAAAGCTCGTAAATTGGATATTACAGAAGAAGTATATTTTGAAATTATCCGTCAAAAAACAGCAACGTTAATAGCGGCTTGTTGTGGTATTGGTGCAGCCTCGGTAGGGGCAAATAATGAAACCGTTCAGCAAATGAGAAAATTCGGTGAATATATTGGAATTGCTTTCCAAATTAAAGATGACTTATTTGACTACACCGAAGATAAAATAGGAAAACCAACGGGGATTGATATTAAAGAACAGAAGATGACACTTCCGTTAATTCATACCTTAAATACCTGCTCTCCAAAAGAAAAAGCGTGGTTAATAAATTCGGTTAAAAAACACAATAAAGACAAAAAACGCGTTAAAGAAGTAATAGCTTTTGTAAAAGATAATGGCGGTTTGGAATATACTACTACTAAAATGCACGATTATAAAAATAAAGCATTAGCAATTCTTGATAATTACCCAGATTCAGATTATAAGAATTCACTACTTCAAATGATTGATTATGTGGTGGAAAGGAAAATTTAATTACTTAGTTGTTCTAGTAGTCTTTTTTTCTTGTTTGAAAGAAAAAAGATATGAAGATTTTAATGAAAAAGATTTTTACGAAGTACAAGGAATTATAACTAAAGTTTATCAAACACCTTCTGTTTTTGACTCATCTTATAATAAGTTAATGGATTATACTTATGCAGTTAATGATTCAGTATTTTTAAATGGTAGTGAAAAAGAATTTTATAAAGCTTGGAATGTAGGAGATCCCATTATTGTTTTAGTGCATAAAAATGATTGCAAAATAAATTTTTATGCTAGAGATGGATTGTCAAAAAATGTGACAGATGAACAAATTAGACAGCTTAGTCTTGTTTTAGATATTGAATTGAATAAAAACTAAAAACCTCGAGAATATCTCGAGGTTTTTTTAATATTTAGGTGTCGAGTTTCTCGACTACATCATTCCTGGCATTCCACCACCCATTGGAGGCATTCCACCACCTGGGTTATCTTCTTTAATATCTACCAAAGCACATTCGGTAGTTAAGATCATACCTGCAACAGAAGCAGCATTTTCTAATGCTACACGAGTTACTTTTTTAGGATCGATAATACCAGCTTCTAACATATCTACATAGGCTTCAGACTTTGCATCGTACCCAAAATCTTTATCACCTTCTAAAACTTTATTGATAACTACTGATCCTTCTCCACCAGCATTTTCAACGATAGTTCTTAATGGAGACTCAATCGCTTTGTTTACGATTTGAATACCTGTAGTTTCGTCTAAATTATCAGTAGTAATAGCTTCTAATACTTTTTTAGCACGTACTAAAGCAACACCACCACCAGCAACGATACCTTCCTCTACAGCAGCACGAGTTGCGTGTAAAGCATCGTCAACACGGTCTTTCTTTTCTTTCATTTCTACTTCAGAAGCAGCACCAACGTATAATACAGCAACACCACCAGCCAACTTCGCTAAACGCTCTTGTAATTTTTCACGATCATAATCAGAAGTAGTAGTTTCAATTTGCGCTTTAATTTGGTTTACACGCGCTTTAATTTGTGTTTCGTCACCAGAACCGTTAACAATTGTAGTATTATCTTTATCAATAGTTACTGTTTCAGCAGTTCCTAATAAATCTAACGTAGCGTTTTCTAAAGAGAAACCTCTTTCTTCAGAAATTACAGTTCCCCCAGTTAAAATAGCGATGTCTTCTAACATTGCTTTACGACGATCACCAAATCCTGGAGCTTTAACCGCTGCGATTTTTAATCCACCACGTAATTTGTTCACTACTAAGGTAGCTAATGCTTGTCCGTCAACATCTTCAGCGATGATTAATAAAGGACGACCTGATTGAGCTACTGGCTCAAGAATTGGTAAAATTTCTTGTAAGTTAGAAATCTTTTTGTCGAATAATAAAATGTACGGATTTTCTAAATCTGCAATCATTTTATCAGCATCAGTTACGAAGTATGGAGATAAATATCCACGGTCGAACTGCATTCCTTCAACAACATCTACATACGTATCAGTTCCTTTAGCTTCTTCAACAGTAATAACTCCTTCTTTTCCTACTTTACCAAAAGCAGTTGCGATTAATTCACCAATAGTGTTATCGTTATTTGCAGAAATTGAAGCTACTTGTTGAATTTTTTCAGAAGAATCTCCAACCTCTTTAGCTTGCTTAGCTAAATCTTCAGTAATTGCAGCAACAGCTTTATCGATACCACGCTTTAAATCCATCGGATTTGCACCTGCAGCAACGTTTTTTAATCCTTCTTTTACAATTGCTTGAGCTAATACAGTTGCGGTAGTAGTACCGTCACCTGCTAAATCGTTAGTTTTAGAAGCTACTTCTTTTACCATTTGAGCTCCCATGTTTTCTAACTCGTCTTCTAACTCTACTTCTTTAGCTACAGAAACCCCGTCTTTAGTTACGTGAGGAGCTCCGAACGATTTTGAGATAATTACGTTACGTCCTTTAGGACCTAAAGTTACTTTTACTGCGTTTGCTAATGCATCAACTCCACGTTTTAACCCTTCGCGAGCATCTACATCAAATTTTATATCTTTTGCCATTTTGTTCTAAGTTTTTTATTGTTTTGTTAATGAATTAAACGATTGCCATGATATCAGACTCACGCATCATTAAGTAGTCTTTTCCTTCAAGTTTTAATTCAGTACCAGAGTATTTTCCGTATAAAACAGTATCGCCCACTTTTACAGTTAAAGGCTCATCTTTTTTACCATTACCTACGGCAACAACAGTTCCTTTTTGTGGTTTTTCTTTAGCGTTATCAGGAATGATAATTCCAGAAGCGGTAGTAGTTTCTGCTGCAGCTGGTTCTACTAGAACTCTATCTGCTAAAGGTTTAATGTTTAATCCCATTTTATATATTTTGATTGATTAAATTAATTTTTATCTGTTTAATTTTTGACAGAAATTATGCCATTAGAGTATTGCTGCCAATTTTTCAAGTAGTTTAAATTAAATTCAAAAAAAATGCCAACGTGTCATTTACGTTGGCATTTTAATATTGTTTCTTTAAAACTACTGAGCGCTATCTTTAGCTGTTTCAGTTGCTGCTGGTGTAGCAGGAGTTGAAGTAGTTTCAATATTGTTTAATGTGTCATCTAACTGAGGTGCATCAGCTGCGTTACCTCTTGGAATAGCGAAGTTTGCTAATAAAATTAAAGCAAACATAGTAATAGCTAACGTCCAAGTTGTACGATCTAAGAAGTTGTTTGTGTTTTGTACACCTCCGATGTTTTGAGCACCACCACCTCCGAATGATGAAGATAATCCTCCACCTTTAGGATTTTGAACCATTACAATTAAGATTAATGCTATTGCAACAATCAATATTAAAACTAAAAGTAAAGTATACGTTGTCATCTATTTATTGTTTTGTAAAATTTGTATTCTTTTAATTTGGTCTGCAAAGAAACCACTTTTTTCTGGATATTTCAAACTTAAAATTTTATAAGCTTGAATTGCGCTATCATATTTTTTTTGCTCTAAGTAAACTTTAGCTAAAGTCTCGGTAGCTAACTGGTTGTTTTGCTCGCTTTCGTTGATTTTAATTTCTAAAGGAGCTGCTTTATTTGGGCGTGTAATTTTGGGTGCCGTTTCAATAAAACGATTAATAATAGCTTCGTGTTCTGATTTTGCTAAAGATTCTTCTACTTCTTTTTCAGAGGTTTCTTTTTCGGTTCTTACAATCGCTTTTTTTGAAGATAGTTGTAACCATTGATTGAATGAAAATGTTTCATTTTGTGTAAATGAAAGCGGTTTTCCAATTGCTAAATCGTCTTCGATAGTTTCAACTTCTGTTACTTTTTTCTTCGGAAGAATTTTGTCTTTTAAGCTAGTTTTTTCTTCCTTTTTAGGTATTTCTTTAAAAGCTTCCGAAGTAATAAAATCAAAAAGAACGGTTCTATCAGTTGTGTGTGCTGCCGTAATTTTTAATTCGTTGTTGTACTTATAGCTTTCTTGATGATTTAAAATTTTTAATCGCAATGCTTTTGCTGATTGCAAATAAGGATATTTTTTAATAATAGCTGTTAATTCTGCTTGATCTTCAATAGAGATCAATTCAGGGTTTTCTAATAGCTGTATGTATTTATTCGTATCCAAAAAAAGTTACCATTTTGCTACTGAAGCGTTAAAAATATCTTGGGTAATACGCTCAATAATTTCTTGTAAAGCAGTTTCTAAAACACCGCCAGTTAATTGTTGTGTAGCTCCGTAGTCGTAATAGAAAGAGAAACTTTTTTCGAAGTTGTCTTTTTCTTCTAAAGCGTTTACAAAATTTACATTCACAGTAACTGTTAAACGGTTTTGTGCCGCAGTTTGTTGTGCTGTAGCACTCATAGGAGTTATGCGATAATCGGTGATTTCACCCGAAAAATGCAAGTCTCCACCAGCTTTAACCAAGGTTAAATTGGTTTGACGTGTAAATAAATCTTGTAAGTCTTGCGTAAATTTTTGACTTAACGTAGGCTCTATTAACGGTGCTTGGTTTGGAAAGAAATCAACTTGAATAGTTTTTGCGTCTCCAGTATTCCCTCCCGTAAAAGAATAAGCCCCGCAACCAATAATAGTTGTTAAACCAATTAAAAGTGATAATGTATATAAAAGTTTTTTCATTAAAAGTAGAATGAGATGTAAAAATAAACAAATTGTTTACAAATCGTATTGTTTGATTTTTCTGTACAACGTTCGTTCTGAAATTCCTAATTCTTTAGCAGCAAGCTTACGTTTTCCGTTGTTTTTTTCAAGCGATTTTTTTATCATTTCAATTTCTTTGTCTTGTAACGATAAGCTTTCATCTTCTTCAATAGTTTCTGCGTAATCATAATCGTTTTGATTAGAAGATGATTTTGGTATTTGTACTACTTCAACGTTTGAAATTTCTGGTAAATCATGGTCTTGATAAATACGTTCTATCAATCGATGATTGTCTTCTTGTACTTGTTCAGAATCGCCATTTTGCATTAAATCGAGCGTTAACTTTTTTAAGTCGTTAATGTCATTTCGCATGTCGAATAAGATTTTATACATAATATCTCGTTCGTTAGCAAAATCTGACTGACTGTTTGATTTACTTCCGATTACAGCAGGTAAATTACTGCGGTTATTAGGTAAATACTGCGCTAATTTTTCTGGAGAAATCACTCTGTTTTCTTCAACTATTGATATTTGCTCAGCAATATTCTTTAACTGACGAATGTTACCTGGGTAACTGTAATTCAATAACAATTTCACAGCGTTTTCATCTAGTCTAATTGTTGGCATTCGGTATTTTTGAGCAAAATCTGCAGCAAATTTTCTAAATAATAAATGAATGTCTTCACCACGATCTCTAAGAGGTGGAAGTGAGATTTCTATTGTGCTTAAACGATAATATAAATCTTCACGGAATTTCTCTTTCGAAATCGCCTCTTGCATGTTTACATTCGTAGCGGCAACAATACGTACGTTTGTTTTTTGTACTTGTGACGACCCAACTTTTATAAACTCTCCGTTTTCTAAAACACGTAACAAACGAACCTGAGTTGTTAGTGGTAATTCACCAACTTCATCTAAAAAAATAGTTCCTCCATCTGCAACTTCAAAATATCCTTTTCTGGTTTGAGTTGCTCCTGTAAATGCTCCTTTTTCGTGACCGAATAATTCACTATCAATCGTTCCTTCAGGAATTGCACCACAGTTTACCGCAATGTATTTTGCGTGTTTTCTGTGCGATAATTGATGAATTATCTTCGGAATATTTTCTTTTCCAACACCGCTTTCACCAGTAACTAAAACCGAAATATCGGTAGGTGCAACTCGAATCGCTTTTTCAATTCCGCGATTTAATTGCATATCGTTACCAATAATGCCAAAACGTTGTTTTATAGCTTGTAAATTTTCCATTTCTTTCTTTAGAATAGAGAAAAAAGAATAGAGAGAGAAGATTGCGTCTTTTTCTTTTCTCTTGATTCTCTTTTCTAAAAATTAATTATTGTCAGAATATCCAACAGCGGTTCCTTTTAAGGTTGTAGAAGTACAATCTTCAATTTTAACGTTCACAAAATCGCCCATTTTATAATTTTCTTTAGGAAAAACTACTACGGTGTTTTGCGTGTTACGACCTTTCCACTCGTTAGGATTCTTTTTAGAAGTTCCTTCAATTAAAACTTCTTGAATTTGACCAAGATTTTCTTTGGTTCTATATAAACTATGCTCTTGCTGCAAGTCGATAATTTCTTGTAAACGACGCTTTTTAGTTTCTAAAGGTACATCGTCTTCCATCTTTTTAGCGGCTAAAGTTCCTGGTCTTTCAGAGTAGGCAAACATAAATCCGAAGCTATATTTTACATGCTCCATTAAGTCTAAGGTATCTTTATGATCTTGTTCTGTTTCTCCACAGAAACCAGCAATCATATCTTGACTCAAAGCCATTTCAGGAATTATTTTATAGATGTTATCAACCAATTCCATGTACTCTTCACGAGTATGTTGACGGTTCATCGCTTTTAACATGTTGTTACTTCCACTTTGAACAGGCAAGTGAATGTATTTACAAATGTTTTTATGTTTTGCCATTACATGGATTACGTCTAACGTCATATCTTGAGGGTTAGAAGTAGAAAAACGGAAACGCATTTTAGGGAACTCAGTAGCACACATGTCTAACAACTGAGCAAAATCTACTGCAGAAGCTTGCGCTAATTCAGAAGCTTTTTTGAAATCTTTCTTCAATCCGCCACCATACCATAAATATGAATCTACGTTTTGACCTAGTAAGGTAATTTCTTTGAAGTTTTTCTCTTGCATACTTCGGATTTCTTCAATAATACTCTTAGGGTCACGACTACGCTCACGACCACGAGTAAAAGGTACCACGCAGAATGTACACATATTGTCGCAACCACGTGTGATTGACACAAACGCCGAAACTCCGTTAGAATTTAAACGAACCGGAGAAACATCAGCATAGGTTTCTTCTTTTGATAAAATTACATTTACCGCATCACGACCAGCGTCAACTTCTTCAATTAAATTAGGTAAATCACGATAAGCATCAGGCCCTACTACTAAATCAACGATTTTCTCTTCTTCTAAAAATTTTTCTTTTAATCGTTCAGCCATACAACCTAACACACCCACTTTCATGGTTGGGTTAACCTTTTTAACAGCGTTGTATTTTTGCAGTCTGTTACGAACGGTGGTTTCTGCTTTTTCACGAATAGAGCAAGTGTTTACCAAAACTAAATCAGCATCTTCTAAGCTTTGAGTAGTGTTAAAACCTTGTTCTGCTAATATTGACGCCACAATTTCGCTATCGTTCATATTCATTTGACAACCATAACTTTCAATAAAAAGTTTTTTGTTGTTTCCTTCTTTGTGTTCAGTAACAAGGGCTTTTCCTTGTTGTTTCTCATCAATTATTTTTTCTACGTGTTCCATAAATCCTAAAAATCGTGCTAAATAGGGTGCAAATATACAACCAAAAAGTGTTATTTGTGACAAATTGACATGGATAGTTTTATTTAAAAAAAGGTAAAGTTTTTAGAAAAATGAATCATTAAAAAAAAACTATATACTTTTGCAAACTGAATTGTACCTATATTAATAAGGTATAAAAGAGAAAAGAGATATAAGACGTATGGCAAAAAATTTAGTAATAGTTGAGTCACCTGCTAAGGCTAAAACAATAGAGAAGTTTTTAGGGAAAGATTTTCAAGTTGAATCGAGTTTTGGACACATTGCAGACTTACCATCTAAAGAATTAGGGGTAAATGTTGATGGAGATTTTAAACCAAAATATATAGTTTCTACTGATAAGAAAGCGGTAGTAAAAAAACTAAAAGATTTAGCGAAGAAAGCAGAAACAGTGTGGTTAGCTTCCGATGAGGATCGTGAGGGAGAAGCTATAGCGTGGCACTTAGCAGAGCAATTAAAACTAAAAGAAGAAAATACCAAGCGTATTGTATTCAACTCAATTACCAAACAAGCTATTTTAAAGGCGATTGAAAATCCTCGTACAATTAATTATAACTTGGTTGATGCGCAGCAAGCACGACGTGTTTTAGATAGAATTGTAGGTTACGAATTGTCTCCAGTATTATGGAGAAAAGTTAAACCAGGGTTGTCGGCAGGTAGAGTGCAATCGGTAGCAGTACGTTTAATTGTTGAACGTGAGCGCGAAATTGAAGCTTTTGAAACGGAAGCCTCTTATAGGGTAGATGCTGAATTTGTAAATGCTGAAGGGAAAAAGTTTAAAGCAAAATTGGCTAAGAACTTTTCAACAAAAGAAGAAGCTGAGAAATTCTTAAACTCATGTGCTGATGCAGCATTTTCTGTAGCAGATTTGCAACAAAAACCAGCAAAAAAATCACCAGCACCACCATTTACAACATCAACTTTGCAACAGGAAGCCTCTAGAAAATTAGGTTTTCCAGTAGCAAAAACAATGATGATTGCACAGCGTTTATATGAAGCTGGATTGATAACTTATATGAGAACCGATAGTGTTAATTTATCTGACGATGCTAAAAATGCAGCACAAGAAGAAATTATCGCATCATACGGTGAAGAATATAGCAAGCCTAGAAATTTTGCAACCAAAACAAAAGGAGCACAAGAGGCGCACGAGGCGATTCGTCCTACAGATATGAAGCAGCATGAAGTTTCTGTAGATTATGATCAGGATAGATTGTATAGTTTGATATGGAAGCGTACGCTAGCTTCTCAAATGAGTGAAGCTCAGTTAGAGCGTACGGTTGTAAAAATTGATAATACCAAGAATAAAAAGCAGTTTACAGCCAACGGAGAGGTGATTACTTTTGAGGGGTTTTTAAAAGTTTACTTAGAGGGAACAGATAATGAAGATGAAGAGCAGGCAGGAATGTTGCCTAAAATGGTAGTAAATGAATCGTTAGTAAACGAACTAATTACTGCTACTGAACGATATACACGTCCACCAGCAAGATTTACTGAAGCTGCTTTGGTAAAACGATTAGAAGAATTGGGTATTGGTCGTCCGTCTACCTATGCGCCAACCATTTCAACGATTCAAAGAAGAGAATATGTAGAGAAGGGAACTGTTGAAGGTAAAGAAAGAAACTACATTCAGTTAAGTTTAGCAAATCAAATAGTTTCTGAACAAACATTGACTGAGCGAGTAGGTTCCGATAAAGGAAAATTAGTACCTACAGATATTGGAAATATTGTAAACGATTTCTTAGTAGAAAATTTTGATACAATTTTAGATTACGGATTTACAGCTAAAGTAGAAAATGAGTTTGATGACATTGCTGAAGGAAAAGAAGATTGGACGGCAATGATTAAAGACTTCTATACAAATTTCCATGTAGTTGTTGAAGATGTAGCTGAAAATGCTGAAAGAGCTAAAGGTGAAAGATTACTAGGAGTTGATCCAGAAAGTGGTAAAAATGTATATGTTCGTTTAGGACGTTACGGAGCTATGGTACAAATTGGTGAAGCTACTGATGATGAAAAACCACGTTTTGCAAGCCTACAAGGAGATCAAACAATGAATTCTATTACTTATGAAGAAGCGATGGATTTATTTAAGTTACCAAAAGTAGTTGGAAATTACGAAGGGAAAGAAGTAGAGGTGGCAAACGGTCGTTTTGGTCCTTATATTAAGTTTGATGGTAAATATGTTTCTTTAGATAAAGATGAAAATCCGATGTCGGTAGATATGGATAGAGCTATCGAGTTAATTGAAGCAAAACGTAAAGCAGATGCTCCTATTGGAGAATATGAGGGAATGCCAATTCAAAAAGGAGTTGGTCGTTTTGGGCCATTTATTAAATGGAATTCTATTTTTATCAACGTAAATAAAAAATACGACTTCGATAATTTAAGTCAGTCAGATTTAGAAGAATTAATCGAAGATAAAAAGCAAAAAGAACGCGAAAAATTAATTCACAATTTTGAAGAAGTTGGTATTCGTGTTGAAAAAGCTCGTTGGGGTCGTTTTAATGTTATTAAAGGTAAAATTAAGGTAGAATTACCTAAAACTACTGAGATAGAAAAGCTAACTCAAGAAGAAGCGGTTAAGATGATTGAGGCAAAAACCCCAAAAAAGAAAACAGCTAAGAAGAAAACTACCAAAAAGTAATAAAGCAGTTTTGATAAAAAATAGTTTACTATATTGCGACCATTAAATCCCCCGAAAAAATGAATATTGATTTCTTTACACCTATTGAAGAATCTGTAATAGCTCATGTAGTATTACAACCTTCTGATGTGTTGGGTAAAAAGATTCAACTTCATACTGCTCAAAACGGATTTCCAGATTTATCTGAAGTTTCAATTGCAATTTTAGGGGTAAAAGAAGGTAGAGGAGCTGTAGATAACTATGGTTGTGGAGACGAGCTTCAAGAAATCCGCAAGCACTTATATCAGTTGTTTCCTGGAAATTGGCACACTCAAATTGCTGATTTAGGTAATATAGAAAAAGGAAATACTATTGAAGATACTTATTTCGCAGTAAAATCATCAGTAGAGTTTTTACTAAAGAAGAATATTCTGCCTATTATTATTGGTGGAGGACAAGATATTACATACGCAAATTATAGAGCTTACGATAACTTAGAGCAAACAGTTAATTTAGTAACTGTTGATAGCCGATTTGATTTAGGTTCGTTAGAAGATGATTTGAGTTCAAAGTCATATGTTAGTAGAATTGTGATGGAAGAACCAAATAATTTGTTTAATTTTAGTAATATTGGTTATCAAACATATTTCAATTCTCAAGAAGAAATAAATCTTTTAGATAAGTTATATTTTGATGCTTACAGGTTAGGTGAAGTTAAAGATGTTACTTTAGTAGAGCCAATAATGAGAGATGCCGATGTTGTAAGTGTTGATGTAGGAAGTATTCGCCAAAGTGAAGCTCCTGCAAACAAAAATGCTTCACCAAATGGTTTCTACGGAGAAGAAATTTGTGCGATTGCTCGTTATGCTGGTATAAGTGATAAGGTAACTTCTTTTGGAGTTTATGAATATAATGCTAAATTAGATTCCAATAATCAAACAGCAAATTTAATAGCGCAAATGCTTTGGTATTTTATTGAGGGAGTTAACTCAAGAGCCAAAGATTATCCGTTTGTAACAAAAGAAAATTATCAAAAATTCACCGTACTTTTAAGTGACGATGATCCAATAAATTTTTACAAAAGTGATAAAAGTGGTCGTTGGTGGATGGAAATAAATTTAATATCGAATAATAAACACAAAAGACATGCGTTAATACCATGTAGCTATCGAGATTATGAATTAGCATTACAACAAAGAACTCCTGAAAGATGGTATAAAGCTTTACAAAAGCTTGTTTAAGAGTAATTTGTTTAATGTTTAAAAAATAATAATAACTCGTAATTGTTTTTTAATAAAAAAAATAATAGGTTTACGCCTCTTTTATAAGAAAGATATAATATGAAAAAAATAGCAATACTTGCATTATTGATGTCTATCATCTACTCTTGTGGTTCAAGTGGAGATAGAGGAGAGTTAGTAGGAGTAAAGTCTACAAGAAAATGGTTTGCTGAAAAACCTTACGGTATGGCAAAAATACCTGGAGGATCTTTTACTATGGGTAAACAAGATGAAGACCCAATGGGAGCTATGAATGCACCTACTAAAACAGTTACCGTTCAACCTTTTTATATGGATGAAACAGAAATTACTAATAGTGAGTATAAAGCATTTGTATTTTGGGTAAGAGATTCTGTAACAAGAACTAAGTTAGCTTATCAAGCTGAGTTTGCTTCTATGGGAGACGATCCTGCTGCTTCAGGTAGACCTGATGGAATTCAGTTATATGCTTTCGCATCAAAAGATACTGTGAACGAAAGTGCTTATGAAAAGTACATGCGTGAAAACTATTACGAATTAGGTGAAGGTTTAGATTCTATTAAGCCTTTAAATTGGCAAGAGGACATTATTTGGGAAGCTTCTGAATATCCAGATGCTGATTATGTTGAGGTAATGGATTCATTATACATCAAAAAAGATGAAGCATTAAACGGAATCAGAACTTTTAATACAAAATTATTAAACTATAGATATTACTGGTTTGATAATGAAGCTGCTGCTAAGACAGGTAAAAATAGAAGGGATTTCTTGAAAAATGAAGTGATTAATGTGTATCCAGATACCACAGTTTGGATTAAAGATTTCAATTATTCATACAATGATCCAATGCACCAAGAATATTTTGCTCACAAAGCTTACGAAAACTATCCAGTAGTTGGTGTAACTTGGAACCAAGCAAAAGCATTTTGTCACTGGAGAACTCAAACGAAAAATAACTTCCAACGTTCAAAAAGAAAGTTAGGTTTAGTACCTTCTTTCAGATTACCAACAGAAGCTGAGTGGGAGTACGCTGCTCGTGGAGGTTTAGATTATGCAAAATACCCTTGGGGTGGTCCAAGTACTACTAGTGATAGAGGTTGTTTCTTAGCTAACTTTAAACCAGTACGTGGAGATTATGCAGCTGATGGTGCGTTATATACAGTAGAGGCAATGTCGTATAATCCTAATGAATACGGATTGTTTAACATGGCAGGTAACGTTTCAGAATGGACGAATACAGCATACAACCAAATGTCTTACTACATGGGGTCTACAATGAATCCTAACGTAGAAATTAAGGAAAACAGAAGAAAAATTATCCGTGGTGGTTCTTGGAAAGATGTAGCGTACTTTTTAGAAGTAAGTTCTCGTGACTGGGAGTATGCAGATACTGCAAGAAGTTATATTGGATTTAGAACAGTACAAGATTACCTAGGTACTAATAAAAGTAATTAATTAACAAAACAAGAATAAATATTAATCCCCAAATTAAAAATTAAGAATTATGGCACAATCAAAATCAACAAAGAAATTATTTAACATGGCTTACGGTTTAGGAGCCGCTGTAGTAATTTTAGGAGCGTTATTTAAAATCTTACACTGGCCTTTTGGTAACGAAATGTTAATTATAGGTATGATTACAGAAGCAGTAGTATTCGCATTATCTGCATTTGAAGCTGTAGAAGAAGATTTAGATTGGACTAAAGTATATCCTGAGTTAGCTGATGGACAATCATTAGGTAAAAAAGGTAAAGAAGCTACACCAGCTGAAGCTCAGTCATTATTATCTCAAAAATTAGATGATATCTTAAAAGAAGCTAAGTTAGATGCACAATTAGTATCTAGATTAGGAACAAGTATTAAAGATTTTCAAGGAGCTGTAGAGCCTTTAGCATCAGCTTCTCAATCAATTTCAGCTACAAATAGCTATAACGAGCAAATGTCTAGAGCAGCTGCTCAAATGGAATCATTAAATAGTTTATACCAAACACAAGTAGAAAACGCTAGCAAACAAGCTGATTTAAACTCTGCAATGGTAGAAAATTCTCAACGCTTACAAGAGCAAATGCAATCGTTAGCTACGAATTTATCTTCTTTAAATGGAGTTTATGGTGGAATGTTATCTGCAATGTCTAACAAATAATTAATTAGTTTATCTAATTTATTAACTAAACAAACTAATTAATATGGCAGGAGGAAAACTATCACCAAGGCAGAAGATGATTAACCTTATGTACTTAGTATTCATTGCAATGTTAGCAATGAATATGAGTAAAGAGGTATTATCAGCCTTTGGTTTAATGAACGAAAAATTAACTGAAGCTAATACAAAAGCTACAGAAAAAAATACGCAAGCTTACCAAACTTTAGCACAAAAAGCTGCAGAACAAGCTAAGCAATACGGTGAAGCCAAAGAGAAAACTGATAAGTTAAAAGTAGCTGCAGATGAATTATACGCTTATATTGGTGATTTAAAGTCTCAAATGACTGGAGATTTAAAAGATCCTAAGGCATATGAAACAATGGATAAATCTAAGTTTTTAGACGAATTATTCTTTAAAGGAGGTAAAATTACTGAAGCAGGTAAAGAATTTGTTGCTAAAATTGATGGATTTAGAAATGAAGCAATGGCAGCTTTGGAAGGTACTGAATTAGCTGGAGTGATTGCATCTCGTTTCAGTACTGATAAAGAAGAAAATAAAGATGGTAAAAAAATAGACTGGTTAAAATATAACTACGAAGGTTTCCCATTAGTAGCATCTTTAACAAAGTTAACTCAAATTCAAGCAGATATTAAAGCGACTGAATCTGATGCTTTATCAGCGTTATTACAAGGTGAGTTAGAAAGTGCTGTTTCGATGACTAAGTACGAAGCTATGGTAGTTTTCGATAAAGGAGCATATTATCCAGGAGAAAATTTATCAGGTAGAGTAATTTTAGGAAAAAAAGATCCTAATTTAACTGCAGAAAAGGTAATTATCAACGGAGAAGAAATAGCTGCCGATAAAATTCAAGCAGGGCAAGTTATTTTAGATACTCCAGTAGGAAATGTCGGAGATAAAGAATTAAAAGGAGAATTTCAGTTTAAAGAAGGTGATTCTATCGTAAAGATAGATATTACTGGAGGTTATGCAGTAATTCCAAGACCAAACGAAGCATTAGTTTCTGCTGATAAAATGAACGTTGTTTACCGTGGTTTATCTAACCCATTAACAATTTCTATTCCAGGTGTACCAGGTAATAAAGTTACTGCTAAAGCACCAGGTTTACGTAGGGTTAAAGGAGATAGTTATGTAATGAATCCTGGTAAAGGTAGCGAAGTAAACATTGTGGTTACAGGTACTCCAACAGGAGCAGACAAAGGAGTTCGTTCTGTTAAGAAATTCAGAATTAAAGATATACCACCAGCAATGGGTATGGTAAGAGGTCAATTTGGTACCGTAAAAATGCCTAAAGCTAGTGTTGGAAGAATTAGCGTTGCAGCAGGTTTACCAGATTTCTTATTCGATTTAAAATTAAATGTATCTAGCTTTAAAATAAAAGTACCTGGGCAAGTTGCTATTCCAGTTAGTGGAACTACTATGAATGCAAGAGCAAAGGCAGCTATAAATAAAGCAAGAAGAAATGATCAAATTACAATATTTGATATTAAAGCATCAGTTTCAGGTTCTAATTACCAACTGAAAAAGGTGTTGCCTGTTATTGTAGAAATTACAAATTAATAAGTAAAAACAAGAAAGTATGAATTGGAAGCGTTTTTATATGGTTTTATTCGCAGTTGCGGCTACAAGCTATGCAAGTGCACAAGCTAACCTTTTAAATGCTAAAAAGGTAGAGAGTATTGGATTTAAATCTGAAGCCCAAATAGCTTCAGAAGACGATAAACCACTTCCTTATGGCTATATTAGTGATAGAGATGTGTTATGGTCTAAAGTGGTGTGGGAATATGTAGATTTAAATCAAAAAATAAATCTTCCTTATTACTATCCAATTGATACTACAAATGCAGGATTAACAAGACGTTCTTTATTTGATACCTTATTAAAAGGTATTAAAAATGGTGAGATAAAAGAAGTATATAACGACTCTTATTTCACTACTAAAATAGGAATGGAAGAGGTTAAATTGATGACTTTTAATGAACGTCAAAACGGAGATTATGTAGATCCTTATTATGTTCAATCTCAAGATATCAGAGGTTATTTATTAAAAGGATTATGGTATTTTGATAAGCGTCAAGGTGAATTAAAATATCGTTTGTTAGCTTTAGCTCCAATGGGACCAGATGTACAGGTTATGGGGGTTGAAGAAATTGATGATACTGAAAATGTTTACGAGTTATTTTGGGTATTCTTCCCAGATGCTAGAGAAACATTACACAATTCAAAAGTATTTAACCCAGAAAATTCTGCGCAACCATTATCGTATGATAATTTGTTAAATGCAAGACGTTTTAATTCTACAATTCTTAAGGAAGAAAATATCTACGGAGATAGAGCTATTGAAGATTATGTTCGTGGTAACTCTTTGTTCCAATTATTAGAAGCTAATAGAATTAAAGAAGGTATTCGTAACCGTGAAATGGATATGTGGAATTATTAATATTCCCTTTTCAATACAAACAAAAAGAGCTTGCATTGCAAGCTCTTTTTTGTTGTAATAATAGTATTTTTGAAGGATGATTAAAGAGGTAGATTATATTATAGTTGGTCTAGGTTTATCGGGCATAGCTTTTGTTGAACAATTAGTAGAAAACAATAAGAGTTTTGTTGTTTTTGAGAACAATTCTCAGGTATCTTCAGTTGTTGCTGGTGGAGTTTATAATCCTGTTATTTTAAAACGATTCACTCCTGTTTGGGATGGTCACGAGCAATTGCTAAAAGCAATTCCTTTTTATAAGAAACTTGAAAAAAAGCTGAATTTACCACTAGATTATAGTTTTACTACTAAAAAAGTATTTACAAGTATAGGAGATGAAAACAATTGGTTTATAGCGTCAGATAAACCTATGCTAAGTCACTATATGAATCCGAAAATTCAAAAAGAGAAGATAGATGGAGTTATTGGTGATTTCGGTTTTGGCGTATTAACAGGAACAGGAAGAGTTGATACTCCATTGTTAGTTACAGCTTATAAAGAGTATTGTATCTCACAAGGTAATCTTATTGAAGAAGCTTTTAATTATGTTGATTTAATTCTAGATGAAGGTTCAGTTCATTATAAAAATGTTAGCGCAAAAAAGATTGTTTTTAGTGAAGGTTTTGGGCTGAAGAAGAATCCTTTTTTTAATTATTTACCGCTAAACGGAACAAAAGGAGAAACCATTACAATTCATGCACCTGAATTAAAAATTGATTTCTTACTTAAAGGAAGTGTTTTTGTAATGCCTTTAGGAGAAGATAACTACAAAGTAGGAGCAACGTTTAATTGGACTGATAAAACGTCAATTCCAACAGAAGAAGGAAAGAAAGAGTTAGAAGATAAACTGCAAAAACTAATATCAGTTCCTTATACGGTGATAGAACAAGCTGCAGGAATACGACCTACTGTAAAAGATAGACGACCGCTAGTTGGAGTACATCCAAAACATGCTCAATTAGCTGTTCTAAACGGTTTAGGAACACGTGGGGTTATGGTTGCACCAACTGTAGCAGAAAGTCTATTTAATCACCTTGAAAAAGGAGAAAAACTAGACAAAGAAATAGATATTAAAAGGTTTATAGATTAGCTACTTTTCAGATTGTAATTTTTTTGCATCCTTATCGTAACCAACAAATAGGTTAATCCATATAATTCTAGAAAGGCGAATGCTTATTGGAGTTAGTAGAAGTGATACAACAACAATGCTAATAAAGCTATGTAAAATACTTAACCCAATAAATACCTTAGCAATAATAAAAATAGCAACAAATAAAGCTACGGCAATAGCGTAGTTAACATACATAGCACCAAAGAAAAATGAAGGTTCCATCATGTATTTTAAATTGCATTTTGGGCAATTATCATGTAACGTTGTCATTTTTTTAGGATTGAAATTTAGTTTGTACTTAAAAAATTCACCTTCATGACAACGAGGACATTTATTGTTAAAAATGCTATATAGTTTACTCCCTTTCCAAAACATATCTTAGGTATATTAATGTAATTTGCTAGCTGCTTTTTGTAAGTTTGCACAAATTTCAACAAAAATAAAGCAGTATTTTGTAACCAGAGTTACAAAGTCTTAATAATTTCAATAAAGTTTATGTTAAACGTACACGATTTATCAGTTTCTTTTATGGGAACAGACTTGTTTTCAGGAATCACTTTTAAATTAATTAAAGGAGATAGAATAGGATTGATAGG
This sequence comes from Tenacibaculum crassostreae, assembly GCF_964512405.1. Lineage (NCBI taxonomy): Bacteria > Pseudomonadati > Bacteroidota > Flavobacteriia > Flavobacteriales > Flavobacteriaceae > Tenacibaculum > Tenacibaculum crassostreae. Next base: position 88,860 of record NZ_CAZELE010000003.1, read on the forward strand.
AAAAAATGGAGCAGGAAAATCTACCTTATTAAAAGTACTTGCAAAAGATATTGAAAGTAGTGGCGGAACCTTAGCTTTTGATAAAGAGGTACGCATTGGTTTTTTACGTCAAGATATAGATTTCGATTACGGAAGAACTATTTTAGAAGAAGCATATCAGGCGTTTACTGAAATTAAAGAAATTGAATTAGAGCTCGATGAAATCAATCAACAATTAGCTGAAAGAACCGATTATGAAAGCGAAGCATACAATCAATTAATTGTCGATTTAAATGAAAAAACTGAACGTTATGAGTTATTAGGCGGATATAATTACCAAGGAGAAACTGAAAAAATTTTACAAGGACTTGGATTTAAAAGAGAAGATTTTGATAAGTTAACCGATACCTTTTCCGGAGGTTGGCGTATGCGTATAGAACTAGCAAAGCTTCTTCTTCAGAATAACGATATTTTATTACTCGATGAGCCTACGAACCACTTAGATATCGAATCGATTATTTGGTTAGAAAACTTTTTAAAGAATTTCGCGGGTGCTATTGTGTTGGTTTCACACGATAAAATGTTTTTAGATAATGTAACCAACCGAACTATTGAAATATCTCTTGGTCAAATTTACGATTATAAAAAGCCGTATTCAGAGTTTTTAAAGCTGAGAGCTGAAATCAAAGAAAAGCAACTGCAAACACAAAAAAATCAGCAAAAAGAAATTGAACATACCGAAAAGCTGATTGAAAAATTCCGCGCAAAAGCAAGTAAAGCTGCTATGGCGCAATCGCTGATTAAAAAACTGGAAAAAGTTGAGCGTATTGAGGTAGATCAAGATGATAATGCCGTAATGAATGTTCGTTTTGAAATTTCAAAAGAACCAGGAAAAATTATTGTTGAAGCTGAAAACTTATCGAAGAGCTATGGAGAAAAAGAAGTGTTAAAAGATGTCGATTTATTGATTGAGCGCAACAGTAGAATTGCTTTTGTTGGGCAAAACGGACAAGGTAAATCTACCTTAGCAAAAATGATGGTGGGTGAAATTCCGTTTGAAGGAAACTTAAAACTCGGTCATAATGTTGAAATAGGATATTTTGCTCAAAATCAATCCGAAGAATTACCACCAGAAAAAACAGTGCTGGAAATTATGGAAGATGCTGCTAATGATACCAACCGTTTAAAGGTAAGAGACATGTTAGGTGCCTTTTTATTTGGTGGAGAAGCGGTAGATAAGAAAGCAAAAGTACTTTCAGGAGGAGAAAGAAATCGATTGGCATTGTGTAAACTGTTATTATCACCCTTTAATGTGTTAATAATGGATGAGCCTACCAACCACTTAGATATTGCTTCAAAAAATGTATTAAAAAAAGCATTGCAAAATTTTGATGGAACTTTAATCGTAGTATCTCACGACCGTGATTTTTTACAAGGTTTAACTACTACTGTGTATGGGTTTAAAGATCGTGTGATAAAAGAATATTTGGGAGATATTGATTATTTCTTAGAGCAGCATCAAATAGAAAATTTACGAGAAGCTGAAAAAAGAACAGTGGTTAAAGATGAAAAAGACACCTCTAAAAAAGAAGCCTATAAATTATCTAAAGAGCAAGAAAAGGAACTTAAAAAATTAAAGAATAGACTTAATAAAATAGAAAACCAAATTGCCGATTTAGAAGCTGAAATTGAGCAAATAGATTTAGAATTGGCTCAGAATTATGCAGAGGTTTCAGAACGACCAAACTTTTTTGAAAATTACAAAGCTAAAAAAGCAACCTTAGACGAACTTATAGAAGAATGGGAACTAGTTGAAGAACAGGTTTCAAGTTATTAAAAGAAATAAAAAAACTGTTAGAGATATTATATCTAACAGCTTTTTTTATTATAATTATATTGTTAGTTTTTATTATTCAACTTCTTTTTTAAACTTCAATCTCCCATTATAATCATCCCAATTAATTGATTTTTCGTGTCTAATACTAATTACTTTTCCATCAATTTTGGTTTCACCATCTTCAGTAATAGTAACGTATAAATCTGGAGAGAATATCTTCATTAATAAAGAGCTATTCTTTTCAATTTTAGGTAAAATTTCAAGAACTGTTGTTTTTCCTTCAATAATTTCAAAAGTTAGTTCGTCTATATTAAAAAAAGCAGCTTTTTGTAATACTTTTTTTACACTTAAACCACCTTTATATTTAAAACCAATGCATGTAATAGTATATGTGCCAGGTTTTAATTTAATTTCTTTTGACGTTCCGTATCTTGTCATGTGAGGTATGTCAAAATTTATAAAACGTTTGTTTGTTAGAGTGGTTACAAATTGGTTTTCTGAAATTCCCCATTCTAAAGCTCCACTTTCCAACTGTTTTAAAACTTTCTTCTTTAATTTAATATCAGAAATAAAAGGTTTCAAATCTACTATAAGAGTTCCTTCTGCTTCTTGTGAAAAAGCAGTGTGATTGTTAAAACTTATTAAAGTTATAAATAAGAAAAATACTGAAAGTTTAATTTTTTTGTAAGTTTTCATTAATCTATGATGTTAAATATTGTTTACTGATGAAAACAAATATAAAAAGTTTTTTCAATGGAAACCATTTTGTTTTTAGGGAGTTAAGTTTAATTTAAAGGGGTTTAAAATGTCAAAAAAGTGTAAAAGAAGTGTCAACTACGATGTAGATGTATTTAAAAAGTGTGTAATTTGCAGGTTATATGAGTAAGAGATTCGTTTTATATATAGGTGTTTTTATTGTAGCGTTGCAGCTAACTTCATGTAGTTTTCAAAATGATTTTACTGAAAAAGCTAAGGTGTCGTTGCGTAATGTAGGTCATGAATTATTGTTGATAAACCAAGATTCAACATCATTAGTGTTACCTGTTAAAGAACTCACTAAAAATAAATTTCAAATCTCTTTTCAAGATTCGTTACAAATACAACCTGATAGCTTAATGTTGGTAGCGAAAAGAAATTTCATCAAAGCTAAATTACCTCGAGATTACAGAATTGAAGTAAAAGATTGTGGACATAATGAAGTTGTGTACAGTTATGAAATGAAACGTAGCGAAGAAAATGCAATTGTTCCTTGTAAAGGTAGATTATTACCTGCCAATTGTTATTTTTTAGAAGTTCAATTTTTAGAAAAAGAAGAAAGTAATCCTTTTGTTTTCTACGGATTATTCTTACTTATTTTTATTGTTAGTATCCTAGCTTTTTTTAGGAAAAGAAAGAATAATGAATCAGAAGTAATACCGACAAATAATTCTTTAAACCTAGGGATATATAAGTTTTATCCTGAGCAAAATAAATTGATAAAAGAAGCAGTTGAAATTCCGTTGTCAAACAAAGAGTGTGAGTTATTAGCATTATTTACAAATCAACCCAATGAAGTAATTAAAAGAGAAGAGTTAATGAAGAAAATTTGGGAAGATAACGGAGTGGTAGTAGGTAGAAGTTTAGATACTTATGTGTCCAAACTCCGTAAAAAATTAAAAGACGATTCTTCAATAAAAATCACCAATATTCACGGGGTAGGTTATAAGTTAGAAATAGATTAAAACTTTATTTTTGTAGCGTTATTTTAATTCTATGCTTTTTCAATTAGAGATACCCAAACCGATAAATCAGCAGATTCAACTTCCTGTTTTAAAAGAAAAAGGAATTGAGTTGTGGATAAAACGAGAAGACACAATTCACTCATTTGTATCGGGAAATAAATTCAGAAAATTAAAATACAATATAGCTGCTGCTAAGAAAGAAAATAAAGACACGTTACTAACTTTTGGTGGAGCTTTTTCTAATCACATTGCAGCAACTGCAGCAGCGGGAAAAATAGCAGGATTTAAAACAATCGGAATTATTAGAGGTGATGAATTGGAAAAGAATTTAGAAGCTACTTTAGCTCAAAATACAACACTTCGTCATGCTTCTGAAAACGGAATGCATTTCAAATTTGTATCAAGAGAAACGTATCGAAGCAAAACTTCCGAAGAATTTATTACTCAATTACAAAAAGAATTTGGTGATTTTTATTTAGTTCCTGAAGGAGGAACGAATAGTTTAGCGGTTAAAGGATGCGAAGAAATCATAACTTCCGAAGATGAAAAATTCGATTATATTTGTTGTGCTGTTGGTACTGGCGGAACCATATCAGGATTGATAAATTCAGCTGAAAATCATCAACAAATAATAGGATTTCCAGCGTTAAAAGGTGATTTTTTAACAGCAGAAATTCAGCAATTTGTTAAAAGGAATGATAATTGGAGGTTACAAACTGAGTTTCATTTTGATGGTTATGCAAAATATACTTCCGAACTTATTCGTTTTATCAATGAGTTTAAAGAGCAAACAACTGTTCCGTTAGATCCTATTTATACAGGAAAAATGATGTTTGGAATTGTAAAAATGATTGAGAATAATCAATTTAAAAGTGGGAGTAAAATTTTAGCAATTCATACAGGTGGTTTACAAGGAATTGAAGGGGTAAATCAGAAATTAAAAAATAAAAATCAAGAATTAATACACGTTTAATGAGGTTAAATTCAGTTTTAGTTGTAGTAAGTGCGTTGCTTTTGGTAAGCTGTGGTTCTAATAAAAATGTAGTGAACAGAGCTCCGAGAGAAGTAGTAATAGAAGAAAAGCAAGAAGAAAAACCAGAAGTTTTTCAGCTAGAGCAAGTTCAGAGAAAAACAACAACGACAACGAATAATACTGAAGATTATATTTTAAAATTCGCACCTATTGCGGTTAAAAAAATGCACGAGCATAACATACCTGCAAGTATAACTTTAGCACAAGGTATTTTAGAATCGGGTAGTGGAAGAAGTCCGTTAGCAATTCGTTCTAATAATCACTTCGGAATAAAATGCCATAAAGGTTGGCAAGGAAACAGTGTAACGCACGATGATGATGAAAAAGGCGAGTGTTTTAGAAAATATAAATACCCTGAATCATCTTACGAAGATCATTCTCAATTTTTATTAACTCGTAGTCGATATGCGAGTTTGTTTAGATTACGTCATACCGATTATAAAGGGTGGGCATACGGACTAAAAAAAGCGGGGTATGCTACTGATAGAAAATATCCTCAAAAATTAATTTCGTTAATTCATAAATACGAGTTGCATAAGTACGATCGTATTCCTAAAAGAGGAAGTAATATTGATGATAAAAAAGTATCTGAAACCTATTATACAGTTCAAAAAGGAGATACGTTATATTCTATTGCAAGAAAACATAATATAACGGTAAAAGAAATAAAACAAGCCAATGGTTTGGTAGATAATACGATAAGTATTGGACAAGATTTGGTTATAAAATAAAAGAAGGAGCGGTAGCTCCTTCTAAAAAATTGAATTGAATTAATAAAGCTACCTACCATGAGTAGTTTTTCTTTTTAGCTTGTTTTTTTATAGCTTTAATCATAACACTTTCTAGCTCGTTGTTTTTAACATCAGCTTTTTGTTTTTTTACTATAAACTGTTTTCTCTTGTTGTCTAATTCTTGAATTTTTTGCTGAATTTTTTCTCGCTCTTTTCGCTGTTTATCTACATATATTTTTAGTTCGCTGGCAGATTTGTTTTGTAAATGTTTTGGTAATTGTTCTTTCTTTAATTTGCTATAATCCATTTTTTTATCTTTTGACGCATCTACCAAATCCCAAGAAGCATTGTTGTAAAGCTTCGAGCTTTTACTAACAGCTCTTTTTACCACGACCACTTCATCCAACTCTTCAGCATTTGAATCTTGTGCAGCTTGTTTTTCGTAATTCGCATATCCAGCAGTTCCATAATGAACATACGTTTTGTTAAGTTTTTTGTTTAAGATGATGATTTCGTTATCGTAAGGAGTTACGATATGAACTATATTTTTGTTATGATCAATAGTCATGTAATCTCCGTTACCAAAATAGGCTCCATCTTGCCACCTGCCAGAAATTCCGTCGTTATAATTACCACAAAAAATGGTATTTATAGTAATGTCCTTTTCTTTAGCGTTGGTAATCGCATCTTTATAGTTGATTTTTCCTTGCGTGAAAGGTTCATTTCCTGCAATAAAAATCATTTTTAAATCTTTAGAGTTATTTCCCCATTCTAATTCGTTAATGGAAGTTTGAATTACTTGTCCGCAAAACTCACTTCCGCCATTAGTTGTTAAAGAAAATAAACGTTCAGAAATTTCATCTAAATCACTTGTAAACTGTAATACCTGACGAATGTAACCTTCTCTTGAAGATAAACGATCGTTACCGTATTCATACAATGCAATTTGCAGATTAGGATGTGAGTCATCACATTTCGCATGTGATAATTCATTAACAATATCCCATAATTGCGCTTTTGCTTGATTGATAAGTCCATCCATACTGTTACTGGTGTCTAACAACAAAGCTACTTTAATGGTTTGCTTTTTACTTACAGGTTTGTCAGAATTAGCATATCCTATTAATGAGATAAAAAATAGGGCGATAAAAACATAATTTTTCATGATTTTTTAATTTTAAAGATTATTAAATAGGAAGCTGGTGGTTGATTTTTACGAGTTAAAAGTATGTCCACCTTTTTTCTTAAAAAATCGAGAATGAGTAAACAAGTCTTTTGATTGAGTAAAGTAGAACAGAAATTGAGTAAAGTAGCTTTTTAATGAGTTTTTATATGCAGTTTAGCTCTTTTCCAATTTTAGAGAGTCAATTTTTGTATGTATGTTTACAGGAATTAGGTAACAAATGAAAAAGTTTTTTTACATAAAAATAGCTGTCTTACTGTTGTGTTTTTGTAGTGTTTATGGGCAACAACAAGAATCTTTGCTTAAAGAGTTTTCAGTAAAAGTTAAAGTGGTTAATGATAAAACAAATGAACCTATCAAAGATGCTAGGGTAGATGTTAATGGTATTTCTTACAGATATTCTTTTGTAAAAGATAGTTATTTGGTAAAAGCTAGAGTTAATAGTACGCTAGAGGTTTCTCATCCAGATTTTGAAACCGTTTTTTACACCATTAAAAATGATGAGGATATAAAAATAATTGTTGAAGATTTTAAGGGATCTGAAATTACAAAAAGTGTAAGCCCTTCCATATCAAAAAAAGCAAAATCTAAAAGGTCTGATTTTTATTCAGTTTATTACGATTCGGTGTTGTTTTATAAGAAAAAAGAGCTAGATAAAAGTTTAACGTTTGTAGAAAAAATGTTGTTAGAAAGTGATACTAAAAATCAACGTGCTACTTCTTTTAAAGAACTCGCCGATATTTATGCTCACTGGAAACAATACGATTTAGCGATAGAAAATTATAAAGCTTCGTTAAAAGAAATGCCCAATACTTCGGTATTAATTGAGTTGGCAAAAACACAATTTTTAGCTAAGGAGTATAAGGGTAGTGAGAAATCGCACCTTCAAAGTTTAAAAACCAGGTTAAGTTCGTACGATCGGTTATTGGTACATCAAGGATTGGGAGATGTATATAAAAATTTACAAGAGTTTGATAAAGCAAGAAGTAATTACGAACAAGCTTTAGCTATTGCTAAAAAGAATTTGATTACACCCAAAATTACCGATTTAAATTCAAAACTTGCAGAAGTTTTTGCCGCTGAAGGAAATGCCCAAAAAGCAGACTCTTATTTTCAAAATTCATTAAACTTAGCATCAAAAGAAAACCGAAAAAGAACCTTAAAAGAACAACAAAAAGTAGCAGATTATTACAATCAGTCGCAACGATATGATGATGAAATCAATTTAAGAAAAGAAAGTTTAGAAAATGCGGATGATATTGTTGTAGCTGAGGAAGAAAAAGAAGCCTTAATAGATTCGATAACTTCACAAAAAATAAACTATAAAATTGGAAATGCGTATGCTTTAAAGCAAGAATACAACGAAGCAATTCCGTATTTAAAAAAGAGTATAGACGAAGCCGACAAAAAAGAAGACTTAATAATTCAAAAAGATGCGACTCGTAAATTATCGGAAATTTATGAAACAGTTGGTAAGTATTCTGAAGCCTTAAAAACCTACCAAGAATACGTTCAGTTGGTTGATACCTTGTATTCTAGAAAAGAACAAGAAATTCAACAAATAAAACGTTTTGGTAAGCGAATAGCCGACAACCAAAGTAGAATTAAAAGTTTAGAAAAAGACAAAGAGCTTGCTGATAGTAAGATAGATTTAGCATATAAAGACCAGCAAATAACACAAGAAAGTAATAAGCGCCAACAATACATTATTTACTCGTTAATTGGCGGATTGTTTCTGTTGAGTTTGGTAGCCTATTTTATGCAGAGAACGAACAAACAACAAAAATTAGCCAATAATTTATTGGCATTAAAGTCGATGCGATCGCAGATGAATCCGCATTTTATTTTTAATGCGCTAAACTCGGTAAATAGTTTTATTGCGGTAAATGACGAGCGAAGTGCGAACAGGTATTTATCTGAATTTTCTGTGTTAATGCGTTCGGTTTTAGAAAATTCGGATGAAGATTTTATTACGCTATCAAAAGAAATTGAGCTGTTAGAATTATATGTAAAATTAGAACACAATCGTTTTCAAGATAAGTTTGATTATCAAATAGAAATCGATAAAAATATACCATTAGAAAATTATTCTATTCCGCCAATGTTATTGCAACCCTATATTGAAAATGCTATTTGGCATGGGCTTCGATATAAAGAAGAAAAAGGAAATTTGCATATTTCGATGCATCAAAATAAAGAAGATTCAATAATCATTACTGTAAAAGATGACGGTGTTGGAAGAAAAAAATCTATGGAGATGAAAACGAAAAATCAGCTAAAACAAAAATCGAAAGGAATGAGTACTATTCAAAATAGAATAGCCATTTTAAACGATATGTATAGAGATAAAATTACCGTTTCTATTTCCAATGTTTTTGAAAATGAAAGCGGAACCAAAGTTGAGTTAATCCTAAAAAAAGATGTGCTATGAAACTAAAAACCATCATTGTAGAAGACGAAGCTATCAGTATAGATATTCTACGAAATTACATCGCCAAATATTGCCCAAATGTTGAATTAGTTGGTGAAGCAAGTAACATTGAAGAAGCACAAAAATTAATTGATAAAAACGATTTAGATTTAGTGTTTTTAGATGTAGAAATGCCTTTTGGAAATGCGTTTGATTTATTAGAAAAAATTGAAAACAGAACCTTTGAAGTGGTATTTGTAACAGCGTATGATCATTACGCTATTGAAGCCTTAAACAATCAAGCAACGTATTATTTGCTTAAACCAATTTCGATTGATGAGTTGATAAAAGCAGTAAACTTAGTTGCAGAAATTAAAGAAAAAGAAAGCGAATTAGAAAGCTCAGTTCTAACACCAAAAATAGCTGCAAATAGTAGTAAAATAACCATTCCTACACAAGATGGATTTGAAGTAATAAACTCTAAAGATATTTTGTTTTGTAAAGCCGATGATAATTATACCGAGCTGTATTTTGAAACCACTAAAAAATTGGTGAGTAAAACCTTAAAGTATTTTGAAGATGTTTTAAACGATGGTTCGTTTGTGCGTATACATAAATCTTTTTTAGTAAATGCAAATGAAATAGTAAAATATAAAAAAGGAAAAGGAGGAAGTGTAGTGCTTTCCAACGGAAAAGAAATTATGGTTTCTTCATCTAAAAAAGCTAATTTGCTCTCGTATTTTAAATAAAAAATTTTATGCCAATTATAAAACCAGTAAACGGAAAACATCCGCAAATACCTGAAGACTGTTATGTAGCTGAAAACGCTACTATTGTAGGTGAAGTAACCATGGGGAAAGAATGTAGTGTGTGGTTTAATGCTGTAATTCGAGGAGATGTACATTTTATAAAAATGGGAGATAAGGTAAATGTGCAAGATGGTGCGGTAATCCACGCAACGTATCAAAAATCACCAACTACGATAGGTAATAATGTGTCTATTGGGCACAATGCTATAGTACACGGATGTACAATTCACGATAATGTTTTGATAGGAATGGGAAGTATTATTATGGATGATTGTGTGGTGGAGTCTAACTCAATTATTGCTGCAGGTGCGGTAGTAACTAAAAGCACTAGAGTAGAAAGTGGAAGTATTTATGCGGGTGTACCCGCTAAAAAAGTAAAAGATATATCACAAGAACTAATTTCAGGAGAAATTGATAGAATCGCTAATAATTATGTAAAATATTCAAGTTGGTTTAAAGAATAAAAAAAACTCGGGTTATCCCGAGTTTTTTTATTTACCTTCTATCTTCACGATGTTCAGCCTTTTCTTTCATTTTGTGTTTCTTAACCTTTTTCTTTGCTTTATGAGTTTTTCTAGCAGACATTTTTTCAAAACGTTCGTATTGTTGCTCATTTAAAATACGCTTCATTTCAGCTTTAAAAGCTATTTGCTTGTTTAACATCTCACTTTTCATTTCATAACGTTCTTCAGCTGAAGGCTTTTTATCGCTTTCTTTCATCATTTTTCTTTTAGCTCTCATTTCTTGCCTTTTTGCAACCTGTTTAGCAATAAGAGGTTTAATTTGATTTTGTTGAGCTTCAGTCAAATCAAGTTTTAGAGTTAATTTTTTAACTTGTAATTCCGTTTGTTGTTCAACGGTTAATTGTTGACGTTTATTCTCTTTTTGTGCTTGAGTAGTAACTGTAAAACCAACTGCTAACACTAATACTGCTATTAATTTTTTCATAATTATTAAATTTTAAAGTTTTGTAATTATTTACATCCCTTTGACACATCAAATATAAAAAAGTTTAAATTTGAAAGCAGATTTAACATATTTTTAATTTTATGAAGCAAATTGTGAGAGTTTTTTTAAAGGTTTTGTTGGTATTAATAGGTAGTGCTTTGGTTTTCTTCTTTTGGGCATCGTCACCAACAATGGATGAGAAAGAATATTCAAAATTAATTACTCACAATTACGAAACACAAGTTGATAACGATTCAGTTTATAGCATTGTTACGTATAATATCGGTTATTTAAGCGGAATGACGAATAATCGCGCAATTGCTAAGCCTAAAGAGTTGTTTGATGATAATTTAAAGAAGGTTGTTGCAGAAATTAAAAAAGAAAATCCAGATATAATCGCTTTTCAAGAAATTGATTATAATGCAGCAAGGTCTTACGAGGTAGATCAAGAAGAAGAAATTGCCAAATTAGGATATAATTATGTGGCAAGGGGAGTGAATTGGGATGAACATTATGTACCTTTTCCGTATTGGCCTCCAAGCATGCATTTTGGTAAAATGGTTTCAGGGCAATCAATTGTTAGTAAATATGAATTAAAAGATTATGAGCGTATCGTTTTAGAACGTGTACCAGACAATCCATTTTATAGAGATGCATTGTATTTAGAGCGTTTGGTACAGGTAGTGAAAGTTATGTTGGAAGGACAAGAAGTTGTTGTGATTAATATTCATTTAGAAGCTTTTGATAAACCTACAAGAGCACGTCAGTTTGAATATGTAGTTAATTTATTTAATAAATATAAAAATCAATATGCAACAATTTTATTAGGTGATTTTAACTCAAAAGCTAGAGATTCTGAAGCGGTTGTTCAAAAGTTAATAAAAATGAATGGAGTAGGAAATGCTGCTTTTGAAGTTTCGAATCCGGCAAATACTTTTGATACAAAAGATTTATACGAGCGTATCGATTATATTTTTTATACAGAAAACTCAATAGAGTATGTAGATGGAAAAGTCTTAAATGATTTTGGTCAAGCATCCGATCATTTGCCGGTTCAAATGAATTTTAGATTGAAGTAATAACAACCAAAAAACTCGAAGTAAACACTTCGAGTTTTATTATTCTATATTTTTATTCAGTAAAAAACTATTTTTAGTATCAGTAATTACAATGTTATAGTTTCCTTTTTCTACATACAGCAAACATGAATCTTGCCTGTTTTCTAATTCAATAATATTAACCGGAATTGCAGTTTGAATACTTTCATTTTTATGGTAAACTAATACCATAGCAGGATAGTTTATATTTAACTCTTTTAAATCAATTTCAATTTTACTTTCTGCCCAATTAGCTTTGTTGTTTAAAAAAGAGGTGTTAGGATGTAAAACAGCAATGTCACTCCAAGAATCGTTTCTTTGATAAGATAAAGGTTTGTTGTTTTTGTCTAAAAGAACGGTAGGCTCTTTTATATTCAATGTTTTTAATAGAGGATGATTGAAATTTGGATTGCTTTTTTCGCTATACAAAACCTGATTGATAGTAAGCGGATTGATATTCGTGTACTCTTTTAATCTTTCTGCCATGGCTTTATCCCAAGAACGATGACTTCCTTCTAAAGCATGATCAAACCCACAATGAATTAAAAACTTGTCATCTGGAAATTGGTTTAAGACTTTTTGAATATTTTTAGCCTGCTCTATTTCTCGTTCCTTACCATTTTTATTTGTAGTTTGTTCGTAAGCAAAAACATGAAACCCTATTTTTAGTGCTTCTCGTATCAAGTTGCCAAACTCAGGATCTTTAGTATAATATCCAGATGTTTGAATTGGATATTTTCTAGTGTTAAGTCCAGTATCTTTTTCATTACCATTGGTTAAGGCTTCTAACCCCAAATGCTTATATCCGTTATTGTATAATTTTTGAAGTAATTGTTTCGTGAAGTTTCTGTGTAAAGAACTGTGGTGAGCTTCATTTATAATTGTAAGTCGAGTTTTTTTAGCTTCAGAAGTAATAAAATCAATAGCGTTATATGGAGTGTATGTTTTTTGTATAGAGTCAATTTCTAAGGTGGAATAATTACGTTCTCTTACAGGAAAAACAGAATCCCACATTTTAAGAGCTTCTTTATAATTTCCTTTTGAAGCATAATCTGATGCAGCAATTTGAAATTTCCATGGTAAGGTGTCTTTTGCTAGTTTCTCTCTGATTTCATGATTGAATTTATAAGGAGAACTGAATTCAATTGCTTGAAATTTTTCTTGTTTTTTACAATGATAAAAGAGTAAGGCTATAAGATATAAGAGTAAATAGTTTTTTATAATTTTCATAAGAGATGGTGTTTTTACAAAAATAATATTTAGATAAGGAAAAGAATGCACCCAAAAAGGGTGGTTTTCTAAAAAGAAAAGCTCATTTTAATTAAAATGAGCTTTTTAAAGTAATACTCAGCCCTTAAGAGTATTACGAGAAATTAATCACAATTTAATTTAAAAAACATAATAATTAGTTTAACAAGGGCAATTAAGTGGGGGTTATTCTACAAAAATATCTTCTACCCAACCTAATGCTAATTCTTTTGTTTCGCCATCTACCCAAAGTTTAGATGTGTATTTTCTACTATTATCAATTTGTTCAGCAAACGCTGCGTATACAATATCATTTTTAACAAAAACAGATATACCGTATGATGTGGTTGCTCCTGAACCTAAATCAGCTAAAAGTTCACTGTTTTTATATACTTTTCCTGTTCGTAATCCTCCATTAGCGGGTGTAGTACCAACTATATAAACATCGTTATTGTTAACAAAAAGTTTTTCAGCGTTAAAACCGTTATCAAATATTGTTTTTTCAAGACCATTTACCCATAATTTACTTATAGTTACAGCATCTATAACCTCTCTTCCTAAAACATAAACATTACCGTTTGAAACAAAAATATCTCTTGCAAAAACACTGTTGTTACCGTCTGTTAAACTGCTTGAAACCCCATTTTTCCATACAGTTAATACAGTTTTACTGTTAGTGTCATTTTGGGTTCTTCCAAGTATGTATACATCATCATTATCAACATATATTTTTTGAGGTATAGAATTTGTAGTTCCGTCTGTTACGTACGAAGCTACTCCGTTTTTCCATAATTTAATACGATTTTTGTTATTAATTATATCATAGCCTAATAGATAAAGAGTGTTGTTAGAGTAACTAACATCTTTTAAAAACGTAACTCCAGGTGTAACGTCGGCTAAAGAAACTTCTACGCCATTTTTCCAAAGTTTTTGATCTCTATTATCTGTTGAACTGTTATCTTGATCTCCTACAATATAAACATCTGAATTGGAAACATGCATAGCGGATCCATAAGCGTCAGAGGTTCCGTTAGTTACATTGGTTATATTACCGTTTTTCCAAAGTTTAATTGCTCCTAAGGAGTTTTCAAAGTCATTATACATAGCAAAAATAGTTGTTTCTTTTTCTTCTATAGTAGATGAAGAATCTTTGCTGCATGAATAGTAAACTACGTTAAGTAGTAAAATTAGGATAAAAGTTAATTTTCTCATTTTATTTGATTGAAATATTTAATGCAAAAATATTTTGTTATTTACATTAGAACTCACCCGAAAAGGGTGATTTTTTTTAGATGATTTTTATAAGTTTTAAAATATCACCCTTTTTGGGTGAAGTCCTCCATCGTTTTATAATCTAGTTTTGCGGCTGTTCATTTTAAATTAAAAGCAATAAAATAAAGATGGAAATTAAAAATTACTTAAAAGTTTTTCCTTTGGCATTGTTACTACTAACATCATGTGATAAGGATGAAGAATTAAATACCGCGCCGGTAATTGAAAATCAAACATTTGAAGTTTTAGAAAGTATTGCAAGCAATCAAAAAATTGCTGATGTAGTTGCAATAGACAAAGATGAAGATGAGTTGATTTTTAGTATCAAAGAAAACGATGCGGATTTATTTCAAATTACTGAAGCTGGTGAGTTGAGTGTTGTAACCGACAAAAACTTAGATTTTGAAACAACAACATCTCATAAAATAACCATAGAAGTAACAGATGGTGAAAAAGCGGTTAGTGCAGAAATCACCATTAACGTTACAGATGTTGATGAAAACGAAGCACCAGCTATCGAAAATCAAACATTTACCGTAGCAGAAGATATTTCAGATACAGCTATTATAGGAACAGTTGTGGCTACAGATCCTAACGGAGACGATTTAAGTTATACTGTTTCAGATGCTAATTTTGAAATTACAAGCTCAGGAGAATTAAGTTTAGTTGAAGGAAAGCAATTTGACTACGAAACAAAAACCGAACACAAACTAACAGTTGAAGTTTCAGACGGAGCAATGACAGCATCAGCAGAAATTACTATTAAAGTTACCGATGTTGATGAAAACGAAGCACCAGTTATCGAGAACCAAACATTTACTGTGGCAGAAGATATTTCAGACAGAGCTATTATTGGAACAGTTGTAGCGACAGACCCTAATGGTGACGATTTAAGTTATACTGTTTCAGGTGCTGCTGATTTTGAAATTACAAGCTCAGGAGAGTTAAGTTTAGTTGGAGGAAAGCAATTAGACTATGAAACAAAAACAAGTCATGTAATTACTGTTGAAGTTTCAGATGGAGCCATGACATCATCAGCAGAAATTACTATTAAAGTTACCGATGTTGATGAAAACGAAGCGCCAGTTATCGAGAATCAAACATTTACTGTTGCAGAAGATATTTCAGCTACTGATCTTATTGGGCAAGTTGTAGCTACAGATGATGGTGGAGTAAGATTAAGTTTTGTTATGAAAGCTGATGCCGATAATTTATTTAGAATTTTTGATAATGGTACGTTGTATTTAATTGAAGGGAAACAATTAGACTATGAAACAAAAACAAGTCATGTAATTACTGTTGAAGTTTCAGATGGAGAAAAAACAGCTACAGCTAATATAACCATTAACGTTACCGATGTTGTAGAAGATACTGTGGTAAACATACCAGATGCTAATTTTAAACAAGCTTTAGTAGGTAACAATTCAATAAACACTAACGGAGATTCTGAAATTCAGGTAAGTGAAGCAGAAGCTTATACAGGGTTTATATCAGTAGGAGGGAAAGCTATAAACGACTTAACAGGAATTGAATATTTTACAAATATAAATTCTCTATCTATACACAATAATAACTTAACAACTGTAGATTTATCTAAAAATGTAAACTTAGTAACACTATATACATATAATAACCGATTAACAGGGTTAGATGTTTCTAAAAATGTGTTGCTAGAAGATTTAAGATGTACAAATAATGGGCTAACAAGCTTAGATTTAACGTCTAATACTTTGTTGAAATATCTTACTGCAGAAAAAAATAATCTTACAAGCTTAGACCTTACTAAAAACACATATTTGCAAGGTGTATCATTAGAAGATAATAAACTTACTACAATAGATTTTTCTTCAAACTCTAGACTTAGTGAAGTATATTTAAGCAGAAACAATTTAACATCTTTAGATGTTTCTAATAAAGTGTATTTAACAACAGTAAGATGTACTTATAATTCAATTACTACTTTAAATATTAAAGATGCACCAGAGTTAAGTAATTTAAGAGCTAATAACAATCAATTAACAAAGTTAGATACCTCAACTAATACAAAGTTAAAGCTCCTAGAACTTTCACATAACCAAATAACTAATTTAGATTTTTCTAATAATTCGAGTTTAACATCTTTAAATGTTTATAACAATGCTAGTTTAGTAAAAGTGAATATTTCTAATGGTAACAATAGTTTAATAGCATATTTTTTTGCTAGTAATTGCCCAAATTTAACGTGTATTCAAATAGATGCTGATTTTAAACCAGACCCTACAAAATGGTTTACAGATAATGCAGATAGTTATACTTATACTGCTTGTCCATAAGAATACTTACATAAAACAAAAAAGGAGGTGATTTAATTACCTCCTTTTTTGTTTTTAGTTTAGATTAAAAAGCGTTTTTTAAACTCTACTCAATTCATTAGATTTTGAATTTATTTAGTCAAACCTAGTTGTAAGGGTAGTGAATTGTGCTAAACAATTGAATTAACATAAGTATTAATTAGTGAAATTTTTGTTGGTTAGGCTAGAGTTCACCCAAAAAGGGTGATTTTTAAAACGTTATTTTTATCGATATTTGCATTCCTATTTTTGTGAAATGAAAGCTGTAAAAAGTTGTTTTGTTTGGTGTTTTATGTTTTCTCTTTTTTGGGGAATGAAACTGAGTGCTCAAAACAATGTTTATAAGCATTATACTACCGAGCAAGGGCTTCCACACGATATTACATATCAACTTATACAAGACTCACAAGGGTATATTTGGATTGGAACCGATGACGGTTTGGTTAAATTTAATGGAGAAAAGTTTAAGGTTTTTACTAGCGAAAATGGGTTAAAGTCAAATTTTGTAATAGATGTTATTGAAGATGTTAAAAACGAACAATTTTTAATAGCAACTTGGGGTAGAGGACTTCATATATTAAAAAATGATAGTGTATTTAAAAAGGAACCTTTAGAGAAAGACTATTCTAAAATAAACAAACTATATCAATTAAATGATTCTTTAATATATTCTTGTTCATCGAGTAGAGGAGTTTTGTATGATTTGAATGGTCACAAGACTAGTTCTTTTAAAGTGTGGTATAATGAAAGAAAAGAATTAATTTTAAAAAAGACAAAAGTAACTGATAAGCCAATAAGAGATGTTAATTATGAGTTTGTAAATGGTAAGTTGCATCTATTCGATTCAGAGTTAAACATAACTTCAGAAAATAAAGTTAGAGGAATTTATGTTTTTGAAGGAGAGAATTTTATTAGAAGAAATTTTTCAGGATTAAATAATAAACTCATACATGCATTAACAGAATCGAAAGGTTATTATGTAGTATCTTCTTATACATCATTATTTTTTTATGACAGAGAAAGGTTTCTTGAAAAAAGGAACCCTAAACTGCCAAGTGGAAAGATAATCCAAATGCAATTTTATAAAGGGAAGCTGTATTTTGTTTTTATAAATCAAGAAAACGGATTTAGAGAATTATATTCTTATGATATCCAAAATGATTTCACTGTAAATATTTCAAAAAACATAGGAATTAAAAGCTCTATATCAGATTTTTTATTTGATAAAGATGCAAATCTTTGGATTACTACTTACGGTGATGGTGTTTACCAATTACTTAATACGAACAACAATTTTTATGATCAAAAATATTTTTCAAACCCCGATTTAAGAGATGTTTCATTTTTAGATGAAAAGATTGTAATTGCAGCACCAAATGTTATTTATAGTGTTGATAACGATACTTTAGTAAGGTCAAAAAAAATTCCTTTTCATACTGAAGTTTTTCAAGTAGAAAAAAATAATCAAATCAATATTGTTACTGCTAACATTTCTAATAAAACTTATAAAACAAAACTGGGTTCACTAGATATAACCAATAGAGTGCATAAAAAATTTCATTTTAAATATCAAAACAAAATAGTTACAATTACTGATTTTTCATTTTCTATTGAGGAGGATAAAGAAGTTCTTAAAAAAGGAGAGTTTCATTTGGTTGAAGGATATTATGTTCACCACGCTTTTCAACATAAAAAGTATGTATACGCCATATTTGGGCGCTTGGGGATTTTTAGATTAGATATTACCACTGGTGAAGTAATTAATTGGACAGATAGTTTAGCTATTGAAGCAAATATGTTTGTTGATATAATTAATAAAGACAATAATTTATGGATTGCAGCCAATAACGGAATATTTATGGTTACAGAAGGAGAGATTGTTCATTACACAACAAA
Source organism: Tenacibaculum crassostreae (assembly GCF_964512405.1). Classification (NCBI taxonomy): domain Bacteria; kingdom Pseudomonadati; phylum Bacteroidota; class Flavobacteriia; order Flavobacteriales; family Flavobacteriaceae; genus Tenacibaculum; species Tenacibaculum crassostreae. Next base: position 107,354 of record NZ_CAZELE010000003.1, read on the forward strand.
AAACGGATTGTCTAGTAATCATATAAACGATCTTTTTGTTGATTCCCATAATGTTTTATGGGTGGCAACTCAAAAGGGGTTAAATGTTTTAAATGAAAATGATTTTTACAGTATAGACAACAATTTAGGACAAAAATCATTGTCGGTAGAAAAGATAACAGAGTTTAATAACAACCTATACGTAGCGGGTAATAAAGGGCTTTTTAAACTTGATAATTTGCATCCGTTTAAAAAACAATCCAACACTTATTTAAAAATAAATCAACAACATACGAGTTTTGATATTGCAACGATAAACTTTGTAAACCCAAATACTGTAAAAATTCAATATAAATTGAATAATGATGATTGGAAAGAAACTTCTGACACTAAGCTAGAATTTAAAAACTTAAATGAAAATGATTATGAATTGGTTTTTCGTTATAAAGATGGCTTAAGTGATTGGAAATATACGCAACTCTATAAATTCAAAATAACTAAGTTATGGTTTAAACAATTGTGGTTTTATATTTTATTAGTTCTATGTGGGTCAGGAGCAGTAACCTTAGCAGTATACACACAATTAGTAAAGGTTCGAAAGAAAAATAAAATATTCCGAAAAACAATTCAAGAAAGAGAGAAGTTACAAGAAGATTTAAAAAATGTACGCCATCAAATAGCGCAAGATTTCCATGATGATTTAGGTAATAAATTAGCAAGTATCTCTATGTTATCTAACTTATCACTTAAAAAAACAGAAAAAGAAAGTAATTTATATCCGAGTTTACATCAAATTAATAAAGATGCTAATTTCTTATATGCAGGGATGCGAGACTTTGTGTGGTCGTTAGACTATAAAAATAACAAGCTACATGAGGTACAGATGTATTTAAACGATTTTGGAGAGAAGTTGTTCGAGTATTCTAATATTAATTTTAAGAGTACTAATAACGTGGCGAAATCAGATATAACCTTACCGCATTATTGGAACAAGCAATTGGTTTTAGTGTTTAAAGAAGCTATGACAAACGCCTTAAAACATAGTAAAGCCACAGAAGTACTATTCTCAGTATACTTAAATAAAGATATTTTAGAAATAAAACTTGAAGATAACGGTGTAGGTTTTGATTTAAATGCATCTGGAAGAAAAAATGGCTTACGAAATATGAAAGAGAGAATAACATCAATAAATGGGGAGTTAAACATACAAACCACTAATGGTTTTAGTGTTTGTTTTAAAGGAAATATTAATGAGTAAGATGAAAAATGTAGTAGTTATTGAAGATAACGAGAGTCTTTTAATTTCGTTTAAAGAAATCATCAATAATTCAGAAGAATTTAATGTAATTGGGGCTTTTTCTAATTGTGAGGATGCGCTTTTGTATTGTAAAAATGAAGATCCAGATATTATTCTGATAGACATAAAATTACCAGGGATAAATGGAATTGAAGGGGTGAGAAGGTTTCAATATCAAAACCCAAAAGCAAAAAGCATGGTGATTTCAGTATATGAAGATTCTGATTATATTTTTGATGCATTGTCAGCAGGAGCTATCGGTTATTTAACAAAAAACACAAGTCCAGAAGAACTTATAAGTGCATTAAAACAAGTGAAAAATGGAGGTTCTCCTATGAGCGGAAGTATAGCAAGAAAAGTAATAGCTTATTTTCAAATGCCAAAGCAAGAAGAGTTAACAGAACGCGAAAATGAAGTTGTAAAATTATTAGCAAAAGGAAAAAGTTATGCGACTATAGCAGAAGAGCTAAGTTTGTCTGTAAATACAATTAAAACACATACACGTAACATTTACGAAAAAATGCATGTAAGTAAAAGAGAAGAATTGATTGATAAGTTAGGAGCCATATAAAATCATAAGAATTTAAAACTAAAAAACCCGAACAATTTGTTCGGGTTTTTGTGGTGGTGCCTCCAGGAATCGAACCAGGGACACAAGGATTTTCAGTCCTTTGCTCTACCAACTGAGCTAAGGCACCAGTCATTGGTTTGCTAATCAAAAGCCTCTTTAAAAAAAGTGGTGCCTCCAGGAATCGAACCAGGGACACAAGGATTTTCAGTCCTTTGCTCTACCAACTGAGCTAAGGCACCAGTTAGCTTTTGTTTAGCGGATGCAAATATACAATGGTTTTTTAATTATCCAAAGTAAAAACTTTAAAAAAATGTAACGTAAATTTACACACACTAAGAAATTGAATATGTATCTAATTATTGATGTAGGAAATACTAGGGTTAAAGTAGCTGTTACTGAAACAGATACTATACAGGACGTGTTTGTCTTTAAAAAGGCAAAAATAATTTCTGAGCTTAAAAAAATTGTGGCGAAGTTTCCCATTACTCACAGTATAATGTCTTCTGTAGCATCAATTTCAGAAAAAAAGAAAGAAAGGATAAACGATTTTTTGTATCCTCTTTTTTTAGATTCAAGCTCAAAAGTGCCTTTCGAAAATCTATATAGAACTCCAAAGACTTTGGGTGTTGATAGAATAGCTTTGGCATCAGCAGCGGTAAATAAATATCCAAACAAAAATGTACTAGTCTTAGATGCAGGTACATGTATAACCTACGATTTTATTACAAAAAAAGGAGAATATTTAGGAGGAGCAATTTCACCGGGTGTACAAATGAGATATAAAGCATTACATTCTTTTACTTCTAAATTACCATTGTTAGAGACAAAAAATATTGAAAATTTTGTGGGTTTTGATACAAATTCGTCAATTCATTCAGGGGTTGTAAATGGGGTTTCTAATGAAATAGACGGTGTAATTCAGCAATATCAAAAAAAGTATACAGATTTAACAGTAGTTTTAACAGGTGGAGATACATATTTCTTGTCAAAACAATTAAAAAGTGTCATATTTGCCCATCCAAATTTTGTTTTGGAAGGATTACATACTATTTTGATACACAATATAGCGAATGATTAAGAGATTTATATTAGGAGTTTTCGTATTAACTACATCTACAATACTTGCACAAAGAAACAGTGCTTCACCATATTCTTACTTTGGAATAGGAGAGAATTTTGAAGCCGTTACAGTAGAACAAGCTTCTATGGGAGGAATTGGTGCTGCAATAAAAAGTAACCATCATTTAAATTTTACAAACCCAGCTGCAAATGCAGATTTAAGAGCTGCAACTTACGCGATAGGAGGTAGCTTAACTTTTTTAACAATAAAAGATAATACTACTTCTCAATCAGGAAATTCTACGAATTTAAGGTACATTTCTTTAGGTTTTCCTATTGGACAAAAAGCAGGTTTATCTGTAGGATTGCAACCATTTTCATCTGTAGGTTACTCGTTAACAAGTGAAGCTTTTGATGTTGATGAAAACCTTACAGAAGTAACTCAGTTTAAAGGAGAAGGCGGTGCTAATAAAATCTACGCTAGTTTTGGTATGTATGCTTATAAAGGATTGTCTTTTGGAGTTGAAACAGCTTTCATCTTCGGTAATATTGAAAATAGCATATTAAATCAAAGAGCAGAAGTAGCTTTAGCTACTAAACAAGAAGAATCTTTCAACGTAAGAGGTGGGCAATTTAGATTAGGAGTTCAGTACAAAACAGAGTTGAAAAATAAGTTACAACTACATACAGGGGCATCTTTCACTTTAGCTACAGACTTATCAGCTAGAGGTAATGAAAAAATGTATTCATTGTCTTTTAGTGGTTCAGGTCAAGAAATTCCTAGAGATGAATTGTATAATAGATCATTAAATGGAGATATTAATGTACCTTTAAAAAGTGTATATGGTTTTGGAATTGGAAGAGAGAATAAATGGTATGTAGGAATTAACCAACAATTTCAAAGTGCTTTAGAAAGTAATAGTGTTTTTATTGCAGACGGACAATCTCATAAATATGAAGACTCTAGTAAATTTTCTATTGGAGGATATTATATCCCAAAAATTAATTCTATTTCAAGTTATTGGGATAGAGTAACCTATAGAGCAGGTTTACGTTTTGAAGATACTGGTTTAATGGTGAAAACTACAGATAATTTTACTGCAGTAAAAGACTTTGGCATAAATGTTGGATTAGGATTGCCATTACCGAGACAATTATCAAACGTAAACGTTGGATTTGAGTACGGACAAAGAGGAACAACAAGTAATAATTTAATTAAAGAAAACTATTTTAATGTAAGATTAAGTTTATCTTTAAACGATATTAACTGGTTCCGTAAAACACGAATAGATTAACAAAAACCGAGAACGATGAAAAAAATTACGTATTTACTAACAGGATTATTTTTGTTTGTAGCCGTAAATGGAGCGAAAGCGCAAGCAAGTCAAGAGTGTAATATTAAGTACAACCTATTTAAAGGTAATGCTACTACAAAAAAGTATACGCAAGCTAAACCAGATTTAGAGTACTTATTAGATAACTGTGCAGGTTTATCTATCAACATATATAAATATGGAGCTAAAGTAGCTGAGAATTTAAAAGATCCAGCATTAGCTAAAAAAGTTTATGAAACAAGATTGGCTAATTTTCCTGATAAAAACCCAGCAAAAGCACATAGTGATTATGCAGAGTATTTGCTGGAAAATAAATTAGCATCAGAAGATGAGGTTTTTGAAATTTTAAAGAAAGCTTATAATATTTCTCCAAAAGATATGGGGGTAAAAAATATCTTTAGATATTTTGAGGCTATAGCTGAAAAACATCAAGATAACGATCCTCAGAAAGTATTTGATACGTATGATGACGTTATGGAGTCTGTAGAAGAAAAATTAGATGATTATAGTAAGAAGATTGCTAAATTACAAGAGAAAGATTCTTTAGGGACAATCAGTTCTAGAGAACAAAAGAACTTAAGAGCTTATACTATTAACTCTACTTCTTTAGGTCAGGTTGAAGGTGGTTTAGATGCTAAAATTTCTAAAATAGCTACTTGTGAAAGATTAATACCAATCTATTCTAGAGATTTTGAATCTAAGAAAACTGATGGTGTTTGGTTAAAGAGAGCAGTATCAAGAATGTACAATAAAGAATGTACTACTGATCCGTTATTCGAAAAGTTAGCTAACGAATACGCTAAAGTAACACAATCTGCAGATGCATATAACTTCTTAGCTGGGGTTTTAGCTAAAAATGGAGATAGAAGTGGAGCTGCTGAAATGAGAAAGAAAGCGTTTGATTTAGAAACAGATCCGTTTAAAAAGGCTAAGTATAAGTTAAGAGAAGCTCAAGGAGCAAGCGGAGCAAGAGCAAGAGCTTTAGCATACGAAGCTTTAAAGTACAATCCTAACATGGGTAAAGCTTACTTATTCATTGCAAGTTTATATCAAAGAAGTGCAAACTCTTGTGGTAGCGACGAATTTGAAAAGAGAATGGTTTACGTAGCAGCTTTAAACAAAGCGTTAAAAGCAAATCAAGTAGATCCAGGTTGTGGTGCAGGAAGATACATTTCAAGTTATAAGAAAAATGTACCATCTAAAAAGTTAGTATTCCAAAAAGGAATGGCTACTGGAGCTAGCTACAGAGTTGGATGTTGGATTGGAGAAACAGTTCGTGTACCTTAATAAATTGTAATGCTTAAAAAAGCAACACATATACAAAATAGCATTGCTACCATTTGTTTGGTAGCAATGTTTTTTTCTTGTACCAATTCAAAAAAAGAAGTACGAGATTTTTTAGCTGATAAAAACTTACCCGTAGGTTCAGCGGTAAATATTTATCATATTCATAAAGATTCAGGTAGAATAACGTCTAAAACAAAAGCACCTGTTTTTTATGATTTTTCAAACAGAAAAGAGCATCCGTATAACGAATTTCCTAAAGGAATAGAAATTGTTACCATAGATAAAACAGGAACAGATTCAACTACAATTTCTGGTAATTATGCATTAACGTATAACAACACTAATATCTCAGAAATTAAAGGAAATGTTGTTATCCTCAATCACTCAAAACAAACAAAATTAGAAACCAATCAGTTGTTTTGGGATCAAAAAGAACACTACTTTTTTACTGAAGACGGATTTCGTTTTACCACTCCTGAAAGCGTAATTAACGGCTTCGGATTTGAATCAAAAGAAGATTTATCTAAATGGATGGCTAAAGACATTACAGGAGATATAGAAACAACACAAAAAGATATTTAATGAACACTCTTTGGAAATATTTACAATACGGATACCTTGTAGTAGGTGTCATTTTTTTTGTTGAAGGAATTTTAAAATGGAATTCCGATAGAGAAGAAGCATTTATTATGTTCGGATTTGCTATCTTTATCATATTAATTTTCTTCTTTAAAAGACATTTTAGAAGAAAAATTGAAAAAAGAAATCAACAAGGTTAATGCATCCCGAAGTCATTATTATTTTTGCTTCTATTCTATTTTCAGCCTTTTTTTCAGGTATGGAAATAGCCTTTATTTCGGCGAACAAACTTCATATTGAGCTAGAAAAAAAGCGAGAGGGAATTGTTCCTAAAATCTTAACCAAGTTAACCGAAAAATCTTCCAAATTTATCACCACAATGTTGGTGGGTAATAACGTAGCATTAGTTGTGTATAGTTATTTTATGGGAGAATTGTTAATGCGTTGGTTTCAATCATTTTTGCCTTCAGATTTTGCCTTGGTAAATTATATACTTTCCGATATAAGTTTACTAACACAAACACTTATTTCAACAGTAATTATTCTGGTTACAGCTGAGTTTTTGCCGAAAGCTATTTTCAGGATTTATGCCAATGAAATTTTAAAGATTTTTGCAATTCCTGCCTATATCTTTTACGTGTTTTTTTACGGAATTACTTGGGTAATTACCAAAATCTCTGATTTCTGTTTACGTGTATTCTTTAGAACAAAAGAAGATGAGATTCAAACAGAATTTAGCAAAGAAGAATTAGGTAACTATATTTCAGAGCAATTAGACGGAGGAAATGATGAAGAAGAAGTAGATTCAGAAATACAAATTTTCCAAAACGCGTTAGAATTTCACAAGGTTAAAGCACGCGAAATTATGGTGCCTAGAACAGAGATTTATGCGGTAGATTTACACGAATCGGTAAGTAATCTTAAAAAAATGTTCATCACCACTGGTTTGTCAAAAATCCTAGTTTATAAAAATTCATTAGACGATATTTTAGGGTATGTAAACGCTTTTGAATTGTTTAAAAAACCACGTTCAATAAAATCTATTCTATTGCCTGTAGAGTTTGTTCCAGAGTCAATGATTATCAACGATGTACTTAACGGTTTGATAAAAAAACGTAAAAGTATTGCGGTTGTGGTTGACGAGTATGGAGGAACTTCAGGAATTATTACGGTAGAAGATATTGTAGAGGAATTGTTTGGAGAGATTGAAGATGAGCATGATACACAACAGTTGCTAGAAGAAAAAATTAATGAAAACGAATATAAATTTTCTGCACGCTTAGAGGTGGATTATTTAAATGAAGAATACGGGCTGAATATTCCTAAAGAAGAAGCTTACGAAACACTTGGTGGTTTTATTTTAGATCATACCGAAACCATACCAGAACAAGATGAAGTTTTACATATAGAAAACTTTCAAATTAAAATCTTAAAAGTAAGCGCAACTAAAATTGATGATATCTACTTTAAAGTAACCAATAAAGCAGATTAACGCAACTACATTTCTACGAGAGAACTTCCTCAAAAACAGCGTAAAAAAACATTGCATTATTTACTATGAAATTGTATTTTCGCACACTGTTAATAAAATAAATGACGTATGGCAATTTTATCGAAAATTAGAGAACGTTCAATGTTCTTAATTCTTGTAATAGGTTTAGCACTTTTTGCTTTTGTATTAGACCCTTCTACAATTTCAGATTTTTTTAGTGCAAATAAAGTAAACCAAGTAGGTGAAGTAAATGGCGAAACTATTTCTCGTCAAGAATTTGCTGAAGCATTAGATGCTTACAAAGCACAAACAGGAAACAGAGTTTCTGAAATGCAAGCAGCAAAAACTGTATGGAATAACTTACTTCGTCAAAAAATATATAAAGCGCAATTAGAAGAAGCAGGAATTACTGTTGGTGAAGCTGATATCATGAATGCTATTTATGAGTCTCCATCTATCCAAGCAGATCCAAGATTTCAAACTTCTGGTATTTTTGATAAAAACAAATTAAAAGAGCACTTAGCTACTATTAAAGAAGAAAAAAATCAAGAGTGGGCTGCATGGCAAAACTACATGTCTTCTTTAAAAAATAACATCGAAAAAACTACTTACGATAACTTAGTAGCAGCAGGTTTAGGGGCTTCTTTAAAAGAAGGAGAAGCACAATACATGACAGAAAACACGAAAGTTTCTGGTAAGTATGTGTATGTGCCTTATACTACAATTGCTGATAGTTTAGTTACCTTAAAGAAAAGTGATGTAGAAAACTACATTAACAAGCACCAAGATGCTTTTCAAGTTGAAGCTTCAAGAGATATTAATTTAGTAAGATTTGATATTCAACCAACTAAAGAAGACGAAGAAGCTATTAAAGCTGAAGTTGCTAGTTTAATTGAAGATTCAGAAGTAAACAACACTCCTGTTAAAGGATTAAAAAATACAACAGATTATTTATTGTTTTTTGAAGAAAATGCTTCAGACTTAACATTAGATAAAAACTATAAATTTAAAGTACAAGTACCTCAGGTAATTGCTGAAGATATTTTCAACGGAAAAGAAGGAGATGTTTTTGGACCTTATAAAGATGCTGATTTCTTTAAGTTATCTAAAATTACTGAGGTTGCTCAATTACCAGATTCAGCGCAAGCAAGCCATATCTTAATTCCTTTTGTTGGCGCTTCAAGTGCAGATGCTACTGTAGTTAAAACTGAAGAAGAAGCTAAGAAAACGGCAGATAGTTTATTAGCAGTTGTAAAAGCTGATAAATCTAAATTTGCAGATTTAGCTAAAGAAATGTCTTCTGATAAAGGTTCTGCTGAAAAAGGTGGTTTCTACGATTGGTTTGCATATAACAGAATGGTACCTTCTTTTAGAGATTTCGTTTTCGAAGGAAAAAAAGGAGATATGGGAGTTGTAAAATCTCCATTTGGATTCCATGTTATTAAAATCGACGGACAAAAGAACTTCCAATCAGTTGTTAAGTTAGCTACTTACGGACGTAAGATAGTAGCTTCTGAAACTACAGAAAATGCAGTTTTCCAAGATGCTGAAACATTTGCTTTAGAATTAGCTAACGGTAAAAATTTCGATGAAGCAGTAAAAGAAAAGAGTTTAACTTCCTTACCAGCTGTAGGAATTAAATCGTTAGATGAAAATGTACCAGGTGTTGGTAACGAAAGACAAATCGTTTCTTGGGCTTTTGATAAAGAAACTGAAGAAGGAAGCTACAAGCGTTTTGATATTGATGGTGGTTATGTAGTTGCAGTATTATTAGCTAAAACTGCTAAAGGATTAATGCCTGTTGATAATGCAATTTCAAGAGTGCGTCCTATCTTAACAAACGAAAGAAAAGCAAAAATGATTGAAGATAAAATTAGCGGAGCTACTTTAGAAGAAATCGCTAAGTCGGTAAGTCAATCAGTTAGAGTTGCTACAGATGTTAACTTTAAATCGCCAACTATTTCAGGAGTAGGTTTCGAGCCTAAAGTAGTAGGAGCAATGATGAACGCTAAAGAAAACGAAGTGGTTAAGAATATTGCAGGAGATAAAGGAGTATTTGCTTTTGTTGTAGAAAGCAAAGAATTACCAACTGCTTTACCAAACTACGATACGTTTAGAAAGCGTATTGCAAGTGAAAGAAAGAGTAAATCTTTCCAGATATACGAAGCAATTAAAAAAGCGTCTGATATCGAAGATAACATGAGTTCTTTCTACGGAATTCAATAAGAAATAACGTCATACATATAAAAAATCTCGAACTATTTAGTTCGGGATTTTTTATTTTATAAACATACTGGATTCTAAAATCATTAGGTAATATATTTGAATATAAGTATTTGTAAATCAAAATTTAATTTATGTTCTAATTTAGAGGTATCATGATTCCTATCTGATATCTACTTAAATTAAAACTTTCAGAGTAGAAATTTTCATTATAGTCTTTAACATCTTTGTATAATAACTCAATCATAATATTTTTGATTGGAATTGTAAACCCAAAATTAAAACTTGGGTGTTTTGTGCTAAAAGTAGCTCCTATCTTTGTATAATAAAAAGGTCGTAAATAGAAGCTTATTTTAGGTTGAATTGTTGGGGAATCAAAATTTCCAAAAAAAGTATCAAATCCAGCAGAAACTTCAAATGCAGAAAATATAGTGATTATATTTCCAAAAATACATGCTCCAAAAGAAGTGTCGTTTCCACAGTCAAAAGTATTACCAAAAGAGTTAATGTATAATGATATTTCGTTGTCTAAAATCAAGTTTTGAGAAGGTGCAGGAGAATAAAAACTTATAGCATTTTTTGAAAATAATTCTAGCTTTTGTTTTTGAGAAAAAGTTTTTGTAGCAATAATAATTAAAAGTAGTGTAATTAGTTTTTTCATATCTTTTTTAAATTTAAAAACTAATTTTTTATCAATAATAATGCCTAAAAAATATAAGTAACTTCAAAAGAGATTACTTTTATAGTTGAAAATAAAGAAACACCAGCAAGATTACCAAACTACGATATGTTTAGAAAGCGTATTGCAAGTGAAAGAAAGAGTATGTCTTAGGTATACGAAGCAATTAAAAAAGTGTCTGAAATCGAAGACAACATGAGTTTTTTCTACGGAATTCAATAAGAAAAAACGTCATACATATAAAAAACCCCGAACTATTTAGTTCGGGATTTTTTATTTACAGGGATTTGAGTCTAAATTTTCTAATTTGTGTTGAATTTTTGCATGCCAATTTAAAGAATCGAGTAAGTTTTTAGATGTCAAAATAAATTTTTCCGGAGGTTTTAATTTTTCGGTATGATTTAAAAAATGAATAATGTTAAAAACCCCAAGGGTGTTTTTAGAATAAGAAGAATTACTACTTTCTTTAGAGCTTTTCCAAAACATCGAGTTATTTAAATTCGGAACTTGAATTAAAGAATCTCCCTTTTTGCGTTTAAAAATATTATCTATATATCCTTCATTTGTAAGATCTCCTGAGTAATATAAGACACCATTTTCAGGAACATGTAGAATATATCTACCATTTTTTATATATTTTGGTTGTCCACATTTTATATTGTCAAAAATTAAAATTTCTCCTTCAAAATTTTCTTCTAACACTATTTCTAGCTTAAGAGATTTATGTTTTAAATATTGATGATGAATTAAGTTGATAATAACCATAAAACTAATTCCTAATGCAATAGGTAGAATAGACCAAGTTATTTTCTTTTTGTAGCTTTCAGATGAAAACCAAAATAAGATTAAGCAAATAATATAGGTTGTGGTAAAGAAGATAAGATAATAGGGAGAAAAACATAATAATATAGTAAGGTAAGCAAATACTTTTCCGTAAGAGAATAATCCTTTGTTCTTCAATTGATTTTTATTTAAAGGTACAAAAAAAGCAACCTCATTTGAGATTGCTTTTTAAAATATTACGATTGCTGCAACTTTTAAAATTTCGCAAATCCGTTTTAAGCATTTAAAGGTTGTCCGTCCCAAGCTGCTTTAGCAGCTTCTTTAACCGCTTCAGAGTAAGTTGGGTGTCCATGACAAATACGCGCTAAATCTTCCGCAGAAGCTCTGTATTCCATTGCTACGGCTGCTTCCATAATTAAATCAGCAACACGAGCACCTACCATATGAACTCCTAATACTTCATCGGTATTTTTATCAGCAATTACTTTTACAAATCCGTCAATATCTCCACTCGCACGAGAACGACCTAATGCACGCATTGAGAATTTTCCAACTTTGTAATCTACTTTTGCCTCTTTTAATTCTTGTTCTGTTTTACCTACCGCAGCTACCTCTGGCCATGTGTAAACAATCCCTGGAATTAAATTATAATCGATATGTGGTTTTTGTCCTGCTAAATATTCAGCAACTACCACACCTTCTTCTTCTGCTTTGTGCGCTAACATTGCTCCACGAACAACATCACCAATAGCATAAATGTTAGAAACGTTGGTTTGTAAATGGTCGTTTACTTCAACCATTCCTCTTTCGGTAACTTTTACACCTGCTTTTTCTAAAGCTAACCCTTCTGTGTACGGACGACGACCTACCGATACTAAACAGTAATCTCCAGTAAAAGTAACTTCTTCACCTTTTTTGTTGGTAGCTTTTACAATAACTTCCTCTCCGTTTCTTTCAACAGAAGTAACTCCGTGACTTACGTTGAACTTCATTCCTTGTTTCTTTAAAACTTTCGTAAGTTCTTTAGAAACATCTTTATCCATTGTAGGAGTAATTGTAGGAGCGTATTCAATCACAGTTACGTCAGCACCTAAGCGCTTGTAAACCGATCCTAATTCTAATCCGATAACACCACCACCAATTACTAATAAGTGTTTAGGTACTTCTTTTAATTTTAAAGCTTCGGTAGAAGTGATTACACGCTCTTTATCAATAGAAATAAATGGTAACGAAGATGGTTTAGAACCTGTAGCAATAATAATGTTTGTTCCTTCAATTACTTCTGATGAACCATCATTTTTAGTAACTTTTACATGCGTAGCATCTTCAAAAGAACCTAAACCTTCAAAAACATCAATATTGTTTTTGTCCATTAAATATTTAATTCCACCAGTTGTAGTTTCTACTACATTTGCTTTACGTGCTACCATTTTTCCAAAGTCGAAAGATGGTTTTTCAACAGAAATACCATGCTCTTCAAAATGATGAACCGCATCGTAATAATGATGAGAAGAATCTAATAAAGCTTTTGATGGAATACATCCAACATTTAAACAAGTTCCTCCTAAAGTTGAATATTTTTCAATAATTGCCACTTTAGAACCTAATTGTGCAGCTCTGATAGCAGAAATATATCCACCAGGTCCAGAACCAATAACGATAACATCGTATTTCATGAGTTATGTTTGTTTTGTGTTTTTCAGAATAATAACTGCAAAATTACACAATCTAGTTGATTAGCCATGAACGATTTGAGATTTGTTTTAATCGTAGAACAATAGTCAATGCTTTTTATAAGTATGTAGCTTAAAATCCTCATTTATTTGAAATGAGATTATTGATAAGATTTGTTTTACCTTTGAAAATTGTATGAAGAAATTGTTAATAATAGGGTGTGTTTGGGTAGAGAAAACAACTGGGGCAGGTAACAGAATGTTACAGTTACTTGAGTTGTTTTTAAAAGAGAAGTATGAAATTACGTTTGCGACTCCTGCTCAAAAAACCGAGAACACATTAAGCTTACAAGAATTAGGAATTGCTGAAGTTTCTATTGAATTAAACAATGTTTCATTTGATGAGTTTGTTGCTGAGTTAAACCCAAGTATTGTAGTGTTTGATCGATTTATGATGGAAGAACAATTTGGTTGGCGTGTTGCTGAAAATTGTCCGAATGCTTTACGAGTTTTAGATACCGAAGATTTACATTTTTTACGAAAAGTTCGTCAGCAATTAGTAAAAAAAAGAGAAGAGTTTACCAAGAAGGCTTTATTACAATCAGACGAAGCTAAACGAGAAATCGCTGCTATTTTACGTTGTGATGTAAGTTTGATTATTTCTTCGTATGAAAAGAAGTTACTTCAGGAAACTTTTAAAATAGATGAAAATGTGTTGTATCACCTTCCGTTCTTACTAGATAAAATTGAAGATACAATGATTAAAAGTTGGTTGCCTTTTGAAGAGCGTGAACATTTTGTTTTTATAGGGAACTTCTTTCATGCACCTAATGTTGATGCTGTTTTGCAATTAAAAATAATTTGGAAACATATACGAAAGCAATTACCAAAAGCAGAGTTACACATTTACGGTGCGTATGCAACTCAACAAATTCAACAATTGCATAAACCAACAGAAGGGTTTGTAGTAAAAGGTTTTGCTGATGATGCTTTAGAAGTGGTTAAAAAAGCACGTGTAGTATTAGCACCACTACGTTTTGGAGCAGGTATAAAAGGAAAACTAACCGAGGCAATGATGTGCGGAACACCAAGTATAACAACATCAATCGGAGCAGAAGGAATGCATGCCAATTTACCGTGGAATGGTTTTGTGGAAGATGATTATACAAAGTTTGCTGAGAAAGCAGTGGAATTGTATTCGTATGATATTCTCTGGAAGAAATCTCAACAAAAGGGAATTGAAATCATTAATCAGTTGTATGATAAAGAAGAATTGTCAAGCCTTTTCATAAATAGAATAACTGAACTTCAAGAGAATCTACAAAATCATCGAACACATAATTTTTTTGGTAGTTTATTGCAACACCAAACAGTACAAGCCACTAAATACATGAGTAAGTGGATTGAAGAGAAGAATAAAGATTAATTTTTTGTTGGTTGATAATCTAACGGAAGCATATTTGCAAAAGCTTCAAATCCCCAATAACCTTCGTTAAAAACAGCATTCGGATTTATTAATATACCGCTAGGGTCAATTTCTGATTTACCATCTAATAATACGATGTAAGAAGTTTGTACGCCACTAGCTTTTTTTCGTTTACCGAAGGTTCCTACTAAATAATTGTCTTCTTCGATTTCTCTGGTGTAAATAACCATTAAATAATCGTTAAAGTCTAAATAATTAGTGTTGTTTACTGTTGAAAACATCTCAGGGTAATCTACATTTCTCTTATATAAGTAATCTCGGTGTTTTGGCAGTTTAGCTTTTTGTAATACTACAATAGCGCTGTCTAAAGGAGTTATAGGATTAGGAATGTGTTTAGATATATCTATAGGTTCACTAGTAAGCATAAAAAGTTCTCTGGCTAATTGTATTTTTTCTTCAGAAGGTCTGTCTCGATTTAAAACTCGCTTAAACTGATTAATTACAAAACCATCTTTTTTTAAGTTTTGAGATAGTAAGCTTCGTAAAAAATGCATTTGTGAACCATTAAAGGTTTCTAACCTGTTCTTTCTCCATTTGTTTTTAATAAATGATTTTAAATTCTCGTATTTCGCATATCCACTAAAAAAAAGTTGGTTGTTTTGAAGTGTAAACTCAGCTAAATCATAGGTGATTTTATACCCTAACCCTTGATGTTTTATTTGTAATGGCTGTTTGCAAAAAGTTTTAAACGTATTTGTTTTAGGGTTATAGTCAAAATAAATGTCTTTTTCATTTATTATTTTACATTCTGATGCTAGTTTACTTCTTCCCAAAAAAGCTTGTTTAAATTGTGATAAATTGTACTTCCAAGTATCGTCATACACAATTTTTTTAATGACAACTTCATTTAAAAGATTGTCTTCTTCTTCAAGCTTAATATTTATTCTTTGCGTATTGTTTATTGAAGTTACTTGAAGCTGTTTTGTTTTATAACCTAAAAAGGAAACTACTAAAGTATAGCTTCCCTCTTTAGCTTTTAATTCAAAATTTCCTTCAGAATTGGTAATAGAGCCAATGGTAGTATTGTTAAAATATACCGAAGCGCCTTCTAAAGGTTCATTGGTGTTTGATACTACATTTCCTTGAACATGGACTTGAGAAAATATTAGCGTAGAAAAGAATAGATATAAAATAAAAAGTCCCTTTTTCATACAGAATAATTTCTTGTAAAAATAGGGACTAGATTATATTTTAAAAATCTTTTACTGTTAATTATTGTTAATTAACCCAGCACGTTTTAGTAAAGCATCAGAGTTTGGTTCTTTACCTCTAAAACGAACGTATAAATCCATAGGTTTTTCGGTACCACCTTTAGACAATACGTTGTTTTTGAATTTTTGAGCGACTTCTATATTAAAAATTCCTTTTTCTTTAAAATATTCAAAAGCATCGGCATCTAAAACTTCTGCCCATTTATAAGAGTAATACCCTGCAGAATATCCTCCTTGAAAAATATGAGAGAAAGAAGTACTCATGCAATTTTCAACTACATCAGGATATAATTTGGTGTTTTCAAAAGCTGCTAATTCAAATTCTTTTACAGAAGTAATTGTCTCAGGCGACTCGCCTGCGTGCCATGACATGTCTAACAACCCAAAACTTAACTGACGTAAGGTTTGCATTCCTTCATGGAAACTTGCAGACTCTTTAATTTTTTCAACATATTCCATAGGAATCAATTCTCCTGTTTCGTAATGTTTTGCAAACAATTCTAACGCTTCTTTTTCGTAGCACCAGTTTTCTAAAACCTGACTTGGTAATTCCACAAAATCCCAAGAAACCGAAGTTCCTGATAAACTTCCATAAGTAGTGTTTGCTAACATACCATGTAATGCGTGTCCAAACTCATGAAACAAGGTAGTAACTTCGTTAAAAGTTAATAATGATGGTTTTGTTTCGGTAGGTTTGGTAAAATTACATACTATTGAAACTTGCGGACGCTCGTTTACCTCGTTTTTAATTTGTTGCGATTTGTAAGATGTCATCCACGCGCCATTACGCTTACCTGGTCTTGGATGAAAATCAGCATACAGATACGATATAAAGTTTCCATGCTTGCCTGTTACACTGTAACTTTTTACATCTTCGTGGTATTTGTCTATAGAATCAATTTCTTCAAATTGTAAATCGAATAATTTATTGGATATTTCAAAAACACCATCAATAACATTTTCTAATTTAAAATAAGGTTTCAGTAATTCTTGATCTAAACTAAAAAGCTCTTTTTTTAATTTTTCAGCGTAAAAAGCACCGTCCCATTTTTGTAACTGGTCAATTCCGTCTAATTTTTTAGCGTACTTTTCTAAATGCTTAAATTCTTTTAGTGCAGCTGGTTTTGCTTTTTCTAAAAGTTCGTTTAAAAAGTCTAAAACTTTCTCAGGTGTTTCTGCCATTCGTTCTTCTAAAACAAAATGTGCATGCGTTTTATAGCCTAATAAGTTAGCACGTTTATGACGGAGTCTAACGATATCTAAAACAACTTGTTCATTGTTAAATTCGTTTTGTTGAAACCCTTTTTTCCCCATAGCAATCGCTAATTTTTTTCGCAATTCACGATTTTCGGCATAGGTCATAAAAGGAATATAACTCGGGTAATCTAAGGTGATTAACCAACCTTCTTTGTTTTTTTGTTGCGCGAGCAATTTAGCGGCTTCTTTTGCGCTTTCAGGCAATCCAGCTACTTCTTCTTCATTGGTTAACAAAAGTTCATACGAGTTGGTTTCAGCTAAAACATGTTCTCCGAATTGAAGTGATAGTTTAGCTAATTCTGCATCTAGTTTACGAAGTTCAATTTTATCTTCTTCGTTTAAGTTAGCTCCGTTTCTTGCAAATCCCTTGTATTGCTTGTCTAATAAGATGTCTTGTTCAGGAGTTAACTCTAAACTGTCTTTTTGATTATAAACAGCTTTTACTCTTGCAAACAAGTTTTCATTTAAAATCATGTCATTTTTAAATTCACTTAACCAAGGAGAAATATCTTTCGCTATTTCTTGAATTTCTTTGTTGGTTTCGGCAGAATTCAAATTGAAAAAAATTGAAGTAACTCTATCTAATTTTTCACCTACATAATCTAAAGCTTCTGTTGTATTTTTAAAAGTAGGAGCTTCTGTATTTGTTATAATAGAATTTATTTCTTCTTTTGCTAATTCTATGGCTTTTTGAATGGCAGGTTTATAGTTTTCTTCTTTTATTTTTGAGAAAGGAGGCGTATTAAAATCTTGTAATAACGGATTCTTAGTCATAAAATTCTGTTTTTAAAATTGAAGAAACCTCACAGAGGTATTTGTGAGGTTTCGGTATTTAGAGTACTAAAGTACTATTATTTTTTTACTCTTTCAGAAGCTTGTTCAACCTTTAGTTTTAAGCCTTCTTTGTAAGCGATAATTTTATCTAACACACATTTGTCTGAGGCTCCAATAATTTGTGCCGCTAAAATTCCCGCATTTTTTGCGCCGTCTAAAGCAACAGTTGCAACAGGAACGCCCCCAGGCATTTGAAGAATGGATAAAACAGAATCCCAACCATCAATAGAGTTTCTACTTTTTACAGGAACACCAATTACAGGTAACGGACTCATACTAGCGACCATACCAGGTAAGTGAGCTGCACCACCAGCACCTGCAACAATAACTTTAACACCTCTTTTGTGTGCGTTATTAGCATAATCGAATAATTTCTCAGGAGTTCTGTGAGCAGACACAATATCTACTTCAACTTGAATATCAAAACTCTCTAAAATATCAATTGCTTCTTGCATTATTGGAAGATCAGAATCGCTTCCCATGATAATTCCTACCATAATTTTATGTTTTGTCACCTCGAGCGTAGTCGAGAGGTTATTTTGCTATTACTTTAATAGTTTCTTTTACTTGTTGGGCAACTTTTCTCGCTTCATTAATATCTTCATTCACAATAGTTACGTGTCCCATTTTACGGAAAGGTTTGGTTGTTTTCTTTCCGTAGATATGCGGGGTTACGCCATCGACCTTTAAGATTTCTTCAATGTTTTTGTAAACTACCTCACCAGTATATCCTTCAGCTCCCACCAAATTTACCATAATACCAGCAACTTTACTTTCGGTATTTCCTAACGGAAGGTTTAAAATACTTCGTAAATGTTGTTCAAATTGATTGGTATAACTTGCTTCAATAGAATAATGTCCAGAGTTATGAGTTCTTGGAGCAACTTCATTTACTAAGATTTCATTATTTTCTGTCTGAAACATTTCCACAGCTAACAAACCAACAAAATCGAAAGCATCGGCAACTTTTAAAGCAACTTCACGCGCTTTTTTAGCTACAGCTTCATCAATACGAGCAGGACAAATTACATATTCTACTTGATTGGCTTCTGGGTGAAACTCCATTTCAACCACTGGATATGTTTTAATTTCTCCTTGTTTATTTCTGGCAACAATTACAGCTAGTTCGTTTTTAAAAGGAATGAGTTGTTCTGTAATACATTCACCCGTAGGTAAACTTTCTAAATCTTCGATTGAGCGAACAATTTTAACCCCGTTTCCATCGTAACCGAATCGAGCTGATTTCCATACAAAAGGAAAATTGATAATATTATTTTCGTAGGAATGTTTTAATTCTTCTAAATAAGCATAGTGATTAAAAGGAGCGGTAGGGATATCGTGATCTTTGTAAAACTTTTTTTGAGCAGCTTTGTTTTGAATGATGCGTAAGTTTTTAGGCTTTGGATAAATGGTTAAACCTTCTGCTTCTAATTTGTCAAGCGCATCAATGTTTACGTTTTCAATTTCTATAGTAAGTAAATCTACTTGTTTTCCAAAGTTGTAAACAGTGTCAAAATCTAACAAATCACCTTGATGAAATTCGTTGCAAATTTGTGCACAAGGCGCTTCAGAGTTTCCGTCTAAAATAACCGTGTAAATATCAAGTTTTTGTGTTTCGGTAAGTAGCATTCTACCTAATTGACCGCCACCTAAAACGCCCAATTTAAAAGAAGATGAAAAATAATTTTTCACGTGTAATGATTAATTGTGTTGTTGTTACCGCAAAAATAAGAATCTTATTGATAGTAGAATATTATTAACGAGATATTCTTAATTGTGAACTGTTTATTTGCGTAACAAAGTACATTAAAGCGTTACAACCTTCTCCACTTTTAGGAGCGCCATCAGCTAAATAATTGTATTTAATATCATCACAAGGACAGATAATTTCTACTCCGTTAAAAGTCATTAAAGAATTACAGTTTCTTTCAGGGCATTGTCTGTCAAAAGCTCTATAGCTTGATGTTCCAGTTCTAAAAATAAAAACATTTCTACCTTGAATCGTATTTTTAGAATCTCCACCAGCAACTAATAATCCGCTAAATTCTGGTAAAGACAAATCGATAATTGAATTCATTTGTACACCAGGAAAACAATTGTTTACAGGGGTGTTATCGCCACATCCAAAACAGATTAAGAATAAAAAAAGGTAAAAGATTTTTTTCATTTTTTTAGTACAGAGTTGTTATTATAACGTGACGAAGTTACAAATATTTTGTACATTTGTGAGACAATCTCATTCCTTACGGCGTGAGATTTTTAACTTTTATAAACTTCTACTAAAGTAGATTACAAGTTTATAAAAAATGAAGTTTGTAGATTTTTAAAAGAGAAGAGATGAGTAATGTATCATATTATACTGAAGAAGGATTAAAAAAACTTAAAGAAGAATTAGCACATTTAGAGCAGGTTGAAAGACCTCGTGTTTCTCAAGAAATTGCGGATGCTCGTGATAAAGGAGATTTAAGTGAAAATGCAGAATATCATGCAGCAAAAGAAGAACAATCGTTGTTAGAAACTAAAATAGCAAAATTAAAAAACGTAGTAGCGAATGCTCGTGTAATTGATGAGAGTCAGTTAGATACGTCTAAAATTTTAATTCATTCGATAGTTAAAATTAAGAACACTGCTAATGGA
Source organism: Tenacibaculum crassostreae (assembly GCF_964512405.1). Taxonomy (NCBI): domain Bacteria; kingdom Pseudomonadati; phylum Bacteroidota; class Flavobacteriia; order Flavobacteriales; family Flavobacteriaceae; genus Tenacibaculum; species Tenacibaculum crassostreae. The sequence continues at coordinate 127,735 of NZ_CAZELE010000003.1, forward strand.
ATGGAGTTTACTTATACTTTAGTTGCTGATAGTGAAAGTGATGTTAGAAATGGTAAGTTATCTGTTAACTCTCCGATAGGAAAAGGGTTGTTAGGTAAAAAAGTAGGTGAAGTTGCAGAAATTCAAGTTCCTAATGGAATTATGAAGTTTGAAATTGTTGAAATTTCTAGATAACGAAAAAAATAGTTTTTATGAAAGCGTTGCGTAAGCAACGCTTTTTTTATTTTTACAATAAACTAAACATTTACAACATGGCAAGTATTTTTACCAAAATAGTAAACGGAGAAATTCCGTGTTATAAGGTTGCTGAAGATGATAATTATTTTGCTTTTTTAGATATTAATCCGAATGCAAAAGGACACACATTGGTAATTCCAAAACGAGAGGAAAATAAGTTGTTCGATTTATCAAAAGAGGAATATGAGGGACTAATGTCTTTTTCGTACAGAGTAGCAAAAGCGATAGAGAAAACAGTTCAGTGCGATAGAGTAGGAATGAGCGTTATTGGTTTAGAAGTGCCGCATGTACATGTACATTTAATTCCCATTAACTCAATGGCTGATATGCAGTTTATGAAAAAAGAAAAGCTAACAACTGAGGAATTTATTGCTGTAGCCAAGGGAATTGCTAAAAATTTTAAGTAATAGAACTGGTAATTTCTATTTTAATTTTAATAAAATTTCAAACGTAGTTCCTTTTCCTAATTCTGATTTTAGTACGTGAATTTTTCCTTTGTGGTAATCTTCAACAATGCGTTTTGAAAGCGATAATCCTAAACCCCAACCACGTTTTTTGGTTGTAAATCCAGGGTTAAAAACTTGTGAAAATTGAGCTTTTGGTATTCCTTTACCTGTATCGCTAACCAATATTCTAACGTCTTTATGGTTTTCTGTTATTTTTAAAGAAACACTTCCTTTACCAAGCATTGCATCAATAGCATTTTTAATAAGGTTTTCAATAACCCAACCGTATAATTCGGTGTTTAGGTCGCATATAATTTCTTCTTTTTCAGCAAAAAACTCAAATGAAATTTGTTTAGAACTTCTGTTTTCTAAATAATCGAAAGCAGTTTTGGTAATCGAAACTATATTATGAGGATGTAATTCTGGAAGCGATCCAATTTTAGAAAAACGATTGGCTATGGTATTTAAACGATGCACATCTTTTTCAATTTCATCAACATAATTACTACTAATGTTTTCGGTTCGTAAAATGGCTATCCATCCTAACAAAGAAGACAATGGAGTTCCTATTTGGTGCGCGGTTTCTTTTGCCATACCCGTCCAAAGTTTATTTTGTTCTGCTACTTTGTTTGATTTGTAAACCATGTAGATAATAGTCAAAAACAACCCTAAAATTAACACTAAGGCAAGCGGATAATATTTAAGCTTGTACAACAGATCGGAGTTTCTGTAATAGATATATTCCTTTATATTTAAGTATTCAAGAAAAATTGGCTCATTTTGATTTTTCATAATCGCCAATTGTTGCTTTAAATATTCAGGTTCTTTCGATTTAATAGAATCTAAATTATGAAACTGCTTTATTTCACCGTTTTCATCTACTAAAATTGTCGGAATATTTTCGATGGTTTCGTAAACCTTGTTTACAAGGTTAAAGTTGTCGTTTAAATCAGGGTTAGAAGCAACTTCTTTAATTGCGGTTGCATAAATTTCCATCTTAGCACGTTCATCTTCTTTAAATTTTTGAAAGAATACGTAGGTGTTCCATAGAATAAATAAAACGATTAGTAAAGAAATACTAATAGCAATTCGCTTAATCCAATACGTGTTTTTAAAAAAAGCCATCAATCAAATATAAACTATTCTGAAGAATAACTGAATTTATAAATAGGTAGTATATTTACACTAAAATTTTATAGTATGTTATCAATTAATCCTAAAGATATACCAACTGCAAAACTACATGGTTATTTATTAGGAGCTGTTGCTCCTAGACCTATTGCTTTTGCAAGTACTATTGATGCTGATGGAAATCCGAATTTATCTCCGTTTAGTTTCTTTAATGTGTTTGGAGCGAATCCGCCAATTATGATTTTTTCGCCTGCACGAAGTGTACGAGATAACAAAACAAAACATACATTAGATAACGCAGAAGAAACTAAAGAGGTTGTTGTAAATGTTGTAAACTATGACATTGTGCAACAAATGTCGTTGAGTAGTACCATGTATCCGAAAGGAGTAAATGAGTTTGTAAAAGCAGGATTTACCATGTTGCCTTCTGATGAAGTTAAACCGTTTAGAGTTGCTGAATCTCCGGTACAGTTTGAGTGTAAAGTAAAAGATATTATTTATACTGGAGAAGAAGGAGGAGCAGGAAATTTAATTGTTTGTGAAGTTGTAAAACTACATATTAATGAAGCTGTTTTAGCTGAAGATGGAAGTATTGATCAACATAAAATAGATTTAGTAGCAAGAGCAGGAGGAAGTTATTACAGTAGAGCAAGAGACGGTTTTTTTGAAATTCCGAAGCCTTTAAGTACTTTAGGAATCGGTGTAGATCAAATTCCTGCTGAAATAAGAAATAGCAATGTGTTAACAGGAAACAATTTAGGAATGTTAGGTAATGTAGAACAATTACCAAGCGAAGAGGCTGTTAATAACTTTGCAAAAGAACATGCTCATTTTGTGGGTGTTTCAACTGAAAAAAAACATACTTTTGCACAAGAGTATTTACAAAATAATGATGTAGAAAGTGCTTGGAAAGTACTTTTAATTAAATAGATTAGAAATGGAAGTAATAGGGAAAATTAAATTAATTAACGAGACACAAACATTTGGGTCTAACGGATTTAGAAAGCGTGATATGGTAGTAACTACAGATGAGCAATATCCGCAAATGATTTTAATTGAATTTATTCAAGATAAGTGTGATTTGTTAAACAACTACCAAGTAGGGCAAGACGTAAAGGTTTCTATTAATTTAAGAGGAAGAGAGTGGATTAACCCACAAGGAGAAGCAAAATATTTTAACTCTGTTCAAGGATGGAGAATTGAAAACTTAGCGCAAGGAGCACCTCAAAACATTCCACCAGCAGATCAATTCGAGCCTGCCCCAGATTTATCGGCTAACGAACCAGATGATTTACCTTTCTAAGAAATCTTAGAAAAATAAATATAACTAAAAAGAACACAAAATTGTGCTCTTTTTTTGTTTTGCGGAAAGTTGCATTTTTTATTGCGGGTATCCCGTTTATCAAACCAAAATGAGCATATATATTTGTAGTATAATCATTCAGTAAATGAGTGAGGAATTATTTAAGGGGAAAATAAAAAACCTTCTGATTTTTTCAGAAGGTTTTTTTTATTGAGTATTATTTTTCTGGCATCGGACCTCTTAAATGAATGATCAATCCATTTAAAAAATTGCGTAAAAACTGATCACCACACTCCATATACTTCGGGTGATCTTCTTTTCTAAAAATAGCGTTGATTTCAGATTTAGATACTTTAAAATCTACCAAAGCACAAATATCTATAATATCAGTATCTCTTAATTTATGTGCTACGCGAAGCTTCTTAAAAATGTCGTTGTTGTTTAGTCCCATAATTATTTTAGTTTACTACAGAAAATATAGCCCAAGCATAAATAGCAAATCGTACAAAACGGAATAAGCCTACAAAAACTACATTTTTAAAAGGATATTTAATCATACCAGCGGTTAAACAACTAATAGCAAAAGGCAATGGTAATAAAGCGCCTACTAAAATTAAAAAACCTCCCCACTTACTAGTGTTTTTAAGATTTTTAGCCATTTTAACTTCTAAGTAATTTTTTACTGAATTAATTTTTAACGAAGCTCTACCTATAAAATAAGCACACAAACCACCTAAATAAGACAAAGTAGCTAGTATTGATAAATTTAATAAAGGAGTTGCTGTTTTTTTAGACCAAGCGATAAAAATTTCTGGTGGAATTAACCCTAAAATAGTTTCTGAAATAAAGAAAGTAATTAAAATTCCTACTCTAGAAAAAGTTTCGGTCATGGTTTGTAAACCTTCATTAATATTATATACATATTTGTTAAACAATATTAATGCTATTACTACACCTACAATTGGCCAAAAAGCTTTTTTCAAACTTTCCCAAATAAACATATAAAACCCCGTACGCTTGTAATAATTATGCAAACGTTTGTGGTGAGGTTTGTCTATCTTCTTTTTATTTTTCTTGTTTTTTTTACTCATTTTAAAAAAACTTACGTTTTTTGGAACTGCAAAAATACGAGGTAAATAAAGAATACACTAACAATTAATTGTTAATTATAACTTAGCAACTGCTGCTTCGGCACAACGTTCACCATCCATAGCTGCAGAAATGATTCCTCCAGCATAACCACCACCTTCACCACAAGGAAATAAACCTTCAATTTGAGGATGTTCTAAATCTTCTTTTCTTGGGATGTTTACAGGAGAGGAAGTTCTAGATTCAACCCCAACAATATTAGCTTCAGCAGTGTAATAACCGTGCATTTTTTGTCCGAACGCTGCAAAACCTTTACGCAATCTGCTTCCTATTAATTTTGGAAGTAATGAGTGTAATGGTGAAGAATTTAACCCTGGTTGATACGAACAATCGTTTAAAGATGTTGATAAACGACCTTCAACAAAATCAGTTAAGCGTTGCGCTGGTGCAACTTGACTTCTTCCGCCTGCGTTAAAGGCTAATTTTTCTAAATCTTTTTGATATTGTAAGCCTTTTAAAACTCCGTATTTTTCATATTTCGGTAAATCTTTATCAACATTAATTTCAACAACAATTCCTGAGTTTGCAAACTTGTTATTTCTACGTGATGGCGACATTCCGTTTACCACAACTTCTCCGTTAGAGGTTGCCGCAGGAACAATAAATCCACCAGGGCACATACAAAACGAATACACACCACGATTTCCTACTTGATGTACCAAACTATACGCAGCAGCAGGTAATAATTCATCACGTTGCCCAGTACAACTATATTGAATTTGATCGATAATTTCTTGTGGATGCTCTACACGAACTCCCATTGCAAACGACTTTGCTTTTAGTAAAATGTCTTTTTTATGAAGCAGCTCGTAAATATCTCTTGCGGAATGACCAGTAGCTAAAATTACAGCATTTACCGTCATTTCAGTTCCGTTTTGTAGCTGTATGGCTTGTAGTTTGTTGTTTTTAACGATAAAATCGGTAACACGAGTTTCAAAATGAATTTCACCACCGTGTTTTAAAATCGTTTCACGAATGTTTTGAATAATTTTTGGAAGTTTGTTGGTTCCAATATGCGGATGCGCATCGATTAAAATTTGTTCAGTAGCTCCGTGATATACTAAATTTTCAAAAATCTTACGAACATCGCCACGTTTTAAACTTCGGGTGTAAAGTTTTCCGTCAGAATAGGTTCCTGCTCCACCTTCACCAAAACAATAATTAGAATCTGGATTCACCTCATGAAATTGGTTAATTGCACGCAAATCTCTACGACGATCTTGTACATTTTTACCACGTTCTAAAACGATTGGTTTATAACCCAATTCGATACAGCGGAGTGCTGCGTACATACCCGCAGGACCAAATCCAACAATATGAACTTCTTTAGCATTCGATACATCTTGGTATTCAAAAATATACTCCGAAGTATCAGGTTGAGGTTCGTTGATGTACACAGCAACCTTGTAGTTAAAAACAACTTCTTTTTTACGCGCATCTATCGATTTACGCAATACCTTAACGCTGGTAATATCAGCAATATTAATTCCTAATTTTTTAGCAGCTTTAAGCTGTAAAGCATTGTCTTTACGCTCTTCTACTAAGTTTACACGTAATTGAAGTTCTTTTACCATTTTGCAAAACTAGGTAAAATAAGATTCAGTCTATTTAATTATTTTAGCAAATCAAATTTAATTTTATGAAGATTACTCAGGTTATTGAAAGCGTTTTCAAAAAATATTTACCTTCTCCTTTTACCATCGCTATTTTACTAACATTAGTTACCATACTACTAGCTTTGGTGTTTACAAAACCAGAAGAGGCTTCCGTATTAAATTATTCTTTAGAAGTATTGCAGTTTTGGGAAAACGGAATTTGGACGAACGGATTATTGGTTTTTGCCTATCAAATGATGCTGATTTTGGTGTTAGGACACGTATTGGTATTAAGTAAACCTGTGAGTGATTTGATTTTAAAAGTAACAAAATTTTGTACTAACACAGCAAAAAGTGCTGCTATCGTGAGCTGTACAACCATGTTAGTCGCTTTTTTTAACTGGGGATTAGGACTCATCTTTGGAGCTTTGTTGGCACGTAAAGTAGCTGAACATGCACAGAAAAACAACATCCAATTAAATTATCCAATTATTGGCGCTGCGGGTTATGTAGGTTTGATGGTTTGGCATGGGGGGATTTCTGGTTCGGCACCAATTAAGATTAACGAAAGCGGACATATAAAAAGTATTATGCAATCGGTTTCTTCGGAGGAAATACTTGCTAAAATTCCGAATTTAATTTCTTATTCTGAAACAGTATTTAGTTGGTGGAATTTGATAATTTTTATAGCGGTATTGTTGGTAGTTACAACTACCTTTTATTTCCTTGGAAAAAAAGCAACACCTACTGTAATTAACTTGCCAGAATATCAATTAAACAAAGAAGAGAAAGCCAGCACACAAGCCGAAAAGTTAGACAGTTCTAAATTATTAGCTATTGTTTTTGGAGTTTTAATTTTAGTAGCGTTTTCGTATCGCTATTGGACAGATATTCAGCAGTTAAAAATTACCCCAAACTTAATCAACTTTTTTATGTTAGGGTTAGGGATTATTTTACACGGAAGTTTTAAAAAGTTTACCAATGCAGTAGGAGAATCTATAAGTGATGTTTCTGGAATTTTAATTCAGTTTCCGTTGTATTTTGGTATTATGGGAATTATGAAAAGTGCGGGAATGGTAACGCTGATTTCTGATTTTTTTGTGTCTATTTCTACTGCTACCACATTACCAATATTTACATTTTTTAGCGCAGGATTGGTAAATATTTTTGTGCCTAGTGGTGGAGGGCAATGGGTTGTGCAAGGTCCTATCGTCGTAGAAAGTGCGTTGCAATTAGGAGTTCCGTTACCCAAAGCGATAATGGCATTGGCATATGGCGATCAAATAACCAATATGTTGCAGCCTTTTTGGGCGTTACCCTTATTAGGAATTACAAAGTTAAAAGCAAAAGAAATTTTACCATATACTTTAATTGCTATGGTAGTGGGAAGTGTGGTTTATTTATTAGGTTTATTGTTGTTTTAGATGATTTGGTTAGGAAAAGAATTGGTGTTCCCTCCGGTAGAATTAGCTACAGAAGATGGAGTTTTGGCTTTTGGTGGAGATCTAAGTGTTGAGCGATTAAAACTAGCCTATAAAAGCGGAATTTTCCCTTGGTTTAATGAAGATGAACCTATTGTTTGGTATTCACCTTGGGAACGTATGGTATTGTTTCCTGATGAAGTAAAAGTGTCTAAATCGATGAAAAAAGTTTTCCGAAAAGGAGAGTTTACCATTACAGAAAACAAAGCTTTTAATGACGTAATTTTTAATTGCAGGTATATCAATCGTTTTGACCAATTAGGAACGTGGATTACCGATGAAATGGAAGATGCTTACATTAACTTACATGATAAAGGGTATGCAAAATCTATAGAAGTTTGGATAGACGATAAATTAGTAGCTGGTTTATATGGGGTAGATTTAGGAAATGGTGTGTTTTGCGGTGAGAGTATGTTTAGTAAAGTGAGTAATATGAGCAAAGTTGCATTTATTCATTTAGCTAAAAAAGGTGGGTATAAATTAATCGACTGTCAAGTATATAACCACCATTTAGCAAGTTTAGGTGCTCGTGAAATTCCTAGAAATGAATTTTTAAAGTTGTTGAAATAAAATATGAATTTTTAAAGTGATAAAAAAAGCCGCTATTATAGCGGCTTTTTTTAGATACTTAATTTAAGTACTTGAGAGTCTTTATTTCTTTTTCCTAAAAGAATTACTTCATTTCTTTTATTAGAAACAATACCATTATTTACTTTGTAATAAACCTTTGAGTCTTTTTTATCAATTAGTTTTTTTATTTCATAAGCCCCATCACCATTAACTGAAATAGCATACAAGTTTGAGTTTTTAGCAGAGGTTTGTTTAAATTGAATACGATCGTCTCTTAACTTTTTTAATTTATCAGAACAATTAATGAAAAAATATGTTTTATTATTTACTGATAAAGGTGTAAAAGAACTATTATCATAACCTGTTTGAGCTTTGTTAATATTTCTAGCCCATTTTAAACCTCCTGTTTTATCTAATCTAAACGAAATAATATCGTCATAATGTTGAATTGTTGTTGTTGTCATTACTCCATTTGGTCCAGACATTGTATGGGTGGTTATATAGTCTTCTTCGGCATTTATAACTAAATCACCATCAGTCATTACTTCGATACTTTTAAATTTTATATCAGTAAGTCCTTTTTTCTGTTTTCTACTTTTTTTTCCTTCTCTATCACCGTATTTATCATTTAAAAAAGTTTTAGAAAAAGGATTAAATTTTTTGGTTTCTAATTTTAAAGAAATAGGATTTAAATTAAATAAACAAACTCCATTATACCTTCCCTCATCTCTATTTCCATAAAAGCCTATACAAGCTAATTTATCATTATTTTTCACCAAAGATAAGCTTCCTATAAATTTATCAGGATTTTTAAAGCTCACCTCTTTTTCATCATTATGGTCAATTTTTGTTAAGACAAAATGATAATTTGCTTTTCCATTTTTTTTAGCTTTTCTTTTATTGTTTTCATAAGATTTTCCTAAGAAGTAAACTGAACCATTTTCATCATCAACTTCAATACTATTGTACTGAAATAAACGATCTTTAATGTCTTTAACTAGGAGTTTATCGTAAATCATTTTAAGATCATTGTTAAAAACAAAGATTTTATGAGTTTCTTTCTCTTTATCTTTAAAATCAAAATTGATAGCAAAGAATTTATTGTTTTTAGACATAATTACATTACCTAAGTGGTCACCATCCATTTGGTCGATTCCGTTATCAAAAAAGAAAGGAAATAAAGCAACACTAAAGTAGTTTTTTACGTTTTTCTCTGAGAAGTGTAGGAGCTCTTTTTTGGTAAACTCAATATTATTAATGTCAGAAATTAAAGCATTATATATAATCTCCTTTTTTTCTTTGTTACGCTCAAATTCGATTAAATAAAGTTTTCCGTTTTTAACAAATGCATTTTCAATACGATTCTTCCTTACTTCGTAGTCATACTCGTTTTTAAGGGTTAAGTTTTTGTCAAAGTGTTGAATATAATATCCTTTTGTTTTTTTTATAGGAAATCCAGCTAGGTATTTTCGAATAATTATAATACCACCTTGATCGTCATCTAAAGAAAAAGATAAAAAACTATGCTTCTTTTTATCTTTAAAAATTTCACTTTTTGTTATGTTGAACTCTTGTGCAAAGGTTACTGATGTTAATAATATAAGTAATATTAAAGTAATTTTTTTCATAGAAATTATAGGGTTTATTTATTTAAAAAGTTGCAAATATAAAATTTGTAATTATTTATATAGGAAATCAATAAACAAAACTAATTATTTTCTTTAGCTAATTTAAGTAGACTACTGTATGATAAATCGTTGTATCTTTGCAACGGCATGAGAATAAGACGAGTTTCAGATTGGTTACCTACTACAAATAAGGAGGTTAAGTTACGTGGATGGGATGAATTAGATGTAATTCTATTCAGTGGAGATGCATATGTAGATCATCCATCATTTGGGCCTGCGGTAATTGGTCGTATTTTAGAAAGTTACGGCTTACGAGTAGCCATTGTACCACAACCTAGTGTACATGACAATTTGCAAGATTTTGAGAAGTTAGGAACTCCAAGATTATTTTTTGCAGTTACTGGTGGTTGTATGGATCCGATGGTGAGTAATTATACCGCAAGTAAACGTCGTCGTGATAAAGATGCGTATACCCCTAACGGAGATAAGGGTTTTAGACCCGATTATGCTACTTCGGTATATTCTAAAATTTTAAAAGAAAAGTTTCCTGATGTTCCTGTGTTAATTGGAGGAATTGAAGCTTCGTTGCGTCGTGTTACACATTACGATTATTGGTCTGATAAACTGCTACCAACTATTTTAGAAACTTCTAAAGCAGATATGTTGGTGTATGGAATGGGGGAGCAACCTCTACGAGAAATCGTTGAGTTGTTGCAAAAAGGCGTTCCGTTTTCAAGTTTAAAAACCATTAAGCAAACAGCTGTTTTATTAGAGGAAGGTGAGAGAGTTCCAAAAAACAAGAATTGGGATGATGTAGAAATCAGCTCGCATGAAATTTGTTTAAAGGATAAAAAAGCCTACGCTTCTAATTTTAAAGTGATAGAGCAGGAGTCGAACAAATTGTATGCGCGTCGTATTTTTCAACAGGTTGGAAAAAAGAAGTTGATGATTAATCCGCCATTTCCAACAATGACAGAAGAGGAAATTGATGCTTCATTCGATTTACCATACACACGATTGCCACACCCTAAGTACAATAAACGAGGACCAATTCCTGCGTTTGAAATGATTAAGTTTTCAATCAATATTCACCGTGGATGTTTTGGTGGTTGTAGTTTTTGTACTATTTCGGCACACCAAGGAAAGTTTATTGCTAGTCGTAGTCAAGAATCTGTGTTAAGAGAAGTAGATCAAGTTGCCCAAATGGATGACTTTAAAGGGTATTTATCTGATATTGGTGGACCTTCGGCGAATATGTATAAGATGCAAGGAAAGGTTCAGTCAATTTGCGATAAGTGTGTTGCTCCGTCGTGTATTTCACCTGTAATTTGTAGTAATTTAGATACCTCACACAAACCATTAACTGAATTATATCAAGCTGTAGATGCGCACCCGAAGGTGAAGAAATCATTTATTGGAAGCGGAATTCGACACGATATGTTAGTACCTGAATTCAATAAAAATGCGGATCCTAAAGAGTTAGATGCCTATACAGAAGAGGTGATGACAAAACACGTTTCTGGGCGATTGAAAGTAGCACCTGAACATACTTCTGATCCTGTGTTAAAATTGATGCGTAAACCGTCGTTTAAATACTTTCATTTATTTAAAGAACGTTTTGATCGTATCAACATCAAAAAGAAATTAAAGCTTCAGTTAATACCTTATTTTATATCAAGTCACCCAGCTTGTGAGGCAGAAGACATGGCAAACTTAGCTGCTGAAACGAAAGACATGGGCTTTCAGTTAGAGCAAGTACAAGGGTTTACACCAACACCTATGACGGTTGCTACGGTGATTTATTATAGTGGATATCATCCGTATACGTTGAAGGAAGTTAAAACTCCGAAAACAAAAAAGGAGAAGGAAGATCAGCACAAGTTTTTCTTTTGGTATAAAAAGGAAAATAAGCAATGGATTAAAGATACGTTAAACAAAGTTGGACGTACTGATTTATTGAAAAAGTTACTTCCAGAAGACACTTCGTGGCGTAAAAATAAAGCAGGAAAAACCAAAAATACGTTTGACGATACGGTAACTTTTAAGAGCAAAGAAAAACCGTCAAGAAGAAAAAATAAAGGTTTTAAGAAGAAGAGACGATAGATTGTGTTACTTTAGTTTTGTAATCTAAAAATGTTATGAAAATGAGATTGATTTATTTGATCTGCTTTTTAATACCCTACAATATTACTTTTTCTCAAGAGCAGATAATTACTTCTGAAAAACTTAATGGTAAAAAAAATACAATAACTTTAGATAGCTTGTTGTTAGATCAAGGGTTTTATTATCAGAAAAAAAATAGACATGAAGAAGCTATAAAAAGTTTTAAATTTGGTTTAACTAAAGATTTAGTTTTCAGAAACCCTTCTATGTACGCCAAATTTATTGAAGGAATTGCAATTAGTAATTTGGCTTTAGGTAAAATTGATGGAGTGTTAAAAGCATATAAAGAAGTTTTATCAATTAAGGAAAAAGTTGGCAATGCTCAGGAGTTATTTTCTACTCATATAAACATAAGCGACTATCATAAAAAAACTTCTAGCTATAAGTTGGCAAGGTTACATGCAATTAGGGCTTATAATTACGCTGTAGAAATAAGTGATTCAAAACTTGAATCCAAAGCTTTAGAAGAAATTGTTAACCTCAACATTAATAAAGAGTCTGAAGATTATTTTAAAAAGTATCTCGCTATAAAAGAAGACTTAATAGCGAGAAATATTAATATAACAGAGAAGCTTAGTAGAAGTGATTATTTGAATTCTGAAAAGGATAAAGAGATTTCTAATTTAATAATAGAAAAAGTTCAAGTTGAAAAGAAATTGTCTAATCAAGAAAATACTAGTCTTATTTTTGGTTTATTGAGTTTGGCAGTTTTGTTTTTTGGTGTAGGTTTAATTTTCTTTGTTAGTAAAAGAAAGAATAAGGAAATTAATGGTTATAAAGAAAGAAATAAAAAGATACTTTCGGAACAAGAAGAAGCTATAGAGAGATTATCAAATGTGCGTGAAAAGCTAAGTTCTTTTTCTGTTAGTTCAGATATGAAAGAAATTAATAAATACTCTTTTTATCTTCAGGAAATTGAAAGTATTGAAAAAAACTTACAAGAAGAATTAAACAAAAGGAGTTGATTTAAGAATTACTAAAATCAACTACAAACTTTACAATCGTCTTTATCTTGAATTTCACCTACTAATTTTCCATTTTCATTTAAAACAAACCCACAACAATCCATAAATCCTTGGGCAATTAGTTTACGAGCACGTTGAATTTGTGATTTTGTGGTTGGTAAACTTTGGTTGAGTTGTTGAGCGACTTCTTGTTGTTTTAACCCTTTGATATCCGATAAAAATAAGGGGTCTCGGTATTTTTTTGGTAAGCTATGTAAAATACCTTGTAAACAATCTTTTTCTGTGTGTTTGTGTTCTTCTATATTGGTTTCTGTTTCAAAAGTAGTCAATTCATAAGTTTGATTGGTGCTTTTAAAATAATCCATAATAGAATTACGAGCTATGGTGAAAATCCAAGGTTTTAGTTTGGTGATGTCTTTTAAGGTGTGCAGCTTGGTGTGTACTTTTATAAAAGTATCTTGTAGCAAGTCTTCAGTTACATCATTGTTTTTTACTTTACTTTGAATAAAGTATTTAATACCATCGGCATATTTTGTCCAAACTTGTTTTGTCGTCATCTTATAAAGTTACAAAAAATGTCATTACGAAGTTTTTAAATGATTGCCTCGTAATGATAGTTAACAAATTAAATTAATTAACAATTGCAGTTTGTGCATGTGCAATTTTCACAAGTACAATTACTACAACTACCAGTTTTGCATCCTTCACAAGTACAGGTACATTCATTTTTATAATTCATATTATTATTGTTTTAATGTTTCATATAGTAGACTTATAAAACTTTAAAAAGATGCATTTAATTTAAAAAATATTTTTGTAGTTCTTTTCTTATAGGAATAGGTTTGATAGGAGATATGTTTACGCCTCCGGTATTTCCTTTAGGAACCCATATGTTAGTAAAGATAAATGATGCTAAGATTCGTGTAATTTGTCCAAAGATTTCTTTAACATTTTTTGATTTAATTCCGTGTATTAACATCCAGTAATGAGAAAGTGTATGTCTGTACCAATGTTTTTGTCCTAAAATATGAGCGTTCTCAAAATGATAAAATGACACTTTAAAACGATAGTTTTTAAGTGCCATTTTACCTAACTGTAGTTGTTTTTTAAATTCTTGTTTGCGTTGAAGTTTCGTCATGATTTTTTATAATCAGACATTTTAAAACTCAAAAAGATGCAAACTAGTTCACTTTTTCTCCGTTAATATAGGTTTCTAAAACTTTTGTATGCGGAATTTGGTTGCCATCAATAGTCATAATATCTTTTTCAAGAATGATAAAATCAGCCACTTTTCCTACTTCAATACTTCCTTTTTCGGTTTCTTCAAAGTTGGCATAGGCATTCCAAATAGTCATACCTTTTAACGTGTTTTCTCTTGATAAAGCATTATTCATTTGAAATCCGTTTTTTGGAAATCCGTGTAAATCTTTTCGAATACTTGCCGCATAAAAAGTGTATAACGGACTTACATGTTCGATAGGGAAATCGGTTCCTAAAGCTACTTTTCCGTATTGTTTTAATAGATCATTATAGGCATACGCTCCTTTAATTCTCTCTGAGCCTACACGTTCTTCTGCCCAATACATATCTGATGTAGCATGTGTAGGTTGAATAGATGGTAACACATTTTTAAAGAAGTGAAAATCTTTTAGATCTACTACTTGAGCATGTTCTATTCGCCAACGACGATTTTCCTTATTTTTTAAAACTTTATCATACGTTTTCAGCATTACATAATTGGCAGAATCTCCAATAGCATGGGTATTCATTTGATATTCAGAATCTGCAATTCGTTTTACTAAGTTTTGCAAATCATCGTATGAATTCACCAATGCTCCAAAATGCCCCTTTTTATCAGAATATTCATCTTTTAAGGCTGCTCCACGTGAACCTAAAGCTCCATCAGCATATACTTTTACAGAGCGAACATGCAACCTGTCGGTTTTTATAACTCCTCTGTTTAGGTAATAATCTAGGTTTTCTTTGTTGTTTGAAATCATTGCATACACACGCATTTTTAAATCACTGGTTTGTTGTAAGCTATCAATAAGTTCAATAACTTCTTTATCTAAACCAGCATCATCAACCGTGGTTAAGCCTAAATCGAAACAGATTTCCTGAGCATCTTTTAACGCTTGAATTTGCTCCCTTTTTGATGGTTTTGGAACTTCAATAAAGTTCATGGCATTGTCAATCAACACACCGGTAAGTTTTCCATCTTTTGTGATGAATTCTCCTCCGTCAATTTTTGAATCAGTTGTAATTCCAGCTAATTCAATTGCTTTTTGGTTAACTAACATTGCGTGCCCGTCAATTCTGCGAATAGCAACAGGGGTGTTTGGGAAAATACTGTCTAGTTTTTCTTTTGTAGGAAATTCTTGCACCTCCCAATCGTTTTGATCCCAACCACGACCGGTGATAAAAGTGGTGTTTTTCTCTTTTTGAAAATCAACCAATCGTTGTAATACATCATCGTAACTTTTAGTGTCTACTAAATCAACTTTTTGCTGTTGTAAACCGAGTCCATAAAAATGACAATGTCCGTCAATAAAACCAGGGTATATCGGTTTGTTTTTTGCGTCAATCGTATTTGTAGCAGTATATTTTTCTTGGATTTCAGTAGTGCTTCCAACAGCTACAAACTTCCCGTCTTTGATGGCAAAACTTTCAACAGTATCAAACTTTTCGTTAACCGTATAAATTTTGGAGTTCATAACAATTAGATCAACTTTTTCTTTTTGATTACAAGAAAAAAGTAAACTGATTAATAGTAAGGGCAATATTATTTTTTTCATTAATACGTATAAATTAAATAGGCAATGTATAATAATAAAAATTGAAGAGGTACTCTTATAATGGCAATTTTTTTAGATCCAATAGCAGGTTTCTCTCTAAAAACATCCCAAATATGAATTGGTAAAAAAAACAACATTAATATAAACATTGCTAAAGCTGCTTGTTTAGTAGTTTGATTAATTAATAATCCAATACCAATTGCTAACTCTATTAAACCAGTTATATAATTTACTGCTAATTTTGGTAAGAAATCTGGAATAAAACGGTTGAAAATTTTAGGTTTTATGAGATGCATAACTCCTGCAAAAGCCAAAAATATTCCAAATATAATTCTTAATATGACTACTAAATAATACATAGTTGTTTTTTTTGATTTTTTTTCAGGATAAAGATATAACTAGATGTTTCTTTAGCTTTATTTTGTTCAATTTTATTTGATAAATACTTGCTGAACTTATTGTATAAAAAAACTAATAGAAAAGTGATAATTACATTAATAATTATTCTCTTTAATGTAAGTTTATTCTTTTTGTAACCTTCTTTGTGTGTTTTTTTAGTTTCAAAGTATTGGTTATTTAATTTTCTATTCATTTGTACAACCTTTTTAAGGCTTTAAAGGTTCATCGTTATACAAGTACTTATCCATTAAATACACAATACTAGCCATAGATGCGCTACCTAACTCTAATTCGCGTTTGTTTACTTTGTCAAACGTGTCGGTTGCTGCGTGATGGTAATCAAAGTAACGTTGAGAATCTGGACGATATCCTACCAAAGTAACATGCTCGTCTTTTAACGGACCAATATCAGCACCGCTTCCTCCAGCAGTAATATCGTGTAATCCGTAAGGAGCTAATAATTCTTTCCAACTTTGAAGTAATTTTCTGTTTTTATCATTGGCATCAATAGTAAAACCACGTGGTGTATGTCCACCAGCATCAGATTCTAAAGCGCCAATATGAATTTCACCATTTTCTTTTGCTAATCGAGCATATTCAGTAGCACCACGTAAACCGTTTTCTTCATTCATAAAAAATACAATTCTGATGGTGTTTTTTGGTTTGATGTTGTTTTTAATAAACAAATAAGCAACTTCCAACGATTGAACAATACCCGTACCGTCATCATGAGCGCCTTCACCTAAATCCCAAGAGTCTAAATGACCGCCAATAACCATAATTTTATCTGTATTTTCAATTCCTTTAATCTCACCAACTACATTGTGAGAAGGTGCATCTGGTAAGTTTTCACAACTTTGTTTGAAGTAAAATTCTAAATTAGGATTTTCTTTTAAGTGTTTGCTTAAATTTTCTGCCGCACGAGAACTGATAGCTGCAGCAGGAATATATTTTGAAGTTGGAATATCACCATATCCCATAGAGCCTGTATGTGGATAATCGTCAATTCCGTTTGTCATAGAGCGTACAATTACACCTTTTGCTCCAAATTTACCAACTATTGAAGCTCCTCCATAGCGTTGTCCTACACAACCACCATACGCCTGAAAAGTATTGATTAACGTATTATCGAAAGCACCGTTGAAAAATACAATTTTACCGTTTGCTTTATCTCCTAGGTTTTTAGCTTCATCAACGCTTTTTACTTCAATAATTTGAGCAGAAATTCCGTTTGAAGGAGTTGCAATTGAGCCTCCTAAAGCACAAATAGGAACGTTAATTTTTTCTCCGTTAAACTCATAATTAGCTACTTCTTTTTCACCACGAACCCAATGAGGAACCATTACAGGTTGTAACCAAACTGAATCTAAACCAACTTCTTTCATAAGTTGTTCTCCCCAAACAACAGATTTAGCAGCTCCTTCTGAACCTGATAAGCGACTTCCAATATTTTGGGTTAAATCGCGTAACCATTCATAAGACTGACCTTGGGTTAGCGCTGCGTTAAAAATATTTTTTATTTGAATAGAATCTTGCTTGTAGTTATCTGAAGCTTCTGAAATTGAAGCTTTTTTTGTAGGTTCTGTTTTACAAGAAAATAAGGTAATACCTGCAAAAGCAATAAATAATAGTTGATTTTTCATTTAGGGTATTAGTTTTTTAATACCCTAAATGTAAGTTTTATATTTTAATTTCTTAGAAAAGAGTATCAAACTTCCAGGTTAACCCCCCCATAGCTTGAAAACCTTGTACGTTAAAATTATTGAATCGCTGGTAACTATTGTTTAAAACATTGTTTAGGTTTAAAAATACCGAGAAAGAATCGTCAAAATGATAACCACCGTTAAAGTTTACATCAAAATAACTTTTTAAGTTAATCGGATTAAAAGTATTGGTAGGTAAAGCGTCGTAAACTCTTCCTTTTCTATTCCCTACAAAGTAGAGATTTGCGCCAGCAAACCATTTATTAGTTTTGTAAGTTCCAAAGATTTCTCCTTTTATTTTTGGGGTGTTCCAAGCTTCAGATTCGTTTGTTAAGGTAAATTTATTGAATTGACCGTTTGCACCGATTGTTAAGTTTTTAATTCCTTCAAAAGCAATTTCACCAAAAAAGGTCATTAATTTAATATCGTCGTATACAACTTGAAAAGAGTTTCCAAATTCATACCCGTAAAAAGTAAACCCGTTTGTTCCTGCAATGTTGGTTCCGTCTGATTTTGATTGATTCAGAACGAAAAATGGATTGTTTTCAATATCGGCATAACTTACTTTAGCATTGTAACTGAATTGATGGTTTAATTTACCTCTAATTCCTCCAAAAGCATCAAATTTCTTATTGGTTTGTCTCATGTCAAGTGTAGGAGAGAGGTATGGGTTTTCATCGGTAAACGATTGATACATATTTGTAGTTAAATCACCCGAAGAACCTATGTATACGTTGGCAAAATCTTTTACAACTGGATAAGAAATTTCTACATCAGGATAGATAAAGAAGTTGTTTTCACTACGCTGCGTATCCATAGAAAAATAACTTTTAGCACCTAATTGAATAGCTAAATCTTGGATGTTGAATTTATAGTTTGGATGAACACCAAAAATGATGAAATTATAATCGATAGGAGTTATAGCGTCGTAAGCATAAGCAAATGAACCCCCAACGTAATTTAGAGTTGTGTTTACAAATAAATCGTTTAATTGACGATGAAAATTAGTTAAATCAAACTTAAATTCTGCATCAGCATCGACTAAAAATTCTGCACTTTCAAAAGAATCAGAAAAGAAAGAAATAGCTCCGTTTGCCTCATTTAAAATTGATTCATCTGGTTTTATTTGCCCGAAAACTTTAAAGTGATTGTAGCTTTGAGCTTCTTCTATAGCGCTTACAGTTGCTTCGGTAAATGTTATATTGTTAGGTAAACCGTACCAATTGTATTTGTCTTTTTCAGCATCTAAACCAGCACTCCATTGAAAATAGCGTTCTTGTTGTGTGTAAGTAAGGTTTAAATCGATGTTGTAAAATGTACTGCTTAATTCGGTATCGGCAACAGGATCTGAAGACAAAATAAATTTTACATGCGCTCCTAATTCACTGTTGTAACTATCACTACGTCTCATATAACCTTCAAGAAAAGGAGAAAGTACATTACCAAAACCTACAGATAAATAATTTGGATATAATTTTTCTCTTTTTCCAAGGTCTACTTTTTTCATCGTTCCGCTTTTAGGAATAAAAGTAGAGGCCACAGGAACTGAAAAAATTTGGTATTCTAAATCTTTCTTTTGTGTTTCTTTCGTGTGTTCAATTACTGGTTTTTGTTTTATTTTAAAAGCATCGGTAATTTTAGGAACATACGAAGTTACAACGTTTACAACTTCGGTTTTTATAATGGTGTCTTTTGCTTTATTTGTGGCTTTTTTTTCTTGCGCATTTGCAAAGGCTATTACAAATAAAACAAGTAAACTTAAGTGCTTTTTCATCGATTTAATCATTTAACTTTCGTTTGTTGTTAACAAATTTTAGTTTTGGGTAGTTACTGATTCGTTTGTTTTTGCTTCTTTGTTTTTAATGGTACGAAGCTCGTTTTTAGCTTCTTCAATCACATCAGGATATTGAGTAAAGTTTTTGATAATATTCTCTAAAATATAAGTTGCTTGGTAAGCATCTTTTAAAGCATAATAGTTTTTTGCCATAATTATATAGCTTTTTACACCCCAATATTTGTATGATGAATAATTAGCAATTAAATCTTGTACTGCTTTGGTAGATGCTTCATACTCTTTGTTTTCGTTTAAAAAGAAAGCATTGTAGTATAAACATTCTGCTTTTAACTCACCTGTAGCTTTTTTACTAGCTTCGTTAAAATATTCTTCAGCAGTTAAGAAATCGTTGTTTTTAAAAGAAGAACGAGCTAAGATAATTTTAGCATCTTCAGCAATATTAGTGTCAATTTTACCTGTGGTTAAAACTTTTTCAGCATAGGTGATTGCGTTGTTATAATCATCCTTTTTGTAATACCCTTTCATTAAATTACTCTGCGCAAAAATGATGTTTTGTGGGTAGTTTGCTTCTTTTTCTAGTTGCTGAAGTACTAACATTCCGTTATTCCAGTCTTCTTTTTGAAGATAAATATTTGCAAGTTTTGTGAGAGATTCTTCAGAGAACTCACTTTTATTTTGTTTTGTTACATAGGTGTAATGCGGAATAGCTTCATTAAACTGTTTGGTGTTGTTGTATGATTGTGCTAAATAAAAATGAGCTTTTAAAGCGCTAATTCCGTTAGGAAATGCTTGTAAGTACTTGTTAAACCCTTCAATAGCTTTTTCGTTATTATTTTCTAAGAATTTATTTTCAGCAGATTGAAAAGTAGCATTGTCTAATTCGGCATCTGTAACATTAGCGAAACTTACATTTTTAACCCAAACAGCATATTCGTCAACCTTACCTATGTCAATATACACATTCTTAATGTTGGTAACCGCTTGTCTTGCTTCGTTAGAATTTGGGTGTTTGGCAACTACTTCTTTATATTTCTGAATAGCTTTGCTGTTGTTATTGTTGCTGTAATATAACAGCCCTTGACGTAGCAATACGCTCGGAACATAATTACTAGATGGGTATTTAGCCAACAAACGCTCATAAGCATCTTGTGCTTTTTTTGCGTTGTTGATAGTTGTATATGTTGTTGCTAATTGAAACAGCGCGTCGTCTTTTAACTGAGATTCTTCATAATCGTTAATAAGCGTGGTCAAGTTTTGAATTTTTACATCATTTTTTCCTAAAAATCCGTTACTTATTGCTGTTTGATATTGTGCATAATCTGCACCTACACCACCTTCTTGAATTACTTTGTTATACGCTTCGATAGCATTGGTGTAGCTTTTAGAAGCATAGAAAGAATCTCCCAAACGGTTGGAAGCATCGTCATTTAAATCGTTGTCATCTAACTTTTGTTCTAAAAATTGCTGAAAGTATTTTGCAGCATTTGGGTAACTCTTTAGTTTAAAATTCGTGTAACCAATTTGATAGTTTAGCATTTTAGCTTCTTCAATTTCATTGTCAGAAACTTTTAAGAAATTTTCTAAAGCATTTTGATAATCTCCTAAAGAATATTCTGTTTCAGCTAGCCAATAAGCGCCTTTATTACTTACTGTTGCATTTTCTGATTGCGTAGCATTTATAAAGAAAGGTTTAGCTTCTTCAATTTTATTTTCATTGAATAATTGAATTCCTCTGTACAAAGAAACTTCATTGACAATGCTTTTTGTTTCAGGGTTTTCTGAAGTGTTTAAGAAATCTAAAGCACCTTGGTAATCTTGTTGATGCAGATACGAAGTAACTAATAAATTACTAATTTCTGCAGTGTTTGGAGAAGTTGGATACTTAGCTAAAAAACCTTTTAAAACATCAGGAACACTTTCATATGGATTTCCTTCTTCATAACTCAATTTCGCATAATTTAACGATGAACTTTCAGCAATTTGAGGATCGAAATCCATTTCGCTAGCATTTTTAAAAGCATTTAACGCTTCGTGCTTTTTGTCTGATTTTAAATAACATTCACCTAAATGATAGTATGCATTTTGAGCGACTTTGTTATTTCCATCAATAATTTTATTAAAATTACTTACAGCTGTTTCATAATCTTTTTGTTGATAATAAGCATACCCTAAGTAGTAATAATCAGTGTTTGTCCAACGCCCATTTTTACCTTTATAAGCTTCTAAATACGGAATTGCTTTTTCATATTTTTTTAGATTGAAATAACTTTCGCCTACAATTTTAGAAATTTCTGAAATCTCTTTTTTGTCTTTTGAAGTTTCTAATAATTGTTCTCCAATTTGGATAGATTTATCAAACCTTCCAGCTTTAAAACTAATATCTAAAATGTAATAATTTGCTTTTGCTTGATAGGTTGCATCGTTAGCTAATTGACTTAAATTGTCTTCTGCTTCACCAAAATTTTCTTGTTTGTAGGCAATATATCCGTAGTAATAACGAGCATCGTTTCCGAAAATAGGATTTCCTAATAAGGTTTGAAAACGAGATTTAGCATCCGTTAAATAATTGGATACTAAAAGCGCATATCCCATTTTGTAATTAAGTTCATCTCGCTCTTGAGGACTTAATAATTTTTCATTTACTTTTTGATACCATTTTAATGAGTGGGCTGCTTTTCTATTCGCAAAATAATAATTCCCAACATTTAAAAAAGCTTTCTCTTTTTTGTTGTTATATGGATGGTTTTCTACAAAAGCCATAACTCTATCATCTGCATCGTCTTGTTGCAACTTAATGGCACACATTGCATCGTAATAATCCGCATCAGCTTTAAGATTGTGATGTTTGTTTAAATTTTGTGAAACATCACGAAAAAGTTCTTGCGAAGCAGCATATGCTTTGTTGTTGAATAAGCGCATCGCTTTATGAAAATTGGCTTGTAAATCAGTATTTATTGCTGATTCTTGCGCCATAACAACAGCAGAAAAGGTTAAAAAAAGAAATAAGAAGCAGCTTTTTTTAAAAAAATTAAATCTCATATATTTTAGTTATCTAGAAACTATAACGTTAGTTTTTTATTTTTGTTGGGAGACATTTAATCAAAAGTAAGAAATGTTATAGAATTACGTTATAAAATTTTAGATTTGTAAAAAACATATACTCCATGGAAAACCCTGTTTTGCACCTTGAAAATGCGGATATTTATCAACAAGACAATTTAGTATTGTCTAAAGTAAATTTTACCTTAAATAAAGGTGATTTTTATTATTTGATTGGAAAAACAGGAAGTGGAAAGAGTAGTTTGCTAAAAACACTGTATGGCGATATTCGTTTACAACGCGGTTTAGGAAGTATTGTAGATTTTGATTTGAAGAAAATTAAGGAAAAAGATATTCCGTTTTTACGAAGAAAATTAGGGATCGTTTTTCAAGATTTTAAGTTGTTGAATGATAGAAATGTTTTTGATAATTTAGAATTTGTTTTAAAAGCTACTGGTTGGAAGGATAAAGCTGAAATGAAAGAGAAAATTCATGAGGTTTTAGACAAGGTAGGAATGAAAGAAAAGTACTACAAACAAACTTTTGAGCTATCAGGAGGAGAGCAACAACGAGTTGCAATAGCAAGGGCATTGTTAAATGATCCTGAGTTAATTTTAGCCGATGAACCTACAGGAAATTTAGATCCTAAAACTTCACTGGAGGTTATGGAGTTATTGAATGAAATTCATCAAAGTGGAAAAACGATTTTGATGGCTACTCACGATTACCAATTAATCGTGAAATTCAAACAAAAAGTAATTAAATGTGAAGGAGGGGAGTTGTTTGAAGTAGTACAACAACAAACTGTCTAAAAAAAAAGGAAACCCACTCCAAAGAATGAAGTGGGAAAATTGCTATGAAAAACTATGAAAAGAAACACTACTAATGTTTCTCTTATATAAAGACGTTAAGATTCTTTAAATCTTACAGTAACTCAGTAACTTTAACATATTTTTATAAAAAAATCCTGAACAAATTAAATTGCTCAGGATTATAAAGAATTTTATAAGATTAACTTTTAGAAAGTTAATGCAGTGTTGTTGTTTTTAACTGCTTCAGCTGATGAAGTTAATGCTTCTTTTTCTTCAGCACTTAAGTTAATTTCAACGATTTTTTCAATTCCGTTTCTACCTAACACAGCAGGTACTCCGATACATAAGTCAGATAAACCGTATTCACCATCTAATAAAGCTGAACAAGGGAAAATCTTTTTGGTATCACATGCAATTGCTTGTACCATCCCAGATACAGCAGCACCTGGAGCATACCAAGCAGAAGTACCTAATAAACCTGTTAAAGTAGCTCCACCAACTTTAGTGTCTTGCTTAACTTGCTCTAATCTTTCTTCTGATAAGAATTCAGATACAGGAACAGAGTTACGAGTAGCTAAACGAGTTAAAGGCACCATTCCTTTATCAGAGTGTCCTCCGATAACCATTCCGTCTACATCAGAAATAGGAGCTCCTAAAGCTTCAGCTAAACGATATTTAAAACGAGCAGAATCTAATGCACCACCCATACCAATAATTCTGTTTTTTGGTAAATCTGTTGCTTTGTGAACTAAATATGTCATTGTATCCATTGGGTTAGATACAACGATGATAATAGTGTTAGGAGAATGCTCAACTAAGCTAGAAGCTACTGATTTTACAATTCCAGCATTGATTCCTAATAACTCATCACGAGACATTCCTGGTTTACGTGCAATACCAGAAGTAATTACACAAATATCTGAACCAGCAGTTTTGCTATAATCACCAGTAGTACCAGTAATTTTAGTGTCGAAACCATTTAAAGAAGCAGTTTGCATTAAATCCATTGCTTTACCTTCAGCAAAACCTTCTTTAATATCTACTAAAACAACTTCAGAAGCGAAATTTTTAATAGCAATGTACTCAGCACAACTAGCACCTACTGCACCTGCTCCTACAACTGTTACTTTCATTTTATATGTTTTTTATTGAAAATTATTAATAAGATGCACAAAAATAGCGATTTGGCTATGGATAAAAAAGAAAACCCACTGATATTTCAGTGGGTTTAACTGTAATTATTTATTCTTTTGATTTTAACTCGGTGTAGTCAAAAACATATTCACTAAAATGACGCCATTTTATATCACTCAAAGGGTGTTTCTTTTTAAATTCTTCAGAATCACCAAATAAAGTTTCATAATATTCTTTTAAGTTTTTCTTTTGAAGCCAAAACATTTTTCCGTCTTTTTTAACATAATAAGATTTTGCTAAACCACCGGCTACGTTTATTCCTGCGATACCTAACTTTGTTGTTTGCTTAGCAAAAGGATCACCATAAACTTGAATGTATTTAGAGAAAGGAGCATTTACTAGTTGCATTAAATATTCTTTTTCCTTCTTCTTGTTTTTTAGAGATACCATTTCATTTTTAAAGTAGATGTATCCTTGTTTCAAAACATCATTATCAAGATCAGAGCGTTCCCATTGTCTAGCGTCATAAACATGAGTTAATGTTTTTATCATTTTTTGGAAACCACTAGGAAATAAATACATTTCTTTTATTTGATCTGAATCAAATTTACGTTTTTTACCTGTAGTTTTATCTTTGATTTTTATATAATAAATTTGACCTTTTTTTCTGTCAATATCTTTTCGGTAACCTTCTGCTCTTGTACCATCTTTCAATATAATAATTGAAACTTTTTTTCCCGAGTAGCTATTATATACTTTAGAAAATAGGTCTTTTCCATTTGTAGATTTTTGTTTGGTGTCTTCTTTTTGACTGTAACTAAATAAGGTAGTTAATAAGAGGATTAATGAAAGAATTTTTGTTTTCATAACTTTTTAATGTTAAGAGGTTTGTGTTTATTAATTAGGTTCAAAAGTAGAAAAAAAATAGCTTTATTAATTTATAAAGCTATTTTTTATTAAGATTTTTTTTAGCAGTTTTACCTAAAACTAAAAGCAATACCAGCATTAATAGCGTTGTATTCTTGTAGAGTGTAATCGGCAAATATTTTAAAGAACCCTAAGCTTAATCGAGTACCTAATGTAGCTTTAAATCCACTGACATTAGATTCCAAATTTAAAGGGTTTGTTAATTCTCTAGTATTTAAAGAAGCATTATATGAAAGTGTATATTTACCAGTCATGTCTAATGAAGATGATCCACCAGTATATCCAACACCTCCGTAAACGTTAATTACAGGAAAGTTTAAAGAAGCGATAGCTTGTACAGTATATGAATTTAAATCAAAATTTATATTACCATTTTCGATATCTATATTATCGTTTGGATCTTCATCTACAATATTATAATCAACTCCCATTGTTGAATATGTAGCTAATAATGAAACATGTAAAGGTGTTTTGTCTAAAGGTCCAAACCAATCAGTAATTTCCTTTTTTAATCCAATACCAAAAAGACTTCCTTTAACGTCATCAGAACCTACTTTAGGAACATATCTTAAAATTACATCTGCTTTAAATGGTAGTCCCATACTTGCTTGAATAGCTGGAGCTGGAATTGCATTTAAAGGTAGATCTTCTTTAATACCCCCTGGCATTTCGAAAGTTCCAGTGTAGGTAATTCCACTTTCTTGAAAGGTTACAGTAGCTAGACTACCATCGTTTTCTGAACCAGCAAGAGTTGCTGAAGTAATATTTCCTCCTGGTTGATTGATTGATTTTAAATTAGATAGAGAAAACATTTCGTCTTTAGTAGGTACCATTGAGGCATTAAAACCTAAAGTAATGTCAAAACCAAATTTTTTATGAACTTTAGCGGTATGGTACCAACCATTATTCATGCCATAAATTAAACCTTTCATAGCAGGATTTATGTAGGCGTTAGTTAATCGATTTGTATCTTCTGAATCAGCAAATAAAATTCCTTCAGGTCCATCTTGGGCATTAATATTAAACGCTAATGAGAAAATAGTTAAAAGGGGTAAGATTATTTTTTTCATGTTACTAAGTTGTTATTAGATAACAAATGTATAAAAAACTAAATAGTATCCTAGTTAAAATAAAAAAGCTTATCGAATTCGATAAGCTTTTAAAAGTTTAATATTGAGTGATTAAGCATCAATATTTGCATATTTAGCATTCTTTTCAATGAAATCTCTACGAGGTGGAACTTCATCTCCCATTAACATAGAGAAGATTCTATCTGCTTCAGTTAAATTGTCAATGGTAACTTGGCGTAATGTTCTGAATTCTGGGTTCATTGTAGTATCCCATAATTGTTCAGCATTCATCTCTCCAAGACCCTTATAACGTTGGATAGAAACTCCACCACCCATTTTTTGAGCAATTAAATCACGTTGGTTATCGTCCCATGCATACTCACGTTTTTGTCCTTTTTTAACTAAATATAAAGGCGGAGTAGCAATGTAAATATATCCTTGTTCAACCATTTCACGCATGTAACGGAAGAAGAATGTTAAAATTAATGTAGCAATATGCGAACCATCAACGTCGGCATCACACATAATAACTACTTTATGATAACGTAGTTTAGTTAAGTTTAATTCACGTGGATCTTCTTCGGTACCGATGGTAACTCCTAATGCGGTAAACATGTTTTTGATTTCCTCATTTTCAAAAACTTTATGTTGCATTGCTTTTTCAACGTTTAAGATTTTACCTCTTAAAGGAAGAATTGCTTGGAAGTTACGATCACGACCTTGCTTTGCAGTACCTCCTGCCGAGTCTCCCTCAACTAAGAAGATTTCACATTGAGCAGGATCAGTTTCAGAACAGTCTGATAATTTACCAGGTAAACCTCCAATACTCATCACGGTTTTACGTTGAACCATTTCACGAGCTTTACGAGCTGCGTGACGTGCTTGTGCTGCTAAAATTACTTTTTGAACAATAGTTTTAGCATCGTTAGGGTTTTCTTCTAAATAATCGGTAAGCATTTCAGATACTGCTTGACTAACAGCAGCTGTAACTTCTCTGTTACCTAACTTAGTTTTTGTTTGTCCTTCGAACTGAGGTTCTGCAACTTTTACAGATATAATAGCGGTTAATCCTTCACGGAAATCATCACCAGAAATTTCAAACTTTACATTTTTTAACAATCCAGATTCATCAGCGTACTTTTTTAAAGTAGCTGTTAATCCACGTCTAAAACCAGATAAGTGAGTTCCTCCTTCGTGCGTATTAATATTGTTTACATACGAATGTAAGTTTTCAGCATACGAAGTGTTGTATACCATCGCTACTTCTACAGGAATTCCGTTTTTTTCTCCTTCCATAGAAATAACACCCGCTGTTAATTGCTCACGTGTACTATCTAAATACTTAACAAATTCTGATAAACCTTCGGTACTGTGAAAAGTGTCAGCAATAAAGTTACCTTCATCATCAGTATTACGTTTATCGGTTAAAGTGATAGTGATACCTTTATTTAAGTATGCTAATTCACGCATACGTGTAGCTAAGGTGTCGTAGTTGTATTCTGTTGTTTGTTGGAAGATAGATCTATCTGGTAAAAAAGTTACTTCTGTACCGTTTTTATCTGAATCTCCTACTGTTTTAACAGGATATAATGTTTTACCACGTTCGTACTCTTGTTGCCAAATTTTTCCTTCTCTATGTACAGTAGCTTTTAAATGGTCTGAAAGTGCATTTACACACGAAACTCCAACACCGTGTAAACCTCCTGATACTTTATAAGAATCTTTATCAAATTTACCACCCGCACCAATTTTGGTCATTACAACTTCAAGAGCAGAAACTCCTTCTTTTTTGTGTAAACCTACAGGAATACCACGACCGTTGTCGCGAACAGTAATAGAGTTATCTTCGTTAATATCAACCGAAATTGTATCACAATGACCTGCTAAAGCTTCATCAATAGAGTTATCTACAACCTCATACACTAAGTGGTGTAAACCACGTACGCCAACATCACCAATATACATTGAAGGACGCATACGCACGTGCTCCATTCCTTCAAGCGCCTGAATACTATCGGCAGAATAATTATGTTTTTTTTCTTCGCTCATTATCAAGTGAATTAAATTAAAGTCATTTCATGGGAAAATCGCCCGAAAGCGACTTTTGTAGTCTTACAAATTTACGATTTTTAAACCTCAAAATAAAGTTTTTAAGCGTTTTCGAATTAAAATTATCAACATTTGTTAAAAAGATAAAAGTGTCTTAAAACGCTTTAAAATAATGCTTAGTAAGAAAGTTGGTGTTTTGCAAATGTCTTTGTGAAAAGAAAAATTAGATAACCTCTTAAAAGCTGTTTTTTAAGGTGTAATTTTGATGAGTTTTGGAGTTAAATCTATCGAATAATTCCTAATTATTTATAATATGTTAAGATAAATTAAAATTGTTTTGTTGCTTTAAAAAAGCGGAAGGAGTAATTCCGAATTTCTTTTTAAAGCAGTTGGAAAAATATGAAAGACTGTTAAAACCAACATCAATAGAAATTTGACTGATGTCGGATTTTTTTGAAGCAATTGAACTAATTGATTTTAAAAGTCGATATTCTTTTAAAATTTGATTGATAGAACTTCCTGTAACTGCTTTACAGTTTCTATATAAAGAGGTTTTACACATCATCATAAGTGAAGCGATATCTGGAATACTAAAATCTGGATTTTGATAATTTTCAGAAATAACATCTAATAAAGAAAACAAAAAGTTCTCATTTTCAGGTTTTAAAACACAGTAAGAGATGTTCTCTTTTTCAGTAAAATGATTTTGAAATGAATGGTTTTTTGACAATTGAGATGAAAGAATAAACTGTTTTTCCGTTTTTACAAAATATAACAAATCAATAATTTTTGAAATGTTTGAAGTAGAGGTTTTTATGTTTAATTCTGAAGAATAAGGATATAAAATAAATTTAGTAGAAATATAATTCACTCTCTTTTGTAGTTTTTTTTGAATAGCTAGCGAACAATCGAAAGCTTTTTTAAAAGTAGGGAACGAAGCTATGTAATCTTTGTTGTTGGTGTTTATTTGATTGCCGTTATAAGAATGAATTAAGTTTTTGATAACTGTTTTTTTGTATAATAAAGCGTTACGGGTTTTGTTTTTTTTTAGATTGTTTAATAGAACATACTTGTTAATTGTTTTGGCGATAAAAAGTGTGGTGTGTTCTTGTGTTTTGAATACAAATTGTGATTGAATCATTTTTAATTGTTGTTCACTTTTTAAAAAAGCATAAACTAAGTGGTTATTTACAGGAACTATTTTATGAGGATGAAGATTTGTAGATTTATAATATAACTTTTTGATAGTTTTTTTTCGAGATGCTTTTATTAGATAAAAAACACTATTCTTTTTCGTGTCAACCCAACAATTAATACATCTCTTTAAAAGTGATAGTTGAAGTTTGGAGTAAAAGGCAATCGCTAAATCAATAGCTGGTTTAGTATTGGTTATATGTTGAACAAGATAAACAGCCATGTGTAAAGGTAACAAATGCAAGTTTTTGTTTTTGTTAACTTGTTGTTAAACAGGTAAAATCCATGCTCATTTGGGAGAATACCTAAAAAGTGCTTTTTGAAGATGAAAACACTTTTTAGGTATTATATAAAAAGAGTTGATTGATTTTTTAATTAAAGAGATTTTATTGAATGTTTCCTTTATAATCAATTTTTATGTTTTTCTTATCATTATTTTTTCTCAATTGCACTCTAAAAACCTTTTTAGAATCCCTGTCACTTCTGTAGTTAACTAAATAAATATCTTTATGGATTTTCCATCCTGGATATTTTTCGTTAATAATATCTCTTAAACTTCTGGGAAGCAATACGTTTTTATACCTCTCAACAGATTTTAATATTTTGCCATCAGTGTCATAAGTAGCGGTTATTGATCCTGAGCTTCCACCTTCGGTTTTTGCTTTAAAAACTACTTCATAAGCTTCGAACTCTCTATCAAAAAGAGGGTCTTCTGTAATATCGTATCTAGCAGCTTCATTTTCTAAAGCTATAGCAACTTCTGGGGTTTCTTTTGATTGTACTTCTTTTAAATAACTTAAGTTTAAAGTTTTAATGGTTACAGGTTCAAGAATAACGTTTTTAGATAAACCATTGTTTTGAGAATGTAGTAGGCTGGTTAGACCTATAAATAAAAAACCAAAAATTAATTTTTTCATGGTACTAAGTTTTGTGGTTAATAAAAAAGAGGAGATTAGCTTTAATACCCAAAATTAAGATCAAAAAAGAGGTAGGAGTTGGAAAAACATTCCAAATTGTATTAAAAATAATTCAGATGTTTCAACTTTAATATTTGATTAACATAAGAAAAAGTTAAAAACTTTAAATGATAACATTTATTTAAGTTTTTTGTTTGTTTCCCTTATGTATTTGCTCAGTTAAAACTATCCCAGTAGCAAGAATACAAAGCTGAATAATTAAACCTATAAATTCTGTTTTGTTTTGTAGTTTTTGAGTGATGTTGTCATCGTAGTAAAAATTCCAGATAGAAAAAACATCTTCTTTCATTCCAAGTAAAGCTTGCGCTATGTTAGCGCCTGCATGAATTCCTGTTGGAAAAGCAATTCCTCCTGATTTTATAGCAGCCCATCCATAAATTAAAGCCCAAAACCCCGGTCCTAAAAGTTGAGTTCCAAAAGTGCTTCCTGTAGGATCGTGATAAAAAGCAAAAAGCAAAGCAAAGATGAGTTGAGCGCTTCGAATTCCAACAGTGTTTTTTAGTTTGATAAAAGCGGTTCCTCTAAAAATAACTTCTTCCATATATGCTAAAGGAAAAAAGATAAGACACCACATTAAAGCTTCTGAGTAATTTTTTTGAGTATTCAATTCAACTTTTAATTCACTAAAAGTTAGTAAGACTCCTAATAGGATTAAAGTAATGCTAACTCCAACAACTAAACCTGCACTTGTTTTTTTTAAAGTTGATTTGTTTGGAATAAGGTTTTGCTTAGTTGAATTGTAAAAAACATAATTTACCAGAATAGCTAAAATGACTCCGATAATAGCTAACGTTAATTTACTATGTTCAGTGTTAAGTTTAATAAAACCAATTATAGGGTTTAAGGTGTAGAGCCCTAAAATAAATACTAATGGTACGGCAATAGAAGTTACTGCCGTTATGAATTTTTTGTTCATTCGGATAGAGTTTTAAAATTAATATATAGTAATATACTTACGTTAGTTTTTTAGAAATTTTATTGAAAGAGGATAGTTGTATGTTTCAGAGTTAAGAACTGTTTTAATGTTGTATAAGGTTGTTATAATTCCAAAAAGAAAAACAAGAACCGTTAAAAAAAAATTATAACCAGGAAAGGGAAAAAATAGGAGTAAAGAAATTAGAAAATATAGTGTTAATGAGCATTGAAAGTTGATAATTGCTTTTCCGTGTAAGTTGTAAGTTGGATTGTCTTTTTCTTTATGAATCCATAAAAACAAAGGAAATAAAATGTTAGCAAAAGGAATTATTAATCCTAGAAGAGAGCTGCTATGTAGTAATAAAAGCCACTTTTTTTGAATAAGTTCATGATTTGGGTTTTCAACAACTTTTAGGTCATCAATATTAATCTCTAAACTTTCAGCAAGTAATTTTAAGGTTTGTAGATGTGGTTGTACTTCATCTTTTTCTATACGTTGAATTGTTCTGACTCCAACATTAGAATAAGAAGCTAGTTCGTCTTGAGAATACCCTTTTAAAGTTCTGTAATATTTTAACCTTTTTCCTAAAGTTTTATTTTCCATTTTGTAGAATTTTATGATGCAAATCTATGAGAAAAAGCTGGTTTTTAGCACGTCATTTAAATGTCATGTATATGACATTTATAGTAAAATCAGTATGTCTAAGGTGTAAAAAGGAAAAAATCCCGCTTTAAGCAGGAT
This sequence comes from Tenacibaculum crassostreae, assembly GCF_964512405.1. Classification (NCBI taxonomy): domain Bacteria; kingdom Pseudomonadati; phylum Bacteroidota; class Flavobacteriia; order Flavobacteriales; family Flavobacteriaceae; genus Tenacibaculum; species Tenacibaculum crassostreae. Next base: position 159,954 of record NZ_CAZELE010000003.1, read on the forward strand.
TCCAACATAACTAAAATTTAAAAATAACTAAGAAATTTCCTAGTAAGCGTCTTCGTGCACCATTTTAATGGCTCTACCACTAGGTTCGTTTTGGTTTTGGAAGCTAGCATCCCAAGCCAATGCTGTAGGTGTGCTACAAGCAATTGACGGAACCGATGGTACGGTTAAAGCAGCTGTTTCACTTGGAAAATGCTCTTCAAAAATTGCACGATAATAATATTCTTCTTTGGCTCTTGGAGTTTGTGTTGGGAATCTATGAGTAGCATTTGCCATCATTTCATCAGTAACTGCTGTTTCAACAACTTCCTTTAAAGTGTCTATCCAGTTATACCCAACTCCATCAGAGAATTGCTCTTTTTGTCTCCAAGCTACTTCTTTAGGTAAATAACTTTCAAAAGCTTTTCGTAATACCCATTTTTCCATGCGCTCACCGTTAATCATTTTATCTTGCGGGTTAATTCGCATAGCTACATCCATAAATTCTTTGTCTAAGAAAGGAACTCTTCCTTCAATACCCCAAGCCATTAAACTTTTGTTAGCTCTTAAGCAATCGTATTGGTATAATTTATCAAGTTTACGAACAGTTTCCTTATGGAATTCCTCTGCATTTGGAGCTTTATGGAAGTATAAATATCCACCAAAAATTTCATCTGCTCCTTCACCAGAAAGCACCATTTTTATTCCCATTGATTTAATAACACGTGCCATTAAATACATTGGGGTTGAGGCTCTAACTGTAGTTATGTCATATGTTTCAAGGTTATAAATTACATCACGAATAGCATCTAAACCTTCTTGAATAGTGAAGGTAATTTCGTGGTGAATAGTGCCTATATAATTTGATACTTTTTTGGCAGCAGCTAAGTCAGGAGATCCTTCTAAACCAATAGAAAAAGAATGTAACTGTGGATACCAAGCTTCGTCTTTATCGTCTGATTCTACTCGTTTAGAAGCATATTTTTTTGCAATAGCAGAGGTGATAGAAGAATCTAAACCGCCAGATAGTAAAACTCCGTAAGGCACATCACTCATTAACTGACGGTGTACCGCAGCTTCTAAAGCATCTCTAATTTCATCAATTGAAGTTTGGTTTTCTTTAACAGCTTCATACTCCATCCAATCTCTTTGATACCATTTTTGTAAACCATCCTCTCTTGTGTAATAGTGCCCTGGAGGAAATACTTCAATTTTGTTGCAATATCCTTCTAAAGCTTTTAGTTCAGAAGCAACGTAGAAAGTTCCGTGTTTATCCCATCCCATATACAAAGGAATAATTCCCATATGGTCGCGCGCTATTAAATACTCATCGGTTAATGAATCGTAAACGGCAAACCCGAAAATTCCGTTTAAATCGTCTAGGAACTCAACTCCTTTTTCTTTGTATAAAGCTAAAATTACTTCACAGTCAGATTTTGTTAAGAACTCATGTTTTTCGGTTAATTGGTTTCTAATTTCTTTGTGATTGTATATTTCTCCATTGGCAGCTAAAACAAAACGACGATCATGGCTAAATAACGGTTGTTGTCCTGAAGCAGGATCAACGATTGCCAGTCGCTCGTGAGCCATAATAGTTTTTTTGTCGCTATAAATTCCACTCCAATCTGGTCCTCTATGACGAATTTTTTTTGCCATTTCTAATAGTTGAGGTCTTAATTCTTCTGAAGATTGTTTTAAATCAAACGCACATACAATTCCACACATAACGATATCTTTTTAAAAATTTTATTCTTTTAAGTTTATTTCTGTTACAAATAACTTATTTATGTCTCTTAATTGTAATTAAAAGTTAAAATATAGTTTCATTTTTAAATATTTATTTTATTTTTTGTATTTAAATGAAATATATTTAGGTGTCTTTACTCCAAATAACTTACTATTTTGTAGTTGAATTAAATAATTTGAAAGAAAAGTTTGCAAAATCAAAATGACTTTATACATTTGTATCATAATGATGAAACAATTATTAAATAACTGGTGGTGGAAATCTCGTAACTTACGTTAGTGAGACCATCTTGTTATATCTATAATACAACGAAAAGGCTTATCTCATGATAAGCCTTTTTTGTTACAACAAATTTAAGAATGGATACAATAAAGTTTACAACAATTTCTAAACAACAACTGGCTGATACCATTACTCCTGTGAGTTTGTATTTGCGTACTCGTGATAAATATGCGAATAGTTTGTTGTTAGAGAGTTCAGATTATCATAGCAAAGAAAACAGCTATTCTTTTTTATGTATTGAACCCTTAGTAACTATAAAAGCGGAAGAAAACGAAATTTCATTCTCTTATAAGAAGGAATTATTAGATAGAAAGAATATTGAAAAAGATTTTTATCAGCGTTTTGATCAGTATAGCAATGTAATTGAAGTTGATTGTTCCGACGAAATTAAATCCTTTAATGGGTTGTATGGATATACTACTTTTGATGCGGTTCAGTATTTTGAAACGATTGAGTTTAATTCTCAAAAAGCACCTTCGGCAATCCCGATGTTGCAATACAGTTTTTTCAGATTTATTGTAGCGATTAATCATTTTAAAAATGAATTGATTTTAATTGAAAATATTCCGACAGGAGAAACTTCAAGATTGTCTGAAATTGAAAATTTAGTGAACTCACAGTCTTTTGCGAAGTATGATTTTACTTTTACAGGAGAAGAAACATCTAATGTAACTGATGAAGAGTTTAAGAAAAATGTTGCCAAAGCAAAAGAACATTGCAAGAGAGGAGATGTGTTTCAGTTAGTGTTATCACGTCAGTTTCAACAACAATTTAAAGGAGATGAATTTAATGTATATAGAGCTCTGCGTTCCATTAATCCATCCCCTTATTTATTCTATTTTGATTACGGAAGTTTTAAATTAATGGGATCTTCACCAGAAGCACAAATTAAAATTGAAGACAAACAAGCGATAATCAATCCAATCGCAGGAACTTTTAGAAGAACAGGTGATGATGAGAGAGATAGAGAATTAGCAAAGGAACTAGCAAACGATCCAAAAGAAAACGCAGAGCATGTAATGTTGGTTGATTTAGCGCGTAATGATTTAAGCAAACACGCTACCAGTGTAACGGTTGAAACCTATAAAGAAGTACAATTTTTTAGTCATGTAATACATTTAGTATCTACAGTAACAGGAACCATTACAGGAAATCCGATAGAAATTGTTGGAGATACTTTTCCTGCAGGAACGTTAAGCGGAGCTCCAAAATATAAGGCGATGGAATTAATAGACAAATACGAAAATCAAACTCGTGGATTTTATGGTGGTTGTGTTGGTTTTATAGGATTAAACGGAAATGTTAATCAAGCCATTGCCATTCGTTCGTTTGTAAGTAAAAACAATACGCTGTATTACCAAGCGGGAGCTGGAATTGTAATCAATTCTAAAGAAGAAAACGAGTTACAAGAAGTAAATAATAAATTGGCAGCATTAAAGAAAGCTTTGGTGTTGGCAGAAAATATTTAAGATGAAGATTTTAATATTAGATAACTACGATTCATTCACCTATAACTTGGTGCATTATGTAGAAGATATAACCGGAACGTTGCCAGATGTGTATCGTAACGATGAAATTTCAATTGAAGAAATTCAAAATTACGACGCTATTATTTTATCTCCAGGACCGGGAATACCAGATGAAGCAGGAATTTTAAAAGAAACCATAAAAACCTATGCGGGTAAAATTCCAATTTTTGGTGTCTGTTTAGGATTGCAAGCCATTACTGAAGTTTTTGGAGGTGAGTTAGAAAACTTAAACGATGTATTTCATGGAGTAGCTACCCAAATGAAGGTAACAAAAAATGATACGATTACATTTAAAGATATTCCAGAAACTTTTGAAGCTGCTCGTTACCATTCTTGGATTGCTTCTCATACTAATTTTCCATCAGAACTAGAAATTACCGCAATTGATGATGCGGGAAGTATTATGGCGTTGCGTCATAAAACACATCATTTAGAAGCAGTTCAGTTTCATCCTGAAAGTATTTTAACACCAGAAGGTAAAAAGATGATTCAAAATTTTATTGAAAGTATAAAAAAATAACGTCATTCCGAACAAAGTGAAGGAACCTTAATAATTAGGATTACCACGTCACGTTGTTCCTCGTAATAACTAATTTGAGCAATGAAACATATTTTAAACACATTATTTGAGCAAAAAAGATTGACTAAAGAACAATCGAAAGAAGTATTAATCAATATTGCTCAAGAGAAATATAACGCATCGCAAATAGCTGCTTTTATTACAGTTTTTTTAATGCGCCCGGTATCAGTAGATGAATTATCAGGTTTTAGAGAAGCTTTGTTAGAGTTGGCTGTAAAAATAGATTTGTCTGATTTTAATACGATTGATTTATGCGGAACAGGAGGTGATGGTAAAAACACTTTTAATATATCAACCCTAACATCTTTTGTGGTAGCAGGAACAGGACATAAAGTAGCAAAACATGGTAACTACGGAGTTTCTTCAGCTTCCGGATCATCCAATATGTTAGAGTTTTTAGGATATAACTTTACGAATGATGAAGCTACGTTAAAAAGACAGTTAGATAATGCGAATATTTGCTTTTTACACGCGCCGTTATTTCATCCAGCTATGAAAGTAGTAGCCCCGATTCGCAGAGAATTAGGAGTAAAAACGTTTTTTAACATGTTAGGGCCATTAGTAAATCCGAGTTCACCACAAAATCAGTTGGTCGGGGTGTTTAATTTAGAGGTTGCAAGAGTATATAATTATATGTTGCAGCAATCAACTATAAATTACGGAGTGGTACATGCGTTGGATGGTTATGATGAAATTTCTTTGACGGGTGACTTTAAATTGTTTACCAAAGAAACAGAACAACAACTATCACCGTCTGATTTAGGTCAAAAACAAGTACATCAATCTGATATTTTTGGAGGAGATACCGTAAAAGAAGCAGCAAAAATATTTATTGACATTATCAATGGAAAAGGAACAGAAGCTCAAAACAATGTAGTGTTAACCAATGCTGCATTTGCTTTGAAAACCTTTGATAGCAATAAAACTTTTGAAATTGCTTTTGAAGAAGCAAAAGATTCTTTGTTAGGATTAAGAGCAAAACAATCGTTAGAAAAATTAGTGAATTAAACGTCATTCTGAACTTGTTTCAGAATCACATCAAAAAGAATTTATGACCATACTAGATAAAATAGTAGCCTTTAAAAAACAGGAAATAGCAAAGATAAAATCTGAAATTCCTGTAAAGAAATTAATTGAGAGTCCGTATTTTAAAAAGGAAGCGATTTCGTTAAAAAAATCGTTGTTAGATCCGTATTCAACAGGAATTATTGCTGAATTTAAAAGACAATCACCTTCTAAAGGAATTATTAATGATAAAGCAATGGTAAGCGAGGTAACTAATGGGTATTTAGATGCCAATGTAGCTGCACAATCTATTTTAACCGATACTTCCTTTTTCGGGGGAACAATGGCAGATTTAATGGAAGCCAGAACAATCAATACCACCAAACCAATTCTTAGAAAAGATTTTATTGTTGATGGTTTTCAAATTGTAGAAGCCAAAGCAATTGGTGCCGATGTGGTATTGTTAATAGCCACTTGTTTGGATGCTACGCAACTAAAAAACTACGGACAATTAGCAGCCGATTTAGGGTTGGAAGTGTTATATGAAGTGCACTCTCAAGAAGATTTAGATAAAATAGGAGACTTAGATAATAAGATTATCGGAATTAATAATAGAAACCTAAAAACATTTGAAGTGGATTTAGAACATTCAATGAATTTAGCGAATCAAATTCCTGATTCAGCATTAAAAATTTCAGAAAGTGGAATTTCCGACCCAAGAATTATTACAGGATTAAAAGAATATGGATTTCTAGGGTTTTTAATAGGAGAAAACTTCATGAAAACCGATAATCCAGGGGAAGCATGTAAAGAATTTATAGCACAAATTAGATAAACTACCGTCATTCCGAACTAAGTGAAGGAATCTTCATAAAAGATTGCTTCGCTTTACTCACAATGACAGAAAAAAAATAAGATGAAGCTAAAAGTTTGTGGAATGAAACACATAGAAAATATTCAGCAAGTTGCTGAGTTACAACCTGATTATTTAGGGTTTATTTTCTATGAAAAATCGCCAAGAAATTTTGAAGGAATTATTCCAGAATTGCCTCAAGGAGTAAAAAAAGTAGGAGTTTTTGTAAATGAATATGTAGAAATTGTAGTTTCCTTAATCCAAGAATATCAGTTAGATGTGGTTCAATTACATGGAGAGGAAAGCGTAGAATATATTAAGAAGTTAAAAGAAGTATTTCAAACAGCAGAAGAAGAGCAGATATCACAATTAAAAAAGAAACGAAATCCAAAAACGATAGAGGTAATTAAAGTCTTCGGAATCAAAGAGGAGTTTGATTTTTCAGTATTAAAACCATTTGAAGAAGTAGTTGATTATTTTTTATTCGACACTAAAGGAAAAGAACGAGGAGGAAATGGAGTTACTTTCAACTGGAAAGTTTTAGAGAATTACGACTCAAAAACTCCATTCTTTTTAAGTGGAGGTATCGGTTTAGAGGAAGTTTCAGAAGTACAAAAACTAATGAAATTAAGTTTGCCTATACATGCTTTGGATGTGAATAGTAAGTTTGAAACACAACCAGGTGTAAAATCAATAAAAGATATTAAGAAATTTAAACATGCCGTCATCACGAACGAAGTGAAGTAATCTTTTAAATAAGATTCGCAATGACGAAATATAATTAAGTAATGAAATCGAAATTTCAACCAGATAAAAATGGATACTACGGACAGTTTGGAGGCGCATTTATTCCAGAATTGTTATATCCAAACGTTAAGGAACTAGAAGATAATTATATTAAAATTATCGAGTCAGAAACTTTTCAGAAAGAATATAAAGACTTGCTAAAACATTATGTAGGTCGCCCAAGTCCGTTGTATTTAGCAAAAAGATTATCTGAAAAATATGGAGCTACTATTTATTTAAAACGAGAAGATTTAAATCATACAGGAGCACATAAAGTAAACAATACAATTGGTCAAATTTTAATTGCAAAGCAATTAGGAAAGACTAAAATTATTGCTGAAACAGGAGCAGGACAACATGGAGTGGCTACTGCAACCGTTTGTGCGTTGATGGGGTTAGAATGTGTTGTTTTTATGGGAGAAACGGATATCAAACGTCAGGCGCCTAATGTAGCTCGAATGAAAATGTTAGGAGCAAAAGTTGTAGCGGCAACTAGCGGAAGTAAAACCTTAAAAGATGCTACTAATGAAGCGATTCGCTATTGGATTCAACATCCAGACACGTATTATTTAATTGGTTCGGTGGTGGGTCCGCATCCATACCCAGATATGGTGGCGCGTTTGCAAGCCATTATTTCAGAAGAAATGAAATGGCAGTTAAAAGAACAAACAGGAAAAGAAAATCCAGATACGGTGATTGCCTGTGTGGGAGGAGGATCAAATGCAGCAGGTGCTTTTTATCATTATTTAGAGGATGAAAAGGTGGAATTAATTGCTGTTGAAGCAGCTGGTTTAGGAGTGCATTCAGGAGAAAGTGCAGCGACTTCTCAATTAGGAGAAGTAGGTGTGATTCATGGAAGTAAAACTATTTTAATGCAAGATGAATACGGACAAATAGTAGAACCGTATTCCATTTCAGCAGGATTGGATTATCCTGGAGTTGGGCCTTTACACGCTTTTTTGTTTGATGAAAAAAGAGCAACATTTATGAATGCTACAGATGATGAAGCTTTGGAAGCAGCCTATGAATTAACAAAAATAGAAGGAATTATTCCTGCTTTGGAAAGTGCACATGCCTTGGCAGTTTTACCAAAGATGAGTTTGAAAAAAGATCAAACTATTATCATCAACTTATCAGGTAGAGGAGATAAAGATTTAGAAACGTATATCAAACATTTAAAATAAACGTCATTCCGAATGAAATGAAGGAATCTGAAAAATAAGGTTGTCACGTCTTTTCATTCCTCGCAATGACTAAAAAATATATGAATTCAGTTCAACAAATATTTCAGAAAAAAGATAAAGATTTATTGTCTATTTTCTTTACAGCAGGTTTTCCAAAACTAGAAGATACAACGAAAATCATTTCAGAATTAAGTAAAAATGAGGTTGATTTTATTGAAGTTGGTTTGCCGTATTCCGATCCTTTAGCTGATGGAACTACGATACAACAAAGTAGTTCTGTTGCACTTAAAAACGGAATGAATTTAGATGTTGTTTTTGAGCAATTACTATCGATAAAAGAAGCTAATAAAACTCCGTTGGTTTTAATGGGATATTTGAATCAAATTATAAAATATGGTGAAGCTGCTTTTTGCCAAAAAGTAAAAGACTGCGGAATTGACACTGTGATAATTCCAGATTTACCCATGATTGAGTTTGAAAATCATTACCAACAGTTATTCAAAAACTTCGGAATTACCAATGTGTTTTTAATCACTCCGCATACTTCAGAAGAACGTATTCGTAAAATTGACGGTCTAACCGAAGCATTTATTTATGTAGTAGCTTCGGCTTCGATAACTGGAGCGAAAGGAGAAATTTCTCAACAGCAAATTGATTATTTTAATAGAATCAAAAACATGAATTTACAAAGCAAGTTAATTGTTGGCTTTGGAATTTCAGATCATAAAACATTTGCAACTGCGTGTGAGTACATGAACGGAGCTATTATTGGTTCTGCTTTTATAAAAGAGTTGGATAAGAATGGAATTGATGGAATAGATGCTTTTGTGAAAAGCATAAAGAACTGTTAAGGTATTGCTAAATTTTATTTAAACCCCACATAAAGGGGTATTTTAGTAGTTTTAATGAATATTTATAATGACTACTAAAAAATTACTATTAGTAATAGCGGTATTTGCTAGCAATATTTTGGTTGCTCAACATACCTTAATAAGAGTACCAGCTATTAGTCCAGATGCTTCACAAATGGCATTTAGTTATCACGGTGATATTTGGACCTACAATTTTACAACACAACAAACCAATCGTTTAACCATTCATTCAGCGTATGAAAGTAATCCGGTGTGGAATTCAAAAGGGACTGAAATCGCTTTTTCCTCAAACAGAAAAGGAAACGATAATGTTTTTACCACCTCTTTAAAAGGCGGAGTTCCAAAGCAATTAACGTATTATCCAACTGCAAATATTCCAACAAATTGGACTTCCAAAGGAGATATTATTTTTTCAACAGGAAGAGTATATCGTGGTCCAGAATGGGATCGTCAAATGTATGCAGTAAGCCAAAAAGGAGGAACACCTAAACGTTTGTTAACAGCTTATGGTGAAGATGCACAAGTGTCTCCAAACGGAAAATTAATTGCATTTACCAAAGGAGCATGTAGAATTGCTCGTGAAGATTATTCAGGTTCAGCGCAACGCGATATTTGGATTTATAACACAGTTACTAATCAGTACAATCAAATTACAACAAGTAATAAAAACGATCATTCTCCTCGTTGGGATGTTGCAGGGAATTTATACTACATCGGAGCTCAAATTGGTCGTTACAATATTTATAAGCAAGCAATTTCTGATAACGGAACAGCAAACGGAACTGCTTCTCAATTAACTTCACATAAAAAAGATGGGGTTCGTACTTTTTCAGTAAGCAACAACGGAACAATTGTGTACCTAAGCGGAGTTGACACGTACAAAATAGAAAACAATAAAGCTTCAAAAATTAATTTAAACATTGCTTCAGACAATCGTTTTGCTGAAGAAGAAACCAAAACGGTTTCAAACGGAATTAACGGTTATGCAGTTTCTCCTGACGGAAAAAAAATAGCGATGGAAATTAACGGAGAGATCTTTGTGAAAGAAAATGACAAAGAGAGAAAGCGTTCTAATAACGTAAGTAAGCATCCGTATAGAGATCGCAGCCCGCAATGGTTAGATGATAAAACGGTTGTTTTTATGTCTGATAGAGATGGACATTTTGAGCTGTACAGTGCAGTTTCAACAGATACTTTGGTTGGGTTGCATAGAAGTTTAAAAACAAAAGTTTCTAAATTAACCAATAGCAAAGAAGATGTAGATAATCCTATGGTTTCACCTGACGGAAAAAAAATTGCTTACCAAGTAGGACGTGGAGTGTTAATGATAGCAGATATCAAAGATGGAAAAATAGTAAAACCTGAAGTATATTCTGACTCTTGGGCAGCAGCCGAAGATTTTTCTTGGAGTCCTGATAGTAAATACGTAGCATATTCACAAGAAGACTTAAATTTTGATAGCGAAATATTTATTCAGTCGGTAGCAGATAAATCTAAAAAAATGAATGTTTCAATGCATCCACGTAGTGATAGGAGTCCTGTTTGGAGTGCTGATGGAAAAAAGTTAGCATTTATTTCTAATCGAAGCGGAATTAACTATGACGTTTGGATGGTTTGGTTGCAAAAAGAAGATTGGGAAAAGTCGAAGTTAGATCACGAAGAAGGGGCTTATTATCCAGAGAAAAAAGAAGACGATAAGTCTGATAAAAAAGATAAAAAGAAGTCAAAAAAGAAGAAAAAAGTTGAGGTTAAAATCGATCCAGATAGAATTTACGATCGCTTGGTTCAAGTAACTTCTTTACAAGACAATGAGTATAGTCCAACCTTTAGTGCTGATAGTGAATTTATCTATTTTTCAGCTACCGATCCATCAACTAAAAAAAGAAGTTTATACAAAATTAAGTGGGACGGATCAAAACCTAAAGTAATTAAAGGAGTCTCAAGAGCTGGAGGGTTTGAGGTAAATAAAGGAAAGATATACTTTGTTTCAAATGGAAGTTTAAAGCAATTAGATACAAAATCAGATAAAGTTACAGGTTTGCCACATTCTGCAACTTATACAAGAAATATAGAAAAGGAGTACACACAAATTTTTGAAGAAGGTATCAGAGCTTTAACTGCTGGCTTTTACGACCCAGAGTTTCATGGGTACGATTGGAACGGACTGGTTAAAAAGTACAAACCATGGGTACTTTCTGCTACCACACATGAAGATTATAGCTATATGTTTAACTTGCTGTTAGGGCAGTTAAATGCTAGTCATATGGGTTATAGAGGTAGAGGTCCGAGAAACATCAGTGATAAAATTGGATTATTAGGATTAGAAGTTGAAAATACTTCGGAAGGTGCTCGTGTGGTTTACGTTTTAGAAAATACAGTAGCTGATAAATCGGCAAGTAAATTAAACATAGGAGATGTTATTACTTCTGTTAACGGACAAGAAATTCAAAAGAACACAAATTTTTACAGTTTATTAAAAAATACTCAAGGAAATGAAGTGTTATTGACTTTAAAAAACGGAAGAGATGTTATCGTTCGTCCGCAAAGTTCAATAAGAAGAGCTCAGTATGAAGCTTGGGTTTCTTCAAGAAAGAAATTGGTAGATGAGTATTCAAATGGTCAATTAGGATATATTCATATTCAAGGAATGAGTATGCCAAGTTTTGAGCGTTTTGAGCGTGAATTAAAAGCAAGTGGTTATGGTAAAAAGGGAATCGTAATTGATGTACGTTATAATGGCGGGGGTTGGACTACCGATCGTTTAATGGCAGTATTAAACGTAGATCAGCATGCGTATACAATTCCAAGAGGAGCTACAAAAAGCTTAAAAAATCATAAGAATTATAGCGGAAATTATCCTTTTAACGAGCGTGCTATTTTATCAGTAAACACAAAACCTGTGGTGGCATTGTGTAATGAGAATAGTTATTCGAATGCTGAAATTTTCTCGCATGCATTTAAAAACTTAGGATTAGGTAAGTTAGTGGGGCAACCTACTTTCGGAGCTGTAATTTCTACTGGAGCCGTTAGATTGCAAAACGGAATTGTGCGTATGCCTTTCAGAGCTTGGTTTGTTAAGAAGACAGGAGAGAATATGGAAAATGAAGCTCCTGCAATTCCAGATTATTTAGTGAAAAATGCACCAGGATGGAAAGAAAGAGGTGAAGATGCTCAGCTAAAAAAAGCTGTTGAGGTGTTGTTGAAAGATATTAAGTAATCACACGATTTATTAAATAGAAAAATCCCGAGTTTATAACTCGGGATTTTTCTATTTAATTTTTTAAAGTTTCTAGTTCTTTTATAATATCATCTAATTTAGAAATCAATGTTCCGTATAAGATTTTAGTAGAAACCGTAAAGACGATTATACCAATGATTCCAATACAAACAGCAACAATTAATCCGACACCTGTCATTTGTATAAATGTAGTATCCTCGGAAATATATTTTGAAAGAAAGCTGGTTTCTTTGATATTGTAAGCTAAAATAAATATTGACAATACTGCAAGTGGAATAGCGAAAATAAATAGCTTCTTGGTAGCATTCGTTATACTTGTAATAATACTTCTGTAATTTTTTAAATAAGTAAGATTATCAGATTTTACATCGATATTATTAAACCTACTTAACAGTTTAGTGTTAAAAAAATACAAGCATAAAATTAAAAAAGCTCCATAAGTACCTATAATAGTTTCTGATAAAAGGATTCCACCAATAACTACAATACCTGCCATTGGAAGCAAACCTTTATTATCAAACTCGTAGGTTTTTTTAATTTTATTGATAATAGATTTTGACTTTTGATTATATATGTCAATTACTTTGGGAGCGATTAATGACTGCTCATCTATAAAAGCTTCATTCCAAATTTTTTCAATTGATTTTTCCATCTAATAATTCTTTTAATTGTTTTTTAATTCTGTTAATGCGAACTGCAATATTGTTAGCGCTAGTTCCAATAATCGCAGCAATTTCTTTGTAAGGATTTTCTTCTAAATGCAGTAAAATTATCGCTCTGTCGACTTCAGATAGTTTTTTTATTGCATCATATAACAAGTTTAAATCTTCGTTTTGAAAAGCTTTATTATTTTCTGATAAATTGGGAGTTTTCTCTAAAGAATATCCTTTTTTAGCATTTCTTTTAGCTAAGGTTAAACAAACATTTAAAGTGATTCTATAAATCCAAGTAGACCATTTTGATTTATTTTGAAAAGCATCTCTACTTTTCCAAATTTGCAAACATGCTTCTTGATAAAAGTCTTCAAAATCTTCTTGAGAGTCTGTGTAAGCTCTACAAATTTTAATAATAATACCAGCATGTGGTAAAATGGATGTTGTATAAAAATCGTTACTCAAAATTGTGTTTTATTAATAAGTAATCTTAGAATTAAAATTATTACAGAAATAATTGTTTTTTTTTGATAAAAAGAAAAACCTCACAAATTTGTGAGGTTTTTTATGATTATCAGTAAACATTGTTTACTACATATTTCGTCTGTATTGCCCACCAACTTCAAATAAAGCAGAAGTAATTTGACCTAAAGAACATACTTTTGAAGCTTCCATTAATTTTTCAAAAATATTTTCATTTTGAATAGCAGCAGTCTGAATTTTTGCTAATTCTTCTGCGACTTTAGTTTTGTTGGCCTCATTAAGATTTTCTTTAGTTTTAATTTGGAACTGTTTTTCCTCTTCAGTAGCTCTAATCACTTCTTGCGGAGTAACAGTTGGAGAGCCTTTAGAACTCAAGAACGTGTTTACACCAATTATAGGAAATTCACCTGTATGTTTTAAGGTTTCGTAGTATAAACTTTCTTCTTGAATTTTAGAACGCTGGTACATGGTTTCCATCGCTCCTAAAACCCCGCCACGTTCTGTAATTCTATCAAATTCTGCTAATACAGCTTCTTCTACTAAATCTGTTAATTCTTCAATAATAAATGAACCTTGAATAGGATTTTCATTTTTAGCCAACCCTAATTCTTTGTTGATGATCAACTGAATTGCCATTGCACGACGTACAGATTCTTCCGTAGGAGTTGTAATCGCTTCATCATATGCATTTGTATGTAGTGAGTTACAGTTGTCGTAGATAGCGTATAATGCTTGTAACGTTGTACGAATATCGTTAAAGTCAATTTCTTGTGCGTGTAATGAACGTCCAGAAGTTTGAATGTGATACTTTAACATTTGTGCTCTTGGGTTTGCATTGTATTTAAATTTCAATGCTTTTGCCCAAATTTTACGAGCAACACGACCAATAACTGCGTATTCTGGATCAATACCATTAGAGAAGAAGAATGATAAGTTTGGACCAAATGCGTTGATATCCATTCCTCTTGATAAATAATATTCAACGTATGTAAATCCGTTTGCTAAGGTTAATGCTAATTGGGTTATTGGATTTGCACCTGCTTCAGCAATATGATACCCAGAAATAGAAACAGAATAGAAATTTCTAACATTTTTCTCGATAAAATATTCCTGAACATCTCCCATTAAACGCAACGCAAATTCTGTAGAGAAAATACACGTATTTTGAGCCTGATCTTCTTTTAAAATATCCGCTTGAACAGTTCCACGAACTTGTGCTAAGGTATTTGCTTTAATTTCAGCATATACATCAGCAGGTAAAATTTGATCACCAGTTACTCCTAAAAGTAATAAACCTAATCCGTCATTACCTTCTGGTAAGTCTCCGTTATACTTAGGGCGATCAATACCTTTATTGTCATATAGTTCTTTAAGTTTGGCTTCTACTTTACTTTCTAAACCATGTTCTTTAATGTACTTCTCACAGTTCTGATCTATGGCAGCATTCATAAAGAATCCTAATAACATAGGTGCTGGACCATTAATAGTCATAGAAACAGAAGTCATGGCGTGACTTAAATCAAAACCAGAGTACAACTTCTTAGCATCATCTAAACAACAAATAGAAACTCCTGCATTACCAATTTTACCGTAAATATCTGGTCGATGTCCAGGGTCGTTTCCGTATAAAGTTACCGAGTCAAAAGCTGTCGAAAGACGTTTAGCTGGCATTCCTAAACTTACGTAGTGGAAACGCCTGTTAGTTCTTTCTGGACCACCTTCACCAGCAAACATTCTTGTAGGGTCTTCACCAGTACGTTTAAATGGATATAATCCAGAAGCATATGGGAATTCACCAGGAACATTTTCTTGTAAGTTCCAACGTAACAAATCTCCCCAAGCTTGGTATTTTGGTAAAGCAACTTTAGGTATTTGTGAGTGAGATAACGATTCACTATGAGTTTCAATCTTAATTTCTTTGTCTCGAACTTTAAACGAATAAATTGGGTCTTTATATTTTTTTACTTTCTCTTTCCAGTTTAAAATGATTTCCCAGTTATAAGGGTCTAAATTCATTTTTACTCTATCAAACTCAGCAAGCAAAAGTTTTAAAAAGTCTTTATTTTCTTCGTTTGAATTTATTGAACTCGCTTCTATTCCAGATTTATCTATTGTTATTTCAGTTTCTGAAACACTTTCGATAGTTTTATAAATTCCATATAATTTTTGAGCTACTTTTTCTTGATCATCAACCTTTTTGTCGTAGGCTCTATTGTTTTCTGAAATTTCAGATAAATAACGTGTTCTACTTGGTGGAATTACAAATATCTTTTCAGACATTTCTTTGGTGATTTCAAAGGTAGATTGTAAATCAGCTTCAGTTTTTTCCACTAACTTATCCATAATCGCTTTGTATAGCGAGTTCATTCCTGGATCGTTGAATTGAGAAGCAATAGTTCCAAAAACAGGCATGTTATCCATGTGAACATCCCATAAATTGTTGTTACGCATGTATTGTTTTTTTACATCGCGTAAGGCATCTAAAGCTCCTCTTTTGTCAAATTTGTTGATGGCAACTAAATCAGCGAAATCAAGCATGTCAATTTTTTCTAACTGAGTAGCAGCACCAAATTCTGGAGTCATTACATACAACGAAGTATCAGAATGCTCAATAATCTCAGTATCTGATTGTCCGATACCAGAAGTTTCTAAAATGATTAAATCAAATTCTGCAGCTTTTAAAACTTCTACTGCTTCATTTACATACTTTGATAGTGCTAAATTAGATTGACGTGTTGCTAGCGAACGCATATATACACGTTCGTTATTAATAGCATTCATACGAATACGATCACCTAATAAAGCTCCTCCCGTTTTACGTTTTGAAGGATCTACAGAAATTAATCCGATAGTTTTATTTGGAAAGTCGATTAAAAAACGACGAACTAGCTCATCTACTAAACTCGATTTTCCAGCTCCTCCCGTACCTGTAATACCTAAAACTGGAGTTTTAGAATCTTTATTTTTGTTGTGAATGATATCCAAAGCATCTTTGGCAACCTCAGGAAAGTTTTCAGCAGAAGAAATTACCCTAGCGATACTTCCAATTTCCTTATCAGCTAATTTGCTAACTTCTCCATTTAATGTATCTCCTATTGCGAAATCAGATTTTTCAACTAAATCATTAATCATTCCTTGTAAGCCTAACTCACGACCATCATCAGGAGAATAAATACGAGTAATTCCGTAATCCATTAATTCCTTAATTTCTTCAGGAAGAATTACTCCACCGCCGCCACCAAATATTTTAATATGACCTGCTCCTTTTTCTTGTAAAAGGTCATACATATATTTAAAGTATTCATTGTGACCTCCTTGGTACGATGTCATTGCAATTGCATTCGCATCTTCTTGTATTGCACAGTTTACCACTTCTTCAACACTTCTGTCGTGTCCTAAGTGAATTACTTCAACCCCAGTAGATTGAATAATTCTACGCATTATATTAATAGCTGCATCGTGTCCGTCAAATAAAGAGGCTGCAGTTACAATTCGTACTTTATGTTTTGGTTTATAAGGAGCTATTTGTTCCATTCGTAAATTGTCTTAATTTTTGGGTACGCAATTTACGGAAATATTAAGGAAAATGATGTTTTTTTAGGAATTATATATAGTTAAGAAACGCCCAAAATTTTCTGTTCTGCAAATATTCTAAATTGTATTCGTTTTGATAAGCTTCTCTTTCAAAACTAATATTTTTATAGGCTAATGAAGCTTTACGATAGATGAGTAATCTAATAAACCACTCAATAAGGTAAAAAAAGTAAAAGAATATGATTAATAATTCTCGTTGTTGTTTTAAGTGGATTTTTTCATGGTTTATCAAAACAGGATTCCCTTTTAAGTCTTCTCTTTTGAGAAAAATAAACGGATACAATGTTAATCCGGCAAAACCTTTAGGTATTATATATTTTGAAATAAATATCACGAGCCTGTTTTTGCAATAACCTTACCAAAGATACGTTTTTTTAAATTTCAGTATAGAGATTCAAAAAAATCTACCGTTTAAAAACAGGTTTTTAGAGGTATAAGCCTATATTTGTACAAACTTCAAAAAAGATGGATTTTTTAACTTTAAAATATAAAAAAAGGATAGAAGCTCAGTATCACAGAGCAGATATCCGTTATCCATAGTTTTTCATTTTTACGTTTATCAAAGCATTTAAAAATTAACCAGTTTTCATCTATATGATGAAAGCTAAAATCGTACAAAATGACATTTAAAGAACAAATTCAACAAGGAATACCAACTATATTACCACATAAAAAGGAATATGACACAACTATAAATCATGCTCCAAAGCGTAAAGAAATACTAACGAATGAAGAAAAAAAGTTAGCCTTAAGAAATGCTTTGCGATATTTTGATGCAGTACATCATGCTGAACTAATACCTGAATTTAAAGAAGAATTAGAGAAATACGGACGTATTTATATGTATCGTTTTAGACCTGATTACAGAATGTATGCACGACCAATTGAGGAATATCCAGGAAAATCATTACAGGCAAGGTCTATTATGGTAATGATTCAAAACAATTTAGATTATGCAGTTGCACAGCACCCACATGAATTAATCACATATGGAGGGAATGGAGCTGTGTTTTCTAACTGGGCACAATATTTACTAACCATGCAATATTTGTCGGAAATGACCGATGAACAGACATTGGTAATGTATTCAGGACATCCAATGGGATTATTCCCTTCACATAAAGATGCGCCAAGAGTTGTTGTTACCAATGGAATGATGATCCCGAATTACTCAAAACCAGATGATTGGGAGAAGTTCAACGCGTTAGGAGTAACGCAATATGGACAGATGACTGCGGGTAGTTATATGTATATTGGACCACAAGGAATTGTTCATGGAACTACAATTACTGTGTTAAATGGATTTAGAAAAATAGGAAAGTCTCCAAAAGGAAATTTATTTGTTACTGCTGGTCTGGGTGGAATGAGTGGAGCACAACCTAAAGCAGGTAATATTGCTGGATGTATTACTGTTTGTGCTGAAGTAAATCCGAAAATTACACAAGTACGTTTAGATCAGGGGTGGATTGATGAAAAGATTACAGATTTAGATGAATTAGTAGCGCGTGTTCGCAAAGCAAAAGAGAATAAAGAAGTTGTTTCGATAGCGTATTTAGGAAACGTTGTAGAGGTTTGGGAGAAGTTTGCTGAAGAAGATGTGTATATTGATTTAGGATCTGATCAAACGTCTTTACACAATCCATGGGCAGGAGGATATTATCCTGTAGATATATCGTTTGAAGAATCTAACGAAATGATGGCGAATAATCCTGAGTTATTCAAAGAAAAGGTACAAGAAACCTTACGTCGTCATGCAAAAGCGATTAATAAGCATACCGAAAAAGGAACGTATTTCTTTGATTATGGAAATGCCTTTTTATTAGAAGCAAGTAGAGCAGGAGCCGATGTTATGAATCCAAATCCAACTTTAGGAAGAGAATTTAAATACCCGAGTTATGTGCAAGACATCATGGGGCCAATGTGTTTTGATTATGGATTCGGACCTTTCCGTTGGGTGTGTACTTCAGGAAAACCAGAAGATTTAGTAAAGACTGATGCAATTGCTTGTGAAGTTTTAGAAGAAATCATGAAAAATTCACCAGAAGAAATTCAGCAACAAATGGCTGATAACATCCAGTGGATTAAAGGAGCGCAAGAAAATAAATTAGTAGTTGGTTCTCAAGCACGTATTTTATATGCAGATGCTGAAGGACGTATGAAAATAGCACAAGCGTTTAATGAAGCCATCGAAAGAGGAGAAATTGGTCCAGTAGTATTAGGTCGTGATCATCATGATGTATCAGGAACAGATTCACCTTATAGAGAAACTTCGAATATTTATGACGGGTCACGTTTTACCGCAGATATGGCTATTCATAATGTAATTGGAGATAGCTTTAGAGGGGCAACTTGGGTCTCAATCCACAATGGAGGTGGAGTAGGATGGGGAGAAGTTATGAATGGTGGATTTGGCATGCTTCTTGATGGTTCTTTAGATGCATCAAGACGCTTAAAATCAATGCTTTTCTGGGATGTTAATAACGGAATTGCACGTCGTAGTTGGGCAAGAAATGAAGAAGCAGTTTTTGCCATTAAACGTGCCATGAATGTTGAACCTAACTTAAAAGTAACGTTACCAAACTTAGTGGATGATGCATTATTAGAAAATGTATAAACCCTAAGAAAATGAAAAGAATACAATTACTTTTTTTACCAATGATCGCTTTACTAATTACATCATGTAGTTCGGTAAGAGTGATGACTGATTATGACACAAAGGTTGATTTTAACCAGTATAAAACATTTGCGTTTTATAAAACAGGAATTGATAAAGCAACAATATCTGATTTAGATAAAAAACGTATAATGCGCGCGATTGAAGCTGAATTACTTGCAAAAGGAATGACAAAATCTGCGACTCCTGATGTGTTGGTGAGTTTGTTTACAAAATCAAGAGAACGAATTAATATCAACGATAACAACTGGGGTTACGGTTGGGGATGGAATCCTTGGATGTGGGGAGGAACCAATCGTTTAGATGTTAATCAATATACCGAAGGAACCTTGTTTTTAGATATTATTGATGCAAAAAACAAAGAATTGGTTTGGCAAGGAATTGGTACAGGAGCTTTAAGAATTCAGAATATTGAAAAGAAAGAAGCACGTATTAAAGAATTTGTCGCAGAAATAATGGCAAAGTATCCACCAAGTAAAAAATAAACAAAGTAAATTTTATATAATTAAGAATACGTTAATTAGGTATCGTTCCTGTTTAGCGTATTTTTTTTGTGATATTTGTAGTATGAGAAATGAAATATTAAAACCGACTCCTGACGAGTATTATACCAACGAACAAGGATATAGGGTTTTTAAAGAAAATTACCACTTACGTCGTGGGTATTGTTGTAAAAGTGGATGTAAACATTGTCCGTACGGATATGATAAAAAAACAGATAGTTTTAAAAAAAAAAGTGACTTTTAGTAAGTATTTGTATCAAATATATATAAACTGAATTAGGATGAAAAAAATTATAGCGTTGGCATTTGTTGTTGTTTTAACAGGATGTGCCGAATTACAAAAAGTAGTAAATCAATTACCTCAAGGAGGTGTACTATCGCAAGAGCAAATAGGAGCTGGTTTACGAGAGGCGTTAGATAACGGAATACAAAACCAAGTAAGTAAATTAACAGCTACCGATGGTTTTTATAAAAATGACTTGGTTAAGATTTTACTTCCAGAAGAATTACAAGTAGTCGATAAAGGATTACGTAAAATAGGATTAAGTTCTTTAGCTGATGAGGGATTAAAAGCAATAAATAGAACTGCTGAAGATGCGGTAAAAACTGCAACTCCTATTTTTGTTGATGCTGTAAAAGGAATTACGTTTGCTGATGCGAAGAATATTTTATTAGGAGAACAAAATGCAGCAACGATGTATTTAGAAGGAAAAACATCTCAAGCTTTGTATAGTAAGTTTAATCCAGTAATTAAAAACTCATTTGAAAAAGTTGGAGCAGATAGAATTTGGTCAGATTTAATAACGAAATACAATAGTATCCCATTTGTAAATAAAGTGAATCCTGATCTAACTGATTATGTAACTACTGAAGCTTTAGAAGGAGTATTTAAAATGATTGCGGTTGAAGAAAAAGGAATCCGTGAAAAAGTAGGTTTAAGAGATACAGCTTTATTACGTCAAGTTTTTGCTTTACAAGATAATAGATAATATAATAAAGAATTATTATAATAGACCTTCAAAATTTGAAGGTCTTTTTTTATATAACAAAGTTGTGTTTATAGGATTTTTCCCTTTTTTAATAATTTGTTAAAGTGTATTAAATTGTAAGTCAAATAATTATGTATATTTATAATCCGTTTAACCTTATTAGAAATGTCTAGAATAGCTCAATTACGAAGATATAAGAAACATCTTGAAGAAAGATACCGAAGCTTGGTTGAAACGGCTAATGATTATAAATATGTAGACGAGTGCAAAAGCGATCGTTCAGCATTTAAGGCAATGAAAATATTAGAAAAGCTAAATAGAATTAAATATTTAGATGAAGATATGTCAAATACTGTTGTGTAATTGTTTAAAATAGTCAAAAGCTTTTAATAACCTACTACCGTACCAAGAAAAGAACTCACCATCTACCAATATGGGAGTCGAATTGTGTGCGGATTTTTTTATTTCTAAACAGTGTTTTTCTTTAAAAGGATAAGGTTCAGAAGAAAGTAAAATCAATTCAGGATTGTCTTTTATCAAAGTTTCAAAACTAATTTCAGGGTAACGCTCTTGATTAGCATAAATATTTTTGAACTTATTCAATTCTAGTAAATGATTGATAAATGTGTTGTTTGCAGCAACCATCCACGGATTTTTCCAAATAAAATAAGCAACGGTTCTCTCTTTTTTGTTTTTGATGAATAATTTAAAATCGTTGATTTTAAAATCTAATTCTTGAACAATTTTTGAGGCTTCCATTTTACAAGAAAACAAATCGCCATATTGTAGAATAAGTTCTTTAGCATCATCAAGTGTAAAAATATCAGAAACATGAGTTGTAGCAATTTTTTCACAAGCTTCAACAATTTCTTTAGTGTTTTCTTCTTTATTACAAAGAATAATATCTGGTTGAAGTCCTTTTATTTTATCAATCTTGATGTTTTTTGTTCCTCCAACAATTGTTTTGGTTTTTAAAAGATTTTTTGGATGAATGCAAAATTTAGTAACCCCAACAATGCTGTCTTCCAATCCTAAATCAACCAACAATTCTGTTTGACTAGGAACAAGAGAAATTATTCTTTTAATTTCACGATTAAACTCTAACATAAAGGTTTATTAAATAGCTAAATATTGAAAATATTTTTTGAGTTGAAAACTGAGTTAATATTAATTGAAATACAATAAAAACTATATGTTACTGCTATCTTCATTATAACAAATTAAAATCTCAAAAAAAAATCTAAATATAAAAAACAAGCCTTAATTAAAACTTTAACTAAGGCTTGAGGCTTGTTTTGGTAATGAATTTGTTTATTTTAGTTAGACTTCAGATTTTTTATTGCTAAATCTGTATAGTTATATGGATATCCTCTCCAAAAGAAACCAGAGCCACTATATTGCCAAACTAATTCTTTATTATGAGTAACTTCCCAATATCCAAAATCACCTTCAGTTATTAAAGTGTTTCCGTTTTCTACTCTTCGAGCTCCTGATACTTTTGCAGAAAATAAATTAGAATTAGTGTAAGACCAAATAATGTCTGGGGATTTATTAAAATCAAAGGAACTAGGAAGTTGTAGTTCATAAACTATTGATTGTTTATTGTCAGCACCATTGTTGAAAATTAGCATATTTCCTGCGCCTGGTAAATTATCATTAATAATGTTACAATGATGATTGTTTGAAAATAATTGATCTCCTTCTGTCTTATGAGCTGAAGGGTTTCCAAACCTATATAACAAGTCACCTCCTTTGTTATAGTTTCCACCTGAATTATTTTTAGCTTCTTCGGAAGTAGTACTATGATCTATTACCCAAACTTCATGATAAAAATTAACACTAATGAAAATTAAATCATTTTTTTTATCATATTCAATAGCATTAGCATGCATAATATCACCATGATCTAAATTATTGAAATTAATATCAATCAATTGAGGATTATTCGATATAGATCCGAAGTTAGATTTGTTTGAATCAGCATCTTGAATTAAGTGATCCCAAGAACTCCATTTCCAAACAATCTGATTTGTATTTGGATTGATTTCTATTACTGACTCAATATAAATGTCTTTGTTTAGTTTGTATCCAATTTCTTGAGCTTGTGCAGCTGTTTTCTTTTCCCATAATAAAGCAATAATATTACCGTTTGGTAGCCTTTCTATGTCGTGATGCAAATTATACTCTTCTGTAGAATACACAAATTGCCAATCAACTGAATTGTCAGGGTTTATAACTTGGATTTGTCCACCAGAACCTCCAAAGGTAATTTTATCGTTATCAGTCTTTAATAAGGCTAAAAGCTTGCCGTTTTCTTCTAAAACAACATCATTTCCTAGTCTATTAGTTAACTGCCACTCATGAAATTTTTGTCCGTCTTTTTTTAATAAATAAACTTCTGTATTAGCAGCATCATCAACTAAGACTAAATTTTTGCTAATTTTTTCAGGAACATATACCAAAACCTCATTAGTAAGTTCAGGTATTGTTATTGTTGATTCTTTTTCAGGTTCATTAGAACAGGACTCAAGTAAAAATAATGTGAATAGGGCAAGTAGTATTTTTGTTTTCATTTAAATAGTGATTTATTGCAGATTTAATATTTTTTCCATTTGAGATTGTAATTCTTTAGCTTTTTCAACAGCGGCTTTAGCAAAATCTTCTTTGTTAGAAGCGTAAATAATACCACGAGAAGAATTGATTAGTAAACCAATAGTATCAGTCATTCCATACTTACAAACCTCTTCTAAACTTCCACCTTGTGCACCAACTCCAGGAACTAATAAAAAATTATTTGGAATAATTTTTCTAATTTCTCCTAAATATTCAGCTTTAGTAGCTCCCACAACATACATTAAGTTTTGTGAATTTTTCCAAGATTTTGAAGTTTCAATCACTTGTTTATATAATTCTTTGCCTTCAACAGTTTTTGTTTGAAAATTGAAAGCACCTTGGTTAGAAGTCAAGGCTAACATTATGGTGTGCTTGTCCTCAAAAGCTAAAAAAGGTTCTACAGAATCTTTTCCCATATACGGAGCAACAGTAACCGAATCAAACGCTAAATCTTCAAAAAAAGCTTTAGCATACATGGTACTTGTATTTCCAATATCGCCACGTTTTGCATCAGCAATGGTGAAAATTTCTGGATGTTTTTCGTTTAAATAGTTAATGGTTTTTTCAAGAGATTTCCATCCTTTAATGCCGTAAGCTTCGTAAAAAGCAGTGTTTGGTTTATAGGCTACACATAAATGGTGTGTGGCATCAATAATAGCTTTGTTAAAAGCAAAAATAGGATCTTCTTCTTGAAGTAAATGTGCTGGAATTTTGTCTAAATCAACATCGAGTCCAATACATAAAAACGATTTCTTTTTTCGAATTTCAGATACAAGTTGTTGTGTTGTCATGTGTTGTTGTAAAAGTTAGGCAAAAGTACATAAATTTAGCAGTTTCTGTTATCTTTGTTACATATGTTTCAATATATCATCAATAAATTTTTTTACGGATTTTTAACCTTATTCGGGGTGGTAACAGTTATTTTTTTACTGTTTAATATTTTACCCGGAGACCCTGCTCGTATGATGTTAGATCAACGAGAAGATACCGAGCAGCTGCAAAATATTCGTAAGAAATACGGATTCGACAAACCTATGTTCACACAGTATTTATATTATTTAAATGATGTTTCTCCGCTATCTTTTCATAGTAAAAATGTAGATGATTATACTTTTTTGTCTGAAGGAAAATACAATGCGAAATCCTTGTTTTCTGTTGGAAATGCGAAGGTGATTATAAAAACTCCGTATTTACGTCAATCTTTTCAGAAGAATGGTAAAAACGTTTCCGAAGTAATTAAAGAAACTTTACCCAATACAGCAATTTTAGCAATTGTGGCAATAGTTATAGCCCTTGTTTTAGGAATAGTTTTAGGGATCTTTTCCGCTTTATTTAAAGACACTTTTTTTGATAGAATCATAGCGGTTATTAGTACTTTAGGAATGAGCGTGCCTTCTTTCTTTTCGGCAATTTTGTTTGCTTGGTTATTCGGTTTTGTGTTGCATAAATATACGAATTTAGAAATGACAGGAAGTTTATATGAAGTTGATGATTTTGGTGAAGGAACTCATATTCAATGGAAAAACTTACTGTTACCAGCAATAGTTTTGGGTATTCGTCCGTTAGCAGTGGTAATTCAGTTAATGCGAAATTCGTTGTTAGAAACCTTAAGTCAAGATTATATACGAACCGCAAAAGCGAAAGGATTAACGATGTATCAAGTAATAAAAAATCATGCGTTAAAAAACTCGTTAAATCCAGTAAT
Source organism: Tenacibaculum crassostreae (assembly GCF_964512405.1). Taxonomy (NCBI): domain Bacteria; kingdom Pseudomonadati; phylum Bacteroidota; class Flavobacteriia; order Flavobacteriales; family Flavobacteriaceae; genus Tenacibaculum; species Tenacibaculum crassostreae. Next base: position 185,220 of record NZ_CAZELE010000003.1, read on the forward strand.
TACAGCAATTTCGGGCTGGTTTGCTTCGATGTTAGCTGGTGCGGTTTTTGTAGAGTACATTTTTAACTGGAACGGATTAGGAAAAGAAATAGTAAACTCGCTAAACACGTTAGATTTACCTGTAATAATGGGAGCTGTGTTAGTAGTAGCAACACTATTTATCATCATAAATATTTTAGTAGATGTTTTATATAGTTGGTTAGATCCTCGAATAAGATTACAATAAAATGAGACTTTATTTTTTATTGATTTTACTAGTTTTTTTGTCAAGTTGTGCTGTTTTTCAGCCAAAACATTTTACAAATGATGCGTTAAACGAAGAACTGCTTACTTTAGAACGTAGATCGACTACACTTCAAGAAATTTTAACAAAAAATAAAGGGAAGAAAAAGTTTGTGCAAATATTTGCAAATTATTGCCCTGTAAGTCAAGATAGTTTTAAGGATGTTGTTGCTTTTCAAGAGAAAAATACAGAAGTTGTATATGTTTTTTTGTCAGTTGATCATTCTTATCACGACTGGAAAAGAGGATTGGAAACTATTCCGGTAAAAGGTCAGCATTATTACATTCCGAAGAAAGGAGATGGTGAATTGGGGAAGTTTTTAAAACTAAAAACGATTCCGAGGTTTTTAATCATTGACGAAAATGGAAAAATATCATTATTCAAATCGTCAAAAGTATCAGATAAATTAACAAATAAAGTACAGTAGCATGAAGAAATTCTTGATTATATTTTTAGTGAGTTTAACAATAGCAAGTTGTTCAAAAGAAAATCCAGAGCAGTTTTCAAAAGAAGCGTTGGAAGATGTTTTTATTTCGGTAGATGAAGAAAACGTTCCGTTTAAAAATATTTTAGAAAAACACAAAGGCAAGAAAATAGTGATTAATGTTTGGGCATCTTGGTGTCCTGATTGTTTAGAAGGTTTACTTGAAATTAGAAAAATTCAAGAAGAAAACACTGATGTTGTGTATGTGTTTTTGTCGTTAGACAGAAATCAAAACGATTGGAAAGCAGCTTTACAACGTTTGAAACTTAAAGGAGATCATTATTTTATGCAATCAGGTTGGGAAGGAAAAATGGGTGAATTCTTAGGTTTAAATTGGATTCCTAGATATTTAGTAATTGACGAAACAGGTAAAATTATGGTTTTTAACGCAACAAAAGCAACCGATAAATTAATTCGTCAAAGCCTAGAAATAATGTAATTTTGCATTCCATAAATCAATAACCAGAAAAAAGAACAAAAGTGAGACAAAAAATAGTAGCAGGTAACTGGAAGATGAATAAAAACCTTGAGGAAGCTAAAGAGCTAATTAAAGGTATTAAGAAAGAAGTAAAAAACGGTTTAGCAGAAGATACAAGAGTAATTATTGCTCCAAGTTTTGTAAACCTAAATTATGCTACTAAAAAGACTAAAAAATCTGCTGTTGAGGTTGCAGCTCAAAACATGCATCAAGCAACAGGTGGTGCTTTTACAGGTGAGGTGTCTGCAGATATGTTAAAAAAAATTGGTGTAGATATCGTTATTCTTGGGCATTCAGAACGCAGAGAATATTTTGGTGAAACTGATGAGTTGTTAGCTGAAAAGGTAAATACTGCTGTAGCTAATAATTTAGAAGTAATCTTTTGTTTTGGTGAATTGTTAGAAGATAGAAAATCAGGAAATCATTTTGCAGTAGTTGAAAGTCAAGTAAAAAAAGCGCTTTTTCACTTAAAAAATGAAGATTTTAAGAATATTGTTTTAGCATACGAACCTGTTTGGGCTATTGGTACAGGAGAAACCGCTACACCAGAACAAGCACAAGAAATGCATGCTTTTGTAAGAGAACTTTTTGTTAATGTTTATGGAAATGAAACAGCTAATGCAATTTCAATTTTATATGGAGGAAGTGTTAAACCAGCTAACGCTGAAGAGATTTTTTCTAAACCTGATGTTGATGGCGGTTTAATTGGAGGAGCAGCCTTAAAAACAGAAGATTTTGTAGCAATTATTAAATCAATTTAATGGATAATATATACATAGAATATACTTTTAAAGTTACGCCGATAGAGCCAACAACTGAGATTTTAATTGCAGAGTTAGGTTCGGTAGGGTTTGAGAGTTTTGTTGAAAATGAGAACGGAGTTGTTGCGTATATTCAAAAAGAAGTATGGAACTCGGATATTTTAGACGATGTTTTTGTGCTAAACTCTGAAGAATTTTCTATTGAATTTGAACACAAAGAAATTGAGCAAACGAATTGGAATGCCGAATGGGAAAAGAACTTTAATCCTATTCAGGTTGATGATTTAGTAAGTATAAGAGCGCCTTTTCATGAAAATCCTAATTTGAAATACGATATTGTTATCGAGCCAAAAATGAGTTTTGGTACAGGACATCATGAAACCACCCATATGATGGTGCAACATTTACTTAATTTAGATATTGAAGGTAAAAAAGTGTTAGATATGGGTTGCGGAACAGGGATTTTAGCAATTTTTGCTGAAATGAAAGGCGCGCAACCTATTGATGCTATTGATATTGATGCTTGGTGCTATGAGAATTCGCTTGAAAATGTTGAAAGAAACAACTGTAAACATATTTCTGTATACGAAGGAGAAGCATTGCTTTTAAAAGGTAAAAACTATGATGTTATTATAGCAAATATTAATAGAAATATTTTGCTGAATGACATGAAAACGTATACAGATTGTTTAAACGAAGAAGGAACTTTATTGTTAAGTGGATTTTATAAGGAAGATATTCCAACGATTGATAATGAGGTTTCTAAGTACGGTTTAACATTAAAAAATACTATCGAAAGAAATAATTGGGTAGCTTTGCAGTATCAAAAATAAAACCAATGAGTACGATTGAAAAAATACAAGAAGAGCTTGACGTCTTATTGCAAGAAACTACAGAACACGAAATTGTTTTGTACAATGATGATGTAAATACTTTTGATTTTGTAATTGATAGTTTAGTTACAGTGTGCGATCATACGTTAGAACAAGCAGAACAATGTACTATTTTAGTTCATTACAAAGGAAAGTGTGCTGTTAAAACAGGAGAGTACAAAGATTTAGAACCTAGATGCTCTAAGTTGTTAGAGTTAGGGTTGTCAGCAGAGATTGTATAAGAATGGAAAACGTTTTTAGGTATTACGAATTTTCAGGTTTTTTTACAGACAATTCTGAAACATTTCAAAAGAATGATATTTGCTTTTCAGAATTAAACGAACAGCATTTTTTAATTTTTGAAAAGAAAATTGAAGATACAGCAACAATTTATAATCTATATGTATCTAAATACAATTCAAAAAAAGAAATAGGAAAGAAACCGCCAGAAATACTAGAGTTACTAGTAGCTGATTATGATAAATCGATACCAGAACATAGAGTAGTTTTAAGAAAATATTTATACTAATAAAAAGCTCAAAAAGAAATTTTTGAGCTTTTTTATGTTTTCATGTGACTTATTAAATAATGCTGTGTCTTATTATATGAAAGCGAAACAGAAAAGTAGCTTTTAAAAAGTTCAAAGTAGGTATTTATCCCTTAAATATATAGGCTTCTCCGATTAAGATTATACACCTTAATTATTTTCATCCGAAAAGAGAAGTCTCTTCAAAAAAATAAAAATAGTAGTAGTTAGTTTTTATACTAAGTTTGGTTAGACGAAAGGGCCTAAAACGAAAGTTTTAGGTCTTTTTTATTGAATTATTTTTTTGTTAAACTGAACAAAAAATAACGTATATTTATATAGTAATGTATAGCGTAAAATTAATGCCTATGTAACATCATTTTCTTTATTTCCACGAGCATGACCTATTTTAGGTTTTTGCTAAAAGTAAGTTGGGCTTGTTGTGGTAAATACCCAAGAAAGTAAATTATATATACTTAAATTTAAAAGAAAATGAAAACAGGTATTATTAAAGCAATTTTTATATTATTTATAGCTACTAATTTAGCGCTTACTACAAAAAATAAAAACACAGAAGAGCCAACAAAAGTTATAGCAACTTTTCAGGGATTTGATGATAATGGATATACATTTTCGTTTGTAAATGATGACAACGATGAAGAGGTAATTACTTTCGAAACAGTTTCAGAAAAAATATTAAAAACCTACAACCTAAAAGATAGTAAGTTTATAGATCAAGAGTTTGAAATTACATACGACTATCAAGCTTCAGAAGAAGATGAAGATATTGAAGTTTTAGTGTTACAATCAATTAAAAAAATAGAGTGATTATGAGTATTGTAGATTTATATGAGTCAAGTAAACATAGAAATAACGTAGCGCATTTTAGTGCAATTGTAAACCTTGCTACTGTAGATGGTGATTTGAATGAAGATGAGCAAAAGCTTGTCAATCGTTTTGCAAGAAAGCTTGATATAACAGAAGAAGAATATCAAGAAATTTTGAAAAATTCTAAAAAATATCCAGTAGTACCTCATATTAATACTGACGATAGGTTAGAGCGCTTGTTAGATTTGTTTAAAATAATTTATTCTGATCATATAATTGATGATGCTGAGCGAAAACTAATATTAAAATATGCAATTCAGTTAGGTTTTTCTCAAGAAAAGGCAGAAGAGATTATTTTGAAAACCACTAAGATTTTTAGTGGAAGAATAGATCTTGACCAATATAAATCGATACTTAAAATTTTATAAAAGCAAAACCCATTCTTTACTTAGAATGGGTTTTTTGTTTTAAAGTAATTGAAGGTTGTCTAATTTAAAAATAACCAAATTTTCATCGTCTACATCGTCAAAAATTTCTTTGTAAGTTATTTTAAACTTCTTGTTTTTGAATGCAGATGATTTTAAATCGAAAGCTTCTAAATTCTTTTTGTTGATTTGTTCAAAATCGATAATATCACCATTTTCTAATTCAAAAACGTAATAGCCGTTTGTGTATCCTTGATATACGCCGACTAATGTAACTGTTTGTTGAGAGTTGTAATAAGCCATAGCGCGCTTTAATTTACATCATAAACATTCCGTCTTCTTGTATAAAAGTTTTAAATTCTAAAGTATATCCGTTAGGATCTTTTATAAAAAATGACACGTGTTCACCATGTTTATCTTTTAAAAAAGTTTTTTTAATATTATGACCCGATAACCAATAATTAACTCTATCGTAAATTTCTTCCCATTCATTGCTGTTCACAATTACTCCGAAATGAAAAGTAGGTAAAGAATGGTTTTCAAATTGGTAGTTAGGATATTCAAAATTAAATGTATCAACTAAAACAAAGGTTAATTGATTATTGAAAAGATTGATATCTACCCACTCTTTGGTTACTCTTCCAACTGTAGCACCTAGTTCATCGGTGTAAAAACTTATCGTCTCCTTAATGTTTAAACATGGAAGCGACATGTGAAATGCTGGATTCATGGTTTTTTAATTAATCATTGTCAAAATTATCAGATACTTCAATTTCATCAAACTCGTCATCGTTGTCATCATCATCATCTACATCATCTGCATCATAATCTTCCATAGTTTGTTGCAGTTGAGAACTTATTTTCACTAAAAACAAAGTGTCTTCAGTTTTAACTTCTACTGCTTTTACTGTTTCTCCTTTACTGTTTTTAAAGGAAATAATGTCTGAATGATCGTATCCGTCAGGATATTTCTCTACCAATAAATCTAATATATCGGTAGTTAGTTTTGAATAGTCTACAATAACTCGTTTCATGTATTACATGTTTAAAAGATACGCAAAAATTAACGGAGCAACAATAGTTGCATCACTTTCTATAATAAACTTAGGAGTATCGATGTCTAATTTACCCCAAGTAATTTTTTCGTTAGGTACTGCACCAGAATACGAACCGTAGCTTGTTGTAGAATCTGAAATTTGACAGAAATAGCTCCAAAAAGGAGTGTCTTCTCTTTCTAAATCTTGATACAACATTGGTACAACACAAATAGGGAAATCACCTGCAATTCCACCTCCAATTTGGAAGAATCCGATTCCTTTTTCTGAATTGTCTGTATACCAATCTGCTAAGAAAGTCATGTATTCGATTCCAGATTTCATGGTTGATGCTTTTAATTCTCCTTTTACCACATATGAAGCAAAGATATTACCCATCGTGCTGTCTTCCCACCCTGGAACTACGATTGGTAAGTTTTTCTCTGCAGCAGCGTACATCCAAGAATCCTTTAAATCGATTTCGTAGTATTCTTCTAAAACACCAGAAAGTAATAATTTGTACATGTATTCATGCGGAAAATAACACTCGCCTGCTTCTTCAGCATCTTTCCAAATTTTGAAAACATGTTTTTGTAAACGACGGAAAGCTTCTTCTTCAGGAATACAAGTATCAGTTACACGGTTTAATCCTTTTAATAATAAATCCCACTCGTCTTGCGGAGTTAAATCACGGTAATTAGGAACTCTTTTGTAGTGCGAATGTGCTACTAAGTTCATAATATCTTCTTCAAGGTTTGCACCTGTACAAGAAATAATATCAACCTTACCTTGACGAATCATTTCGGCAAAAATCTTTCCTAATTCTGCAGTACTCATTGCTCCTGCTAATGAAACTAACATTTTAGATCCTTGCTCTAATTGTGCTTCGTATCCTTTTGCTGCATCTACTAATGCAGCAGCGTTAAAGTGTAAAAAGTATTTTTCTATAAAATTGGTTATTGGCTTATCCATTTTTATTGTTTTTTGTGAGTTTATGAAATTACCATGAGTTTTTTTTATGTAGTAATTTCATAAACTCTGTGTTTTATATTAATTTTTCAATAATAACCTGTACCACTTCAAAAAGGATTAAAATAATAATAATCCATTCTAGCATACTGCTGTATTTGTGTTGTAGTATATCGTTGAATAAATCTAAATTTTCTTTAATTACGTTTAAACTATTTTCTATTCCTTGATGGCGTTTTACAATGTCTAATTCATCTTTTAATTTGTAATCTAAATCCGATAAATCTTTGTTGCTCCACGCTACATCTGGTGAGTCAAAAACAAACAAATTCTCTGCAATGTTATTTTTTAAATTCATGGTTTTACCAATGAATTTTCTCATTTGAACTTTAGAAAGCTTAAAGCTTCCTGTTCTTTCTAATTGCTTAGAATATATTAATGTTTTATCGTGCAAATCAGATGTTTTATTCACATAATTCATCAATGCTACCGATTGTGCTAAATTTAGCATGATGGTATGTGCTACATCGTCATTTAGTTCTTTAACTTGTATGCTTCCAAAATCAACTTCAATCGTATCAGAAAAAGTGATTTCGTATTTTTCTGATGGTAATTGATCGAAGGTTGCGATTTCTTTACCTGCTAAAAAATTAACAATTTCGGTTATAACAACTTCTTCACAATTTATAAAAACTACACTTCCATAATCTTTTACGTAGATGTATGAGTCGTTTTTAAATTTATAAAGTAAAAAAGAGTGTTCTCTTTTTACTAGGTTGTACGATTTAAATTGTTTACGAACTGTACTAAGTAAAATTCGTTTTTCTAAATGATACGCAATGGTTTGTAAGCGCATTTTAATAATCGTCGTCGTTGCTTTTAAACTTCGATAATTTATTAAATGGTGAGCTATCATCATCGCTATAATCTTCTTCGTCTTCCATGTTAGATGCGAATTTATAACTCAACATTTTATAGTATAATTTAGCCGCTAAAAAGTCTGAAGACTTTTCGTTTTCGTTAGGGCATAATTCTACGATATCAAATCCTACTACGTTTCTTTCAGTAAATACTTTCTTTAAGAACTCAAGTGTTTCATAGTAAAATAACCCACCTGGTTCTGGTGTTCCTGTACTTGGTAATAATGATGGGTCAATTGCATCTAAATCAAACGTGATAAAAACGTTTCCTGTTAATTGGTCAATAACATCATCCATCCAATATTCATTTACAGCCATATCATGCGCAAAGAATACTTTATCTAAGTTCATTGATGACTTTTCTGTAATATCCATACTACGGATTCCTACTTGTACTAAGTTAGTGTTTTGGCTTGCTTCGTAAACCGCACAAGCGTGGTTGCATTTTGTTCCTTCGTACTCTTTACGTAAATCGGCATGTGCATCGATATGTAACACTGTTAAGTTGTTAAAACACTCGTTGAATGCACGAATTGTTCCGATAGAAATTGAATGCTCTCCACCAAAAAGCGTTACAAATTTATTCTTATTGATGTATTTTTTGGTCGTTTCATGTACTGCTTCTACCATAGCTTCAGGAGAAGAATCTTCAGTAACAGCAGGAGCTAAATAAACTCCTTCTTTGTACACTTCACTATCAGTTTCTATATCGTAAAGCTCCATGTTTTCTGAAGCGTTTAAAAAAGCTTCAGGACCTTTATCTGCTCCTTTTTGCCAAGTGCTAGTTCCGTCATAAGGAACAGGGATTAATACTACTTTAGCAGTTTCTAACTTTGCGTATTGATCAGGAATACCTGCGTAATTTCTTTTTTCCATTTTTATTAATATTAAACTAGTACCCTAGGATTGATAATAGTTCTTCGCTTTTTTGTTGTTCTTTAAATAATTTTGTGGTGAAATCACCATTTTCGTTTTTATCAATTAATATGTGTTTTGGGGTTGGAATTAAACAGTGTTGTAGTCCGCCAAAACCACCTATAGTTTCTTGATAAGCACCTGTGTTGAAAAAGCCTACATATAAAGGAGATTCTTTTTCGTATACTGGTAAATATATTCCGTTTACGTGTTGTTCTGAGTTGTAATAATCATCGCTATCACAAGTCAATCCACCTAATAACACACGTTCGTATCTGTGATTCCATTTGTTAATAGGAAGCATGATAAATCGCTTGTTAATAGCCCATGAATCTGGTAAAGTGGTAATGAAAGATGAGTTAATCATGTTCCATTTTTCACGATCGTTTTGTCTTTTTTGATACAGTACTTCGTAAATTGCTCCACCAGCTTCACCAACAGTAAAACTTCCAAATTCAGTAAAAATATTAGGTGTGTCAACCCCTGCTTCTTTACAAGCTACGTTTATTTGATTGATGATTTCATCTACCATGTACTCATAGTCATAATCGAAAGCTAATGAGTTTTTAATAGGGAAACCTCCACCAATATTTAAGCTGTCTAAGGTTGGACAAACTTTTTTAAGTTTAATGTATACGTTTAAACACTTTAACAATTCGTTCCAGTAATAAGCGTTGTCTTTAATTCCTGTATTGATAAAGAAGTGTAACATCTTTAGTTCAACCTGCGGATTGTTAGCTATTTGACGCTCATAAAACGATACGATGTTTTTGTAACCAATTCCTAAACGGCTTGTGTAAAACTCAAACTTAGGCTCTTCTTCCGAAGCAATACGAATTCCAACATTGAACTTGCTTTTAGTTTCATCTAAAAGTAAATCTAGTTCTTCATAATTGTCTATAATCGGAATACAGTTGGTATGTCCACCATCTATTAAACTAATAATGTTTGCTATGTATTGATCGCGTTTAAAACCGTTGCATAATACATAAGCATCATCACTTAATTTCCCTTCTTTTTTTAATGATTTTACAATGTCGATATCAAAAGCAGAAGATGTTTCGATGTGTATATCGTTTTTTAAAGCCTCGTTTAACACATATTTAAAGTGCGAACTTTTGGTACAGTAACTATAGTTGTAAGTTCCTTGGTAATTGTGTTTTTCAATGGCTTTATGAAACCAGTTTTTAGCTTTGTTTATGTTTTCTGATATTTTTGGTAAGTAAGTGAATTTTAATGGCGCGCCATATTGCTTCACTAATTCCATCATATCAATGTTGTGAAAAAACAAGTTGTTTTGTTCTGTGTGAAATTCCTCTTGAGGAAAATCAAACGTTTGTTCTATTAAGTCTTTATATTTAGTATTCATTATTATTTTAGTTGTTTCTGTGTTTTAAGTACAGAAGAATTATTTAAAAAAGAAGCTAAGGCTTTGCCAAAAACTTATTTTAAATAAAAAAGTGTAACAAGCATCGTTGTTTTTTAACAAGATGATTAAACCAAAATAAAATGAATAGTTAGACTCTTAAAGCTAAACAATCACCGCACTGTTTATAAAAATTCAGTGGTAAAGAGTATTGAGGAGTGGAAGAAACCTTAATTTTTTCGTTGTGTTTCCCAAACACTAAATAACTTTTAATCTTCCCGTAAAAGTTAGTGACGAAATAAGTAAAACGTAACATTCGACTTATATAATAAGATGAGGTAAATGTAAACTATTTTTTAATACAACAAACTTTTTTTTATTTTTTTTAAATATTTAATTTGTAGTAGGTTAGCTGTTGTTTTTCTTTTTAACTAACTCTATTCCTTTGTATAAAATAATAGTATTAGGGATAGTTATTTCTCTTTTTCCTTCAGAAATATAAAGTAAAACATAAAATCCGGTTATGTTTTTTACAACTCCTTGTAAGTCGAAATCTTTGTCAATTATTTTTATGGTATCGCCAATACGCATTGGGTGATAAAAAAACAAGATAATACTGGCAGTTAAGTTTGATAAAATTGACCATTGAGCAAAAAAACCAACCCCAAGTACAGCAAGTATAGATGATGCGAAAACAGTAACTTCTTTTAAGTTGATTCCGAAAATGATTAACGAAATAAAAAACGCTAGGGTGTAGTATAAAAAGTAGCTTAGATTTAAAATTAGCTTTCTTCTATGAGGCTCAATAGCGTTTTTTACAATATATGATCTTGTAAGTTTCTTGGTTAAATAAATTAAAAAAAACAAAATCGTTAGTAAAAGTAAAAATTGTAATAGAGGATTATAAATAGATAACTCTAAAAAGCGATTCTTCATGATTTAGTTTTTTAATACAAAGATAGTTCTGGTTTCGTTAATATAATCTCGAAATAAAAAATTATATTTGATAGGTAATCATGATTTTTTAGTTATGAAAAATATTTTAATTCCGTATAATTTTTCAGAAGTAGCAATAAATGCATTGAATTATACCAAGCAGTTGTTTAAAGGGGTTGAAGCAACCATTTATTTGTTGGATGTTTACGTTAGTCAGCCTTCAGAATTGTTAAGCGAAGAAAAAAATGACAAGTGGTTTAATGAGATGGATGATGAAATTGAAAATGAACTAAAATATTTAATTGAAGTTTTAAATAGAGAAGAAAGTTCGTTCACTTTTGAAAAACTAGTAGCTTCAAATTCATTGACGAAAGCTGTAGTAAATGCAATAAAAGATAAAAATATAGATGTTGTTGTTACGGGAACAAAAGGAGCGAAAAGTTTAGCTGAAACTTTTATTGGAACTAATACTATGAAAATGATTACTGCAATTAATGATTGTCCGTTAATTGTAGTTCCCATGAATTATAAATACAAACCGCTGCATCAAATTGTATTTTCAACAAATTATAAAAGACAGTATTCAGCTAAAGAATTACAGTTTTTGGTAAGTTTAAGCGCGCTAAAAAAATGTTTGGTAGAAGTTGTTAATTTGTCAGAAGAGAGTTTTTTAACTGAAAATCAACAAAAGCATAAAGTTAGGTTGAGGGAAATGTTACAAGACTTAAACGTTGTTTATAAAAAGATTGATTGGGAAGGTTCAGAAACGTCAACGATAGAAAAGCATATTGATGAAACCGACAGCGAATTATTAGTTTTGATAAATCATAAATACAATTTCTTTAATCGCTTGTTGGAAGAAAATGTGATTAAAAAATCAGCATTTCATAGTAAGATCCCTATTTTAATATTGCCAGAAATTACGTAGTTATGAAATTTACCGAAGATTTTTATAAAAGCATTGCAAACTTATTTTATGCTGTTTCTATGGCAGATAAAAATATGACTGTTGAAGAAAAGAAAAGCATCGTTAAGCGAGTAGAGAAGAACTGGAATACTTCAAAAGATACTTCAGAAAGTGAATTAATTTATGAAGAACTAAGATCGTTGCTTAAAGAAAAGACTACTTCTGACGAAGCTTATGAAAACTTTAAAAATTACTACACAACACATAAAAAAGAGTTTTCTAAAGAAACTATTCATAATTTATTAGCAGCATCACACGAAATTTCAGATGCAACAGCAAGTAAAAATAAATCAGAACTCATTATACTTGCCAAACTGTATAAATTATTTCAACTCGCTTAAAATAAAAGCATGACTCGTTTTATAATCAAACAAAAAAACACCAAAAATGTAATTCCTGGAAGTCCAGTATTTGTTGGTCATCAAAAAGAAGAGAATACTCGTATCCGATTAATAGGGTATGATGAAAATGTTATTGACGAGTTGGAATTGCAAAGTATAAATGAACTCGAAACATATTTAACCGTTTATAAAAAGATATGGATAAATATTGATGGTTTACATGATATTGAATTAATAAGGCAAATAGGTAAGCTTTTTAATATTCACACTCTTATTTTAGAAGATATTGTAAATACAGACCAGCGCCCGAGAGTTGATATTGACGAAGATTCAATTTTTACCAGTATAAAAATGATGTTTTTAAATAACCAAAAACATCAATTAGAAGCAGAGCAAGTTTCAATGTATTTGTTAAAAAATGTATTGATAACATTTCAAGAAAAGCAAGGAGATATTTTTGAACCTGTAAGAGATAGGTTGCGCAATAAAAAAGGAAGAGTTCGTTCTTATAATACAACGTATTTAATGTATTGTTTGTTGGATGTGATTGTTGATAATTATAACTTTTTGATGGAGATTTTTGGTGAAAAAGTTGAAGAGTTGGAAGATAAAATTCTTTTAGAGCCTAATAAGAATATTTTACAAGAGATAAATCGAAATAAGATTGAACTAAACTACTTTAGAAAAGCGATAAGACCCGCGAGAGAGGCAATAAGTTATTTTAAAGATTTTAAAACGGAATTAATAACCAAAAAAGAGCAACCTTTTTTTAATGATTTGAACGATTTGGTTGAAAGAAGCTACGATTCTGTTGAAAACTATAAAAGTATGTTGAGTGAACAGTTAACAGTCTATTCTACCAATGTAAATAACAGGATGAATGATATCATGAAAATACTTACGATATTTTCTGTCGTTTTTATACCTATTACTTTTATAGCGGGTGTTTACGGTACTAATTTTCATTATATACCAGAGTTAACATATAGAAATGGATATTTTATAATGTGGGGAGTAATCTTGCTAACCGTAGTAGTTATGCTGGGATACTTTAAGTATAAAAAATGGTTTTAATAAAAAAAGCTTCTCAATTGAGAAGCTTTTTTTGTGACCTCGGCAGGATTCAAACCTGCAACCTCTTGAGCCGTAATCAAGTGCACTATTCAGTTATGCTACGAGGCCTTTTTGCGGGTGCAAATATAAGGATGTTTTTTAAATTGTAAAGCAAAAAAATAATTTTTTTCGTGTTTTTTCAATTTATTTATCCGCTTCTATTTCGTGTTTAAAATCATTAATGGTACTCTGCGCTTTTTCAAGGTCTGATTCATAGATAAATACATCCACTGAGTTGCCTAAAGTAGCAAAGCCTGCCAATCTTCCAGCTTCTTGATTATCTTTAATTAAATAAGGAATTTTTATTTCATCAAGTAGTTGACTTAGTCGACTAACAAAAATTTGAGTTCCCGAAAAAACTTTAATATGCTTGTTCATAATATGTAAGTTTTTAATCTAAAGAGTTAATTGTAACATAAGCTCGCCATCCAATAACTGCTAATTGAATTTTAGAAGCTTTAGTGATATCCAGCTCTTTTTTGGTAAAAGAGGGTAGTAGTGTCTTATTTAGTTTAGCTAATAGTTTAAAAATGCTTTTTTTCATTAGTAGTTGATTCTATATCAAAAATAACGAAAAATAATTTATTGTAAGTCAGAAAGTAAGCTTCCTTACTTTCTGACTTTGTGTTTAGTCTGTTATTTTTTCTTTTCCATCATTTTCTTGGCTAAATCTGCACCAATTAATGATTCTAGCAAATTCCCATTGTTTCCGTTTTTACTTCCGCCTTCTATATAAGTACTAGGAAGTTTTAAATCTTTAATTTGTTCAGCAACACCTACAGCGGTTTTATATTCCCATTCAGCTTTTTCTTGTGGAGTTAAACCTGCACTTACTAATTTTTGGTTCTCGTAAGCTTGTGCGTCAGCGGCAACTTTTTTACTCTTAGCTTTGTATTGTTCAACTTCATATTGCTTTTTCTCTTTTATTAAATTAAACTCAGCAACCTTTGCTTCTGTTTCAGCTGCAATAGTTTGTTGAATTTGCTCTTTTTCTAAACGAGCTCTTTCAGTAGCTTTTTCAGCTTCTCCTTTAGCTTTTTCTTTTTGTGCACGGTAAAATTCACGTTCAGCTTGTTGTTTTTCCAGTTGAGTTTGAGCTACTTCTTCTTTCTGTAATTGTAAACGGTTGTCAAAAGTTTCTTCCCAGTCAATTTCAGTAACTACCGCTTGTACAACAGTTAATCCGTATGATTTTAAAGAGTTTCCTTGTACACGAACTGGTTCTCCGTTTTCTAATTTTATTCTGAATCTTTTTTGACGAGATTCTTTGTTAGGAACAGTTCTAACCACTGTGCTATCACCAATAACATCTGGTTTTTGGTTTTCTACATACTCTTCTAAAACGTACATTCCGTTTTCTAACTGATCTTGAAAATAACGGTCAAAATCTGCTGCTTGTCCTGAGATATAATCTTGAGCAGCCATTAGCTTACAGGTGTTTTTGATAGATTGATCGATGTTAGGAACAATACGAGATCTAATCAGGTTTTTTTCAGTCTTATTTCTGTCGGCAACCGATAAAAATTGAGATTCATCAGTAGTGTTAATACTTATTACAATTGATGTTGCAATTTGCCCTTTTACCGCATCGTTAAATTCCCATTGACGAGCATTGTCAACATAAGCATACTTACTTTCGTCTCCGTATTTTCCGTCACCGTTAGGAATCACGTACTTAATTGGGATTTCAAACTGGATAGGGATTAATCGTCCCCACATTTTAGTTTTAATACCTTGTTGAAAAACGGCTTTTTGCCCTCCCCAAGGGTATTGAACTGCGTAAGCTGTACCAGGTTCAGCGTAAAAGAACATTCCGGTAATGATACTCATTACAATACCAATTCCTATAAACTGAATGCTTCTTTGGGCTGTAAACCAATTAAGAATTTTGTTGTTGTTGAAGATAGTTTTCAAGATCATAGCCACCACTCCCGTGATAACTAATAAAATACCAATAAATGTTAGCATAATAATAGTTGTTTAAAAAGTTGATTAAAATATGTGTTGTGCAATTTCTGCTGCAATTTTGAGTGCAATAATAGTTAATTTAATAATAATAGTAATCATGTGATTTTTGATGTTTTTAAATAGTTATAATAGTTAGTATTCCGGAATTGTTTTTCTAATATATGAGGTGTTGAAACTACCTGCCAAGAGATTTTTGAAGAATTAATTAATTTGAATTGATATATGAAGTTAAAAAAGTTATATATGTTTTAATTTGTAATTTTATTTACTTGTTTTTTGTTTTTAAATTAAATTGAATTTTATTTTATTGTTTTAATGTGTAATTAAATAATGGGTGTTTTTTTAGGGTTTTAAAAAAGCAAAGGAAGAATGATGTTTTAGAAGGTTGAAAAATGAACTTTCAGTTTTTTTTGATTCAATTGTAGCTGACAAAAATCATAGATTATTTCGAAGTGTTTTTTAGTTTTTTTATTGTAAAAAAATGATGTTTTAAAAAGGTTATCTTCGCAAAAAAAACATACATGAGTATATTATATATAATCGGAGGGTTAACTTTGTTAGTTTTAGGAGGGAATTGGTTATTGAAAGCTGCGGTAGGACTATCACTAAAACTAAACATTCCTAAAATTGTGATTGGTATGACGGTGGTTTCGTTTGCTACTTCAGCACCAGAATTGATTGTAAGTATTAAATCGGCTTTAGACGGAGCAACTGGTTTGGCGGTTGGAAACGTAATTGGTTCTAATATCGCTAATTTAGGATTGGTGTTGGCAATAACTGTAATTTTATCTTCTATTGATGTTCAAAAAAGTTTTTATAAAACCGATTGGCCCGTGATGATGATTGCATCAATAATGCTGTATGTTTTTATTGTAAATGATAAAACAATTCAGTTTTATGAAGGAGCTATTTTATTTGCAATGTTAATTGCTTTTTTAATTTACCTTTTACGTTTTCAAAAGCAAGCGGTTGTAGATGAAATGCCAGAAGACGATGAGGAACTTCCTTTGTATAAAATTGCGTTATTCTTAGCAATTGGAGGAGTTGGTTTATGGGGTGGTTCTGAATTGTTAATTAATGGTTCGGTTACTTTGGCAAAAAGTTTAGGGGTTAGTGATGCGGTTATTGGAGTTACAATAGTTTCAGTAGGTACAAGTGTTCCTGAATTGGCAGCGTCTATCATCGCAGTTTTAAAGAAAGAAAAAGCAATATCGCTGGGTAACCTAGTGGGGTCAAATGTGTTTAACATTTTAGCAGTATTAGGTATTACTGCTATGATAACTCCTGTTGAAGTAAAACCAGATGCTTACAGTTTAATAGATAATGATATTTATTGGATGTTGGCTATTTCATTCGCAGTTTTACCGTTGGTGTTTATACCTAAAGGATTGCGTTTAGGATGGAGAGATGGTATTTTGTTATTAGCAGCTTATATCACTTTTGTGTATTTAACTGTTTTTTAAAAAAGAATGATTTAAAAGATAAAAAAAAGCCGCATTAAGCGGCTTTTTTAGTTGTGTTGTGTGTTGTTGTATGTGTGTGCTAAAATTAAATTTTTGCGTTTTTTACTGTTTCAATAATTCTTCCAGCTACCTTGTATGGGTCAGCGTTGGAAGCAGGACGACGGTCTTCTAACCATCCTTTCCATCCTTTTTCAACGGTAATAATAGGGATACGGATAGACGCACCTCTATCAGAAACTCCATAACTAAAATCAGATACGTGAGCTGTTTCGTGTAAACCGGTTAAGCGTTCGTCATTATTAGCTCCGTAAACATCAATATGTTCTTCGGTAACAGGTCTAAAAGCTTCACAAATAGCTTCGTAAGTTTCTTTTGAACCACAAGTTCTTAAAGTGGTGTTTGAGAAGTTAGCGTGCATACCAGAACCATTCCAATCACCTTTTACAGGTTTTGGGTGGTATTCAATATAGTATCCATACTTTTCAGTTAAGCGGTCTAATAAATAACGAGCTACCCAAATTTCATCACCAGCTTTTTTTGCTCCTTTGGCGAATAGTTGGAACTCCCATTGTCCTGGGGCTACTTCTTGATTAATTCCTTCAAAATTTAAACCAGCTTCAATGCATAAATCAGCGTGCTCTTCTACAAAATCTCTACCCCAAGTGTAACGACCACCTACAGAGCAATAATATTTTCCTTGAGGTCCAGGGAAACCTCCACGAGGAAATCCTAAAGGTAAATCAGTTTTTGTGTCCATTAAAAAGTACTCTTGCTCAAACCCGAACCAAAAATCATTATCGTTATCGTCAATTCTTGCACGCGCATTTGATGCATGAGGAGTTCCGTCTGCATTTAAAACTTCTGACATTACTAAGAAACCATTTCTTCTTGTAGGGTCAGGGTAAATAGCAACTGGTTTTAGCAAACAATCAGAAGCACCGCCTGATGCTTGTTCAGTTGAGCTACCATCAAAAGACCAAATAGGGCAATCTTCTAGCTTACCACTAAAGTTTTCTTCAACTTTAGTTTTACTACGCATGTTTTGAGTTGGTTCATGACCATCTAACCAAATATATTCTAATTTTGATTTACTCATGATTTTTGTTTTTGTGTTGTTATGGAATTAAATATACTGCAAATGTGTGTATTTTTTTTGTTAATGCAAAATTTTAAGGGGTGTTTGTTGTTAGAATTAACTTTAATTTAAAGCTAACCCCTGTTTTTTTAGGGGGTATGTCTTTTAAAAGGTAAAATTATGTATTTTTGAAGTGTCTAATTTTATACTTTATATAATATGTCAGTTTTAAGATTCAATGCATTACAAGAGGTTTTGAATAGAAAACCATTAATTGTAGAAGAGAATGAACGTCGTTCTGAGTTGTTTGGAAGGAATGTTTTTAACGAACAAGCAATGCGACAACATATGACGAAAGAAGCATACCAAAGTGTGATGGATGCTATTGAGTTTGGAACGAAGATAGAAAGAACTACTGCCGATCAAATTGCGGTAAGTATGAAAGATTGGGCGTTATCTAAAGGAGCAACACATTATACACATTGGTTTCAGCCTTTAACTGGTGCAACAGCAGAAAAGCACGATGCTTTTTTTGAAACTTTTGATGGTGGTGCTATGGAAAAGTTTGATGGAAGTCAATTGGTACAACAAGAACCAGACGCCTCGAGTTTCCCAAACGGAGGAATCCGAAACACCTTTGAGGCACGTGGGTATACAGCTTGGGATCCTACTTCACCAGCTTTTGTATATGGTACAACATTATGTATACCAACTGTTTTTGTTGCGTACACAGGTGAGGCGTTAGATAATAAAGCTCCGTTGTTAAGAGCTTTGCAAGCAGTAGATACTGCTGCGACTGCTGTTTGTAAGTATTTTGATAAAAATGTAAGCAAAGTAAATGCAACCTTAGGTTGGGAACAAGAGTACTTTTTAATTGATACAGCATTAGCAGCTTCGCGACCTGATATAATGATGACTGGTAGAGCTTTGTTAGGACATGCACCTGCAAAAGGTCAACAGTTAGATGATCACTATTTTGGGTCGATTCCAACTAGAGTATTGAATTTTATGCGTGATTTAGAGCACGAATGTATGCTGTTAGGTGTTCCAGTAAAAACGCGTCATAATGAGGTGGCGCCAAATCAGTTTGAGCTAGCACCTATTTTTGAAGAAGCAAACTTAGCGGTAGATCATAATTCATTATTAATGGATGTGATGGAAAAAGTATCACAAAGGCATAAATTTAAAGTGCTATTTCATGAAAAGCCATTTGCAGGGATAAATGGTTCAGGAAAACATAATAACTGGAGTTTATCTACTAACACGGGAGTGAATTTACTAAGTCCAGGTAAAACTCCGATGAAGAATTTGCAGTTTTTAACCTTTTTTGTGAACACTATCAAAGCTGTTCATGATTATGAAGAGCTGATTAGAGCATCAATTGCAAGTGCAAGTAACGACCATCGTTTAGGAGCAAATGAAGCACCCCCAGCAATAATTTCTGTTTTTATTGGAACGCAATTATCTGAAGTGCTTGATGAATTAGAAAATGTAACGAAAGGAAAATTATCTCCAGAGGAAAAAACAGATTTAAAACTGAATATAGTTGGTAAAATCCCTGAGATTTTATTAGATAACACCGATAGAAACAGAACATCTCCTTTTGCTTTTACAGGAAATAAATTTGAATTACGTGCTGTAGGTTCGTGGGCAAACTGTGCAGGACCAATGACGGTTTTAAACACGATCATAGCAAAGCAACTTATTGAGTTTAAAGAAGAAGTTGATAAATTGGTAGATACTAAAAATCTTAAAAAAGATGAGGCGGTTTTTAATGTATTAAGAGAATATATTAAAGCGTCAAAAAATATTCGATTTGAAGGAGATGGATATGGGGAAGCTTGGGAAAAAGAAGCGAAGAAAAGAGGATTGTCGAATAATAAAACTACTCCAGAAGCTTTAAAAGCAAAAATTTCTAAAAAAGCAATTTCACTTTTTGAAGAAATGGGAGTAATGAACAAGGTTGAAGTAGAGGCTCGTCATGAAATTGAATTAGAAGAATATTCTAAAAGAATTCAGATAGAAAGTAGAGTATTGGGTGATATTGCCAGAAATCATGTAATTCCAACTGCAATTCAATATCAAAATACATTAATAGAAAATGTAAAAGGGTTAAAAGAAATCTTTGGAAATAATTTTGAAAAATATGCAAACGAGCAAATTGATTTAATTCAAAAAATATCGAGTCATATAGCTGGAATCAATTCAAAAGTTGAGTTGATGATTGAAGAACGTAAAAAAGCGAATAAACTCGAAGGTCAAAAAAATGCAGATGCTTATTGTAATAAGGTAAAACCATATTTTGATGAAATCCGTTACCATTGCGATAAATTAGAGTTAATGGTTGATGATAATCTTTGGCCTTTAACAAAGTATAGAGAGTTACTGTTTACAAGATAATAAACAAAGAAGAATTTTTAAAGACGATCGTTAAAAAACGTTCGTCTTTTTCTTGGTAAAAACGCAATATAAACTAAATTTGCACTCAACAACAACACAACAAAATGAGTCAAGAAATTTCTAAACGCTACGCACAACGTGGTGTTTCTGCATCAAAAGAAGATGTGCACAATGCTATCAAGAATATTGATAAAGGATTGTTTCCAAAAGCTTTCTGTAAAATAGTTCCAGATTACTTAACAAACGATGACGATTACTGTTTAATTATGCATGCCGATGGCGCGGGAACAAAATCGTCTTTAGCTTATATGTACTGGAAAGAAACAGGAGATATTTCAGTTTGGAAAGGAATCGCACAAGATGCATTAATTATGAATATTGATGATTTATTGTGTGTGGGAGCTACCGATAATATTATGTTATCGTCAACTATTGGGCGTAATAAAAACAATATTCCTGGAGAAGTTTTATCGGCAATTATAAATGGAACTGAAGAGTTAATTAATGAATTGAAAGAATTTGGTGTGACGATTCATTCAACAGGAGGTGAAACTGCCGATGTAGGTGATTTGGTTCGTACCATTATTGTTGATTCTACAGTTACGGCTCGTATGAAGCGTTCGGATGTAATTGATAATGCAAATATCAAAACTGGTGATGTTATTGTTGGTTTAGAGTCGTTCGGACAAGCAACTTACGAGAAAGAATACAACGGAGGCATGGGGAGTAACGGATTAACTTCTGCGCGTCATGATGTGTTTCATAATTATTTAGCAGAAAAATACCCAGAAAGTTTTGATGCTTTAGTACCTTCTGGCTTAGTATATTCAGGAAATGTAAAACTAACAGATAAAGTTGAAAACTCACCTATTGATGCAGGTAAGTTAGTGTTATCTCCAACAAGAACATATGCACCGATTATAAAAGAAATTTTATCAAAATTTTCTTCGGAAGAAGTGCATGGGATGATTCATTGTTCTGGTGGAGCACAAACAAAAATATTACACTTTGTTGATAATTTACATATTGTAAAAGATAACATGTTTCCAATTCCGCCATTGTTTAAGTTGATACAAGAACAATCAAAAACCGATTGGAAAGAAATGTATCAAGTGTTTAATTGCGGTCATAGAATGGAGCTATATGTTTCTCCTGAAGTAGCTGAAGAAATTATTACAATCTCAAAATCATTCAATGTAAATGCACAAATTGTGGGAAGAGTAGAGGTTTCTGATAAAAAACGATTAACTATTAAAAGTGAATACGGAACTTTTGAGTATTAATAGTATAGGATAAAACATAAAAATCCTCAGAGAAATCTGAGGATTTTTTATTGTTATTCATCACAAGAATTGCTTGTGAGTTCTATTTCCTCAAGCATTTTCCATGTAGGATGTGTAAAGTCTTTTGGAGAAAATTTAAATAGAAGTATTGATTTTTGTTGTTTTTTACAAAAGTGATTTTCAACTAATACATTTAAAATCAGCTGTTTTTTAGTGGTAAAACGATCATAAGTTTTTATTTTTCCTGTAAAAGAGTTGTGTTTTTTCTTTATAAATAAAGCTACAGTTTTATAGTGTTTTAATTCTTCTGTAGTATTTATTCTCATTAAGCCATCAAAATACTTTTGTAAATTATCTTCTAAAATATTGGTAGTAATGTCTTGTCTTTTATCAATTTTCCAAACAAAAGTGTAAGACCAAAAATTAGGATGTGTTGCATCAGACCATCCTTTAGGAGGGAAGCGAGCTTCTTCAATACCCTGATAATTGATGTTTTGAGCAAAACTTAAAGGAAATGGAAATATTTCTTTTCCCCAAGTACTATCAAGGTCAATTAAGTTAATGTCTTTTTTATGTTGTGCTACCAGTAAATTTATACTTAGTAGCAGTAGAAAGGTGATTGCTTTTTTCATTCTTTATAATTTAACCAAAACTTCAAGTCCAATAGCGTCTGAAATGGCATAATCTCTAAGTTTACTTTTATAGCTTACGTTCCATGCTCGCCTATCAATTTTAAATCGAGTAGTCATTTTTTGTTCTTCAGAATTAAATTCAACTCTAAAATTAATAGGCTTGGTAATATCTTTAAGAGTAAAATTTGCTTCAACTCGTGCATGAGTAGGGTTAGAGTATTTAACTTTTGTAATTGTAAGTTTAGCTAAAGGAAATTTTTCTACATCAAAAAAATCGGGTTCTTTTAAGTGTTTTACCAAGTTGTCTTTTCCTTCTTGTTGTTTGATGTCTGAATTCGTGATGGAATTCATATCAATAATAAATTCACCACCTGTAATCATATCACCAGTTTTTATAAAATAACCTTCTTTAAAGTCAATAAAACCATCATGTCCGCCAAAATGAAATGTTAATTCGCCTATCCATTTAATAGAGCTCTCTTTTGTGTTGATGTTTAATTTTTCTTGAGATCTAACAATATTTGATAAACAAAAAAGACAGATAAATACAATAATAATTTTTCTCATTTGATTTGATTTTTAAATTCTGAGTAAAACTATTTTAGATGTCAAAAAAAAGTGTCAAATGAATGTAAAAGAAGTGTGAATAGATGTAAAAATTTAAACTATTAACTATTAAAAGTGAGTACGGAACTTTTGAATATTAAGTTTAACACCATTCAATAAGCTTTTCGTTAAAATTAATTATAGGATAATCTGTGCATCCCCCAATTTCATCTGCATTGGTGGATTCATTTGTGTTGGCTAAAATCCACTTTCCACTTTTGTGTTTAAGTATTAATCCGTCATAAATAATCTCACCTCCTGTTAAGTTAGTAGTTTCATTTTGTTTAACGATAATATGATTCCCATTTATTTCAATAGAACAAGTGGAATCGTTAAATCTATCAGGGAATTCTGCAAAAATTAGTTCGTAGGTAAATTTTCCTTGCGGAATTTTTTCTTGTAAGTTGTTTGTTTGATGTTTTTCAAAAACAAAATCAATCGAAAATTCATCATTGGCTACTTTAGCTTTTAATTGATTATTTTCTGTCCAATATTGAATTGTTTTAGGGAATTTATTTTTTTTGTTTTCCGCAGTAAAAGAAGTGTCGGTTTGCTTAGTAAAAGCAAAAAGTGTTGGCTTTTCATTTACACCTGTAACTTTTAAATATAAAGAATCATTTTTTTGAATAATATCCAATACCTCTTTAAACACAGTGTCTTTTTCTTTTAAGGTAAAACCAATTCCAGAAAAATCATCATTCCAAAACTCATAAGTAAGTTTCTCGGGTTGATTGTTTATGCGTTTCCATTTACCCAATAACCAAGTAGGTTTTTTAATTTCTGTTGTGTTTTGACAAGAACAAAGTAAAAATCCGATAATAAATAGTACTAAAATTCGCATTATAAAAGTCTTAAAGGATTAAAGATAATGAATTAAATTCGATAAAAAATCGTAAATTCGCAGCCCAAGAAATGATACTATGCTAGATAAATTACAGATAGTTAAACAACGTTACGATGAGGTGTCAGACTTAATCATCCAACCAGATGTTATTTCTGATCAGAAACGTTACGTACAATTAAATAAAGAGTATAAAGATTTAGGAAAGGTTGTTAAAAAGGCAAACGAGTACGAAACTTTATTAAATAATATTGAAGAAGCTAAAGAAATCATTGCAGACGGTTCGGATGCAGAAATGGTAGAAATGGCTAAAATGGAAATGGAAGAAGCTAAATCTAGAATTCCAGAATTGGAAGAAGAGATTAAGTTTTTACTAATTCCAAAAGATCCTGAAGATTCTAAAAATGCGGTAGTAGAATTACGCGCCGGTACTGGTGGTGATGAAGCGAGTATTTTTGCAGGAGATTTATTTAGAATGTATACTAAATATTGCGAAAGTAAAGGATGGAAAGTTTCTACAGTAGATTTTTCTGAAGGAACCAATGGTGGATTTAAAGAAATTCAGTTTGAAGTTACAGGGGAAGATGTGTATGGAACTTTAAAGTTTGAAGCAGGAGTGCATCGTGTACAACGTGTACCACAAACAGAAACACAAGGACGTGTACATACATCAGCAGCAACTTGTATGGTGTTTCCAGAAGCAGAAGAGTTTGATATAGAAATCAACCCAAAAGATGTACGTATCGATTTTTTCTGTTCGTCAGGACCAGGAGGTCAGTCGGTAAATACAACGTATTCAGCTGTACGTTTAACGCATATTCCTACAGGATTAGTAGCGCAATGTCAAGATCAAAAATCGCAGCATAAAAACAAGGAAAAAGCGTTTAAAGTATTACGTTCTCGTTTATATGATATGGAGTTGGCGAAGAAGCAAGAAGAAGATGCTGCTAAACGTGGATCTATGGTAACTTCTGGAGATCGTTCTGCTAAAATTAGAACATATAACTATCCACAAGGACGTGTAACTGATCATAGAATTGGATTAACTTTATACGATTTATCGAATATTGTAAATGGTGATATTCAAAAAATTATAGACGAGTTAATGCTCGCAGAAAATACTTCTAAACTAAAAGATTTAGGAGAAACAATTTAAAAGAAAAACGCAACCAATTTGGTTGCGTTTTTCTTTTGAATAATTAATAGTTATCTCGTTTCTTTTTTAAGAAGTTTGTTATACTAATAGCTATGATAAATACAACTATTGAAATTAAAATTGATTTTAGGTCAATTGTAGTTAAACAAGTCAAAATATTTTTCATTGTCTGTAAAATATAAAAATTTCAAACAAAATAAAACTGGTTGAAATTTTTATTTAGTGGAGATACCGAGATAGAAAGAAACAAAAAATAGTGTTCATAGATGGAAAAGACTAGTTATTGAATATAATCTAGATGTACAAGTAGCGGTGGATACCATCCAAATCAAAAAGGTAGATTTAGGTTCTTTTAAAGAATAAATGTTTATGTATAGTTAATTTAACTATTTGTTTAAGACTTTGATTTTTTATTTTTTCATACCTTTGCTTCTAATAATGAAGCAGTTGTTTTATAAAATAGCGTCCATTACGATGGCATTAGTAGTAGTGTTTTCTACTATGTCGTTTACTATCAATAGTCATTTTTGTGGTGATACATTGATAAATACAAGCTATTTTAGCGAGGCAAAAACTTGCGGAATGGAAATGAAGCAAGAGAACAACAAAGAATGTTCCATTACAAAAAAGAACTGTTGTAAAGATGTTACACAACTTATCAAGGGACAAGATAATTTTAAAAAATCTGTATTTGATAGCTTGTCTTACGACCAACAACTTTTCATAGCTGCATTTTATTATTCTTACTTTAATTTATTTGAAGGATTACACAATAGGGTAATTCCTTTTAAAGACTATTCACCTCCTTTTGTCGTCAAGGATATTCATGTTCTCGACGAAGTATATTTAATCTGATTTTAACGTATTAGACCAATTATATCCATTGCTATTTCAAAGGATATGTTGTCGTACACGGTATTTACCGTACCAATGTCTAATTATTTAAAATCATTTTTTTATGCTCAATAAAAGCATCAAATTTTTAATAGAAAACAAACTTATTGCGGTTTTATTACTCGTCCTATTTATAGGTTGGGGAGTTGTAAACGCACCTTTTAATTGGAATACAGGCTTTTTACCAAGCTCACCTGTAGCGGTAGATGCCATTCCAGATATTGGCGAAAATCAACAAATTGTATTTACTAAATGGGAAGGTCGTTCGCCACAAAACATAGAAGACCAAATAACCTATCCGTTAACCACATCATTGTTAGGCATACCTGGTGTAAAAACCATTCGTAGTTCTTCAATGTTTGGGTTTTCGAGCATCTATGTAATTTTTGAAGAAGATGTCGAATTTTATTGGAGTCGTTCACGTATTCTTGAAAAACTTAATTCGTTACCAAGTGGTTTATTACCAGAGGGGGTTAATCCAACTTTAGGACCCGATGCCACAGGTTTAGGGCAAGTATATTGGTATACATTAGAGGGAAGAGATAAAGACGGAAACGTAACTGGAGGTTGGGATTTACACGAACTACGAAGCATACAAGATTACTATGTAAAATACGCCTTATCATCGGCAGGAGGTGTGTCTGAAGTGTCTTCTATTGGCGGATATGTACAAGAATATCAAATTGACGTAAAACCCGAATTAATGCGTCAATACAACATCAATTTGCAACAAGTAGTAAAAGCTGTAAAACAAAGCAACCAAGACATTGGAGCGCAAACCATAGAAATTAACCAAGTAGAATATTTGGTACGTGGTTTGGGTTATCTCACATCTATAAAAGATATTGAAAATGCGGTGGTTTCATCAGCAAATTACACACCAATAAAAATACAAGATATAGCGAAAGTATCGCTTGGTGCAAAAACTCGTAGAGGAATTTTAGACAAGGAGGGTGCCGAAGTAGTTGGGGGTGTTGTGGTAGCACGTTATGGCGCAAACCCGTTAGAGGTAATCAATAATACCAAAGAAAAAATTAAAGAATTAAGTGCAGGATTACCATCAAAAGTTTTAGCAGACGGCACAACATCACAATTAACCATTGTACCATTTTACGATCGTTCAGAACTTATTCAAGAAACATTAGGAACACTCAACGAAGCCTTAACATTAGAAATACTCATTACCATTTTAGTAATTATAGTAATGGTGTATAATTTACGAGCATCCATATTAATTTCGAGCTTGTTGCCTGTGGCGGTTTTAATGGTGTTTATTGCAATGAAAGCCTTTGGTGTCGATGCTAATATCGTTGCTTTATCAGGAATTGCAATTGCAATCGGAACAATGGTAGATGTGGGGGTAATTCTATCAGAAAACATTTTAAATCATTTAGAAAAGGACGAAAATAATCTACCAATCAATACCGTAGTTTACAATGCTACTGCCGAAGTTTCGGGCGCAATTGTTACCGCAGTAATGACCACAATAATTAGCTTTTTGCCAGTATTTACAATGGTTGGTGCAGAAGGTAAATTATTTAGTCCGTTGGCTTTTACCAAAACTTTTGCACTTATTATGGCATTGGTGGTGGCGTTGTTTTTAATTCCGCCATTTGCAACTATCATTTTTAAACGAAGAAGTATTACCAAAAACCTGTCGTACATCATCAATATTGTATTAATTATTTTAGGTGTTATTTCTATTGTCTTTGGAAATTGGTTAGGAATACTCTTAATCGCTTTCGGTAGTACAGGTATTTTAAAACTACAACAAAAAGTTTCTAACAAACAAGTAAACTTGATTAATATAGTTATTGCATCAGTAGCTATCGTGTTTTTATTGGCTGAATATTGGCGACCTTTAGGAGTAGGAGAAAGTTTATTCTTAAACCTCTTGTTTGTAGCCATTATCTGTTTCGGATTGTTAGGAGCATTCTCGTTATTACGAAAATACTATGCTCAAATTTTACAATGGGCATTAGCAAACAAAATACTCTTTTTGGCAATTCCAACTACGATTACCATTCTCGGGTTTTTAATTTTCAAAAACACAGGCAAAGAGTTTATGCCGTCTTTAAACGAAGGCTCGTTTCTACTAATGCCAACCTCAATGCCACATTCGGGCGTAGAAGAAAACAAACGTGTTTTACAGCAGTTGGATATGGGGGTTGCCAATATTCCTGAAATAAAAACGGTAGTTGGTAAAGCAGGACGAACCGAATCAGCTTTAGATCCTGCGCCACTTTCAATGTATGAAAACGTAATTATTTATAAACCCGAATATGCACTTAATAACCACGGCGAACGCCAACGTTATAGGGTAAATAATGACGGATTATTTATATTAAAAAACGGCAAAACAGTAGCCAATCCAAATTCAACCGATGCGACTTCAAAATTTATATTTTCAGATGTTTCTACGGATGAATTAATTGAAGACAACGACGGCGAGTTTTACCGAAATTGGCGACCTAACATAAAATCTACCGACGATATTTGGAACGAAATAGTTAAAGCAACCAAAATACCAGGTGTTACATCTGCACCAAAATTACAACCTATCGAAACCAGATTGGTAATGCTACAAACAGGGATGCGTGCACCAATGGGTATTAAAGTAAAAGGACAAAACTTAAAAGAAATTGAAGCCTTTGGTGTGCAATTAGAAAGCATTTTAAAAACAGTTAGAGGTGTTAAAGAAGAAGCCGTTTTTGCTGACAGAATTGTAGGAAAACCATATCTGTTAATTGACATCGATAGAGAAAAAATAGTACGTTATGGCGTTTCAATTCAAGAGGTGCAAGATGTTTTAAAAGTAGCCGTTGGTGGTATGCCGTTAACTCAAACTGTTGAAGGAAGAGAACGTTACGGTGTGCGCGTTCGTTATCCAAGAGAACTTCGCACTACACCAACCGATTTAGAACAAATTTATGTACCGATAAATAAAGGAAACTCTGTGCCATTAAGTGATTTGGCAACAATTCGTTACGAGCAAGGCGCACAAGTAATTAAGAGTGAAGACACCTTTTTAATTGGTTATGTGTTATTTGATAAACTCAACGATTTTGCCGAAGTAACTGTAGTTGAAAATGCACAAAAAGCCATTCAGAAAAAAATAGATAGTGGTGAATTGATTGTACCAAAAGGTATTAATTTTCAATTTACAGGAACGTATGAAAATCAGATACGAGCTGAAAAAACCTTATCGGTAGTTGTGCCATTGGCATTACTTATCATTTTCATCATTTTGTATTTTCAGTTCCGTTCAACAACGACTTCTTTAATGGTATTTACCGCAATTATCGTAGCCTTTGCAGGCGGATTTATAATGATGTGGCTTTATGGGCAATCGTGGTTTTTAAACTTTAGCGTTTTTGGGCAAAACATTCGAGAACTGTTTCAAATGCATCCAATTAATTTAAGTGTGGCAGTTTGGGTAGGATTTATTGCTTTGTTTGGTATTGCCACTGATGACGGCGTGGTTATGGCAACCTATTTAAAACAAACCTTTGCTAAAAACGAACCAACTACAAAAGCGGATATAAGAAAATCGGTTGTGGAAGCAGGCGAAAAACGTATCAGACCTTGTTTAATGACAACAGCAACAACCGTATTGGCATTACTACCTGTACTAACATCCACAGGGAGAGGAAGCGATATTATGATACCAATGGCTATTCCTGCCTTTGGCGGTATGATTATCGACGTAACATCCTATTTTTTATTGCCTGTTTTGTACAGTTTACGAGAAGAATTTTTATTAAAAAGAAAAAAAACAAATGAAAACTAAAAACATATTATCCATATTGATCATTCTTGTTTTTAGTGGGTTTTCTAATGCACAGAATTTGCAATCGCTTATTGATGAAGCCTTGGCAAACAATCCAAAAATTAAACAGTTTGAATTGCAATACAAACGAGTTTCAGAAAAGGTAAACGAAGTAAATACCTTACCCAATACAAATATTGGTGTAGGTTATTTTGTAAGCGAACCCGAAACACGAACAGGAGCACAACGATTTAAAGTATCAGTAAACCAAATGTTGCCTTGGTTTGGTACAATTAGTTCGAGAGAAGATTACGTGAGTTCGTTAGCCGATGCCAAGTTTGAAGATATTACTATTGCTAAACGACAATTAATCGCGTCGGTATCAACTTCATATTACAACTTGTACACAATTAAAGCTAAACAGCAAGTTTTAACCGAAAACATTAACTTGCTAAAAACCTACGAAACTATGGCGTTAACGTCGGTTGAAGTTGGCAAAGCATCTGCTGTAGATGTGTTGCGTCTACAAATGCGACAAAACGATTTAAACCAATCTAAAGCCGTTTTACAACAACAATTTTTAGCCGAACAAACAGCCTTTAATAAGTTGCTGAGCAGAGATAAAAACACAGCGATAAATGTGGTGCAAGAATTAGAAATTCCGTTAGAAGACAAAACTATAAATGCAGATAGTTTACAATTTCATCCTGAAATACTAAAATATGATAAGCTGTATCAATCAGTTGAAAAATCTGAACTATTAAACCAAAAAGAAAGTAGTCCAATGATAGGTTTCGGGCTCGATTATGTTAACGTTGCACAACGTACTGATATGAATTTTAGCGATAACGGAAAAGATATTGTAATGCCAATGGTGTCGTTGTCGATTCCAATTTTCAATAAAAAATATAAGTCGAAAACCAAGCAAAACGAAATTCAGCAAGAAGAATTTAACAGTCAAAAACAAGATCGATTTAATAAGTTAGAAACCTTGCTAGATAAAGCAATTAACGATCGTATATCGGCAAGAATAATCTACAACACACAAAGCGAAAACTTGAAACAAGCCAAAAATGCCGAAACCATTCTTGTTAAAAGTTACGAAACAGGCACAATTGATTTTAACGATATTCTCGACATTCAAGAATTGCAGTTAAAATTTCAGTTAAACCAAATTAAGGCGGTGCAAAATTATTATGAGCAAAGTGCCATTATTAACTATTTAATTCAGTAAAAATGAAACATATATATAGAATTGAAGGAATGACTTGCAGTAGTTGTATAGCTAACGTAGTAAAGAGTTTAGGTAGTTTGGATAACGTTACCGATGTAAAGGTAAATCTTGAAAATAAAGAAGCTGAAATAACTATGAGTAAGCATATTGGTTTATCAGATTTACAAAATGTGTTACAAGAAAAATACACTATTTCTGAAAAAACACCTGTTAAAAAGGTAGCTTCAAACACTTTTTCGGATTTTGAAATTGCACAAGAAAAAAGCAAATTCGTACAATTAAAACCTTTGTTTTTAATCTTATTATATATCACAGTTACAAGTATATTATTACACTATAAAGATTGGAGTTGGCGTGAGTTTATGCTCGATTTTATGGGCTTGTTTTATATCGTTTTTAGCTTTTTTAAAATGTTAGATTTAAAAGGGTTTCCTGATTCTTTTAGAATGTACGACCCTTTAGCAAAAAAGGTTCCAGTCTATGCGAAGGTTTACCCATTTATAGAAACCGCTTTAGGGCTTATGTTTCTATTGCGTTTTGAAGTTAAAATAGCTTTAATAATAACGTTAATCGTATTAGGAATAACAACAATAGGAGTAACCAAAACATTATTAGATAAAAAAGCAATTCGTTGTGCTTGCTTAGGTACTGCCTTAAAACTACCGATGACAGAAGCGACTTTTATAGAAAACGCAATAATGATTGTTATGGCAATACTAATGTTAATAAGTTAATTATGATGGTAAACAGACATACAGCCTTAAAAATTAGAAAAACACATCGTTATTTAGGATTGTTTTTAGGAATTCAGTTTTTACTTTGGACGATAAGTGGCTTATATTTTAGTTGGACAGATATAGATGAGATTCATGGTGACCATTATAAAAATTTAGAATACCAATCTAAGGCATTTAATGACTTAATTAGTCCTTCTAAACTTCAAATCTCTGAAGGTATAAAAAACATAGAACTAAGAGATATTAATAACACTCCCTACTATTGGATAAATAATAAACAACTGTACAACGCAGTTAACGGTGATAAGAAAGATACTATTACTAAAGAAGAAGCACTTTATATAGCAAAAAACTATATGAAGTCCAATCTTGAAGTAACATCTATTGAACGTATCATAGAAGCAGGGAAACATCATGAATATCGTGAAAAATTATTACCAGCATATGTAATTTCTTATAAAACAGATGCAATGGTAAAAGCCTATGTATCTATTAAAGACGGAAAGTTCCAAACTGTACGACATCAAAGTTGGCGCTGGTTTGATTTTCTATGGATGACACATACTATGGATTATGAAGGAAGAGATGATTTTAACACTACCGTTTTAAGAGCCTTTTCTCTATTAGGGTTAATCACTGTATTAAGTGGGTTTTTATTATGGTTTACATCTTCACCTACAGTAAGAAAATTAGTAAGAAGAAATAATAAGTAAATATGAAGAAATATATAATTTATTCGGGAATATTAGCAATCGGTTTATTGTTGGGTTGGTTACTTTTTGGAAATTCATCTACTGAAAAAGTATCTCCTAATCATAAAGAAATGAGTGATGCTAAACAAAAATGGACTTGTTCAATGCATCCTCAAATTATGCAACCCGAAGCAGGCGATTGCCCAATTTGCGGTATGGATTTAATTCCTGCCGAAGCAGGTGCAGAAGGTTTATCTCCCAATCAATTTAAACTTACAAAAAATGCAATGGCATTAGCAAACGTGGAAACTACTATTATTGGTGGTGCTACTGCAAATATGAATAATGGAATAACCTTATCAGGAAAAATTGCCGAAAACGAAGAAGCCAATGCAGTACAAGTAAGTTATTTTGCAGGACGAATAGAACGATTAAACATCAATTTTACAGGTGAAAACGTTAGAAAAGGACAGCTTTTAGCCACTATTTATTCACCCGAATTAGTTAAGGCACAACAAGAACTATTAACCGCATCTTCCTTAAAAGAAACACAACCCGCATTGTACAAAGCGGTACGTAATAAGTTAAAATTATGGAAGCTGTCAGACAATCAAATCAATCAAATTGAAAGTTCTAAAAAGGTAAAAGAAAATTTTCATGTGTATGCTACTGTATCAGGAACGGTTTCAGATAAATTAGTAGAACAAGGCGATTATATAAAACAAGGGCAACCTTTACTTAAAATTGCCAATTTGAATACGGTTTGGGCAAACTTTGATGTGTACGAAAATCAAATCAGTAATTTTAAAGTTGGGCAAACTATTGCTATTACTACCAATGCGTATCCTAACGAAGTTTTTAATACGAAAATTTCGTTTATCAATCCTGTTTTAAACCCGCAAACACGTACCGTAACTGTTCGAGCTGTTTTAAACAATCTAAAAGAATTGTTTAAACCCGAAATGTTTGTAACAGGAAAAGTAGATGCTAAAGTAAAAGATACCAAAGCGCAATTATTGATACCTGCATCGGCTGTTTTATGGACAGGAAAACGCTCGATAGTGTATGTAAAACCAGATGCGAACAATCCTATTTTTGAAATGAAAGAAATAGTATTAGGTAGTAAATTAGGTGAGAATTATGAAGTTAAAAGTGGCTTGCAATCAGGCAATGAAATTGTAACTAACGGAGTATTTACTATTGATGCGTCTGCACAATTACAGGGCAAAAAGTCGATGATGAACCATAAAAAAGAAATTAGCGAACAGTTTGAAGTGAGCAAAAAATTCAAATTGCAATTACAAACTGCTTATGATGAGTATATCAAACTGAAAGACAACCTCATAAAATCAGGTGCTGAATTATCAAAAAATAGTGCATCAACTTTACACAAGGAATTACAAAATATTGATATGAAATTGTTAGCCAATAATGAGGCTCACACACAATGGATGATGCTAAATAAAACTTTGCAGTCAAGTAGTAATGCTATTGCTAATTCCGAAGATATAAAAGTGCAGCGTAAACAATTTAAGATATTGTCAGAGCATTTTATTTTGGCTGTACAATCCTTTGGTATAAACGAAATTAGTTATAAGCAATATTGCCCAATGGCAGATAGCGACAAAGGAGCGTATTGGTTAAGTAAAGAAAAACAAGTATTAAACCCGTATTTCGGCGATATGATGCTGAAATGTGGTGAAGTAAAACAAGTAATAAATAACAAGTAAATTTTTTTTAAAATGAAGAGAGTAATTTTAAGTGTAGCAATTATAGCTACCATCGGGTTAGTAAGTTGTAAAAACGAAGCAAAAAAAGAAACAACTAAAACAGAGCAAACAACAAGCAACCAAGTAGCCTCTATCGAAACAACATTTGGTGTACGTGGAAATTGTGGAATGTGTAAAAATACCATTGAAAAAGCTGCTAATGGAGTAGAAGGAGTTAGTATGGCAGAATGGGATAAGTTAAGAAAGCAAATAAACGTTTCTTATGATGAATCAAAAACAAATGTAGATGCTATTCATAACGCAATAGCAGCCTCAGGTTATGATACAGATAAAGTAATGGGAAGTGAATCTGCTTATGAAAATTTACCTGGATGCTGTCAATATGACCATGGAATGGAAATGAGCCTAAAAGGAGATGTGAAAGAAGACGAGAACTCGAATCACTAAGTTGTATTGATACCAAAATTGTCAACTTACAATAAAACCTCTGTAAAATAAATACTTACAGAGGTTTTTATTTGTGGAGACGCCGAGAATAGACCTTCTTTTGCCTTGTTATAGCTAAGCCCTTATTGTATCTATTGAAAACACTAGGTTTCTTAAATTTTTATAATTTATTTTATGGTGAATTATATATCAAATACTACCTTTACTGACACCTAAATTGACACCCATTTGCTATGACATGTACATTTAATCTTAAGGATAAAAAGAAAAATGGATTAACCTTAATCTATTTAAAAGCCTATTTTAAAAAAGAAGGAAAAAGATTTGTTTATTCAACAGGTGAGTCTATTAATCCAAATGAATGGGATTTTAAAAATAGACAACCGAATAATTTAACAGGAAGAACTTCACAAGCAGATAGTCATAGAACTATAAAAAGACAATTAGATAGGTATTCTAATTTGTTTTTGTTAATTACGGAAACTTATAAGAATACAAATCAAGAGTTAACAGTAGAGAAAATTAGACAAGAATTTGATAAAGAATTTAAAAGAGTTACAGCTGGAAAAAATAAATTTTATGAAGCTTATGATGAGTTTATGTCTTTTAAGCAAAAAAATCAAGAATGGTCTAAAGCAACGATAAAAAGATATAATAATATCAAAGCTTTACTAGAAGATTTTGAAAAATCAAAAAAGTATAAAATCACATTTGATACTATTAACCAAAAATTTTATACTGAGTTTACCGATTTTTGTATGGTAAATAGAGGGCATATAAATAATACGTTTACTAGAAATGTAGGATTGGTTAAAACTTTTCTTTTTTGGGCTTTGAAAAACGGTCATACTTATAAAGCAGATTTCATAAACTTTAAGAAAAAGCCTAAAGTTATTACAAATCAGATAGCCCTTAGAAAAGAAGATTTAGAAACTTTATTGAAATCAAAAATGCCTTCTAAGAAATTGGAACGAGTAAAAGATGTTTTTATATTTTCATGTGTTACAGGTATGAGGTTTGGTGAATTAAAGTTTGTCTCTAGAAATATTATAGAAGGAAAAACATTATTACTAAAAGAAGAAAAAGGATCTGGTAAAAAGAGCAGAGAAATTCCTTTAAGTAGTATTGCTTTGCATGTTTTAGAAAAATATGATTATACTTTGCCAATAATTGCTAATCAGAAATTCAACGATTATATAAAAGATGTTTTTGAAGAAGCTGGTTATACTCATAATGTTGTGAAAACTTCTACTAGAGGTAAAGAAGTAATACGAGAAGAGATGCCTTTTTATAAGAGAATAAGTTCTCACACGGCTAGAAGAACATTTATTACGATGATGAAAAGAAATGGTAAAAGCGATAAACTAATTGCTGAAATATCAGGACATAATGATATGAAAACATTAAATCAATATTACCAAGTTTCAAATGAAGATGTGAAAGAGGCAGTAAATGAAACTTTTGATATAAAATTTTAAAAAAGAAATAGCAAATAATGAATTACGGGAAAGAGTTTATAAAGTTATATAATGAAGAGCTTTCAGCCTTTAAAAAAGTTATTATAAAAAGAATTGAAAAAGACTATGGTTCTCCTGAAGTTTCAAATGATTTATATTCTAAGTATGTGAATGAAATGCGTAGAGAGAAAAATGAAATTGAAAAAAATGATAATAAAGGAAGAAAAGAGACATCTATTACTGGTATTTCATTAGGTTATATGAATAAGCAGTATAAATTCAATAGGATAGAGAATATAGTAAATAGAGATATTTATAACTATTTTATGGATCATGCACAGAATTCCCAGTATAAAGATTTTAATCACTTTTTGGAGTGTTATTCAAAGTACTTAGTGCTTCTTAATTATAGTTTATTTTTAAGTGAAAACTTAAGGCTCTTTTGTTCATTTATTGATGAAGAAAAGGCTAGGGTTTTTTTTAATATAAAGTATGTTAAGAATGATTTAAATGTATTGGTATTAAGTAAAGAAGCTGTAGGAAGTAAAAAAAGTATTCCTTCAGAAGAGGCTGATAAAAAAGTGGAAAAAAACAATGCTAAATTGAATAAAGAAGCATATGATAATCCTTTTACCGAAGAGGAAAAGTTTATTTTAATACGTTATTTATTTGAATATGAAAGAACACAAGAAAAGAAATTATCAGTTTATGAATTAACCTTAATTTTAAAAATTTCTTGTGACGTTTTTACAGGAAAAAAACTAGAAAAAGTTAAAGATACTGTTTATGAAAAATATCATAAAGGTTATATTTACTATGGTGGATCTGATAGAGAAAAAAAGAATAGGTTAAAAATTTTGATTGAAAAGTGTAAAGCTTTTAAACTGAATAATTTTGCAGAATATCTAAATCATGAAATGTTCAAAATGAAATTTTCTTAACCCAAAAACTACTAAAAAACGACATCTTAAATGTGTTTAATTTATTGTTAATGAGTGTTTTGTTTTACTCCAAGCTTTCTCCAAGCTTTCCCCAACTTTTTTAGTTTTATAATTAAACCACTAATCTTTGCGGTAATAAAACATAAATATTCAATCCATGGATATTAGTAATTACTGAATATGATATGTTTTTAAATATTAATTAAAATAAAAAAACATATTATGAAAAGTATAATAGTAACAACCCCAGAAGAATTAATAGGTATAATTGATACAGCGGTATCAACAAGGATTAATCCATTAGAAGATTTAATCAATAGTAAGTTAAATCCAAAGAAAGAAAATGTAACAGTTAAAGAAGCTGCAAAAAGGTTAAATGTTACAGAACTTACAATAAGAAACTATATTAAAAAAGGTGTGATTGATGCTTCAAAAATTGGAAGAAGAATTGTTATAAACCTTGAAGCTTTAGAAGGTACATTAAAGGAGGTTAAATCTTTAAAATATCGTAGATAGTATGGAAGATTTTAATATACAAAGTGAGTCCTTTAATAATAATTTGATTCTTATAGCTGATAATCTTCAGTCAGAAATGTACAAATTGAAAATTAACAGGGTTTCAGATTTTCTGTTAAGCAAGCATTTAGATTTTTATACTAATGAAATAGATAAGATTAAAGGTCTAATGGCAAGTAATCCAAGGTTTAAATGGCAACTTTTAGAACAAGAAATTGATTCTAATTTTAAAAAAGATAAGTCATTAACAGGAGCAAATATCTTTTTTGACTGGAAACATGATGTAAGTCATAATAGAGTAATGTTAAACTTTAAACTATAGGTTGTTATGGATTATGTTAGAATAGGTACAGATTATTACAAGATTTGTAGTGTACCGCTTTATAGTGGAGACGCAACTAGAACATTACTTAAATGGTCGAAAGGAGAAATAATTACAGATAAAGGCAAAGATTTTTTACAATCAATCAAGAAGTATGATGGTTTTATTACCATACCAGATCATCAAAATTATAAACAAGAGATAAACTCTTTTTATAATCAATATGAAAAGTTAGAATATAATTTAGTAGAGGGTAGGTTTGATAAAACAAAGGAGTTTTTGAAACATATTTTCGGAGAACAATATGAGTTAGGTTTAGATTATCTTACAATATTATGGCAAATTCCAACGCAAATTTTGCCTATTTTATGTTTGGTTAGCAATTCTCGAAACACGGGTAAAACTTCATTTTTAAAATGGTTAAAGCTTATATTTCAAGGTAATATGACTATTGATAAAAATGAGGATTTTAGAAGTCGATTTAATAGCGACTGGGCATCTAAACTAATTATTTCTGTAGATGAAGTTCTTTTAGATAGAAGAGAAGATAGTGAACGAATTAAAAACCTTTCAACAGCTGGTACATATAAAATAGAATCTAAAGGAAAAGACAAAGTAGAAACTAATTTCTTTGGTAAGTTTATATTGTGTTCTAATAACGAAGAAAATTTTATTCAAATAGATGAAAATGAAATTCGTTACTGGGTAATTAAAGTAAATTCTTTTCATGTTGAAGATGTAGATATGTTGAAGAGGTTGAAAAATGAAATTCCTCATTTTTTATACTTTTTAAATAATCGAAAAATAGTATCGGAAAGAAAAACTAGAATGTGGTTTACTAAACAACAAATTTATACGCCTGCTTTAGACAAGGTTGTAAAAGGAAACAAAACCTATTTGAGTCAGGAAATTAAAGAAATTATAATTGATGATTTTATTGCGTTTGAAGCTGATGTTTTGCGTTACACCGCAACCGACTTATTTGAAAAATTAAGTAAAGGATTAAGAACTACTCGGTCAAAAATTTCAAAAAGTTTGAAAGACGATTATAAGTTAGAACCTTTTAATGGAAGTTATAAAAAATACTTTTTGACTCTTAATACTTCACAAAAAACAATTGTCGATTTTGAAACAAAAAAAGGGAGATACTATGAGTTTTTAAAAAGTGATTTCATAGATAGCTCGTTGACTGTTGACTTAGAAACGCAATTTATTTGAAAATCAGATTCTTAAAATGTAAACAAATGTTCAACAGTTAGTCAACACAAAACGCAAAAAACGCATGTTGACCAACTGTTGATTTTTTGTTGAGTTTGTAACCCTTCTTTTTCAAAAGGTTATAGTTATTATTCAACACAACAACGAAAATTTAGCTATTTGATTTTTTTTTAATTAAATGAATTATTGCGTTTTGCGCTATTTACGCAAAAATGTTAAAGAAGTGAAAAGAGTTGAATTATAATGCGCAGAGGTTTTTATACTACGCTTGTTTGTTAATTGCGTTTTTATAATTAAAGCGCAAAGTCTAGGTTAAGGACTCAATTTAAAAACAAAAAGAGTTGCTTAATTACCAGAAGACTCCAATTGTCAAAGGTTTAAACAACTCTTAATGGTGTAAAAATAGTGATTTTCTTTTAAATCATAAGAGTATAATAAAACTGTTTGTTTTTAAAATTGCGCTTTTGCGTTTTTCTTGCGGTTACGGTTTGCGTTTAAGTTGTGCTTGAACTAATAGTATATTATGTACAGTAAATGTAGGTTGTATGTTTTTTAAAAAATGAATTGCGTTTTATTGCGTAAATCAACAAATCAACATGTTTAAATAACTAATTACTAATAATAATTGCACATTATTTTTTTTAAAGTAATTTTATAGCTAGTAAAAATTAGCTATTAATGTCGTTATACCAAACCTCAGTATTAAAACAACACATACAATTACTAGATAAAGAAGCTTTAGAAAAAGCATATAAAAAGTACACAAAGTATTTCTTAAACACTACAATACAAGAAAATATTCGTGCTTCAAAAGAAGAAGAGTACCAAGGTATATTTTTAACAGAGTTATTTGTTAATGTATTAGGTTACACTCTAAAACCTAATGCCAATTACAATTTAGTTGCAGAGTATAAAAACCAAAACAATGCACGTAAGGCAGATGGCGCAATTTTACGCAATGAAAACGCAATAGGCGTAATCGAGTTAAAAGGCACAAATACTAAGGACTTAGAAAGTATTCGCAAACAAGCTTTTGATTATAAAGCTAATCAAAAAGGGTGTATATATGTAATAACTTCCAATTTTGAAAAATTGCGTTTTTATATCAATGATGCAACCGAGTTTGAAGAGTTTAACTTGTTTGAATTAACGCAAGAACGATTTGCGTTGCTGTATTTGTGTTTGCAAAAAGACAATGTTTTAAACAATATACCGCTTACTATTAAAGAAGCCTCGGTAGTTGAAGAAGAGCAAATTACCAAACAATTTTATAAAGATTACTCGTTATTTAAAAGAGAATTATACCGAGACTTAGTAAAACGCAACGCAAAGCAATTAAAAAACGAAGCGCAATTGCGTGCAACTGAAACGCAAACGCAAGAAACTACCGAAGAAGAGCAAAAAGAATTACTGCGTTTAGAAAAAAATGTAAAACTTACGTTATTTAAGAAGTCGCAAAAATTAATAGATAGATATTTGTTTATTTTCTTTGCTGAAGATCGTGGTTTATTACCTGCAAATAGTACTGTACAAATATTAGATAAATGGAAAGATGATGTAGATTTTGGAGATGAAAGACCGTTGTATGATTTGTTTAAGCAATATTTTAATTTTTTAGACCAAGGAAGAGCAGGAACTAAAAGTAGGGCAGAAATATATGCCTATAATGGAGGGTTGTTTAAACCTGAT
The DNA here is from genome assembly GCF_964512405.1 of Tenacibaculum crassostreae. NCBI lineage: Bacteria > Pseudomonadati > Bacteroidota > Flavobacteriia > Flavobacteriales > Flavobacteriaceae > Tenacibaculum > Tenacibaculum crassostreae. The sequence continues at coordinate 225,508 of NZ_CAZELE010000003.1, forward strand.
ACAATACTTGATGCACTTGAAATAGATAATGAACTCTTATATAAGCATACCTACAAATTAGCATCGTACGATTTTGAAAGTCAAGTAGATGTTAATATTCTAGGGCATATTTTTGAAAATTCGTTAAATGAAATTGAAAGTGTTAATGCTGAAATTGAAGGAGGAGATTTTGACAAGCAAAAAAGCAAGCGTAAAAAAGATGGTGTTTTTTATACACCCAAATACATTACCAAATACATAGTAGAAAATACAGTAGGTAAACTGTGTGAAGAAAAGAAAACCGAATTAGGTTTTAAAGAAGAAGAATATTTTAAAGGACGCAAAAACCGACAAAAAGCAACGATTGAAAAGCTAGTAACAATTTTAGATATCTACCGAGATTGGCTACTGCAACTTACCATTTGCGACCCTGCTTGTGGCTCAGGTGCATTTTTAAACCAAGCTTTAAACTTTTTAATAGCCGAACACCAATATATTGACGAGCTAAAAACAAAAGTATTAGGTGGTGGTTTGCAATTCCCAGATATTGAAAATACCATTTTAGAAAACAATATTTATGGGGTTGATTTGAATGAAGAATCTGTAGAAATTGCGAAATTATCTTTATGGTTGCGTACTGCGCAACCACGACGCAAACTTAACGATTTAAGTAACAATATTAAATGCGGTAACTCTTTAATAGATAGCAAAGCTGTAGCAGGCGACAAAGCCTTTAATTGGGAAACAGAGTTTCCGCAAGTGTTTGCAAAAGGAGGTTTTGATGTCATTATTGGAAATCCGCCTTATGGTGCTTATTTAGACAAAAATTCAAAAAAATATTATGCTTCTAAGTTTAATACTTTTCAAGGTAATCATGAAATCTATTTTTTCTTTATTGAATTATTAGATAGTATACTTAAAGAAAAAGGAAAGGTAGGTTATATAACACCAGATACATGGATAAATATACCTCAAGCTCAAAAGTTAAGAAAGCATGTTCTTGATATTTATGGAATTGAAAATATTGTAACTTTTAGTTATTCTGTTTTTGCTGATGCAAGTGTTAATGCTTTAGTTTTTATCTTAACGAAAAATAATTTTATTAAAGAGTGTTTAATTATTCATACTGAAAATAAAATACTTGAATTAAATGTGAGCAATTTCGATATTAAAAAAGTGAAAATAGCAAGTTGGAAAAATTCTATTGATAATCAATTTCAAGTTTGGCAAAATGAAACTGATATAAGTATAATTAAAAAAGTTTCAAATCAGTCGAATATTGGATCAGACTATTTAGATGTTTGTCAAGGAATTGTACCTTATTCAACTGAACATTTATCAAAAGAACAGATTAAAGAAAGAATATATCATAGTAACAAAAAAGAAGATGGTAATTATGGTAAATGGGTTCAAGGTAGATCTATAAAAAGATATTGTATTGATGATTCTGTTGAAGAATATTTAAACTATGGAGATTGGTTGCATAGGTCAAGGAAATCAAAATATTTTAATGGAGATAGGATTTTAATTCAAGAAATTACAGGAGGGAATCCACCTAGAATTAGTGCAGCGATATATAAGGATGTTTTATATCATGACCCTGGAATAATTTCATGTTTGAATATTTCAAATATGAGTAGTGAATGCCTTTTGGCTGTTATTAATTCTACCTTGATGTCTTGGTATAATTTGAAAACATCTCCAAAAGGAAAAAGAACAACTTTTCCTAAGGTTCTAATAGGGGATATTAGAAGATTTCCATTAAAAGAAGTTGAGTCAAGCATTCAAGAACTGTTCTATGAATTAGTTAATGAAATAAGTGATTTCACTTCCAGTAAAAATAAATTATCTAATAAATTCAAAAAATATATAACCTCACAATTCCAATTAGAAAAGCTCTCCAAAAAACTACAAAATTGGCACGAGTTAGAATTTGGAGACTTTATAAAAGAAGTAAATAAAACTATAAAAAAAGAAAACAAAGAGCGTATTAAAAAAGAAGAAACACCAATAGCGACCTTAACCAAACTAGATGAAATGGATTGGATGGATGTATTTGAAACTAAAAAGGCAGAAGCACAAGTCTTGCAACAACAAATTGACCAAACAGATAAAGAAATAGATGCTATGGTATATGAGTTGTATGGTTTAACCGAAGAAGAGATTGCAATAGTAGAAAATTCATAGCGTCATTGCGAGGGACGAAGTAATATAAAAGCTAAAAAAAGAAAATGAAAGAAGAAATTAAGCTGTTAACCTCGAAGTTAAGATTAAAATCTGATAACTCTTTTAATATAAAAATTTATCAACTTGATTTATGGCATTATAAATTAAGAAGTTTAACATCGGTTGATGATAAAATTCAAAAAATAATTAATCTTCATAAAGAAAAAATAGACCAAGAAGCTTCTTATTTAAGACCAATAAAAGTTGATGAAATTAATTATTATTCATATTTATATAAAGAAAAAGAAAAGGATTCTTTTTGGGTAGAATTCTTGCCAAAAGAATTGAAAGAAAACTTAGATTTTAAAATAGATAGAATGTCATTTGTGCTTTTTGCACATGTCAATAATAATGTGTTTGCTATTATAGGAGGAGGAGGGACAAGAGTAGTGAAACCTTATTTAAATGATAGGTTTGGAATTGAATTATTTGAACGTTTGACAGAAAAAAATAGTGAAGAAATTATTTCTATAACTTATAGAGGAATATCTGGAACATTAAATCAAAGTAATTTGATTTATAAAGAAGGACAAAGGTTAAGCGATACTCTGGAGTTTGATAGTATTCCCACAAATATAGTTTTAAGTTTAACAGATTATATTAAAGATAGTTTTTTTGATTTTATAGATTTTGAAGATAGAAATATTAAGTTAGAAATAAGCTCTTCTTTTTTTATAAAGCAAAGGATTAGTTTTTATGAGTTGCATAATTTATTTTTTAGAATTGATGAAATTCTAAAAAACAGGAATAGGCTTTATTTAACTTCATTTGTTCAAGTAACTGATAAAAAGTTTGAAGATGATGAATATCCTAAACTTTTAATGAAAGAACTAAGGGATGTGATGGTTTATGAATTTGGTTCAGATAGAAAAAGAGTGAAAAAATTTGACATAGATTTTGTGCACCCCTCTAAAATAAAAGATTATTATGAAAGTGATAAATATGTGATTAAATGGAAGGGAGATCATAAAGGAATAGAGGTTAATGATAGGAGTAAGATTTTTAAAAAAGGATTGAAGTACATCTATGATGATTTAGGAGAACAAGTAAGTCAAGGAGATTTTAATAATTCGATGTGGAAGTTATTAGTACTGTGTTATAAGTCTGGTAAAGTTATAAAAGCGCCTTTTTTCAAATATATTACATGTGAATTAGAGTTCAATAAGCAACCAGTTTTTCAGATTGATGGTAATTGGTATAAAGTAAAAAGTGATTTTAAAGATAGAGTTAATGAGTTGTGTAAGGGTTACTTAGAAGAGTATTGTTTAGAAGATGAACTTTTAGAAGAAACATGGGGTAAAGATGTTTCAGAAGGTAGTTACAACTTACAATATTCCAATCGTCCTAATTATTGGGTTTTGGATAAATGTTTAGGAGATAATATTGAGCTGTGTGATATAATGATTGAAACTGAAGAGAAAATTTACTTAGTGCATGTAAAGTCTGGTTTTGATGCAAAAATGAGAGATTTATCAAATCAAATAATAATTTCTGCAAAAAGATTAAAAAACTCTTTAGATTCAGGTGATTTTAACTTTATAAACCAAGTCATTGATAGTTATAATAAAAAAGAAGAAACAAAGCCAGAAATAGAAAGTAAACTAGAATTTTTTGCAAAATTTAGAGAGAAGAAAATTATATATGTTTTGGCTTTTAAAAGTACTTGGAAGTCAGGAGAAAAAGTTAAAGATAATATTGATAAAGCAAATTCAAATATTGCAAAATATTCATTAATACAATGTGTGAAAGAAATGAAAAGTTCAAGTTTTCAAATTTCAATAACAGAGATTGATAATGGTTTTTAAAGTAGAGAAAAACTTATAGTAAACCCCGAAAATAAGAAAAGAAAATGAGTAAATTTTTAACAGGAAAAGAATTAGAAGACAAACTAACAGATATAATCTGGAACGCAAAAAAATACATAATCATAGTATCGCCATTTATAAAATTAGATGATTATGTGAAAAATATACTAGAAAAAGTAAAGACTCATCATGATATAAAGTTTTATCTACTATTTGGTAAAAATGAGAATAGTCGTAATCGTAGTATTAGTAGAGAAGATTTTCAATATTTTACAGAGTTTAAAAACATAACTATTCTTTATAACAAAGATTTACATGCTAAACATTATTGTAATGAAAATGAGGGGTTAATCACTTCGTTAAACCTTTATGATTATTCCATGATAAATAACGTAGAGTATGGTGTACATTTTACAAATGGTCTAATACGTACTGATAAGCTTTTTCAAGATACTGCAATATTTACGGATGAATTGATGTACGAAAAGTCAGACGTTATTTATCTAAAAAAACCGCAATATTCTAAAAGATTTTTAAGCATGGGGAAAAAATACCAAGATTCTAAAATAATCTTTGATATTTCAGAAGACTTCTTTGCAAATAATGAAGATTATGAAAAAAGAATTCTAAATAGTTTTGACTTAGAAGTTGAATCTGTTTTAGAGAAGAAGTTTAGTGCAAAACCCCAAAGAGGAGAAAAAAACACTGATACTTTTGAAGTAAATAAAGGTTCTAATGAAAGTATTGAAGAACCAATAGAAACTCTTAGTAAAAGAACATCTTTGAAAAGAACAAAAGTTAATGAAGAAGAAATAGGTTACTGTATTAGAACAGGTAAAGAAATTCCTTTTAATCCAGATAAACCATTTTCATTAAGCGCTTATCGAATGTGGGATGTTTATGGTAATTATGATTATCCAGAAAATTATTGTCATAAAACAGGTAAAGAGTCTTATGGTAAAACAAGTATGGCAAGCCCAATTTTAAAAGGGATTTATAAATAAATACATTAGAAAATACAAATTGTTAAGTAAAAAGGAAAGAAAAAAATTATTATGAGCTTAAAATTGTGTTACATATGGGTTAATCAATTCAGAAACTTTGAGAATACTGGTTTTAATTTTTCTAGCTCTGAAAAGTTTCATTATAATAATGAAAAAGGCAGGTTAACTATTGAAAAAATAAAAGAATTACCTAACAATTTCTTTGGTGAGTCAATATCCGAAGTTACAGCTTTAATTGGTAAAAATGGTTCAGGAAAGAGTAATGCTTTAGAGTTAGTATGCAAGCTGTTAAAAGGAGGGAAAACTTCTGTTACAGAAGATTTTTTAATTATTACAGAAGAAGAAGATGAATTTGTTTGTTATAGATCAAGTGATAGTGTTTGGGTATTAAATTATAATTTCCCTTTAAAGCTAAAGAACTATGAAAAAAATATAGACCCTCTAAAAATTGTTTATTTCTCTAATGTTTTTGATGAACGTAAAAATAATTTTGATAATGATATTTCAGATGTTTCTTACAACAAAAGATTTAAAAGAACCTTTTCTAATTATAACTTAGAAACTGACTTTAAAAAACAAATCCGTTTTATTAACTCTCCTTTGTTTAAAGGTTTGAATATTCAAACCCCTAATAAAATTCAAATTATTAGTAAGTTATGGAACCCTAAGTTTAAAGTTGCGGGTTCGAGAAGAAATAGTTTATTTGATAGAGGTATAGAAGAATTTAGAGAACTATATAAAAATAGGTTAAGAGATATAAAATCAAATAAAAAGTTTTATTACAATGTTGTTTATGCATTTTTTGAAGAGACAATTAAGAATTTATCAATTATATCTAATCTAGATAGTAAAAACGAATATTACTTAGACGAGTTTTTTAGAGAAACTAAACTCTATAAAGGGGAAAGCACCCAATCCATGACTGATAGTATGTTAAAATGGATGCGCTATATTAATGATAGTTTGGAAAACTATAGTAATAAAGTAAATTACAGAGAAAAAAAAGAATTAACCTCTTTTAGAGAAAGATTGGAAATTCTTTTTGAAATAAGAAATCACCTTATTGAAGTAGATTTCGAATATAAAATAGAAGGTACAAGAAATAGAAGTTTAGAATATTTTTTATTTGATTATTCTCCTAAAACAAAAGACGTGGTTGTAAAATACATTGAACTTTTTGAAAATAGTAAAATGTTTGATGTGAATTGGCTAGGTATTAGTTCAGGGCATAAGGCATACTTAAATATTTTTTCATTAATATATCATGAATTAAAAAGAGTGAGAAGACCAAACTTACTATTATGTATAGATGAAGGTGATTTGTATTTACACCCACAATGGCAAATTGAATTTTTTGATAAGTTAGTAACTGTATTGCCTGAAATTTTCAAAGGTAATATTCAGATAATTTTAACTTCACACTCTCCTTTTTTATTATCGGATCTTCCAAAACAAAATATTACAGTTGTATCACCTAATGAAGAAGAAAAAACTTTAAATGGAAATGAGTTAGATACAGAAACATTTGCAGGTAATATATACTCATTATATGAGGGACCGTTTTTTTTAGGTAATCAAAGAATAAGTCTTTTTGCAAAGAAAAAAATTGAACAGATTTTTGAAGAGTTGGAAAATAAAGATACTTCTACATTAGAATATGATGAGGAAAGCTTAAAAAGAAGAATTGAATTAATCGGAGACGAGGTTATTAAGTTTCATTTAATGAAAAAACTGCATAATGATTAAGATACAAGAGTACTTAAATAGAGAAGATGCTGATACTTTTTTAGATTCTTTAGCGAATAAAATGTGGGAAAACTTGAATAAAAAAAGAGAAGATGAAGAATATTATGAAAACTCTTTGGTTAAAAAGTTGGTAAAACTACAACTAAAGTTAGAAGAAGAAAACTATCTTAATGATTATGCTAATAATGATGTCGATAAATTTCAGAGACAAAAAAACTTTTTAGACTATTTAATAGAAGATGGAGGTTCTAAATTGAAGGAGTTGGTTGTTTCAAGACCACAAAGGTTATTGGAATTAAAAACAGAAATATTAACTATTGTAAATCAAGATGATTTTTCTGAAATAGTTAGGGGTAAAGTTAAACAAACAGTTTTTGGAAACTTACTAATTACAAATTTATTTAATTACAAAGCTTTCAGACAATCTCAATTTTCTTATCAATTATTAGTTGATGCTAATATAGAAAACACAACTTGCCCTTATTGTAACGAAAACTCAATAAAAGTCATTGATATTAGTGAAGAAGAAGATGAAGGAAAAATAAATAAAGCCTATTTAGATTTAGATCATTTTTATCCTAAATCTCAACATCCTTATTTTGCATTATCTTATTACAACTTAATTCCTTGTTGCAATACTTGTAATTCCAGAGAAAAAGGAGATAAAGATTTCTGTATAGAAACTCATCAACAACCTTTTTATGAATCATTTAATGATAACTATAAATTTGAAATTAGCTCTAGAACTGTAATTGATGGAGTAACAGACTCTTTAAAATTGATAAAAAATGAATGGTATAGAGACGACTTTTCAGATAGGGACTTAAAATTAAATCAACGATATCAAATTCATTTAGCAAAAGCAAATACTTTTATAAAACATTATCTAAACTATTATAAATCAAAACCTCCTAGAGCTTTAGATTGGAAAGAAGCAGTTTTAAAAGATGTACCCATTGAGGTTCATGAGATTTTGTCGAAAGAGTTAGGTAAAATGTATAAAGATGTTTATGAACAAATAAAAATAGAATAATTTAAGGTGAAGAACTATAATAAATATGGCTCAGTAGCAAAAGAAGCTTCAGAAATAGGTAAAAACCCTGTTGACTCTTGGGAACAAGTGGTGTCTAAATATTTTTCATCTGAAAGCTCAAGACAAAAAGCTTGCCCTAGAAATGCTTTTTTAGGATTGTGTGAAGCAGGTTTAGTAAAAGGAATAAAAGTAAGTGTTTACCTTAAAAGTAAAAATGAAAACCTTAACAAAAAATATGCAATAGCAGCTGTTGAAAAACTAAAAGAAAATCCCAACGTTTCTAAAAATGAACTATGGGATCAAGTAAGAGAAAGATTAGCTTTAGGTGAAAAAACACACAATTCTCAAATGGATGTGGTACTGGCACTTTGGCAAAATAATTTAATTAAATAAAAACTATGAATATATTTTTTGGAAAAATTTCCACCAAATTCGAAAAAGAACAAATAAACGAAGGTTACTATAAAGCTGCAAAAGGCTCCACTTGGTTTGGGGATATAGAAGTTGGAGACTTCGCGTATATAATTGGCGGAGACAAAATACAATTATGGAAAGCTAGAGAGTGGGGTAAGCATAATGAAAAGGAATGCTTATGGTTTGATATCTTAAATAGTAATTTAGGCATTAAAACCAATAGATTTACAGCACTAAAGCTATTTAAGCTTACAACAGACCTTATTATCCATACCTCAAGGTCAGCTAAAAATAGAGCTTTCTTTAAACTAGAACCTCTAAAGCAAATTAACTTAGAAGAAATAAGTAATTCAGACTTTTATAAAAATGAAGATTTATACCGTAAAACGATTTTTAATTATGGTATACCATCTGATATTAGTTGGTCAGAAGACTTAAATTTTCACTTTGACAATGGAGAATTGAAAATATTACATAACGATTTTACAGACAAAAATGTGCTAGAAAGTTTTAGGAATAATCTAAGTTATACAGGAAAAGGGGCTGTTAGAAAAGATAAATTACTAAAAGAGGTTATAAAAGTTAAAAATATCACCGATACTTTAAAGTTTAAGTATAATCAATATTCTTTACGAACTGTATATGATACTTTTTTTTGTGAGTATAAAGTTGGTGAAAAATATTTTTTAGTAGGAGCTTATTGGGATGATGCTAATCCAAGAGATCAAACTGAAAGATTTGTAAACGAAGGTATTTGGGAAAATGGATCTGACGGAAAACTCAAAAATAAAATATTAAATATTCCTGAAGGAACTCAAATAGCAATTAAAGCTTCTTATGTAAAAGATAAAACCAAGTCTGTAATGCTAATAAAAGCAAGAGGGATAGTTAATTTAAACTTCAATGATGGTATTGGTTTAGAGGTAGATTGGGAAGAAAACTTTATTCCGTTTGAAGTAGATTTCACGAATAACTATCGTAAGAGAGTTAACGAAATAAAAAATAAAGAACATGTAGATGCCATTTGGAATCATACTTATGAAAACAATGTACCTCAAGAAAAAATGAAAGAAAACAACTACATCTCTTCATTAAACCAAATTTTTTACGGCCCTCCTGGAACAGGAAAAACTTACAATACAGTATTAGAAGCTGCTAAAATTATTACAGGAAATGAATCCATTAGTTATAAAGCTGCTCTAGAGGTTTTTAATAACTATATGGGTAATCAAATAGAGTTTATCACTTTTCATCAAAACTATAGCTATGAAGATTTTATACAAGGTTTGCGCCCCGATACAGGAGACCAAGGAGTTTTGTCTTTCTACAAAAAAGATGGAGTTTTTAAAAAGATAGCAGATAAAGCATTAAAAAATTTAAAAGCATCTAATACAGAAGTTCAGAAAAAACGTGATTTTTCTGAAGTTTTTGAAGAGTTTATCGCTCCTTTGGTTGAAGGGGAGAAAAATGAGATAGAAATAAAAATGAAGAAAGTTTCATTTTTTATTACCAATATCAAAGATAAATCAATTGAATTTAGAAAAACGAGTGGTGGTACAGATCATACCTTAAGTATTAAAACTCTTGAGGAGATGTATAATGAAGAAAGTACAAGAAATATTCAAGGCTTATCATCATACTATAAGCCGTTATTAAATGAATTGTTGGGTATTGGAAAACTGAATGAAGCAGAACATATAAGTTTAAAAAACTATGTAATTATTATAGATGAAATTAACAGAGCTAATATTTCAAGAGTGTTCGGAGAATTAATTACCTTAATAGAAAAAGATAAGCGTTATGGAGGTAAAATTCCACTAACAGCAACTTTACCATCAGGTGAAAAATTCTCAATACCTTCAAATCTATACATAATAGGTACCATGAACACCGCAGATAAATCTATTGCGTTGTTAGATATTGCTTTAAGACGACGTTTTGAATTTAAACCAATGTATCCAGATTACGAAGTTGAAAATATACATAAAGCAGCATTTTTAAAATCGTTGAACGATTTGATTGTAAAGTCTAATAAAGGGTATGATTTTACTATTGGTCATGCCTATTTTATGTGTGATGAAAATGAAGCATTTGATTTTGAAAATACAATCAATAATAAAGTAATTCCATTACTTCTAGAATACTTTATGAATGATGATCTTGAAGTTACAAAAATATTGAATGAGGCTCTAAAATTAGAAGATGCAAAAGTTGGAGGTTGGCCTTTAAAACTTTTATCAAATGGAAACTAATCTCTTTGAATACAAAAATAGAGAACAGTTTTCTGAGAAACGTTTTGAGGAGCTAGAAATATTTTTAGATGAAGTTTGGTCAAAACGTGAAAAATCAAGTAACTATACTAATGAGGAGGATAGTAAAGCTGAAGTGCAACGTTTTCTCCAGTTTTTTCATAAAGACAAAACATTAAAATCTAATAAGTATGTAGGTGTTATTCACTTTGAAAGAGATACCATAAACCTATTACCTAAGATTTTTTTTAACCCTAAAGAAAATGAAAAGCCCAATGTTAAAGCTATTAACAAGCATATACTTTGGTGGTTAAGCTATTGTAGAAAGTTAAGATTTCCAAACTATTTATCAGGGTTACATACAGATAAGGCTGATTTTTTTGAGATTTTAATTTACTTGTTTGGTAAATATACACGTGAGTTGTTAAACTCATCAATCTACCAAACTTATACAGAGGTTAATGAAGAATTGTCTTTTGTAAAAGGAAGAATAGGTTTTAACGCTTATATAAATAATAATTTAGCCAAAGGAAGGTTTCACAAAGTAAGTTGCGAGTTTGATACTTTTGAAATGGATAATGAGTTTAATAGAGGTGTTAAATTTGTAGCTAAGCTATTACTTCCCATAACGAAAGAAAATCAAAGTAAACGATTCTTAAGTGATATACTATTTATTTTAGATGAGGTAAGTGATACTGCTATTTCATCAACTCAACTAAAAAGATTATCCTTTAATCCTATGTTTTCAAATTTTGAAACCGTAAGAGATTATTGTGTGTTATTTTTAGAAAATAGTGTTTCGTTTAATTACAAAAATGACTTAAAGTTATTTGCTTTTTTATTACCGATGGAATATGTGTTTGAAGATTTTATTTTTGGTTTTATTGATAAGGAAATAGAAGAAGTAAATGCTGAATATCAAAATTCATCTAAGTATTTAGATGTAACAAATAACTTTAAACTAAAACCAGATTTAATTCTTAAGTTACCTTTAAAGAAAATCATTGCAGACACAAAATATAAGATTGTATATGAGGATGAAACTGACCCTAAAAAAGGAATTTCACAAACGGATTTGTATCAAATGGTATCCTATGCAATTAGATTTAACCTAAAAGAAATAATACTATTCTATCCTAATACTATTAATAATGAAATATTAAATGATTCAGCTATGGAAGTTATTGATGAGTTAGCTAATAATGAAACAATTAAAATCAAAATGGCTCAATTACCTATAATCAATTTTGAGATGTTCAATGAAACATATTTAAATCAAAATACATTAGAGCATGATTTCTTAGTATTAAAAGATGTTCTCGTCTCTAGGATAAAAGATCTTTTAAATTTGAATCAATAAAAGATAATCAATTTTTTAGTCCAGTAAATGTACTGGGCTTTTTTATTTATGAAAAATAGATACCATCCACTCGTTAAAAAAACCAAGATTGAATTACTAAAATTAGATAAGTTAAAAAGTATTAGTTGGGAAGTACAACAAGAATACAATTCAAAATTCTTACCTATTTCGGTTGAGCCTAAACATAGAAAAAGAGCATTAGATTTCATGGATGCTCTAATAAAGTTACTAGAAGAAAACAACCATACAATTCAGTTTGAATACAAACGATGTCATATTGAAATGTACGGACAATTAACCGAAATCAATTTAAGACAAAAATACCATCGTAAAAGAGTTCAAAATGACAGAGGTTATTCATTCCAATCGTATGAAAAAAGTGATAAACTAGAATTTCTAGTAGGCTCTTGTTATTGTAAAAGCTGGATTGATAGGAAAATAAAAAAGTTGGAAGATTATTTACAAATAATTTATGATTATATTGAAAAGGATAGTAAAGGGTGGGCTGATTTAAGGAAGAATCAAAAATTACAAGAAGAACAAAGAGAAATCGAGCTTAAGAGAGAAGAAGAGAAGGCTAGGATTATAGAAATTGAAAACACAAAGCTAAATCAACTAATTACTGATTCAGAAAACTTCATTAAAGCAAAAGAAGTTCGTGATTATCTAAAAGCTTTTGAGGATGAATGTCGTCAATCAGGTAATTTAACAAATGATATAGAAGAATATATTAAATGGGGTTTGATGAAAGCTAATATTTTAGATCCAACTAAATAATTTTAGTGGTTTGGCTTTCTAATGTAATATGATGTAATTGTTTTTTTTGACACCAAAATTGACACCTTAAAATAAAAACCCTTACAAACACTGGGCTTGTAAGAGTTTGTAGTGGAGACGCCGAGAATCGAACTCGGGTCCAAACAAGCAGCTCAAAAGCTTTCTACATACTTAGTTTTTGTTTAATTTTCGATTAAAATCTGACCAAAAACAGTCCAATCTTAACTTAGCTTCTTTAATTTCGAAAACCTATCGAAGCACTAAGTTTTCTATGTTTACTTTTACGATGCCCAAAAATGAAACGCCGCAAACCAAGGCTTTTCGTGGACATTCAGCTTGCACACCTTGTGTGCCGAGGCTCTATCTTACTATAAATTCAGATTAAGCAGCTAAAGCGTAGTTATCTTCGCCGTTTAAATGTTTGAAATAAGTTTAACGAGTTGTCATTTCACTCCTCGGTATGCTTACATTTTCACTCGTCTTGCTGTCAAAACCAGTCGTCCCCAATATGTCAAAGAATTTACCTATTTCTGTCAAAAAACATACCAATTTATATATGGAGAATTGGAGTATTTGGGCGTTCTAGCGGGCTTTCACTACTCGCTTCTCGATACCTCGAGAGAGCTCAAACACGCCGTTCAATCCCTAACGCAAAATAAGTGCACGCAAATATAAAAAAATACTATTTGTACAATCGTTTTAAAACGAGTATTTTCGCCATAATTGTTATAGTATATAACATTATGCGTTAAATTGTTTAATTTTAATACAAAATCAATAATGAAATTCGGAATCATAAAAGAGCGTAAAAACCCACCAGATAGAAGAGTAGTGTTTTCACCAGAAAAATTGCAAGAATTTAAAAAGCAATTTCCAGAAGCAGAAATAGTGGTAGAAAGTTCAGATATCCGAGTTTTTTCAGACGAAGCGTATAAAAATTCTGGGTTTGAAGTAACTAATGATGTTGCTGATTGCGATGTGCTATTAGGAGTAAAGGAAGTTCCTGTAGATGAATTAATTCCGAATAAAAAATACTTTTATTTTTCTCATACAATCAAAAAACAACCATACAATCGTAAGTTGTTAAAAGCGATGTTAGAGAAAAATATAGAAATATACGACCATGAAACTATTGTAAAAGAAAATGGTTCTCGTTTAATTGGTTTCGGACGTTATGCAGGTATTGTGGGAGCTTACAACGGATTTAGAGCTATAGGTTTAGCGAATGAAACATTCAAATTACCAAAAGCTGAAAATTTAGATAGTCAACAAGAGTTGATTGATGAATTAAACAAAATCAGCTTACCTAACTTTAAGATTTTGCTAACAGGTAGTGGTAAGGTTATGAAAGGCGCTAAAGAAATGTTAGATGCGATGAACATTCGCAAAGTGAATGTTGAAGCTTACCTAACCGAAGACTTTACTGAGGCAGTTTATTGTTTAGTTGATGTATTAGATTACAACAAGCGTAAAGACGGTCAAGAATTAGATAAGTACGATTTTTATAACAATCCAGAACAATACGAATCAAGTTTTATGCGATTTGCTAAAGTAACCGATTATTTTATTTCAGGGCATTTTTATGGGGACGGAGCTCCGTATTTATTCACTCGTGAAGACGCAAAACATCCAGAGTTTAAAATCAAGTATGTTGCTGATGTGTCTTGTGATATTGACGGACCAGTAGCTTGTACCATTCGCCCTTCAACAATAGCTGATCCAATTTTTGGGTACAATCCAGAAACAGAATCTGAAATCGATTTTAAAGACGAAAAAGCAATTGTGGTAATGGCGGTTGATAATTTACCGTGTGAATTGCCAAAAGATGCTAGTGAAGGGTTTGGAGAAATGTTCTTAGAGCATGTAATTCCTGCTTTTTATAACAATGATAAAGACGGAATTTTAGAAAGAGCAAAAATGACCACTAGTGATGGTAAATTAACTGAACGTTATGCTTACCTTCAAGATTATGTAGACGGAAAAGAATAAAACTAATGTTAATCCCGCTTTTTTGCGGGATTTTTATTTCTATGATACCAGATAAACAATTTTTAATTGATACCGCCAATATGAAGATGCCTTATGGTAAATACAAAGGAATCTATTTAATAGATATTCCTGAATACTATATTGTTTGGTATAAAAACAAAGGGTTTCCGAGTGGTAAATTAGGCATGATGTTAGAATTGGTTTACGAGTTAAAATTAAATGGGTTAGAAGATATTTTAAGAAAAATCCGTAGAGTTTCTTAAATTTAATACATGAAGCCAGCTGAAGAATATATACTCAATCAACCAGAACCTTTTAAGTCTATTTTACTGCATTTGCAAGTGTTAATTGAAAGTAATTTTACCGATGTTGAATTAAAATATAAATGGAAAATTCCTGTGTATTATGTTAACGAACATCAACTATGCTATTTAAATGCTTCTCATAAAAAAGGATATGTAGATGTAGGTTTTTGGGCTAAAGGTATTTTAGAAGATTTTAATTCTTTTTTAATTTCTGAAGGAAGAACAGTGGTAAAATCACTTCGTTATACTTCTGCAGAAGATATTGACGAAAAAATACTGCTTCAAGTTTTACAGGAAGTTGCAAAACACCATCACAAAGGTTTTTGGAAAAAGAACTAATGAACTGTTATTTTATACTCTAAGGCTAATTCATTATTTATATATATATGTAAGCTTGTGTTCTTCTTTGGGTTTTTAAAATATATACTTGTGAAAGAATCATCTCGATTATCAATTTGAGCACTATATATTTTATTATCATGTAAATAAAGGTATTTAATGTCATTGATTTTCTTAGATTTTTTTAGTGTTAATTTAATTTTTTCTTTTTTATTGACTATAATTTCACCAATTTTAGGTTTTATAATTTCAATTTTATTTTTTAAATAAGCCTGTTGATAAAAAGGGTCATAGCAAAATTGGTTTAACTTTTTTTGTTCAATATGTCTATTCCATTTCTGATCAGAAGGAAAATGAGTGAGTTTTAATAAGTTTTTATCAGCGTTAAAAAAAGCATAGTTCATTTTTCTTTGCCAAACACCTTTATAAGTATATCCTGAACCGTAAGTGATATCAAAAAATAACCATTTATCATTTATTTTGACAGTATTCCAAACATGGTTTTTAGAATCAGGAATTACACCAATATCTCTAAAAGAGGTTTTAGTATATCCGTAAATTAATTCATTGTCTATGTTCATAAGATTACATAGTGTATAAAAAAGGTAAGCATATCCTGTACAAAGTCCTTTTTTAGTATAAAAAGTTTTTTTTGCTATTTCTTTTATTTTTCTTCTCTTTATCCACTCTAAATCATCTTTATCATAATAAAATACAAGTTCTGGAGATTTTAATAATTTAGAATTATAAGATAAATCATCATATTCTAAATTTAAGCCTATCCAAGTATATATAGCTCTAATCTTTTCTAAATCACTGTTTTTAAAGTCGTAATTAACTTTTTCTGCCAATTCTTTTATTGAATTTATTTCAGGGTAATGTTTAACAATATTATCAACCTTATGAAGATTTTGGGAGAAAATATTATGATTAACAAGAAATAAAACAGAAATAATTAGATAAGCTTTTTTCATTATTTTTTTTAAAATGTAAGATACGAAAATTACAGAAGTAAAAACTCCAACATAATTTCTTTATCAATAATTAAAAAGAGTTGCTTACTGTTTTCTGGAGGAGAAGTTGTAATTGTTGTAATGTTATTTTTAGTCGTAACAGTATTAGGCTTAATTGCATATCGATAACCGCTATATCCTAAAAATACTGATTTTGAAGATGGTAAATTTTTAAGTTTAATTTCTACTGTATTTTTACCATTTATAGTCCCTTTTTTAGGGGAAACCAATTGTAAGTTTGATTTAAGAAATGCTGAATGATAAATAGGTTGATTGTAAAAATCTTCTTTTTCTATCCTACCAACTCGTAATTGCCAAAGTGTATCTTCAGGATAATGTGTTTTAAAGTAATTACTTTTTGAAATGTTATAGTAATACTCATTAAAAGCAGATACCCAAACGTTATTAGTAACAGCACCGGCTGCCCAAGTAGCATCAATGTAAATCCATTTATCATCAAGTTTTACAGCGTTCCAAGCATGGTTTGAACTCGATTTAGAATTGTTAATATCGTTAGACGAATTTCTAACATATCCTTTTATAACTTTATTTTTAATTTCTAGTAAATCACAAACTTTAGCAAAAGTTTGTGCATAACCTTCGCAAAGTGCTTTTTTAGTAAGTAATGTTTCAGTTATAATTTCATCTTTTATTGCTTGAAGCTTTTCTAATCTTTCTTGTTCATTTCTATAACGAAAAGAAATTCTTTTTCTTCGAGGTTTAAAATATCCATCTAAATCGTATCGGATATTAGTAGCAAGCCAATAAAACGTAGCTTTTACTTGCTGTTCTTTTGAAGTGAAATCGTTAGAGATTTTTGTTGCTAAATCTTCAACCTTAATAAATTTTGGGTAGTTAGCTACTTTTTGTTCAATAAAAGAAAAATCTTGAGCGTTTGCTGTATAACTTAAGAGAAATAATAATATAAATAGTTGCTTCATAATATTCTAAAAACAATATTTAATATCAAAAATTGTGCCTCTAGGTTTTTTGTTATGCGATTTACTAAGAAATAAAATTAGCTATCTTTAGCTTTTTAAATACTAAAACAGATGAAAAAAATAATTTTCTCACTAGCGGTTATCGGCTCGTTGAGTTCATGTTTACAGGCACAAAAATCGACCAAAAAAGAATCGACAAATAATAAAACTACTAAGACAGTTGAAATTGATTCAGCTACCGTAAGAAAGCATTTATATACGTTGGCTTCTGATGAGATGGAAGGAAGAAAACCAGGAACAGAAGGAATGGAAAAAGCAACGCAATATATTGAGCAAGAATATAAGCGTATTGGATTAAAAACATTAGATTCTTTAGAAAGTTACCGTCAAAACTTTGAATACAAAGGAATAAAAATGAGTAATATTATTGGTTTACTAGAGGGTAAATCTAAAAAAGACGAGTTTGTAATTGTATCTGCACATCACGATCATTTAGGGATGAAAAAAGACGGAGAAGGTGATAGAATTTTTAACGGAGCAAATGATGACGCATCTGGTGTAACTGGAGTGCTAGCTTTGGCAGAATATTATGCAAGTAAAGGAACGAACGAACGTAGTATTTTATTTGTTTGTTTTACTGCAGAAGAAATGGGATTAGTTGGCTCTGAGTATTTTGGTAAAGGAATAAATGCTGAAAAATTTGTCGCAGGAATCAATTTAGAATTGATAGGTAAAGAACCTAAAACTGGTCCTAAAACAGCGTGGTTAACAGGTTTTGATAAGTCTGATTTTGGAAAAATAATTCAGAAGAACTTAGTTGGTTCTGGGTATCAATTATTTCCAGATCCGTATCCTAAATTTCAACTTTTCTTACGATCAGATAATGCTTCTTTAGCTCGTTTAGGAGTGCCATCGCATACTTTTTCTACAACTCCTATTGATATTGATACAGATTATCATAAGGTAACTGATGAAGCAGAAACATTAAATATGACGGTACTAACCGAAACTGTGAAAGCTGTTGCAAGAGGAACAGAAAGCATTATTAACGGAATTGATACACCTACCAGAGTTGAGATGAAATAAAGAAATTAGTTGTAGATTATTTAAAGGAGCTTAGAGCTCCTTTTTTTTGAACTTTTTTGTTTGATGAATATGAATTTTAAAATAAATGTAATATAATTTTACATAAAACGTTAAAATTATATTAAAATTTTATGTATTTTTTAAGTCAATAATTAAACCCCTTTTAAAAATGAAAAAGTATTTACTAAGTCTAACGGTTGTTTTAGCAATGGTTTCTTGTTCAAAAAATGACGAAACGTTAGATACAAAACAAGATCAAGAATTACTTACCAAGAAAGAAATCAATGCTAAAATTGATCTGTCACTTCAACAAACTGGAGATTTTGACTGGATGTCACAAGATGCTCACACAATTTTTAGTGCGGTTAGTCACGGAGAAAATGTGTTGACCATAGGTTATGGAGAAACAAAAAATAGTTATGCAAAAAGTGAAAACACTGAAAGCATTAAAGATGAATTAATTGCTTTAGTTAAAAGTTTTGAGCCAACTTCAGCTAAAGGAAATGATGATGTTTATGTTAATGAAAATATCAATTACATTGATATGAAGGTAAGCAGTAAAGAAGCAATTGAAGTTTTATTAAAAGATAGTAGAGTTCGCTACATTGAACCTGGAGCATATAATTACTTAGAGTCAACTTCACAAGCAAAGTCAGATTCTTCTGGGTCTTCAGGTTGTGGTTATGGTACAGCTACTTTAAATACTAGCGATTATCGTACGGTTTCACCAGGAGCAAGAGTACCTTGGTCTTTTGACAAGCATAATATTCCTCAAGCATGGAATTATAGTACTGGTGCTGGAGTTACGGTTGCTATTGTAGATTCTGGTTTGTCACCAGAGCAACGTTGGATGAATGAATATTTTAATGATGGATATTCTTCGGGAAGATTTGTTCAAAAATACGGAACTTTTGTAGATTCTTGGTGGGCATGGTCTAATAACTACGATGGTGTAAATGATAAATGTGGTCACGGAACAAAAATGGCTGCAGTTGCAACTGCACCTAGAAACAATGATAATTTACCAGTAGGAGTGGCTTATAACGCGAATTTAGTTACCTACAGAGCTGTTGAAAATGTAGTAATTGATGACTACCATGAAAAAAGAGGTGTGGTTGAAGCATTAACTGCGTTAGCTAATAGAAGCGATGTAAAAGTAATTTCAATGTCTATAGGATACCCTTTTAGTATTGGTAATGTTTCTGATGCTGTAAAATATGCTCATAGTAAAGGAAAAATGATTTTAGCTGCAGGCGGTACTTCAACTTCATTTACTACTTGGTATGGAGTGATTTTCCCTGCAAGCATGTCTGAAACTGTTGCTGTTACAGGTGTAAGAGAAAATCAGTATAACAAATGTGACGTATGTCATACAGGTTCTCAAATTGATTTTACAGTGCAAATGCAAAGAACTAACGGAACTGATAATAAAGTACCTGTGTTGAGTTATTATAATGGACAAGCTAATTATGTAGGAGGCTCATCGGTAGCGACTGCAACTACTGCAGGAATTGCTGCGTTGGTATGGGCAAAGCACCCAACTTGGACACGCGAGCAAGTTTTACAAAAAATGAAAGAATCCGCAGATTTTTATCCAAACAAACATTCAGAGTTTGGGTATGGAAATATTGATGCGCTTAAAGCAGTTCAATAAAAATCAATTAACTAGCCTAAGAAAAGCCTCATTTTGTGAGGCTTTTTGTATTTTTATAAGGTATGATTCTTGTAGTGTTTAAATAAAACAGAATTTATGAAAAGATACCGATATTTATTTTTACTGATATTTCTTTCTTGTGCATCACCAAAGATTGTATATGATTACGACAGTCAAACAAATTTTTTAAGTTATAAAACATTTAATTTTTTTGAAGATGCAGGAAAAGGATTGAGTGATTTAGATAAAAAAAGAATAGAGCAGGAGCTAATTAGCGGATTAGAAGCTAAAGGAATGAAGCTAGCTGAAAACCCTGATATGTATATAAATTTACTTTCAGAAGAAAGACCATCGTTAAATAGAAATACCATAGGTATCGGTATTGGAAGCGGAGGAAGAAATGTTGGTTTTGGTATTTCTGGAGGTATTCCTATAGAAAGTAGAAAAATCAATCAACAATTAACTATTGATTTTGTTGAAAGCAAGAACAATCAATTGATATGGCAAAGTATATCTAATAGTGAAATTAGAGAAAAGACAACACCAGAAGAAAGAGTAAAGCATTACAAAACAATTTTAAATAAAGTTTTAGCGAATTACCCACCTAAAAATTAAGAATCATGGCTTATAATGAGTTTTTATCAGATAGAATTTCTCAATTTTTTAAGGAAAAAGGAGTAAACTTTTATGAAAAAAAGATGTTTGGAGGTATGTGTTTTATGGTAAATGATAAGATGTGTGTAGGAGTAGTAAAAGATGAGGTAATGGCTAGAATAAATCCTGATATTTATGAAGAAGCATTGACTAAAAAAGGATGTAGTGAGATGAATTTTACGGGAAGACCTATGAAAGGTTATGTCTTTTTAAATGAAGATGCTACAGATTTAGATGAAGATTTACATAAATGGTTACAAATAGCGTTGGATTTTAATCCTTTAGCAAAATCTAGTAAAAAATAAAAACCTCCGAATCTCGGAGGTTTTTATTTATATAAAAATTACTTTTTTTAGAATTGGTAACGGATTCCTAAAGCAATATCAAAATCTAAGTCATCTCTAAAGTTTCCAAAACCAAATTCAGGTCTTACGTCTAAAGAAATTAAAAGCGGAATATCAAAATTATATTCTATACCTACATCACCAGCAGCAAAAATAAATGTTTCGCTATCATCACCATTAGATAAAGGGTTGTCAAAACTGAATGAACCAACACCACCACCAACACCAGCAAACCAATTAAAACGTCCGTCTAATTGCCATACCCATTGGTATAGACCTGCTAGTTTAAAGCCATCGTAACCTTTACCGCTTCTAAGACCAAGATCAAACTCTAATCTGTTATTATCACTTAGAGCTCTTTGATAAGAAATTTCTGCCCCAAAACCATCACTATCACCCAAACGTACACCAAGAGCATTTTTAGAAATTTCTTGAGCATTTGCTGAAAAAACTCCAGCTACAATTAAACCGATAATTAAAAGTGTTTTTTTCATAATTTAAAATTTAAAAATTTTGATTTTTGTTAGTACTAATATATAAATTTTATTTAACTAAAATTTTTGTTCCTTTTGAATGACTGTTAAATTCAGGAGCATACATGCTTTGTATAGTTGTAATACCATTACTAAAATCACCTGTATTATTAACTCTTACATCATATTCAAAAATATACACTCCTTTAGGTAAACGTTCAAAAAAGAAATTTGTTGCAGCGTCTTTGGTGCTTTGGTAATACCCTAAACCATCTTGCCATTTGTATTCTGATAAAACATCAATAGGTTCAACACCACTAGCTCTCATATCTTTCATATGAATAAACTCCATATCTCTATCTGAGCGTAATTCGATTCTTACGGTAATTAGATCTCCAATTTGTAAAATAGTTTGATCGGTTACTTCAATTAATTTTTTACCCGTGTCAGAATTTACTTTTTTAAATAATTTCTTTTGAAGTTTTAAAGGTGTTTCTGCGGAAGTAATTTTATCTAAATCTTCAAAATATTGCCAATACAATCCACCCCAAGCTATTCCTTTGTCTTTTTTTGTGATGGAAACCGTACTCATTTCTGGGGTAATTTCATGACCATTCCATGAGGTTTTAAAGTAGCCTGTTCCCGCTTCAATTTTTGTGTTTTCTAACGTTGATGGATTAATTGTTTGATTGCCAATTGTAACATCAACCATATCGGTTATAGAAATCCAGTCGCTTCCTTGTAATAACAAAGCGTACACAGCTTCTGTTGTTGCTTTGGTGGTTTTCCAACGATTGGTTTGCTTGTTTTTAAGTAACCAAATTTTAAGGTTATCAATAGTTGCAGTGTCTTTTTCAATTTCTGAAAAAGCTTCAATTAGTAACGCTTGGGTTTCAATAGGTGCTTGATGCCAGTACCAACTTGGTTGGTTTTCTTTCCAATACATGCCCAATTCTTCCGAAGTAATACTAGTTTCTTTTAAGGATTTTAAAATTTTAGTAGCTACAGGTGTATTTTCATTTCTAAACTGTACTAAGGCAATTTGTCCTTTTGCGTATAAATTATACTCTTTCCAATAAGTTGTAGTCTGATTTTTATAATAATCTATAGCTTTTTGAGTAGTATTTTTAATAGCGATATTTTTATAAAAACTACGCATGTACAAATACTGAATAGTAAAATAATTCAGATGATTTTTCTTTAAATACTCTTCATATTCTTTTTGCCCTTTGGTTGTTTTAATACGATTCGCATTTTCCAATAACTTTTGATACATTTCTTCAATTTCAGCGTCTAAAAATGAGATAGCGTTTACAAGCATTGTTTTTGTAGCCTTATCCATTTCAGTTACACCTAGTTTTTGCAAATGCCCAAAACCAGTAGCAATGTGATTGGTGATATAGGTATTCGGATAATTACTTCCTTTAAACCAAGGAAATCCACCGTTGCTTAGTTGCATTTCGGTTAATTTTCCCAATACTTTTTCTTGCTCGTTTTTCATCTTGTTGAGATCGAACAACAGCGCAATACGCTTTTTCTGCTCAGTTTCTGATTGTGCATCACGCAACCAAGGTGTCTCTTGAATAATCAAGGATTTTAGTTCTTGGTTTTTCTCTAAATTACTTAATAAAGCATCCGAAGATTTCCAAGCATTAAATACTTCTTGAATTCTCGGGTTTGAATTGGCAATATAACTTGCTAATGTATTTGCATAATATCTTGCAAAAGTTTGCTCAGAACACTCATACGGATATTCCATTAAATACGGTAAGGCTTGTACCGCATACCACGATGGGTTTGAAGTTACCTCTAAAGTTAACTTATGGTTTTTTAATGTTGATGAGGTATTGTTTTTTAACTTATCTAAACTAAAGGTTTTAGTTTGATTTGATTTTACCCATATAGGTAGTGTTTCGGTAACCAACATTCGGTTTGATAACACAGGTAGTACGTTTTGTTCTCCGTCTGAAAAATCGCCTGCTTTTGCTACAATTTTATACTGAACAGCTTGTACAGTATCTGGAATTGATAAGTTCCAAGAAATATTGGTGTTTCCGTTAGCATCCACAGTAAAAGATTGGTTTTTTGTAGAGTTTGTAAACAAATCAATTTCTTTTCCTGTAATTGCATCTGTAAGGACTAATTGCGCTACACCTTGTAAGTTTTTATCGGATATATTAGCGATTTTAGAACTGAACTTAATTTTATCACCTTCTCTTAAAAAACGCGGAGCATTGGGTAACACCATCAATTCTTTTTGAGTAACGGTAGTTAAGGTTTTTGTAGCCGACTGTAATTCTTTCGTATGTGCAAGTAATTGTAGTTTCCAACGTGTTAACGCTTCAGGAGTAGTAAAGCTAAAACTAACATTTCCTTTATTGTCAGTTTGTAAATTCGGATAAAAAAACGCAGTTTCTTGAAGGTTTTTACGAATCTGTATTCCATCTAATGAAACTTTTTCTTCGTTAGTTTTTTTATTTTCTATACCAGTAACAACAACTTCATCTAGATTGTTTTTATTTGAATCAAAAGCGATTTCTTCAATCATTGCTTCGTTTTCTACAACCTCCATTTTTCTTGCTCCTCTTAAAAGAATATTTCTGTTTCTAGAAAAACTAAACCCAAACCAGTTTAAACGGTCGTATTGTTGGTTATGGTAAAGGTGGCTAGTGTAGTTTCTGTTATAAATTCTAAAATGTTCGTTGCCAAAACTTTGATAGGCATTTGCATTATTTCCGTTTGAATAATAATTAGGAACATTAATCGGATTGAATTGCCAATTATGCGGTTTAAATTCATCTAATGAGGCATCGTACATGCTCGCCAAAACTTCGGCTGTAACTTTGTTGTTTTTATCATTTTTAATGGTAAAACTCCAAGTTTCTTCTGCTCCAGGTTGTAATTTATCTCTAAAAGTAGCCGTTTCAATGCTAATACTTTCTTGTTCATTAGTAACAAAAACTGGAATATTACCGCTTACAAAACTGTTGTAATTCACAAAATAGTAGTTAATAGCAAATCCGCCAGCATCATCTTTTGTAACAGGAATTTCAATGTTTTTTACCTCATTATTTAGATGGATAAGTTCGGTTTTTACAGTTTCATGATTCTTTTCTATTTGAACTATAACAGTAAGGTCTTTAGAAGCAGAACCTATTTGTAAGCAAACAGTTTCGCCAATTTTGTAGCTTGTTTTATCGATGTTATAAACAAATAGCTGATTGTCTGTTACCTTGTTTTTAGAGGAGTTTATCAACGTAAATCGGTTTTTATCGGTAACTGTTTGCCCGAAATCATCTTTAGATTCTAAGATAACAATGTATTTACCTGAGTTCCATTGTTTGTAATTTTTTAAGACGATTTCTTTTGAGTTTTTGGTATTAAAATCCTGCTGAAAAACCAGTGTTCCTTTTTTCCAATTATCTGAATTTTCTTCTTCAGAAGTATAAACCTCATGTGGAAATAATTTTCTGAATTCAGCTTCAGAAATATCTTGATAATCGGGAGTGTTCCAAGGTCTTTTACGAAGTGGATTTTCAGGTGCTTGTAGTTTATATATTTTGATGCTTCCTTTCGCAGGAACAAATTCACCATTTAAATTTTTACTGCTAATTTCAATCTTGGTTTCTTTGTTCGATTTGTTTATTGTTGAAGGAATTTGTAAAGTCGCCAACAACGCATGATACCCAACTTTTACAAAGGTGGTTGCAGAGCGAGTTTCTCCGTTAATATCGGTTACATCGGCAGTAATTTCATATTCAAAAACGGGTAAACTTTTCTTGTCAACACTTTCATCTGGTATAGCTTTAAAAGTAATATTGAAGTTTCCTTTAGCATCGGTTGTTAATTCTCCATGAGTAATTTCTTGCGCTTCGGATGTAAAATGAGGTTTACGCCAATACCACCAACGCGGATATTGCACTTTTCGGTGTACACGATATACTACTTTGGCATCGGTTATATTCGCACCTGCAAAAGCTTTGGCAAATCCGTGAACTGTAATACTATCGTTTAATTTATAGGTTTTGGTAACAGGTTCAAATTCGGTTTTAAACTTAGGACGTTTGTATTCTTCTACCGAAATAGGAGAGATGTATTCGTCTTGAGTAAAATAAAAATCGGCGTTGTCATAAAACTTGCTTTCTGTCTTTTCACTTTCGTCAATAGAGAAGGAATATTCACCTGTCAATCCGCTATTGGCTAGTATAAACTCACCAGATACAGCACCGTATTCGTTTAATTTAAGCTCTAAGGTGTGCACTTTTTCATCGTTAACATTATTCAGGGTTATTTGTACGAATTCATTGGTAAACGGTGTAGATTTATCTCCCTCTTTTTTTATGAAAATTGCTTTAAAATATACGGTTTGACCAGGTCTGTAAATACTTCTATCCGTAAAAATAAAAGGTTTTATTTGAATTGAATTGTTGCTTTCAGTTGTAGAATTTTCATGGTGTTTGTATAAATAATAATTACCAAAAATAGCTGAATCGTTATTGGTAGTAACTGTTGCATATACATTACCGTAATTATCATCACTTTTAAAAGAGGTAAATCCGTTTTTGTCGGTTATTAATTTTTTATAGATGCTTTTTCCGTATCTGCGTTGCTTGTTTTGTAGTAAAACTTCTGCTTTTTTAACAGGTTTTCCGTTATTTCTATCTACAACTTGATAGGTTCTAATTCCGTTATTGTTGTTTTCAATCAATACCAAATTGGTAACTTGTATCGTTGCAAAAGCATATAAATTGGTTGCATTAAGAGTTGGGTTTTGATGTGTTATAATTAGGTGTTTACCTTGTGCTAGTTTCGGAACAATAACCTCAGTAGTGTGCTGTAAATAATCATTCTCGTTTCGTAAAGAACTGTTCCATGAAGTAGCTTTTTCTAAAGATTGAATAAGTTGTATTTGTTCTTTTTCAATATGTGTTTTATGTAGCTTTTCTAATTGTTTCGTATTGATTTTGTATGCCGAAAAATATAATTTATCAATATTTGTGTAAGTAACTAATACTTTTGAAGGAGTAGCGATTGGAATAAATTTTTCTGCTTGAATGCTAATTGTTGGATGCGTTATTTGTTGTTGTAAACTAGCACATTTTTTTGCTCCTATACTTTTTGGAAATTGAGTATTTACACTTTCACAAATAACTAAGGCTTCTTTGTTTTTAAATCTAAAATCTTCGTTCTTGTCTGTTTGATATGAACTAGCTTGTTGATTATAAATACGAGCTATTTCATAATTATACAATCCTGAAACCTCGTTGTTTTTGTAATTTTCAGCAGAAGTTTTTAGCGTTTTTAGAAATTCTTCTTGTTGGTTGCTAAAAGTAGCATGTTGTTGTACAAAATGTAATCGTTGAATATCTACATCAACCAGGGCGTTTAAATTCTTATTCTTTTGATGAAAATCAATTAATTTTTGATAGATTTTTAAGGCATTGAATTGCAAAGACAAATCATCTTTTGTGCTAAGATTCAGTTTAGCAAACTTTTTAGCTTCACTTAAATAAGTAGCATCATCAATTTTAAATTGATAAGAAGGCTTCGTTATTGTGGTTTCTGAAGTTTTATAAAATTCTAAAGCGTTATGAGCTAAAAAATCGAAAAGGGTAGGACGATATTTTTTAGCACCTTTTTGAGCGTGAATAATATCGCCAAAAGTGTATATATCTGTGGTTTGTAATTCAGCTTCGTTTTCTAAAGATTTTTGATAATAGGTATGGGTTTCAGTAAAAAGCGTTAGTAAATCCCAAGTTCTAAAATCATTGGTGTCAACTTTTTGTTCGGTTTGTGTTCTATCGTAAAACTTCCATCTATTTTCATTAAAATATTGCCAATACAGGTTGGCTAATACGTTTTCTAATACATTCTTGGTAGGAAAAGTACTGTTACTGATTTCTTTTTTAAATTCATTGATGATTTTTAATTGCGCTTCTTCCTCTAAGGTTAGTGAATATTTACTTTTATAAAATAAAGCTTTTACTGTTTGAGGAGCGTTGTTGCTCTTTTTTGCTTTACTGTATATAGTTTCAACAATTTTTAAAGCCGATTTAGGTAAGTTTTCAACTTCAAACTTATGCACTTTTTCCCATAAATTAGTGTAGTTGTCTTGTGCATTTAAGAAGGTTGAAAATAAAATCATTAGTACTATTGATGCTGTTTTTTTCATAACTGGTTCCATTTGTGTGTTCAAATCACGGATAAAATGTGTTTTTTAGCAATCAAAAATGTATAAAAACGTCTTTTGATTGAGTGAAATGAACTTTTCAATGAGTTTCGTTTTAAAGATAGTTAAAATCTTTCTTGGTTTTGTATTTTTGACTTTGATATCAGACAAGACGAACACATGAAAATTCATTTTATAGCAATAGGTGGTAGTGCAATGCATAACCTTGCTATTGCTTTACACCAAAAAGGATACCAAATAACAGGAAGTGATGATACTATTCACGATCCGTCTAAATCGAGATTAGCTAATAAAGGTTTGTTGCCAGAAGAGTTTGGGTGGTTTCCAGAGAAAATATCATCAAATTTAGATGCTATCATTTTAGGAATGCATGCAAAACCAAACAATCCTGAGCTGTTAAAAGCACAAGAGTTGGGGTTGAAAATCTATTCATATCCAGAGTTTTTACATGAGCAGTCTAAAGATAAAACTCGTGTGGTAATTGGTGGTTCGCATGGTAAGACTACCATAACATCTATGATTTTACATGTGTTGAATTATCATGATAGAGAAGTAGATTATATGGTAGGTGCTCAGTTAGAAGGTTTTGATACCATGGTGCATTTAACTGAAGAAAATGAGTTTATTGTTTTAGAAGGCGATGAGTATTTAAGCTCACCGATTGATATGCGTCCGAAATTTCATTTATACAAGCCTAACATAGCTTTGTTAAGCGGAATAGCTTGGGATCATATTAATGTGTTTCCAACGTTTGAGAATTATGTAGAACAGTTTTCAATTTTTACAGATTCGTTAACCAATGGTGGAATAATGGTGTATAATGAAGAAGATACAGTTTTAAAAGAAGTTGTAGAGAATTCTACACATCCTATAAAAAAGTACCCATACACAACTCCCGATTATTTTATTGACAATGGAACCACCTATTTAACAACTTCGGAAGGAGATTTACCATTAGAGATTTTTGGAGAACACAACTTACAAAATTTAGCAGGTGCTAAATGGATTTGTCAGCATATGGGAATTGATGAAGATGAGTTTTACGAAGCCATAGCTAGTTTTAAAGGAGCGAGTAAACGCTTAGAAAAGATAGTTGAGAATTCATCAACAGTTATTTTTAAAGATTTTGCACATAGCCCAAGTAAAGTAAAAGCGACCACTACTGCAGTTAAAGATCAATATTCTAATAGAAATTTGTTAGCTTGTTTAGAGTTGCATACGTATTCAAGTTTAAACGCTGAATTTTTATCAGAGTACAAAGGTACATTAGATAATGCGGATAAAGCAGTGGTTTTTTATTCACCACATGCAGTTAAAATAAAACAGCTAGAAGAAGTTACTAAAGAACAAATAGCTCAAGCTTTTGAACGTGATGATTTGATTATTTACACAAATCCGCAAGAGTTTAAAGAGTTTTTATTTAGTGAGAATATAGAAAATACAGCAGTATTATTGATGAGTTCGGGTAATTACGGAGGTTTAGATTTTGATGAGGTTAAGAGTTTGGTTTAAACTTTCTTCGATACCAATTGATGTCTGTTAATCTAGAAAAAACAAACTTGAAGTAAGATTTTTTGTAGAAGAGTCTTTTTAAGATTGGTAATCTCTTACTAAACCATAAATATTTTTTAGTAGTGTTTTTTGTTGAGGTCAAATATTTTAAAAAATCAGAATAGTACTGATTAGAAAAAGCGTCGTTTAATTCAGGAATATGTTTTGGTTTACTCAGAACACTAGTGTTAATTTTTAGTCCAGCTTTTAGTTGTTTTGACAACTGTGATTCTTCTATAATAAAGTCAGATGTTAGTTTATTTCCTAGTAAGAAAACGTCGTAAGCTACTTTTAAGTTAATACTTCTTAAAGTATAACCATCATCGTTTATATATTTTGAAAAGATTGTTAGTTTTATTTTATCAGAGGTAGATAAAGTATGGATGTTTTTAGTTTCTTGTAGGGTAGGAGCTACTGTGTCATAGTTGAAAAAAGTTGCTTTGGATGAAACAAGCATCTCTTTATGAATTTCAATCGCAGCAATTCTTTTTGGATTAACAATTCTTGGTAAATGTCTATGATCGTCAAAAAGTTCAGAGATTTTCTCTGTATATCCAGATGAAACTAGAATTTTATTAGCTTCATCTGCTAAATTTTTCTCTACCAAAAAATCAATATCACCTACCATTCGCTCAGCGATATCATCATATAATCCTTCCAATAAATTACCAGTTCCTTTTAAGAAAATAGGAGTAATTCCTTTGCTTGTTAGTAGTTCATTAATTTCTTTAGCTTGTTCAATGATTTGTTGATTGCGCTCTCTGTTTAAATCGGTAATATATTTCATATACTCAACCAAATCATTGGGGAGGTACTTCAAAAAATCAACACGTTTTAAGTTACAATATAGTGCAGGAAAAACGTAGTGTGAAGTACTTATTTTAATAATATTATCCCAATTAATATTTCCTTTTTTTAGTTGTTCTTCAACTAAAAAACGATTGTGTTTTTCGTGAGTAATGGTCAAGCATTTTCCAATAAAAAATAAAGTGTCTTTATAATTCATTGTCAAATA
Organism: Tenacibaculum crassostreae; assembly: GCF_964512405.1. Classification (NCBI taxonomy): domain Bacteria; kingdom Pseudomonadati; phylum Bacteroidota; class Flavobacteriia; order Flavobacteriales; family Flavobacteriaceae; genus Tenacibaculum; species Tenacibaculum crassostreae. Next base: position 255,655 of record NZ_CAZELE010000003.1, read on the forward strand.
TTTTTGAAACTGTTGTAATCATTTGATTGTTGTCTGAGTAGGTTAGTTGGTAAAAATTTAGCTCAGAAAACCAATCTAAAAACACCTTTGCATTCTCTTTGATAGGAGATAACCAAGAATCTGGTACTAGTTGTTCAAAAGCATTTAAATTTGAAATTTTATGACAGATTAATCCACTGTCTTTTTCATATTTAATAAACACCAAGTTTTTACAAGGCAAATGTTTTGTGTAGTTTGAGTTTTGAGGAGGTAAGTACCTTACAATTTTATTTAATCGTTTAAAATTATATTCAGCAGATGTTTTAAGTTCAGGGTAAATAGGTAAAAGAGTTTCTAAACTATTTTTCTTTATGGATATAGCAGAAGGAAAGCTGTAAACTTCTTTATTTTTAATAGCTACAGGAACAAAATCATCAGCTAAACAAGTAAATCCACCTGCTTGTAACAAAGCTAAAGATGTGCTTTTTCCGTTTCCAGAATCTCCCAGAAATAACATAGCTTCATTTTCATTACTAATTGCTGATGCATGGAAAACTCCCATCCATTCGTCTTCTGTTTTTTGGTGGATTAACTCCACAATTTTCATTGAGAATTTACCTTGAAAATAATGAACTTTATCATGAGACCATAATCCTATAAATTCATTATCAACAATTAATGCTGTATCGTTCTTATCATTAAACACATTAAAGTTGTGGTCATATTTATTTACAGAACTGATTTCTAAATGAGCGAACTTAGGATGGACCAAATAAAGTTCATATTCAGTAGCAAAATCTATTTTAAAAATTAGATCATTTATTTTATAAAAAACAGTTTTATAAAAGATTTCTGGTTTTTTAATATGCCTTTTTTTAATCTCTTTAGGGTTCGAATTAGAAGTTGTTATTAATGAAGTAACATCATCAACTAAATTAGCAATGGTAGGTTTAGGAATTTTTGTTTTTTCTGCGATAGAATTTATAACTTCTTCTCTATTAGTACCATTCTTTACTAAATTTAAAATTTCACTAACGATGGGTTCAACTACAATATACTCGTTAGAATCTTCAAACCAGACAATAGATTTATCTTCAATATTTTTAATAAGCATAGGGTATAAAAATAAAAAACCTTAAGAAATTTCTTAAGGTTTTTTTATTAACTTTTAATCAAAACCACCACCCGGGGTTTCTGGTCCAGGACTTTGAGCTTGAGCTTTTTGAGGATTTAGAATCATATAAGTTCCTAAAGCTGTTAAAGCAGCATATTTGCTATAGTTTCCTATTTTTTTTAAGGCCTCTTTTCTGGTAATATCTTTATTATCAACTTTTTTCATGATTTCTAGTTTTTTTAATCTAAAATAATTTTAGTGCTTGTTTTTCCTAAGTCAGAAACTAATTCAATAAGATATACTCCTGAAGTTAGTTTAGGTGCTTTGATTTCTGAATAACCATCAGAGCTAAAAGTTCTATTTAAAACTTGTTTTCCAGATAAAGAGAACATTTTTAATTTAATGTTTTTTTCCTGTAAACCAGTAACTATAATATTACTGCTTCTTTCAGGTTTGTATAGTTTAACCTCATTAATTGAAGTCGCTATAGGTAATTGTATATCTAATTTTTTAGCGCTTGTGTATAAATAAAATCGCCCAGTATCACTTAAATCAACAGTAGGAGTAATTGAGTAATTCTCTTTTGATAAATTAGTAAATGTTTGTGTAGTTTTATCTTCTAAATACACATTTAAATTTGAAGGTAAGTTTTTACTGTTTATTGAAAATATTACTTCTTCACCTGATTTTGCTTTTACACCAATAGGAATAATCATACTTTCATAATCGTTATTAGGTAATGTTTGTATAGCTAAATGTTTACCTTGATTATTATTAAGCAACTCAGTAAAAACAGCTAATTTAGAATTATCTTCTCCGAACATTTTAGAATCATAGCCGTTATCATAGCCAGTAGTTTTATTTGAGAGATAGAAAACCTTTGTAGATCTTTTAATTTCATTATTATCAACAAACAACTCTATAGAAGGAATTGGCTCTTGTTTCATAAAAGTATCTACTCCTTGATGACCTTGATTAGCGAAAGAGAATATAACATTATTACTTGTAGACGCTTCTACAAAGAATGCTTGACCTGGAGCAATTTCGATATCATCTACAGCATTTTTAGTTATATATTGTGTTCCATCCCAAAGCCATATAGTTTCACTAGCAAGAATAGCTGTGTTTGCAGCAGAAAAACTAGCTGAATTTATATACGATGTGTAAGGATTACCTAATAAATTAAAATTAGTTCTACTTCCGGTAGAAATTGGTGTAGAAACATTAGAAGTATTAGCTGTACCTGTGAATGAAGCTGTACCAGGAGTAGCTAATTTAATAGAATATCCTTTTCCGTTAGTTAAAGAACCTGTATTACCGCTTTGAGCATATAACCATGCTGGTCCGGTAATATTGCTGTATGGTGCAAATCCTAAATTACCACCAGCACCTGAGGCTAATGTATGATTGGCAATAATGTCTTGAGTAGTCTCACCGCTAACAGGTGATGATACTAAATACCAATTAGTAGTTGCCAAATCTCTTTTATAAGTAATACTACCAGTAACAGTACTTTGCGGAATAAAACTAGCTCCGGTGTTAATTGTAAGGGTATTAAATGTAACAGCAGATGAAGCTGTTGGGTAGTTTGTAATTCCTGAAGGTATTACTATATCAGCACTAGATGAAGGGACAGCATTGTAATTCCAGTTTGATGAGGTGTGCCAATCATTGTTGTTACTACCATTCCAAATATAAGTTCCAGTAATTGTTATAGTTTGGTTAGAAGAATTAGGACAGGTTCCATTAGTTGTGTAAGTAACTGTATAGGTATTCGGAAGGGAAGCAGATACATCAATTTGTCCTGTTGTACCATTAAGACTTAGTCCAGCTGCAGAACTAAATGTTCCTCCGGCTAATCCAGTAATAGTAGGTGTTGGGTCAGCATCGGTAGATGCATATGAGGATGCACTATAGTTAAAAGAAGCATCGTCTAAATTGTTAATTGTTACTGAAACATTACTTGAGTTCGGACATGTTCCTGCAGTTGTATACGTTACAGTATACGTTCCAGCTGTAGAAGCTGATACATCAATTTGTCCAGTAGAACCACTAATAGTTAGTCCAGCTGTTGAACTAAATGTTCCTCCACCTAATCCAGTAATTGTAGGTGTTGGGTCTGCCGCATTCTTACAATAAGAAGAGGCACCATAAGAGAAAGAAGCATCATCTAAGTTATTAACAGTAACAGTAACAGTATTACAACTTCCGGGAGTAACACAACCTCCCTCTCCTCGAATATAGTACGTAGTTGTCATCGTTGGACTTACATTGAAAGTACCTGTAGCAGTGGTTCCTATTTGAGTTCCTCCACATGAACCAGTATAAATATGCCAATTAGTAGCGTCATTTAAACTTCCGGTAATATTTAAATTAGTGTTATTTCCTGTACATATTGATGAATTTGTAGCCGATACTGTTGGTGTATCAGGTGCTGTACATGAAGAAATAGCAGTTCCGGAAAAGTTTCCAGGTACGACAGAAGGAAAACTTGAATCTCCAGAGGTCCAGTTTGAAGAATTATTAATCATTGCAGCACAATCTCCTAAAGTAGAGTTACAAGTAGTGCTACCAGAGTAATAGCCTTCAACAGTGATTATTTGAGCATTTACACCATCTGTCAATCCTGTTCCAGCTAGTGTATTTCCAACATCATCTCCGATAAATGATAAAAAGGTACCTGGTGCAGCTCTAGTACCAGTAACTGCAAAAAGTTCATCAATATTGGCAGTAGTAAAGCCTAGTTCGTCTTCAGTCGCAGTGCCTGTAGAAGCACTAATAGTAAATTCATCGTTAGCATTTTCAATTGTTATTACAGTACCTTTTAAAATTGTACTTCCTGTATCGTTTACCCATAAAACTTCTCCTTCACTAGTTGTTGAAGCAAAAGCAGCGCCTGTCCATTCTTCATCTATAAATCTTATAGATGTTGTATTTGGGCAATCATCTAATAAAATAAAAGCAAAACCATCAGGAGTATCATTATATGCAACAAATGCAATATCTCCCGGTGCATCAATTGCCCCATTATTATTTTGAGCTTGTAAACTGTAGGTAAATGTCAAGAACAAAAAACAATAGAGAATTATTTTTTTAAAAGTAATTTGTTTAATCATTTTAAGTTTGATGTTAGTGTTTATAATTCTAAATATTCATATTTAACATTAAAATACCCCAAAGAATAAATATTTAGAAAAAATATTCAGTTGGGGTTGTAAAATGTTGTTTTTCAGTTGATTGTTAATTTCTAGAAGGATAGATTCCTTGAAGACAAATAATATATCTTACCACTGTGTATGGTTGTCTGTTATCGAAAGACTGGTTTCCTCCATTATTTAGTGTTGTACCATTTCCTGTAACAGTCACTGGTAAAGTTTGACCCCCATATTTAGCATTTGGTGTAGCTTCAGAAGCAAAACGATCACCACCATTATTAGCAAGTACTCCTGCTCCTGGGTTTGATTCATCCTCATCACCTGAATTAGTGTTTACAGGGATATCAACTGCACCAGCTAAACCTGTTAGAGAAAGCGTGTGGTTATGAGAAGGCATTTGAGTAATCGTTAAAGTTCTTAACTCGGCACCTCCTTTAGCCGCTTGTGGATAATTTTGCAGCCCTGGTCCTTGTCCAGCACTTATAGCAACTCTACCTCTAAAATCAGGTAAAGCAAAAGTTGTTCTACAATCACCACCGTATTGACAACCTATAATTGAAAACAATGCTTGATTTTGATTAATAGATAATAATTGACCATCGCAAAACGCCCATCCACGAGGAGCAAAGTTTCCCCCAAACATTCTAATTTCTCCTAAAAAAGGGGTTTGTGAATTAACAGAGTTGTTAGATAAAAAGAAACAAATAAATAGCAGCCCGATAATTTTTTTTATTGAGTTCATGATATGATAATTTTAGTTATAAAAAAAGTTTAGTTTAGCTTCTAGAAGGAAATGTTCCTTGTAAGCAAATTATATATCTCACTACTGTATATGGCTGTCTATTATCAAAAGACTGGTTTCCTCCATTGTTTAGTGTTGTACCATTTCCAGTAACAGTCACTGGTAAAGTTTGACCTCCATACTTAGCATTTGGTGTAGCTTCAGAAGCAAAACGATCACCACCGTTATTAGCTAATACTCCAGCTCCTGGGTTAGATTCGTCTTCATCACCTGAGTTAGTGTTTACAGGGATATCAACTGCACCAGCTAAACCAGTTAGAGAAAGTATGTGGTTGTGAGAAGGCATTTGAGCAACAGATAAAGTTCTAAATTCTGAACCACCTCCTGGTCCTTGTCTATAATCTTGTAACCCTGGACCACGCCCTGCGCTTATAGCAACTCTACCTCTTAAATCAGGTAATGCAAAAGTTGTTCTACCGTCTCCTCCATACATTGTTCCTATAATTGAAAACAAAGCAGTGTTAGAAGAGATCGCTAGTAATTGACCGTCACAAAATGCCCATCCTCTAGGAGCAAAGTTTCCTCCAAACATTCTGATTTCTCCTATAAAACCTTCTTGAGCTTTAACTGAAGTGTTTGATAAGAAAATTAAAAGGAATGCTCCGAATAGTTTGATTTTAAGTTTCATGATAAATTAATTTGGTTAGTTTCAACCAAATATATCACTATAACCGCTCGTTATTTCGGAGGTAAAACCCTTTTAATGAACAGGAAATATACCTTTTGTGAAGTTTAATTTTTACGCCAAAAGAAAGGAGTTAATAAAATTAAGACAGTAAACAATTCTAAACGACCAATTAACATTAAAAAAGAACAAAACCATTTAGCTCCTATTGACAAATGGTTAAAATTATCTACAGGACTAACGCTACCAATTGCAGGTCCTATATTACCTAATGAAGAAGCACAGGCACCTAATGCAGAAGACAAATCAAGCCCAAAGAATGCTAATATTACGGTACCGATGATAAAAATTAACATGTACAAAACAAAGAAAGAAAGTATGTTAAATACAATTGTTTGATTAACAGCTTTTCCGTCATAACGTACAGGTATAATAGCATTAGGGTGTAATGACTTTTTAAACTCTAAAAAGCTGTTTTTTAACATGATGATATGGCGTACTATTTTTACTCCTCCAGAGGTAGATCCTGCAGATCCTCCTAAGAAAAATAAAGAGAAGAATATAGCGGTTACAAAAAAGCTCCACATGGTAAAATCGGCAGTTACAAAACCTGTGGTTGTAACAACTGAAATTACTGAAAATAACGAGTGACGAATAGCACTTTCTGTCTCACCCCATACTTTTGGGTGTTCAATTGTAGTTTGTAAGTTTGGATCCTGAAAAAAGATAATCATTATCGCAACAATTGCAGAAATACCAGCAATTCCAAATAAATAATATTTGAATTCTTCGCTTTGAATTACTTTTCTCACTTTACCTTTTAAAGCAAAATAGGTAAGTACAAAATTTGTACCTGCTATGAACATAAAAAAGATAATAATGTACTGAATCAAAGGTGTTCCATTCCAGTGAGCTACACTTGCATTTTTTGTTGAAAAACCACCGGTGCTTACTGTTGCCATAGCGTGATTAATAGCATCAAACCATGTCATGCCAGCAACTTTTAATAAAAGGAATTCAACACTTGTTAACAGTACATATATTAACCATAAACGTTTAGCTGTATCGGTAATTCTTGGGTGTAATTTATCTGCTGAAGGTCCTGGAGCTTCAGCCATAAAAAGCTGCATTCCTCCAATACCTAATAAAGGCAAAATAGCGATGGTTAGTACAATAATTCCCATACCTCCAATCCAGTGAGTACAACTACGCCAAAACAAAATACCTTTTGGCATCGATTCGATATCTGTTAAAATTGATGATCCTGTAGTTGAGTACCCAGAAATGGTTTCAAAAAATGCATTGGTAACATTTGGGATGCTTTCGGTAAGTAAATAAGGTAACATTCCTGTAAAAGAAAGTGTTAGCCAACCTAAAGATACAATTAAATATCCTTCTTTTTTGTTGATGTTTTTGTTATCTGGTTTGTTAACAAAATAAAGAAGTGAACCTAAAGCAATGGTTATAATTCCTGCATTTAGAATTCCTAATTTAGCAGGTTCATCATAATAAAAGCTAAAGGGTAAAGCAAGCCACATAAACAATCCGTTTAGGATAGCTGTTACTCCTAAAAAACGATAAACTAATTTAAGGTTAAGGTTTTCCATTAGTTGAATAAATCTTCTACAATTGTTATGGCTTCTGGTAAGCAGAATACAATAGCTTTATCACCACTTTGCAATTGAAAATCACCAAAAGACATTAAAGCTTCTCCGTTTCTTATAACTCCACCAATAATAGCTTCTCTAGGAAAACGTAATTCTTTAATTATTTTTTTGGTAACCTTAGCTCCTGGTTGTACTTCAAATTCAAAAACTTCGGCATCAACGTTGTGTAAATTTGCTAAAGCTACAATTTCTCCTTTACGAATATGTCTGAAAATATTACTTGCAGCAATTAGTTTTTTGTTGATAAGTGTATCTATACCAATAGTTTGAGAAATATTAATGTAGTCCATATTTTCAACAAGGGCTACGGTTTTTTTAACTCCTTTAGATTTTGCTACTAAACAAGACATAATGTTTGTTTCAGAATCACCAGTTACTGCAATGAATGCATCCATTTCTCTAATACTCTCTTCTTCTAACAACTCTAAATCTCTACCATCACCATAAATAACCAGTGTGTTACGAAGATCTTCGGCTAATTGCATAGCTTTATCTTTGTCTTTTTCAATAAGTTTTACCTTAAAGTTGTCTTTACAAAGTTTTCTTGCAGTTTTTCTTCCAACGCCACTACCTCCTAAAATCATTACATTGGTAATGTCTATATGCTCTTTACCAATAATAGGGTAAAGTTTATCGATACTATATTTTGGAACAGAAAAATAAACTTGATCGTTCATTTTATATTCTGTGTCACCTCGTGGAATTATCGTTTGAGAAGTTCCTTCTCGTTTGATAGCTATGGTGATAAAATCTACCAAACTATACTTGTCTTTAGCTTCTTTTACGGTTAAATCTAAAATTGGAGATTTATAGCCTAAGGTAGTTCCCATAATATTGAAAACACCATTTTCAAAGGCTACTGTATCGTTAAAAGATGATTGATTTAATAATAGCTTTATTTCTTCAGCAGCTAATTCTTCTGGAGAAATCATAAAATCAACACCATATTCTTTAAAATCGATACAAGGGTTGTCTAAAAATTCAGGGTTGCTAATTCTCGCAATAGTTTTTTTAACCCCTAAAGCTTTACCAATTACTGATATGGTAAAGTTTGTATTAGGACTTTCGGTTACTGCTAAGAGCAGGTCTGCAGAGTTTATACCGATTTCTTTCAATAGTTTTATTGAAGTTGCATCACCTTTTTTGGTAATTACATCTAAGTGATTGTTCAGATAATCAAGTTTTTCACCATCAAAATCTATCACATATGTATCTTGAGCCTCGTAAGAGAGGAGTTTAGCCAAATGAAAACCTACGTCTCCAGCCCCGGCTATTATAATCTTCATATTAAAATTTAAAAAAGATAGACTGCAAAGATACTGTGCTTCTTTTGGTTGTGCAAAAAATGAATTATATTTATGTGCAACGATATTTAAAAATGAAATGAAAAAGATTTCTATAAAATCTTGGGCGTTAGATGATAGGCCTCGTGAAAAGCTTTTGTTAAAAGGGAAAAGAGTTTTGTCTGATGCAGAATTGATAGCAATTTTAATTGGTTCGGGTAACAGAGAAGAAAGTGCGGTTGATTTAGCTAAAAGAATATTACTATCGGTAAACAACGATTTAAATGCTTTGGCTAAATTATCGGTGGAGGAATTGATGAAATTTAAAGGAATAGGAGAAGCTAAAGCAATATCAATCGTTACTGCGTTAGAGTTTGGTAAGCGCAAACAGTTTGATGATAAAACGAGTATTCCTAAGATTAGTAGTTCTATAGATGTAGCCAATATTATGCAGCCACTCATTGGCGATTTACAGCATGAAGAATTTTGGGTGTTATATTTAAATAATTCGAATAAAGTTTTAGCGAAGCATCAATTAAGCAAAGGTGGATTTACAGCTACATTGGTAGATGTAAGACTGATTTATAAAAGAGCTTTAGAACTTTCTTCGGTAGGACTAATTGTGTGTCATAATCATCCATCAGCAAAGTTAGAACCAAGTCAATTGGATATTGAGTTGACTAAAAAAATAAAACAAGCTGGTGTAACATTAGATATAAAATTGCTAGATCACCTAATAATTACTGAAAAAGCGTATTTTAGCTTTGCAGATGAAAGCATCTTATAGTCGTTGTTAGTTGCGACTCGTTTTTAACAAGTATGATACTAATTTACACTCATAAAGTAACTCCAAGAGTTCGCTATATTTTCAAGCATATTTTTACACGAATTTTACAAGTAGAAATCGATTTTACAGGTAAAGTAGAAGAGTTTGTCGCGTATAACGGACCTAAATTTTCGTACACAAATGTTGCTTTAGGAAAGGAGTTTTTTGTTAAAAGTAATGATCTATTATTTCAACAAGGAATTAAAGATGTAGAGGTACATATGCAAGAATGGGATGGAATTCCTTGCTTTTTTTCAACTGTTGAAGCTTCTGAAATTCCGTTTGATATTTTTGCTGCAAGTTTTTATTTGGTCTCAAGGTATGAAGAGTATTTACCACATATTAAAGATCAACACGGACGTTTTTCTGCAGCGCAAAGTATAGCATATCAACATGGTTTTTTAGAAAAGCCTTTGGTAGATATTTGGGCATACAAATTTTTAGAAGTTTTAAAATTCAAGTTTCCAGATTTTGAGCACAAAACAAGAAGTTATCAATACATTTCTACTATAGATGTTGATAATGCTTTCGCTTATAAACACAAGAGTTTTGTTAGAACTTTAGGTGGATTTTTAAAAGACGTTTCTCAGTTAAAAATTTTTACTATTTGGGACCGTTTTGCTGTATTATTCAATCTTAAAAAGGATCCGTTTGATACTTTTCAAAAAGCTATTGAACTAAAGAAAACATATAAAGTCCGCACAATTTTTTTCTTTTTAATAGGTGATTATACAACATTTGACACGAATGTTTCGGCATCTAAAGCAAAGTTTAAATTATTAATAAAAGACATGGTAGATTATGCTCGGGTAGGTTTACACCCGTCATATTACACCATGAACGATGTTTCGTTGTTAAAAAAAGAAAAAGAACGATTAGAAGCAATTACCAATATGCCAATTCATCGTTCAAGACAGCATTATTTAAGGGTTTCTTTGCCTGAAACATATCAGCAATTAATCGATTTAGAAATTACAGAAGATTATTCGATGGGTTATGCGAGTCATGTCGGATTTAGAGCGAGCACTTGTACACCTTTTTATTTTTACGATTTAGATTTTGAAATTCAAACTCCGTTAAAAATATTCCCGTTTGCTTTAATGGACACAACTTTGAATGATTATATGAAACTAACACCAAAACAATCTTTGGGGAAAATTCGTGATTTAAAAAACGAAGTAAAGAGAGTAAACGGAACTTTTATCACCTTATTTCATAATGAAAGCTTGAGTAATTATTTAAGATGGAGAGGATGGAATAGAGTATATAATTCAATGTTGAAAATAGTAAGAGAGGAACAATAATTTTATGGAAATAAAACACATTTTTTTTGATTTAGATCATACACTTTGGGATTTTGACAGAAACTCGAAATTAACATTTCAGCAAATTTTCAAAGAACAAAATATATCGATAGCAATTGATGGTTTTTTAGAAGTTTACATACCAATAAACTTAAAATATTGGCGATTATACAGAGAAGATAAAATTGAAAAACCAGCACTTAGATATCATAGATTAAAAGAAACATTCGACGCTTTAGACTATAAGGTTTCAGATGAATTGATTGATTTAATTTCTGAGGATTATATTCGTTATCTACCTAACCATAATTATCTGTTTTCAAATACAGTTGAGGTCTTAGAGTACTTAAAAAACAAATATGAGCTGCATATTATAACCAATGGTTTTGAAGAAGTTCAAAATTTGAAACTAGAAAAATCTGGGATAAATAAGTTTTTTAAACAAATTATAACTTCTGAATGTGTAGGAGTAAAAAAACCAAATCCAAAAGTTTTTGAATTTGCACTTGAAAAAGCAGAAGCTAAACCTTATGAATCAATTATGATTGGAGATAGTTATGAGGCTGATGTTATGGGAGCTTTAAACTCTGGTATGATGGCAATCCATTTTTCTGAAGAAACTAAAAAAAATGGAGTACAAAGAGTATCTTCACTTATAGAATTAAAGAAATATTTATAATATTAAATAAAATAACAACATGAAAAGAATCTTTTTAATAGCATTGTTTATTACTACAGCAAGTTTTGCTCAAAAATCAATTAATAATTTTAAGTATGTAATAGTACATAGTAAATTCGATTTTGTTAAAGAAAAAGATAAGTATCAAACGAGTTCACTAACAAAATTTTTGTTCAACAAATATGGATTTACTGCTTTTTTAGATGATGAAGAATTACCTGCTGATGTAGTAAATAATAGATGTTTAGCCTTAACAGGAACAGTTAAAGATGAGTCTAGTATGTTTACTACAAAAAGCATCATTGAATTAAGAGATTGTGGTAACAAAGTCGTTTTTACCTCTAAAGAAGGAAGAAGTAAAGAAAAAGAATACAAGAAAGCGTATCACGAAGCTATTCGTAATGCATTTGCATCTGTTCAAGCATTAAAATATAAGTATCAACCATTAAAAAATGAGGTGATAGATAAATCAAATGATGTTCCTGCTGTTGTAAATCCTACAGTAAAGGTTGTTGAAAGTAAACCTATTGAAGTTGCTAATCAACCAGAAACTAATAAAAAGAACGTGTTATATGCACAACCCATAGCTAACGGATTTCAATTGGTTAATATGAAGCCAGAAGTAGTTTTTCAAGTGTTAAAAACCAATGTGAAAGATGTTTTTGTCATTAAAGATAAAAACGGAATTTTATATAAGAATGGTAATTCTTGGTTTGCAGAATGTTACACAGTTGATGGAAAAGTAGTTAAAGAATACAAAGTAAAGTTTTAATTTGATAATAAAAAATCTATAACACTTTTATAAAACTTTAACAATGGTTCGATGGCATAAGGAGAGTTTTCAAAGGCAAGGTGGTATTCTGTAATAATTAGGTTTTTATCACCTTGCTTTTTTGAAAATATATAAGGATCAAAAGCAGTTTTTTTACTTAATTCTGAAAGCTCTTTTAGAGCTTTATTTTTTAAATAAAAGTTAAAGTTTTTGTTTTTACATTTTACCTTAAATCTGCTATTCTTTCTCAAGAATAAATTCATAAAATGACTTATTGAATCAATTTCAAACTCAATAAGTTTTGCATTGTTTGATAAATGACAAGTGATATTTCCTGATGCTTGAACCCCTGTGGTATTAGTCATTATAATATCACAGTTTTTATAACTCAATTTAATTTTATAAGTTTCAAAAGGTTCTCTATGACCGTCTAAAAAATATACTTTTTCTTTTTTTGAATGTAGTTCAGTATTTAAGTTATGAGTTACCTTTTTTATTTCCTTTTCAAAATCCAATTTAAATTAATATTTTAATTAGTAATCATATTTGTCTTTCCATCGTTGTTTTAATAATTCTCTAAACTGATTTTCACGAGCATTATTCCCTGGTTCGTACAGTTTTGTGTTTTTAATTTCATCAGGCATAAATTCTTGATTAACAAAATTGGCTGCATAATTATGAGAATATTGATAATCTTTTCCGTAATCTAAATCTTTCATTAGTTTAGTAGGGGCATTTCTTAAATGCAGAGGGACAGATAAATCTCCTGTAGTTCTTACCAAGTTTTGTGCTTCACCAATAGCCATATACGAAGCGTTACTTTTTGCTGAATTAGCCAAATATACAGCACATTGACTCAATATAATTCTTGATTCTGGATACCCAATTACAGAAACTGCCTGAAAAGTATTATTAGCTAAAATCAATGCGGTTGGATTTGCATTTCCAATATCTTCAGAAGCTAAAATCAACATTCTTCGGGCAATAAATTTTACATCTTCACCACCTTCAATCATACGCGCTAACCAGTAAACAGCAGCATTAGGATCGCTACCTCTAATCGATTTTATAAAAGCAGAAATGATATCGTAATGCTGCTCCCCAGTTTTATCGTAACGAACCGTATTTTTTTGAATTTTTTCTAAAACCAACTTATTGGTAATGTCAATTTTATCATCCGAGGCAACTAATAACTCAAAAATATTGAGGAGTTTCCTTGCATCACCACCTGAAACTTGCAATAATGCGTCAGTTTCTTTTAAATTGATTTTCTTTTTTGAAATAATTTCATCTTTTTCCATAGCTCTATTTATAAGAGCTATCAAGTCATTTTTATCAAAAGAATTTAAAATATACACTTGGCAACGAGAGAGAAGGGCGGGTATCACTTCAAAACTAGGATTCTCAGTTGTTGCACCCACCAAAGTAACCCAACCTTTTTCAACAGCACCTAATAAAGAATCTTGTTGAGATTTACTAAAACGATGAATCTCATCAATAAACAAAATAGGATTTTTTTGTGTAAACAATCCACCACTTTTTTTAGCTTTTTCAATAACTTCTCGAACATCTTTTACACCTGAACTAATAGCACTTAGTGTATAAAAAGGACGTCCTGATTCATTGGCTATAATATTAGCCAAAGTGGTTTTGCCTATTCCAGGAGGTCCCCATAAAATAAGCGAAGGAATAATTCCTTGTTTGATATGATTGGTTAAAATACCATTTTCGCCTACTAAATGTTGTTGACTAATATAATCGCTTAAACTTTGCGGACGGATTCTTTCTGCCAAAGGTTGATTCATATGGTAAAAATAGCAAAGATTTATGACAGAAATTCAGAAATACTAATTTGGATTTATTTTTGTTATTTTCAAAATATGAATACAGAACAGCAGCTTAAATTTTCGCCAACAGTTTTTACATTACCACTCTTGTTTGTTTTTATAATATGGTTTGTGTATTGGTTAGAAATTAAATTTGGATGGAATTTTAATAAATTTGGTGTTTTTCCGAGAAATTTTAACGGTTTAAAGGGTGTTTTCTGCTCGCCTTTTATTCATAGCGACACAAAGCACCTTTTTAATAATTCTGTTCCGTTATTTGTGCTATCAGCGTGTCTTTTTTATTTTTATAAGGAAGTAGCGATAAAAGTTTTGGTTTTTGGAGGAATGATTACTGGTTTTTTAACTTGGGTTATAGCGCGAGAATCGTATCATATAGGAGCAAGCGGAATCGTATATTTACTTTTTAGCTTTGTACTTTTCAGTGGAATTTTTAAAAGGCATTACCGATTAGTAGCAGTATCATTCATCACAATTTTTTTATACGGAAGTATGGTTTGGTATGTTTTGCCTATTAAAGAAGGAATGTCGTGGGAAGGACATTTATCTGGATTAATTACTGGCTTTGTGTTTGCGGTATTATACAGAAAAAGAGGAATTGTAAAAGAAAAGTTCAAGTTTTCTAAATCCGAATTTGATACAATGTTTGATGAAAATGGTAATTATATGCCACCAATTGTAGAAGAAGAATCAGAATTAGAAGAAATTAACTACCGATATATCTATAAAGAAGAGGAATAAAAAATCCTGCTGAAAAGCAGGATTCAATTTTTTTATAAACGTTGTCTTACAGCTTCGTATAAAAAGGCACCACATGCAACCGATACATTTAGGGACTCAATTTCACCAAGCAAAGGTAATTTCGCTTTATAGTCTGCCATTTTTAGCACAGAGGTACTAACCCCTTTATGTTCCGATCCCATAATAATTGCTATTGGTTGATTAAAATCAACATCAAAAACAGAGTCTTCCGTTTTTTCGGTAGCCGCTACTAATTTAATGTCTGCAGCCTTAAGTTGAAATATGGCGTCTTTAATATGATCTACTTTACAAATAGGAACTTTAAATGCAGCACCTGCAGAAGTTTTGATAGTTTCAGCATTTACTGGAGCACTACCACTTTTTTGAATAATAATTCCGTTTACACCAGTACATTCAGCTGTTCTAATAACTGCTCCAAAGTTTCTAACATCAGAAAGTTGGTCTAATAATAAAAATAGGGGAGTGCTATCTGAATTAAGAGTTTCTTCTATCAAGCTTTCAAGATTGTGGAATTCAATAGGAGAAATTTTAGCTACAGCTCCTTGATGGTTATTATGTTTAGATAAACGATCTAGCTTTTCAGTAGGAACAACACTCGTTGATATTTTGTTCTTCTTTAATAGTTTGTCTAGTTGAAAAAATAAATCTCCTCGTAATCCTTTTTGAAGATATACTTTGTTAATTGAAGCTCCGCTTTCTATGGCTTCAATTATAGCTCTAATACCAAAAATATTTGTGTTTTGTTCCATGCTGCAAATGTAGTTCATTTTATGGTATAAAAAAACCACCTCGTTAGAGGTGGTTTGGTTAAGTATATAATGATAAAACTTATTTTTTTGTAAGTTGAATATGTACTTGTCCAGAGAAACAACCTATAGATACACATCTTCTGAAGTATAAATCCATATATTGATCACAAGTTCTAAAAGAAGAAGAATTATCGCTAGGTGTTGTGGCCCATACGTTACCATAGGTGGAACTAACTTGTAAAGCAGCATCAAACTCTTTACTTCTATAAGTAATTAGAGGAGAGCTAGGGTTTGAATTGTCAAGTTCAATAATTGTTGTACCACCAGTTTCATACAAATTTGATAACGTTAAGGTATTAGGAACAGGCCCAGCAGAAACTACAACTTCGTAACATCCATCACAATACCCATCTTCATTTGCTAAATAAGTTCCATAAAACTGAGTAATATCTAAAGGACAATCATCGTCAAGAATTGTAACAGTAGTTGAGTTTTGCTCTAAACCTTCACCTGCTAATCCTAGTTTATATTTGTCATTTTCCACTAAAGATAACTTAATGCTAAGGTTTTCGTTTACATCTGAGTTGTCTACTGGTGTAATTTCAACAAAAGCTTCAAATTCTCCTTTTGGTATTGTAACATTACCGTCGGCAGGAACAACGTTAAATTTTGTGTTATCAGAAGACTCAAAAGTAAATTGAACAGATAAGTCATCAGGGTTATCAATAGAGGCAAGTTGAATAGGTACCATTATTTTACCATCACCTTCATTACCACTATATGATTTTGCTCCAAATTGTATCCACTTAGAATCTTTTCCTAAATCTGGATTTTCGACGTCACCACAAGCGGTAATTAAAGCCGCTGCAAATAACATATAAAATATTTTTTTCATATTAAAATTTAATTTTAGTTATAACCTGGGTTTTGTTGGTCAGCAATATTTGGATTAGCAAATATTTCAGTTTGAGGAATTGGTAATGTAAATTTATGACTGCTAGCAGGTAAATCACACGCAAAAGAGTTTGGAGCACAATCATCAGCTAACCTTGTAACAGGTAATCCATCTCTTTTTAAATCAAAAAATCTGTGACCTTCATATGCTAATTCTCTTCTTCTTTCTTCTCTAATTTTATTAAGAGCCTCAGTTTTGTTAGCAAAGCTTTCATCAGTGTAAGAAGAAATTCTGTTTTTTCTTACCATATTATAATCTGCTGCAGCTTCAGTTAACATATTCTCTCTAGCATATGCTTCTGCTCTAATTAAATATTGTTCAGCAACTCTAAACATTTTTATGTCATTTAATCCAAAAACAGATGAAGTACCAAGATACTTACCTACTTCATCAGAAGAAGCAAAATAAGAACTTTTTCTAGCATCATTACTTGTATACAAGTCCATTAGCTGTTTAGCAGGACTAAAGAAAACATCTCCATTTGTATCAGTAAATAATGTACCAACAGCAAAGTTTGTTGGTGTTCTTTTAAGCTTAAATATTACGCCCTGTTCTGAATCATCAGTCCAAACAGACGGCATATTGCTAATAGAAGAAATACTATTATTATTAATTACTGTAGTTGCATTATTTATAGCTACAGTATTATCAGCACTAGTATTTTTATATAAAGCAACTCTAGCTTTTAGTGCAGGAATTACGTCTGGTGTAACATAAATATTCGATCTGCTTGAAGAAGAAATTAAAGAACTTGCTTCAATTAGATCATTTTCTATGTTTGTATATACTTCTCCTAGAGTATTACGTGCAGGTTTTTCTAATACTACAGGAAAATCAACATAAGGTACTGCTAAAGCGTTTAAATCAGTATAGCTTGTAGAAAATAGTCTAGCAAGATCAAAATGCATTAAAGCTCTGATAGTTAGTAGTTCACCTTTAAAAACATTTATTTTACTTGCATCAGCAGACGAATTTGTAGGTATGTTATCAATAACAGCTAATATTCTATTAGCTCTGTTTATTACCAGATACATATTACGCCATAAACCATCAGGTTCATTAGTAGAGGTTACGATACTCCAAGTATGGACCTGAACACCTTGCCCTCTATTTCCCGCTCCTTTTTTAAGATTGTCAGAAAATCTTGAATTCCAAGAAATAAGGTTTGAACCAGATATTGCAGCATATACACCAGTTACTGCATCTTCAATATCATCTACTGTCTCAAGAGCACTAGATTCAGTTATTTCATCTTTAGGTAAAACATCTATGGCATCTTGACAAGAAGTAACAAATGCAAGAATGAATACCATTAAAGATATATATATATTATTTTTTTTCATTTTGTTTACAGTTAAAATTAAAACTTAATATCTACACCAAAAGTATAAGTTGTTGGAGTAGGATATTCATACTGAGCTATATTGTTATCATCCTCTGGATCAAAACCAGTAAAATTAGTCCATGTAACTAAATTTTGACCTTGAACATAAAACCTTACGCCGCTTAAAAATTTTGCTTTTTCAAAGATCTCAGAAGGCATGTCATAAGCTAATACAACGTTTCTAAACCTTAAATAAGATGCGTCTTCAATGTCTTTAGACGTAAATTCTCTGTTATATTGAGCAGCTTGAATGTTTGTAACATCCCCAGGTTGTTGCCATATATCTAACATTTCTGTTGATAAATTAAATTGTGCAAAGTTTGGATTTTCTTGAAAAAATGATTGATTATTAAATCTGAAATAGTCCCCGGCAAAAGTGAAAAGAGTTGATAATGAGAAGTTTTTATACTTAATGTCAGCTCCAAAACTACCTGTATATACAGGTTCAGAACTACCAAATATAGCTAATCTATTATTGTCAGAAAATGTAGTAGTTACATTTTGGTTAGCATCAAGGTATAAAGGTTGACCATTAGCTGGGTTTACACCAGCCCAACCTACAATGTAATGAGTGTTTATAGGCAATCCAACTCTAACTATTGAAGTTCCTGTTTCATATTCAGACTCTTGACCTAAATCAGTGATCTCATTTTTATTATAGTTGAAGTTACCATTCACAGTTAAACTAAAATCCTCTGATTGAAGAGCGATAGCACTTAAGTTAACATCAATACCTCTGTTTTCCATTTTACCAACATTAGCATCGATTGAGGTAAACCCTGAGGTTCCAGAAAGTTGTTGATTTATAAATAAATCTGAAGTCTTATCAATATAATATTCAATAGTACCATTTATTCGATTATTCCAAAAACCAAAATCTAAACCAAAGTTTAATTTAGCTGTTTCTTCCCATTTTAATTTGTTGTTACCAATACTTGTAGGAGCTATACCTGATTCTCCTGCATAGCTTGAAGTTCCATAAATTCCTTCATCTTGGAAAGAACCAATACCTTGTTGGTTACCAGTAGTACCATAACTAGCTCTTAGTTTAAGTGTATTTAAAAAGCCATTCTGATTCATAAAAGATTCCTTCATTAAATCCCAATAGATACCTGCTGCCCAGAAAGTACCCCATTTGTTAGCTTTAGAGAATCTTGATGAAGCATCACGTCTTACAGTAAAATCAAAAATGTATTTATCTTGAAAGCTATACTTACCCGTCATGAAATAAGATAAAAGACCTCGCTCTACATTATTACCTCTAGTGTTAGGAAAAAGACCATTGTCTGCTGTTGCAGCAGTAATACTATTGGCGTATCCAAATAATTTTGGGTTAATACCATAACCTGTAAAACCATTAGAATCAAAATAGAATTTATTATATTCACCAAAAATACTAGCTTCTATTTCATGATCTTGATTAATAGTCGTATTATAAGTTAATTGAGCATAAGAATTTATGTTTGCACTGTAACTATTATCTGTTCTGTAAAAACCTTCATTACCAGGAGTAGTATTTTGGCCAGAATTTGTATCAGGTCTAGCAGCTCTAACATCTCTACTTTGTAAATAATCTAAACCAAAATTAACTTTAGCTTTTAAGTTATCTGTTATTTTTAATTCAGTAAAAACATTAGTTACGATTTTTGAATCAAAAGAATTGTTCTTGTTTCTAACTAAGTTTTCATAGGCATTTCCTCCTACCTTACCACTTCCAACATTTAAGGTTCCATCTTCATTGTATAGAGTATGATAAGGATTTGCTAAATATACAGCTGCATAAGGGTTTTGTAAGGCTACTGCATTCTCAGAATCATTAAAATTAGATTTTGTAAATCCAAGTGAAGTGTTAACCCCAAATGTAAGATTATCTGATGCTTTATTTTCTAGGTTTAGTCTTAATTGAATCCTTTTTAAATCAGACCTTAGTCCAATACCTTGTTGATCAAAATATGATGTAGAAACAAAAAACCTTGAGTTTTCACCACCACCTGCTGCAGACAATTCATGAGAACTAACAGTACCAGTTCTAAAAAAAACATCTTTCCAATTAGTTGAATTTACTTTAGCATTTTCTAAGTCTTGTTGACTCCACGTACCTGGAGTTAAAATGTTTTCAAAAGTCATTTTTTGAAAAGCATTCATAACATCAAAACCAGCCTTTCCTACTTCAGACACTCCGTATTGAGATCTATAAGTGAAATTTGTTTTACTATTATATCTACCTTTTTTTGAAGTGATTAAAATAACCCCAGAGGCACCACGTGAACCATAAATAGCAACTGAAGCAGCATCTTTTAAGACAGAAACACTTTCAAAGTCATTAGCATTTAAAGCTGCAAAATCACCACTAGTAATAGGCACACCATCTAAAACGTATAAAGGGCTATTTCCCCCATTAATAGACCTAGTACCTCTTATTCTTACTTTAGCACTTGAACCTGGTTGACCAGATCCAGCAGTAACATATAAACCAGGTGCTTGCCCTTGTAATATCTGATCAAACGAAGCTATTGGTACAGATTCAATTTCTTTAGCAGAAACAACAGATACAGAACCAGCAATTTTACCTTTTTTTGCTGTACCATAACCAACTATAACTACTTCTTCTAATAAAGAGTCACTCTCTAAAACTAAATTGATAGTGTTAGAAATACCTACAGTCATTTCCTGAGTTTTCATACCAACAAAACTAAAGACTAAAATATCACCTGTATTGGCTTTGATAGAAAAATTACCATCAAAATCAGTTTCAGTACCTTGTGTGGTCCCTTTTTTTAATATCGTAACACCAGGCAATGGACCAGCTTCGTCAGAAACTGAACCTGAAATTGTACGATCTTGTGCAAAAGAAATTTGCACAATTAACGCTAGAAAAAGCGTTAAAATTCCATTAAACTTTGTTCTCATTATGTAATTATTTGAATTAATTAACCGCTAAAGTCTTAATTAAAACTTAAATAAACAATTTTTTAACAAAAAAAAGCCATTTCTTTTGAAATGGCTTTAAAATTATTTTGGATAATTTTTATAAAGGACATGAATTAGTTAAAGAAACGACTTCACCAACTTCTGGAGTTGGCCCATCTTCCTTAATCAATGTTCCATTTGCGTCATATAACTTGTAAGTTACTTCTTCGTCCCAATCACCAGAAACGAATGAAACTTTAAGCTCACTTCCATTAGGAACAGGTACATTAATTGTACTTGTTGCACCATCTTTTAATGTAAATTCACCTCCATCAAAACCATCAAAAGTAAAGACTAACTTAGCTCCATTCCATCCATCTCCGTAGGCATCGTTCATTTCTAAAGACCAATTACAAGGAGGTCCAAAAACTTTGATGTCATCAATAGTACTTGTTTCAGATACAGATCCATTTGCTGCTTTTTCATAAACAGAAACAGATGCTAGTTCGTCATATTGAACAAAATTCACTTTTATTTGATCTGTTCTACCTGGGATAGCTTCCATTTCTGCACCAGTTACAGTCCATATAAACTCAGAACCACCTCTAGGAAGAACCGAATAAATTTCACTTGTACCTGAGAAAGCTTTGTTAGCTCCTGTGAAATCAAATATTGTAGGGATCACTTTTGAAGAGTCATCTTGTAACTCATCATTATCAGAACACGAAATATTTACTAGAATACTAAATACAAGTAATGTAAATATATTGGCTAATTTTAAGATATTATTTTTTTTCATTATTGATTATTTAGATTTAATTTTTTAGATTATCTCCAACCACCGTTAGAGTAATCTTCTCCTGCAACACCAGTAGTTCCTCCAAATGTGTAATTTGGTATACCAGCAGCTTCTAATGCAGATCCAGGTATAGGGAAATGTAAAAGAGTACCTTTTTGTAAAAGATCTTTTCTTCTCATTTCAAAGAAACCAAGCCCCATACCAGTAGCAAATAACTCAACAGAAATTTCGTAATGAATAGCATCTGCTATAGCAATAGCATTTTCTGGTACATCAGCTAAACCACCTCTCACTTTACGAGCATTGGTTGGAGCATTTAAAACGCCTGCAGCCTTATCTAACATATTTAGTCTTAAGTATGCCTCAGCTTTATAAACTTCATTTTCAGCTTGTAACATTTCATTAAATGCTCCAGTCCAATCAGAATCTTGAGCCACTGCATCATATCTAGAGAATCTATAACTAGAGTAGTGGTATAAACCTCTATCAGCTTTAAAACTTTGACCGTCTAAATACTCAAAATCTGTAGCTAATCTGTTGTCTACACTTGTTGAAGGAGCTATTGTAGGGTTAGAACTAGTCCAATAATCAATGGTATTAGGATCCATTAAATTAATAACTCTCATGTCAACTCTTAACCAACCTGGGTAAACAGACATGATTGCCCATTCAGAGTACCAAGTAGTCCATCCGTCACTTGTTACTTTTAAGTCATAAGTCAATCCTTTTTCAGTATAAGCTAAAACTCTAGCCCAATCTACAGAATTAGCTTGAGAAGCGTTTCTTGGCATGTTAACCATTAAACGAGCTGCATAGGTGTTTAAAAATTGAGCAAACTCTGCACTAGATAATGTAGTTCCATTTATGAAATCACTATCTAAAGTAAAAGAGTTGTTTTCAGCAATAGCTATAGCTTTATCAAGGTTTTCTAAGGCAACAGCAAGGGCTTCGTTAGGAGAGACTGCTTCTCCATCAAACATAGGACCGTCTTCGTTACTCACCCAAACTCTATCAAAAGTTAGTGCAATAGTGCCTACGAAAGCGGCTTGTCCGAATCTTGCTAAAGCTTCAACTCTAGCTGGGTCGTCGTAAGTTGATGATCCTTCATTTTTTAATTTTGCTAATAAAGCATTACAGTCAGCTAAGAGAGTGTAACAAGCATTAAAAAAACCCTCAGTAGCATCTTTGTTTCCATAGGTAGTTGCGTTATTCCATGCAACACGAGGTTCACTAGATAAATCTTTCATAGCTAAGTTACCCCATGAGCATGTACCCATATCAGCCATCGTTGTAAATGCTAAGCCTGGTCCACCAGTATCAAAAACATTATTTACTGTTTGATACCATCCTTTAAATATCCCTTGAGCAGTGTTCTCGGTTACTGCTTCTCTTGGAGTAGGATCTTGTTCGAAAGCTGGTTCTAAGTCTGTAGAGAAATCTTCACATGAAGTGAAAATCATCGAAAACATGAAAAATAGAACTAGAAAATTTATTTTTTTCATTTTATTTTATTTAAAATTTTAATGTAGCAGATAATGTGTATGTTGAACTAAGAGGATAAACCTGATAATCAACAGAATAATATTGGAAAGTATTAGTGTCGTATAACTGTACTTCAGGATCCCAACCAGAATAATCTGTAAATGTTAATAAATTTGTACCAGTAATTCCAAGTTTTAATGAAGTAAAGAAACCGTTAGCTACATTTTCAAGTTGTTTACTATCAAATGTATAGAATAAAGATGCTTCTCTTAGTTTAACAAAAGTACCGTCTTCTACCCAAAACTTGTTATTTTGGTTAACATCGTATAAAGATTGATAATAATTTACTGTTTTTTTTGCGTGGTCAGGTTTCCCAGCTTGATCAATCATTTCATGTCTGTCATCTCTAGTTAACCATTGCCCATTTCTGTTGTAAATATCACCACCTTGCTTCCAATCCCATAACATATAGAAGTTAAAACCTTTATAGCTTAAATTGTTTCTAATACCTAATTTGAAATCTTCTGTAGAGTTACCAATTTCACCTTGCCAAACACTACCGTCCGCATTCAGTCTAACAATTGCTTTTTCATTAATAGTACCTATAGTTCTTGCATCAACAACAACACCATCAGCATTTACAACATAGTTATCTATAGATTCTCCAGCAGGTAATTGTAAAGCCATTTGATCTAAACTAGTTACAAACTCTCTACCCCACATTGTACCAAATTCAATACCTTCCTGAAGTCTAAATACGTCACCATTCGTAGGCCCTACAATTCTTGCAGGAATATTTAATTCAGTAATCTCATTATTGGTTTTTTCAAAAACAAGACCCATATCCCATTTTAACTCAGTGTCTTTTAGAATTTTAGCATCTAATGCTATTTCAATAGTATTAAAATTAACCGTACCTACATTTTGGAATTCATTTTCATGATTATCTCTAGGTGAGAATAAGTTTACTAACATGAACTGATCTTCTGTTTTTGCTTTTGAATATACAGCTTCTAAATGGAATCTATTTAAAAAGTCTGAACTTAATCCAAATTCTAATTCAGTGGTCTTCGAGGGTTTTAAGTTAGGGTTGGCTCTTGTTCTGACTGGGTTTAAAGTTCCGTTATTTATTGGAACTCTACCATACTGCCAGTTGTATTGAGGTCTTTGCCCTGCTGTACCAAAAGCACCATGTATTTTAAGTTCTTGAACGCCAGGAATATCAAAATCTTTTGAAATTCTGTATGCTCCAGATACTCTAAAATAACTATTAGTTCTTTCATTAGCTCCAAATAAAGATGATTGGTCAACTCTGTACATACCGTCGAAAATATAACGATCTTTATAATCTAAACCTAAAATAGCAAAATGATTTATAGCTCTTTCCTCAGTTCCATCAGATCCTATAAATTGATCAGAATAATTATCTAATGATTTAGTTCCTCCACTAAATACTTCGTCTCTACCAAAAGCATAATAATCTTCGTAAGAAGAGTTTTCTATTAATGTACTTAATTTACCAGTTACAGTTAAGTCGTTAAAGTCAGTTTTAAAATTTAAAGTACCTTGAAGTTTTTGAGAAACATTTCTAAATGATGATTTGGTGAAGTTTCCTGTAGAGTATGTAGAGTATAATTCATCTTTTCCACCACCAGCTTGATAGGTTGTGCTAGATATGTAATCGTCAAGTCTAGAGTCTATAGTTTCAATAGCATATTCTACATCTAAGTTAACCCAGTCTGCGAAACGAGTATTGATACTATAGCTACCAGAAAACTTATTATTGTTGCGTTCCTCTGGGTTTGAATATAGAGGGTATAAAGGGTTTGATACTGTGTTTTCCCATACGTTTGGAGTGAAAATATAAGGCTGTCCGTCTAAGTTTGGTGCATTTAAATTAACATCTGGAGCAGTAACAGATAAGTCAAAAAAGATACCATTAGTTCCACCAGGTGTTCTGTTAAAAGTACGAGCAAACTGATTACGAGCACTAAACTTTAACCAATCATTTACTTGAATATCGGCATTAAGTCTTGCTGCAACTCTTTCATATCCTTGAGTTTCTTTCAATACACCAGTAGTGTTGTTTTTTTCTGCAGAGAAATAAATATTAGTGTTTTCTGTTGCAGCTGAAACTGAAGCATAAAGGTTGTTGTTAAATCCTTCTTTAAAGAAAGCTTTTTGGTTGTTGTAATAAACACCATATGGGTTATCTGCATAGTTGTCTGATGACAGTATTCTACCTCCAGATACGTTTCTGTAGTCTGAACCATTATAGTTGCTTGGGTATGTAACTCCTGCAAACTTTGTGTAAACACCTTGTACGCTTTGCCAGTCTGAAGCTAAATCATAGTGGTGAGATTGGTTTAATTTAATAAAGTTGTTAACAGAAGAGACACCTACTTCGCTTTTTAATGTTACTTGCATTTTACCTAACTTACCCTTTTTTGTAGTTACAACAATAACACCATTACCAGCTCTAGATCCATAAAGTGCAGAAGCAGATGCTCCTTTTACTACTTCAAAAGAGGCAATATCATCAGAGTTTACATCTTGAAGTCCGCCTTCAACAATAACACCATCTACAATAACTAATGGAGCTTGTGATCCGAAAATATTGGTTGCTCCTCTTAGTCTAATTGTAGCACCATCACCTGGTTGACCAAAATTAGTTACAGTTACACCAGCAACCTTACCTTGAAGTGCGCTTGCAGCTGAAGTAGAAGGTGCGTTTTCCAATTCTTTAGAACTAACCTTATTTACCGTTACAGATAACTTTTTTCTGCTTGTAGCTCCAGCTACACCAGTTACAACAACTTCATCTAATACATTATCTGCTTCCATTGTAATATTGTATGTGTTAGAAGAACCAATTGTTTTTTCGATTTTTTTCATGCCTACAAAACTAAAAACAAGAACATCTCCTGTCTTTGCTTGGATAGAAAAGTTACCATCAAAATCTGTTTCTGTACCTTGAGTAGTTCCTTTTTTGAGAATGGTAACCCCAGGAAGAGGTCCAGACTCGTCTGAGACAGTACCAGAAATAGCTCTGTCTTGTGCAAAAGATATTTGCACGACCAACGCTAATAAAAGCGTTAAAATTCCATTAAACTTTGTTTTCATTGTGTAATTATTTGAATTAATTGAGCCAAAAATCATAATTTAATCTTAAAAAACCTAAAAAAAACCTAAAAAAAACTTAAAATTGTTAAATTTTTAAGGTTTTGTATAGGGTGAATTTAGGTGTAAGTGGATAAAAGTATTGAAAAGAGTATTGAAGGTTTGAAATATTGAAAAAATATTGTACATTTGCACCCTCTTAAAAATTAGAGATTTAAGTACAAATTAAAAACAAGTAATAATTTAGTATGCCAACTATTCAACAATTAGTTCGTAAAGGAAGAGCCAAAATAACTAAGAAGAGTAAATCGGCTGCTTTACAAGCATGTCCACAAAGACGTGGAGTTTGTACGCGTGTGTATACCACTACACCTAAGAAACCTAACTCAGCGATGCGTAAGGTTGCAAGGGTACGTTTAACAAATGGTAATGAAATCAACGCGTATATTCCAGGTGAGGGGCACAACTTGCAAGAGCACTCGATAGTATTAGTTAGAGGTGGAAGGGTAAAAGATTTACCAGGTGTTAAATATCACGTGGTACGTGGAGCATTAGATACTGCAGGAGTTGAGGGTAGAACCCAACGTAGATCTAAGTACGGTGCAAAACGCCCAAAAGACAAAAAGTAAAAATTAATTAGTAACTTTTTTAATGTAA
This sequence comes from Tenacibaculum crassostreae, assembly GCF_964512405.1. Taxonomy (NCBI): domain Bacteria; kingdom Pseudomonadati; phylum Bacteroidota; class Flavobacteriia; order Flavobacteriales; family Flavobacteriaceae; genus Tenacibaculum; species Tenacibaculum crassostreae. The sequence continues at coordinate 282,523 of NZ_CAZELE010000003.1, forward strand.
AGACATGAGGAAAAGAAGAGCTAAAAAAAGAGTTTTGTTACCGGATCCAAGATTCAATGATCAATTAGTTACACGTTTTGTGAATAACTTAATGTGGGACGGTAAAAAATCTGTAGCATTCAAAGTGTTTTACGATGCAATGGATATCGTAAATGAAAAAAAGACTGACGAAGAAAAGTCAGCTTTAGAAGTGTGGAAAGATGGTTTATCTAACGTGATGCCTCACGTAGAAGTTCGTTCTCGCCGTGTTGGTGGTGCAACTTTCCAAATTCCAATGCAAATTCGTCCAGACCGTAAGGTTTCTATGGCGATTAAATGGATGATTTCTTATGCGCGTAAGCGTAATGAAAAAACAATGGCGCAACGTTTAGCTGCTGAAATTTTAGCTGCTGCTAAAGAAGAAGGTGCTGCTGTTAAGAAAAGAGTTGATACTCATAAGATGGCTGAAGCAAACAAAGCATTCTCACACTTTAGATTTTAATAAGAAATGGCAAGAGATTTAAAATATACAAGAAATATTGGTATTGCTGCTCATATTGATGCTGGTAAAACAACAACAACTGAGCGTATCCTTTTCTATACGGGAGTGTCTCATAAAATTGGAGAAGTTCATGATGGAGCTTCTACAATGGACTGGATGGAGCAAGAAGCTGAAAGAGGTATTACTATTACTTCTGCAGCTACAACTTGTACATGGCAATTCCCAACAGAAAATGGACAGCCTACTGCTGATGCTAAAGGATACCATTTTAATATTATTGATACTCCAGGTCACGTTGACTTTACTGTAGAGGTAAACCGTTCATTACGTGTATTAGATGGATTAGTGTTCTTATTCTCTGCAGTAGACGGAGTTGAGCCACAATCTGAAACTAACTGGCGTTTAGCTGATAACTATAAAGTGCCTCGTATCGGTTTCGTTAACAAAATGGACCGTCAAGGAGCTAACTTTTTAGCAGTATGTCAGCAAGTAAAAGACATGTTAAAGTCTAACGCAGTGCCAATCGTATTAAACATTGGTGATGAAGCAGATTTTAAAGGTATTGTTGATTTAGTTAAAAACCGTGCTATTGTATGGCATGATGATAACTACGGATCAACTTTCGATGTTGTAGATATTCCAGAAGAATTAAAAGAAGAAGCTCGTGAGTTACGTGGTAAGTTAATCGAAGAGGTTGCTGCTTATGACGAAAACTTATTAGAGAAGTACATGGAGGATGAAGATTCAATTACAGAAGAAGAAGTGCACGCTGCATTAAGAGCTGCTGTAATGGATATGTCTATTATTCCTATGGTTTGTGGTTCTTCATTCAAAAATAAAGGTGTTCAGTTCTTATTAGATGCTGTATGTCGTTATTTACCATCTCCAGTTGATAGAGAAAATATCATTGGTACTAATCCTGATTCAGGTGAAGAAGAAACTCGTAAGCCAGATGCAAAAGCGCCATTTTCAGCTTTAGCATTTAAAATTGCTACCGATCCTTTCGTTGGTCGTTTAGCATTCTTCCGTGCATATTCTGGTCACTTAGATGCAGGTTCTTACGTGTTAAATAACCGTTCAGGTAAAAAAGAACGTATATCACGTATATACCAAATGCACTCTAACAAGCAAAATGCTATCGACTTTATCGAAGCGGGAGATATTGGAGCTGCTGTAGGGTTTAAAGATATTAAAACAGGGGATACGTTATCTGACGAAAAACACCCAATTGTTTTAGAATCTATGGATTTCCCAGATCCTGTAATCGGTATCGCTGTTGAGCCTAAAACTAAGGCTGATGTAGATAAGTTAGGTATGTCTTTAGCAAAATTAGCTGAAGAAGACCCAACATTTACTGTAAAAACAGATGAGGCTTCAGGTCAAACTGTAATTTCAGGAATGGGTGAGTTACACTTAGATATTATTGTAGACCGTTTAAAGCGTGAGTTTAAGGTTGAAGTAAATCAAGGACAACCACAAGTAGAGTACAAAGAAGCTATTACTGCTGTTGCTGAACACAGAGAAGTTTATAAGAAACAATCTGGTGGACGTGGTAAGTTTGCTGATATCGTATTTAAAATGGAGCCAGCTGAAGAAGGTAAGCAAGGTTTAGAGTTCGAATCTATCATTAAAGGTGGTAACGTTCCTAAAGAATTTGTTCCTTCTGTAGAAAAAGGATTCAAAGAAGCAATGAAGAATGGTCCTTTAGCAGGATACGAAATGGATGCAATGAAAGTTACATTAGTTGACGGTTCATTCCACCCTGTAGATTCTGATCAATTATCATTCGAATTAGCTGCTAAAATGGGTTACAAAGCTGCTGCAAAAGCTGCAAGAGCTGTAATCATGGAGCCAATGATGAAATTAGAAGTGTTAACTCCAGAAGAAAACATGGGTGACATCGTTGGAGATTTAAATAGAAGACGTGGACAAGTTAACGATATGAGCGACCGTGCTGGATCTAAAGTAGTAAAAGCAATCGTTCCATTATCTGAAATGTTTGGATATGTAACTTCATTAAGAACATTATCTTCAGGTAGAGCAACTTCTACTATGGAATTCTCTCACTACGCAGAAACTCCAAGTAATATTGCAGAAGAAGTAATCGCTAACGCTAAAGGTTAATTAAGATGAGTCAAAAAATTAGAATAAAGTTAAAATCTTACGATTATAATTTAGTAGACAAGTCTGCTGAAAAAATCGTAAAGACAGTAAAGAGTACTGGTGCTGTAGTAAACGGACCAATTCCTTTACCAACAAATAAAAAGATTTTTACAGTATTACGTTCACCACACGTAAACAAAAAATCTAGAGAGCAATTTCAATTATCTGCTTACAAAAGATTATTAGACATCTATAGTTCATCATCAAAAACTATTGATGCTTTAATGAAACTTGAGTTACCAAGTGGAGTTGAAGTTGAGATCAAAGTATAAGTAAATCAATAACTTTCGGTTTAATTTTGTTAAGCCGAAAGTTTTTTATACTTTTGCACACCGAAATTTACGTTTCGGCGTGTAAAAATTTCTGTAAAGTATGCAGAAATAACATGTCCTGAGGGTTTCGCGAAGGAAAAATGGTAAAAACAAATTCAGAGTGAAGGCGTTTTTCGCTCTTTTTTTTTGAAAAACTCAAAGGAAAAAACAGAAACTTTTGTTTCAAATAATCATTTATTAATAGACGCGCTGGATAAAATTAGATCTATTCGTCTTAAAATTAACAAATATGTCTGGGTTAATAGGAAGAAAAATTGGAATGACCAGCTTATTCGATGAGAACGGGAAGAATATTCCTTGTACTGTAATCGAAGCAGGTCCTTGCGTTGTTACCCAAGTCAGAACCGAAGAGGTTGACGGCTATAACGCTTTGCAACTTGGTTTCGATGACAAAAAAGCAAAAAGCTCTAATAAAGCTTTAGATGGTCACTTTAAAAAAGCTGGTACATCTGCTAAAAAGAAAGTTGTTGAGTTCCAAGAGTTTGATGGAGAGTACAAATTAGGAGACTCTATTACTGTTGAATTATTTACTGAAGGAGAATTCGTTGATGTATCAGGGATTTCTAAAGGTAAAGGTTTTCAAGGTGTTGTTAAACGTCATGGTTTTGGCGGAGTTGGACAAGCAACTCACGGTCAACATAACCGTTTAAGAGCTCCTGGTTCAATTGGTGCAGCATCATACCCTGCAAGAGTATTCAAAGGAATGCGTATGGCAGGTCGTATGGGTGGAGACAAAGTAAAAGTTCAAAATTTAAGAGTGTTAAAAGTGGTTGCTGATAAGAATCTTATCGTAGTAAAAGGAGCTATTCCTGGTCACAAAAACTCTTATGTAACTATCGAGAAATAATGAAAGTAGCAGTATTAGATATTACAGGAAAAGATACTGGTAGAAAAGTTGAACTTTCTAACGAAGTATTTGGAATTGAGCCAAACGATCACGCAATTTATTTAGATGTAAAGCAGTATTTGGCTAATCAGAGACAAGGTACTCACAAATCGAAAGAAAGAGCTGAGATTGCTGGTAGTACAAGAAAGATTAAAAAACAAAAAGGAACAGGTACAGCTCGTGCAGGTAGTATCAAGTCTCCAGTTTTTAGAGGTGGTGGGCGTATTTTCGGTCCAAGACCAAGAAATTACTCTTTCAAATTAAATAAAAACTTAAAGCGTTTAGCACGTAAGTCTGCTTTAAGTATTCAAGCAAAAGAAAACAATTTAGTTGTTGTTGAAGATTTCAATTTTGAAACTCCAAAAACTAAAGAGTTTATCAATGTATTAAAAGCTTTAGAATTAGACACTAAAAAGTCTTTATTCGTATTAGGTGAAGCAAGTAAAAATGTTTACTTATCATCTCGTAACTTAAAAAGTTCTAAAGTAGTAGATGCTTCAGGGGTTAACACATATAGCGTTTTAAATGCTAACACTGTAGTTATTGCTGAAAGCTCTTTAGAAGGAATTGAGTCTAATTTAAGTAAATAGGGAAGAAAATGAGCATTTTAATTAAACCTATTATTACAGAAAAAGCTACAAATGATAGCGAGTTAAATAACCGTTATGCATTTGTTGTAAACAAGAAAGCTAACAAATTAGAAATCAAAGGAGCTGTAGAAGCTGCTTATGGTGTAGCGATAGAGTCTGTAAAAACTATGAATTATCCAGCATTAAGAAAAACTAAATACACTAAAAAAGGTTTAGTTACTGGATTAACAAGTGGATACAAGAAAGCAATCGTTCAGTTAGCTGAAGGAGAAACTATTGATTTTTATAACAATCTTTAAGAAAAGACAGAATGTCAGTTAGAAAATTAAAACCAATAACACCAGGTCAGCGTTTTAGAGTTGTAAATGGGTTCGACACCATTACTACTGATAAGCCGGAGAAATCTTTATTAGCTCCGAAAAAACGATCTGGAGGTCGAAACAATCAGGGTAGAATGACTACACGTAACATCGGTGGAGGTCATAAACAAAAATACCGTATTATCGATTTTAAAAGAGATAAGCAAGGTGTTCCTGCAACAGTAAAAACTATCGAGTACGATCCAAACCGTACTGCATTTATTGCATTAGTTAGTTATGCTGATGGTGAAAAACGTTATGTAATTGCACAAAACGGATTAAAAGTAGGTCAAACAATCGTATCAGGAAAAGAAGCTACGCCAGAAGTTGGTAACGCTATGTTCTTAAGCGATATTCCATTAGGTACTACAATTTCTTGTATCGAGTTACACCCAGGGCAAGGAGCTGTTATGGCTCGTTCAGCTGGTTCATTTGCTCAATTAATGGCAAGAGATGGTAAGTATGCAACAGTAAAGTTACCTTCAGGTGAAACAAGATTAATCTTATTAACCTGTATGGCAACTATCGGAGTTGTGTCTAACTCTGACCACCAATTATTAGTATCTGGTAAAGCAGGTAGAAGTAGATGGTTAGGTAGAAGACCAAGAACGAATGCTGTTCGTATGAACCCAGTTGATCACCCAATGGGTGGTGGTGAAGGACGTTCTTCTGGAGGACATCCAAGATCTAGAAACGGTATCCCAGCTAAAGGATTCAAGACAAGATCTAAGACCAAAGCTAGTAATAAGTATATTATAGAACGTAGAAAGAAATAATAAACCATGGCAAGATCATTAAAAAAAGGACCTTACGTTCACTATAAGTTAGAGAAAAAAGTGTTAGCTAACGTAGAAGCAGGAAGTAAGTCAGTTATCAAAACTTGGTCAAGAGCAAGTATGATTACTCCAGATTTCGTTGGGCAAACAATTGCTGTACACAATGGTAAGCAGTTTGTACCAGTTTACGTTACTGAGAACATGGTAGGTCATAAATTAGGCGAATTTTCACCAACACGTTCTTTTAGAGGGCACGCTGGTGCAAAAAATAAAGGTAAAAAATAGTAGGAAATTATGGGAAGTCGTAAACATAACATGGCAACACAGTTAAAAGAAGCTAGAAAGTCTAGAGCTTTCGCTAAATTAACTAATTGTCCTACATCACCAAGAAAAATGCGCTTGGTAGCAGATTTAGTAAGAGGAGTAGAAGCTGAAAAAGCATTACAAATCTTAAAATTCAGTTCAAAAGAAGCATCTCGTAACTTAGAAAAGTTATTATTATCAGCAATTGCTAACTGGCAAGCTAAAAATGAAGATGTAAGTATTGAAGATGCTGGATTATATGTAAAATCAATTTGTGTTGATAGCGCAGGTATGTTAAAAAGGTTAAGACCAGCTCCACAAGGGCGTGCACACAGAATTCGTAAGCGTTCTAACCACGTAACTTTAGAGTTAGGAACTAAAAATAACAGTAATTAATCAAAGTAGAAATGGGACAAAAGACAAATCCAATAGGAAATCGTTTAGGAATTATCAGAGGATGGGAATCTAACTGGTATGGTGGAAATGACTACGGAGATAAGATTGCTGAAGATGATAAAATCAGAAAGTATATCAACGCTCGTTTATCAAAAGCAAGTGTTTCTCGTATTATTATTGAGCGTACTTTAAAACTTGTAACCGTTACTATCACTACTGCACGTCCAGGTATCATTATTGGTAAAGGAGGTCAAGAGGTAGACAAGTTAAAAGAAGAGCTTAAGAAAATTACTGGAAAAGAAGTTCAAATTAACATTTTCGAAATTAAGCGTCCAGAATTAGATGCAAACTTAGTTGCAGCTAGTATCGCACGTCAAATCGAAAACAGAATTTCTTACAAGCGAGCTACAAAGATGGCGATTGCTGCTGCAATGAGAATGAATGCAGAAGGAATTAAAGTGCAATTATCAGGTCGTTTAAACGGAGCTGAAATGGCACGTTCTGAGCATTACAAAGAAGGAAGAATTCCTCTTTCTACCTTCAGAGCAGACATCGATTATGCACTTGTTGAAGCACATACTACATACGGAAGAATTGGTGTGAAAGTATGGATTATGAAAGGTGAGGTTTATGGAAAACGTGAATTATCTCCGTTAGTAGGTTTATCTAAACAAAAAGGTAATTCTAATAACAAAGGTGGTGGTAAACGTCAACCTCGCAGAAGAAAATAATTTTTAAAAGAAATTAAAAATGTTACAGCCAAAAAGAGTAAAATACCGTAAGGTACAGAAGGCGAAAGGAAATATGAAAGGTAACTCTGGTAGAGGTACTGAACTTTCTAACGGAATGTTTGGTATTAAATCTTTAGACCAGAACTTACTTACCTCTCGTCAAATTGAGGCAGCTCGTATTGCGGCAACTCGTTATATGAAAAGAGAGGGGCAACTTTGGATTAAAATTTTCCCAGACAAACCTATCACTAAGAAACCATTAGAGGTACGTATGGGTAAAGGTAAAGGTGCACCTGATCATTTTGTAGCTGTTGTAAAACCAGGTAGAATTTTGTTTGAAGTTGGTGGAGTACCAATGGAAGTAGCAAAAGAAGCTTTACGTTTAGCAGCACAAAAACTTCCTGTAAAAACGAAGTTTGTAATAGCAAGAGATTTTGATTATAACGCTTAATTCTATTTAGATCATGAAACAATCAGAAATTAAAGAATTATCAACAGCTGACTTACAAGACAAGCTAGGGGCGTTGAAGAAAAATTATACTGATCTTAAGATGGCTCACGCCATAACTCCATTGGAAAACCCATTAGAGTTACGTAGCTTAAGAAAAACTGTGGCAAGAATTGCTACAGAGTTAACTAAAAGAGAATTACAATAATTCTAGTCAGTTTTAAAGATGGAAAAAAGAAATCTTAGAAAAGAGAGAATCGGTGTAGTATCTAGCAACAAAATGGAGAAATCTATCGTAGTTAGCGAGGTAAAAAGAGTAAAGCACCCAATGTACGGAAAGTTCGTATTAAAAACGAAGAAGTACGTTGCACATGACGAGAATAACGATTGCAACGAAGGTGATACTGTAAGGATCATGGAAACAAGACCTATGAGTAAATCTAAGCGTTGGAGATTAGTAGAAATCCTAGAAAGAGCTAAATAATATGTTACAGACAGAATCAAGATTAAAAGTCGCAGATAACACTGGAGCAAAAGAAGTTTTAGTGATTAGAGTTTTAGGAGGAACAAAAAAGCGTTACGCTAGTGTTGGAGATAAAATTGTAGTAACTGTAAAGTCTGCAACTCCAAACGGAACTGTAAAAAAAGGTCAAGTATCTCGTGCAGTTGTTGTTCGTACTAAGAAGGAAGTTAGACGTAAAGACGGATCATATATCAGATTTGATGACAATGCTTGTGTATTATTAAATCCTGCAGAGGAAATGAGAGGTACACGTGTATTCGGTCCTGTGGCTCGTGAATTACGTGAGAAACAATTTATGAAAATAGTATCATTAGCACCTGAGGTGTTATAAAATCAGATTTTAAAATGAAAAAATTTAAAATTAAATCAGGAGATACTGTTAAAGTTATAGCAGGAGATCACAAAGGATCTGAAGGTAAAGTTTTACAAATCATCAAAGATAAGGATAGAGTTGTAGTAGAAGGTGTAAACATGGTGTCTAAGCACACAAAACCTTCAGCAGCGAATCCACAAGGAGGAATTGTAAAAAAAGAAGCTCCTTTACACATATCAAACGTTGCTTTAGTTGAAAACGGTGAAGCAGTAAGAGTTGGATATAAAGTAGAAGGAGATAAGAAAGTAAGAGTTTCAAAAAAATCAGATAAAGCAATATAACCATGAGTTACGTACCAAGATTAAAAGAAGAGTACAAGAGCAGAGTTATCAAAGCTCTTACTGATGAATTTGGTTATAGCAATGTAATGCAAGTACCTAAATTACAAAAAATCGTTGTAAGTAAAGGTGTTGGTGCAGCTATAGCAGATAAGAAATTAATAGAATACGCTATTGACGAGTTAACTACAATTACAGGTCAAAAAGCAGTATCTACAATCTCTAAGAAAGACGTTGCAAACTTCAAATTACGTAAAGGAATGCCAATTGGTGCAAAAGTTACGTTAAGAGGAGATAAAATGTACGAATTTTTAGATAGATTAGTTACCGCTTCTTTACCACGTGTAAGAGACTTTAACGGAATCAAAGCTAACGGTTTTGATGGTAGAGGTAATTACAACTTAGGTATTACTGAACAAATCATCTATCCAGAGATTAATATTGATCAAGTGAAGAAAATTAGTGGTATGGATATTACATTCGTAACATCTGCAAACACTGATAAGGAAGCTAAATCATTATTAGGAGAATTAGGATTACCATTTAAAAAGAATTAATAAGATGGCTAAAGAATCAATGAAAGCGCGTGAGCGCAAAAGAGCTAAAATGGTTGCTAAGTACGCTGAAAAGAGAAAAGCTTTAAAAGAAGCTGGAGACTACGAAGCATTACAAAAGTTACCAAAAAACGCATCACCAATTAGAATGCACAACCGTTGTAAACTAACTGGACGTCCAAAAGGATACATGCGTCAGTTCGGAATTTCACGTGTTACTTTCCGTGAAATGGCTAACCAAGGATTAATTCCAGGAGTAACTAAGGCAAGCTGGTAACAGCTCTTAATTATAAAATAAAAGGTGTATAACAATTAAGTTATACGCCTTTTTGTGTTTAATCAAACCACTATTTTTATTCAATTTTTATGTTAAAAATAGGAGTATGTTTTATAGTAAATCTGTTGAAAAATCTGCAATAAATTGGGATTCAAAATGATAATTATTAAAATGGTTTGATTTTTAAAAAGTTTATGTATATTTGCACACTGTTTTCAAAGGGTAAATTACGCCTTGTAAGTAAATATTTTAACAGATATAATGCTTGCGAGTTTTGCCTAAGAAAACGAAATAAATAAATATTAACTGGTTTCAGGTTTAGTATCAGTGTTTTACAAGATAAAACACCATTGCTAAAAACCAAAACCGCAATTTAATTAACTATGTATACAGATCCAATCGCGGATTTTCTTACTCGTGTGAGAAATGCTATTGCAGCTAACCACAGAGTAGTTGAAGTTCCTGCTTCAAAATTGAAGAAGGAAATGACGAAAATTTTGTTCGATCAAGGTTACATTTTAAGTTATCAGTTCAATGACGATAAAGTACAAGGAACTATTAAGATAGCTTTAAAATACGATCGTGATACGAAAGAATCAGTAATCAGAAAGATTCAAAGAATTTCAACACCAGGTTTACGTAAGTACGTTGGCGCTAAAGAAATGCCAAGAGTATTAAACGGATTAGGTATTGCTATTGTTTCTACATCTAAAGGTGTAATGACAAACAAACAAGCAAGACAAGAAAACGTTGGTGGAGAGGTATTATGTTACGTATACTAAAAAACATTTTGTAAGATGAGTAGAATAGGAAAAAATCCAATCGCATTGCCACAAGGTGTTGAAGTAAAAGTAGACGGAAACGTGGTAACAGTAAAAGGTAAATTAGGAGAGTTAACTCAAGAGTTATCTTCTGGTATTACTGTAAAGTTAGAAGATGGTACAATCACTTTAGAAAGACCATCAGATAGTAAAGATCATAGAGCTGCACATGGTTTATACCGTGCTTTAATCAATAACATGGTTGAAGGTGTAAGCAATGGATTTACTAAAGAATTAGAGTTAGTAGGTGTTGGATATAGAGCATCTAACCAAGGTCAAAAATTAGATTTAGCCTTAGGTTTCTCTCATAACATTATTTTAGATTTAGCTCCAGAAGTTAAGGTTGAAACAGTATCTGAAAAAGGTAAAAACCCAATCGTAAAATTAACTTCACATGACAAGCAATTAGTTGGTCAAGTTGCAGCAAAAATTCGTTCTTTCCGTAAGCCAGAGCCTTACAAAGGAAAAGGAATTAAGTTTGTAGGAGAAGTATTAAGAAGAAAAGCAGGTAAATCTGCATAATAAATTAAGAGAAATTATTATGGCATTATCAAAGCTTGAAAGAAGACAACGAATTAAGTATAGAATTAGAAAAATCGTTACTGGTACAGCTGCTAAACCAAGATTATCAGTATTTAGAAGTAACAAAGAAATCTATGCTCAGTTAATTGATGACGTTGCTGGTGTAACATTAGCATCTGCATCTTCAAGAGATAAAGAAATTACATCTGGTTCTAAAGCAGAAGCAGCAACAGCAGTAGGAAAGGCTATCGCTGAGAAAGCTGTAAAAGCTGGTGTTGATACTGTTGCTTTTGATCGTAACGGGTATTTATACCACGGTAGAGTTAAAGTATTAGCAGACGCTGCAAGAGAAGCTGGTTTAAAATTTTAAGAAATTATATTATGTTAGGATATAAAAACGTAGAAAGAGTAAAACCAAGCGGATTAGAGCTTGTAGATAAATTAGTAGGAGTACAACGTGTTACTAAAGTAACTAAAGGAGGTAGAGCATTTGGTTTCTCTGCTATCGTAGTAGTTGGTGATGGTAACGGTGTTGTAGGTCACGGATTAGGAAAGTCTAAAGATGTGTCTTCTGCAATTGCAAAAGCAGTAGAAGATGCTAAGAAAAACTTAGTGCGTATCCCTATTTTAGATGGAACTTTACCTCACGAACAAAAAGGTAAATTTGGTGGAGCAAAAGTATTCATCAAGCCAGCTTCACACGGTACCGGAGTTATTGCCGGGGGTGCTGTACGTTTAGTATTAGAAGCTGTAGGTATAAAAGACGTATTATCTAAGTCTCAAGGATCATCAAACCCTCACAACGCAGTAAAAGCAACTTTTGATGCTTTATTACAGTTACGTAGCGCAGCAACTATTGCTAAGCAAAGAGGTATTTCTTTAGAGAAAGTTTTTAACGGTTAAAATTTAAGACGATGAGTAAAATTAGAGTTACACAAGTAAAAAGTCAAATCGGTCGCCTTAAAAATCAAAAAAGAACGTTAGAGGCGTTAGGTTTACGTAAAATGAACCAAACTGTAGAGCATGATGCAACAGCTACAATTTTGGGTATGGTAAATAAAGTTTCACACTTAGTTTCTGTTGAAGAAATTAAATAAGACAATAAAAGATGAGTTTACACAACTTAAAACCAGCAGCTGGAGCTACTAAGAACAAAGGGAAGCGTGTAGGACGTGGAGAAGGTTCTGGTAAAGCTACTACTGCAGGAAGAGGACACAAAGGAGCTAAATCTCGTTCTGGTTATTCTCGTAAGGTAGGATTTGAAGGAGGACAAATGCCACTTCAAAGACGTGTGCCTAAATTTGGTTTCACTAACATTAACCGTAAAGAGTATGTTGGTGTGAATTTAGACAAATTACAATCATTAGTAGATAACGGAAAGATAACAGATACAGTTAATTTAGATGTTTTAGTTGAAAACAGATTAGCTCGTAAAAACGACTTAGTAAAAATATTAGGTGGTGGAGAGTTAAAGGCTAAATTAAATATAACTGTACATAAGTTTACAGCATCAGCAAAAGCAGCTATCGAAGCAGCAGGAGGTGAAGCAGTAACTTTATAATAATTGTAAATGATGAATTTTATAAATACTTTAAAAGACATTTGGAAGATTGAAGAGTTAAAAGAAAAATTACTTTTAACTTTAGGTTTAATTGCTGTATACCGTTTTATGGCGGCTGTTCCGTTACCAGGAATAGACCCTACACAGTTATCAGCGTTAAAAGACAGTACTGACAGTGGACTTTTAGGTTTATTAAACGCATTTACAGGTGGGGCATTTGCTAGAGCGTCAGTAATGGCACTTGGTATAATGCCTTATATTTCTGCATCGATTGTAGTTCAATTAATGGGTATCGCGGTACCATATTTACAAAAACTACAAAAAGATGGAGAAAGTGGACGTAAGAAGATTACGCAAATTACAAGATGGCTTACTATTGCTATTACATTGTTTCAAGCACCTACGTATATTGGAGTTATCCAAAATCAAATGGGGTTACCGCCTGAAGCATTCTTAGTAACAGGAGCAACATTTTGGGTATCATCTATTATTCTTTTAAGTGCAGGAACAATTTTTGCAATGTGGTTAGGAGAGCGTATTACTGATAAAGGAGTTGGTAACGGTATTTCGTTATTAATTACTGTAGGTATTATCGCAAACTTTCCAGCTGCATTCATGCAAGAGTTAATTTCTAAGCAAACTGCTGGAGCAGGAGGAATTATGATGATTTTAATCGAATTAATAGTTTGGTTTGTAGTAATCTTGTTAACCGTATTATTAGTTACAGCGGTACGTAAAGTAGCAGTTCAATACGCACGTCGTACAGCAGTTACAAACATTAAAGATGTTGACGGTGCACGTCAGTACATTCCATTAAAATTGAATGCTGCTGGGGTAATGCCAATTATCTTTGCACAAGCTATCATGTTTTTACCAATAGCATTAGGGCAAAAATATCCAGCATTTAATAGTTTAACTGATATTAACGGATTATGGTACAACGTTATATTTGCTTTATTAATTATTGTCTTTAGTTACTTTTATACGGCTATTACAATTCCAACGAATAAAATGGCGGAGGACTTAAAGAGAAGTAATGGTTTTGTTCCAGGGTACAAACCAGGTGAAGAAACAGCTAGCTTTTTAGATTCAGTATTGTCTAAAATTACATTACCAGGATCAATTTTCTTAGCGGCTTTATCTATTTTACCAGCAATCATTGTAAAGTTTGGGGTAACTCAAAACTGGGCAATGTTTTACGGTGGAACTTCATTAATCATTATGGTAGGAGTTGCAATAGACACTATTCAGCAAATTAACTCGTATTTATTAAACAGTCGTTACGATGGTTTAATGAAAACAGGTAACAGTAACAGAAAATCATTAAAATAGTATGGCTAAACAATCAGCAATTCAACAAGATGGAACAATTACAGAAGCATTATCAAATGCGATGTTCCGTGTAGAATTAGAGAACGGACATATTGTTACGGCTCACATTTCAGGAAAAATGCGTATGCATTATATTAAACTTTTACCAGGAGATAAGGTAAAGTTAGAAATGAGCCCATATGATTTATCAAAGGCAAGAATTACTTACAGATATTAAAAACACACACTGATGAAAGTAAGAGCATCATTAAAGAAAAGAAGTGCCGACTGCAAAATTGTACGCAGAAAAGGCAGATTATATGTAATAAACAAAAAGAATCCTAGATTTAAACAAAGACAAGGGTAGTTATGGCAAGAATCGCAGGTATTGATATTCCAAAGAATAAAAGAGGTGTTATCGCTTTAACTTACATCTTTGGTATAGGAAAAAGCAGAGCTAAAGAGGTTTTAGCTGCTGCTAACATAGATGAAAGTATCAAAGTTCAAGATTGGACTGATGATCAAATTGCAGCAATTCGTGAGCAAGTAGGAACTTACACTATTGAAGGTGAGTTACGTTCTGAAGTTCAATTAAGCATTAAACGTTTAATGGACATCGGATGTCAAAGAGGTATTCGTCACAGACTTGGTTTACCATTAAGAGGACAAAGAACGAAGAATAACTCTCGTACAAGAAAAGGTAAGAGAAAAACTGTAGCTAACAAGAAAAAATAATCATTGATTATTTTTTACTAATAGTAAAGAATTATGGCAAAGTCTAAAGTAACAAAAAAACGTAAAGTTGTAATTGAATCAGTTGGTGAAGCTCACGTAACTGCATCGTTCAACAATATTATTATTTCTTTAACAAACAAAAAAGGTGATGTAATTTCTTGGTCATCTGCAGGTAAAATGGGCTTCAGAGGTTCTAAAAAGAACACTCCTTACGCAGCTCAATTAGCAGCAGAAGATTGTGCAGAAGTTGCAAAAGAAGCTGGTTTACGTAAAGTAAAAGTGTATGTTAAAGGACCAGGTAACGGTAGAGAATCTGCTATCAGATCTATCCACAATGCTGGTATCGAAGTAACTGAAATCATCGATGTTACTCCAATTCCACACAACGGATGTCGTCCACCTAAAAGACGTAGAGTATAAGTTGAAGTAATTCAACTTATACTTTATTTAGTGCACTTTTGTGCACAAGTAAAAAGTATTTTAACAACAGTAGGATTAAAAGATTATCGAAGGAGTACGCCTTAATTCATAATCCCTACTAAATTAATTAGAAATGGCAAGATATACAGGACCAAAAACTAAGATTGCTCGTAAGTTTGGCGAAGCAATTTTCGGAGACGATAAGAACTTCGAAAAAAGAAATTACCCTCCAGGACAACACGGTGCCGCTAAGCGTAGAGGTAAAAAATCGGAATATGCTATCCAATTAATGGAGAAGCAAAAAGCTAAATATACTTATGGTATTTTAGAGCGTCAATTCCGTAACATATTTAAGAAAGCACAAGCATCAGGAGGAATTACTGGTGAGGTGTTATTACAATTATGTGAATCTCGTTTAGACAACGTTGTTTTCCGTTTAGGGATCGCTAAATCTCGTAGTGCTGCTCGTCAGTTAGTATCTCATCGTCACATTACTGTTAATGGTGATATCGTTAACGTTCCTTCTTACAGATTAAAAGCAGGAGATGTAGTTGCAGTAAGAGAAAAATCTAAATCATTAGAAGCTATCGAAAATGCATTAGCTGCTAATAGCGCTGTTTACGAGTGGTTAACTTGGAATGCTGATTTAAAATCAGGAACTTTTGTAAAAGCTCCAGAAAGATTACAAATTCCAGAGAACATTAAAGAGCAATTAATCGTAGAATTATACTCTAAGTAATAAATTAATTATATTGGTATTTAGCCAAAGGGTTTATTCGTATTTCTTCAAACTTATAAACCGCGCAACTAAATAACAATCAAAACGAAGAAAACAAATTAATATGGCAATTTTAAATTTTCAAAAACCTGATAAGGTAATCATGATTGAGTCTACTGATTTTTCAGGAAGATTCGAATTTAGACCTCTTGAACCAGGTTTTGGATTAACAGTTGGTAATGCTTTAAGAAGAGTATTATTATCTTCATTAGAAGGATTCGCAATTACATCATTACGTATTGATGGTGTAGATCACGAATTTTCAACAATCTCAGGTGTTGTAGAAGACGTTACTGAAATTATCTTAAACTTAAAACAAGTTCGTTTTAAGAAACAGATTGAAGAATCTGACAGAGAAACAGTATCTATCGCAATATCAGGACAAGAGCAATTAACAGCTGGAGATTTACAAAAATTTATCTCAGGTTTTCAAGTATTAAACCCAGAGTTAGTACTTTGTAACATGGATAAATCAGTAAAATTCAATGCTGAAATTACCATTGAAAAAGGTAGAGGTTTCGTACCAGCAGAAGAAAACAAAAGAGCTGGTGCTCCTTTAGGAACAATTTTTACAGATTCTATTTACACTCCAATTAAGAATGTAAAATATGCTGTTGAAAATTTCCGTGTAGAGCAAAAGACCGATTACGAAAAATTAGTTTTCGATATCGATACTGACGGTTCTATCAATCCAAAGGATGCCTTAACTGAAGCAGCTAAGATTTTAATTCACCACTTTATGTTATTCTCTGATGAGCGTATCACTTTAGAGGCTGATGAAATCGCACAAACTGAAACATATGATGAAGAATCATTACACATGCGTCAGTTATTAAAGACGAAATTAGTTGATATGGATTTATCAGTCCGTGCTTTAAACTGTTTAAAAGCTGCAGAAGTAGATACTCTAGGAGACTTAGTATCATTTAACAAGAGCGATTTAATGAAGTTCAGAAACTTTGGTAAAAAATCATTAACTGAATTAGATGAGTTAGTGGCTAACAAAGGTTTAAATTTCGGAATGGATTTAAGCAAATACAAATTAGATAAAGATTAACCTTTCATATTTTGCTCCCCTAACGGGTTGTAGCAAGATGAGAGCTAAAACCAAATGTCATGAGACACGGAAAGAAATTTAATCATTTAGGTAGAAAAACAGCGCACAGAAAAGCGATGTTATCTAACATGGCTTGTTCTTTAATCGAGCACAAGCGAATCAATACTACAGAAGCTAAAGCTAAAGCTTTACGTAAGTTTGTTGAACCTTTAATTACAAAATCTAAAGAAGATACAACTCACAACCGTAGAACAGTATTTAGTTACTTACGTAGTAAAGAAGCTGTTACAGAATTATTCAAAGAAATTTCTGTAAAAGTAGGAGACAGACCAGGAGGATATGTACGTATTATCAAATTAGGAAACCGTCAAGGAGATAACGCTCCAATGGCAATGGTAGAATTAGTTGATTACAACGAGTTATACAATCCAAAAGGAGACAAAGCTAAAAAGAGTACTCGTCGTAGCCGTCGTGGTGGAGCGAAGAAAGTTGAAGCTGCTGTTGAAACTCAAACTTCTCAAGAAGAAGAATAAGAATGAAACACCATTCAAATCATATCAAAGGGATAAACATTTAAGGTTTATCCCTTTTTTTATATATTTTTGCACACGAATTACACAACACACTAAACACACTAAATGAAATATCAAACACGTAAAAAAGCATTAGTTCTATTAGCAGACGGAACTATTTTCTACGGAAAATCTGTCGGAATTGAAGGTACAGCTACTGGAGAAATTTGTTTTAATACTGGTATGACTGGATATCAAGAGATTTTTACCGATCCTTCTTATTTCGGTCAATTAATGGTAACAACCAATGCACACATTGGTAATTACGGGGTAAACAATGAAGAAGTAGAATCTGAAGGAATTAAAATTTCTGGATTAATTTGTCGTAACTTTAGTTTTACACACTCTCGTGTCGATTCTGATGGTAACTTATACGATTGGTTCGAAAAGCACAATTTAGTTGCAATTTCTGATGTAGATACACGTGCATTAGTTTCTTATATTAGAGACAACGGAGCAATGAACGCTATCATTTCTACAGAAGTAGATAAAATAGATGAATTAAAGAAGCAATTAGCTGAAACTCCAAATATGGAAGGGTTAGAGTTGGCTTCAAAAGTATCAACGAAAGAACCTTACTTTGTTGGAGATGAAAATGCTCCGATTAAAATATCAGCATTAGATATTGGTATCAAGAAGAACATTTTAAGAAACTTAGTTAAGCGTGGAGCTTACGTAAAAGTATATCCTTACAATGCTAGTTTTGAGCAAATTAGCGATTTTAATCCTGACGGATATTTCATTTCTAATGGACCTGGAGATCCTGAACCGTTAGTTGATGCTCAAAATACTGCAAAACAAATTATTGAAAAAGATTTACCTTTATTCGGAATTTGTTTAGGACACCAAGTAATTGCTTTAGCAAATGGAATTTCTACTTACAAAATGCATAATGGACATAGAGGAATTAACCATCCAGTGAAAAATTTAGTAACAGGTAAAGGTGAAATAACTTCTCAAAACCACGGTTTTGCTATCAATAGAGAAGAAACAGAAGCGCATCCTGATGTTGAAATCACTCATGTACATTTGAATGACAACACAGTGGCAGGTATCAAAATGAAGTCTAAAAATGTTTTTTCTGTACAATACCACCCAGAAGCAAGTCCAGGACCTCATGATGCAGAATATTTATTTGACCAGTTTATTGAAAACATCAATAAAGTAAAAGCATAAAAAGAAATTAAATAAAACACAATAGATTCCCGTGAGTATATTTCACGGGATTCTACATTAAAAATAAACAACTATGAGTATGATAATCAACATTCACGCACGTCAAATTTTTGATTCAAGAGGTAATCCCACTGTTGAAGTAGATGTAACTACTGAAAACGGTGTTATAGGTAGAGCTGCAGTACCATCAGGAGCATCAACAGGAGAGCACGAAGCAGTTGAGTTACGTGACGGAGGAAATGATTATATGGGTAAAGGAGTATTAAAAGCGGTTGAAAACGTAAACACTGTAATTGCTCAGGAATTATTAGGAACATCTGTTTTTGAACAAAACATGATCGACCAAATGATGATTGATTTAGATGGAACTAAAAACAAATCAGTTTTAGGAGCCAATGCTATTTTAGGAGTTTCACTAGCAGTAGCAAAAGCAGCAGCTAACGAGTTAGGTTTACCATTGTACAGGTATATTGGTGGCGTTTCTGCAAATACCTTACCGGTGCCTATGATGAATATTATCAATGGAGGTTCGCATTCAGATGCTCCAATTGCATTTCAAGAGTTTATGGTTATGCCAGTAAAAGCTAAAAACTTTACTGAAGCTATGCAAATAGGTTCTGAAATCTTCCATAACTTAAAGAAAGTTTTACACGATCGTAATTTATCTACAGCAGTAGGAGATGAAGGTGGTTTTGCGCCAACGTTAGATGGAACAGAAGACGCTATTGAAACTATTGCTTTAGCAACTAAAAATGCAGGTTATAAATTCGGAGAAGAAGTTATGATTGCTTTAGATTGTGCTTCGGCTGAATTTTATGTAAACGGAAAATACGATTACACGAAGTTTGAAGGAGATAAAGGAGCTGTTAGAACTTCTGAAGAGCAAGCATCTTACTTAGCTGAATTATGTGAAAAATACCCTATTATTTCTATTGAGGATGGAATGGATGAAAATGATTGGGATGGATGGAAGTTATTAACTGAAAAGGTTGGTAATAAAGTTCAATTAGTGGGTGACGATTTATTTGTAACAAACGTAGAGCGTTTATCAAGAGGAATTGAAAATAACACTGCAAATTCAATTTTAATTAAGGTAAATCAAATAGGTACGTTAACTGAAACGATTGCTGCGGTGAATATGGCACACAATGCAGGATATACGTCGGTAATGAGTCACCGTTCAGGAGAAACAGAAGACAATACAATTGCAGATTTAGCAGTAGCATTAAACTGCGGACAAATTAAAACAGGTTCTGCTTCTCGTTCAGATCGTATGGCAAAATACAATCAGTTATTAAGAATTGAAGAGCAATTAGCAGATGTAGCGTATTATCCACAAGAAAAAGCATTCAAAGTAAAATAATTTATTTTATATATTGATTTTAAGGCTCATACATTTGTATGAGCTTTTTTAGTTTTTATATGGTATTGTTTTTGATAAAGGAAATGAATTATAAACTTAAAAAATTAACTACTATGAAAAAGATACTACTATTATCTTTCAGTTTAATTGCTACAACCTTATTTTCTCAAGAAAAGCAAACAGAAAATGTTTGGAGAATTAACTTTTTAAATCCAGGAGTCGAATATGAGATGTCTACCGGAAATACATCTACGCTTTCCATTGGTATTGGTTTGGGTTATAGTGTAAGCTATCCACATACTGACAAAACAGTAAGTTCTTCGGGCGCTATTACATCATTCAATCCGTTTTTAGATATACAGCATAAATGGTTTTATAACTTTGATAAACGAAAGAACAAAGGATTAAATACCACAAATAACTCAGGAAACTTTGTGTCTGCACGATTCTTAACAAGAGGAGAGTCGTTATTCGGAAATTCTAATGGAACCGATGGTTTAGATTTTGCAGTAGGACCAACTTGGGGTATTCAACGTAAGTATGGTAAAAATTTCCATTTGCTATTTGATATGGGACCAATTTACTATTTTGATGTAAATGGTAACGGATACTATTTTCCGCTAATGTTACAGCTTAACTTAGGGTTTGATTTGTAATTGAAATAGTAAAAGTATAGAAAAGGAAATCTTATTTTTTTATACTAAAAATCTATCAAATCGAGCTTTTAAAATACTATAAAAAATGGTATCTTCGCAATTCACTTCGAATAATAAAAAACAAGTATTAAAAATGTCAGATACAGCAAAATTACAAATTGGCGAAAACAGCTATGAGTTCCCGTTAATTAAAGGAACAGAGAATGAGGTTGCAATAGATATTAAGTCTTTAAGAGGGGCTACAGGTGGAGTTGTAACTATTGATCCAGGTTATAAGAATACAGGATCTTGTCAAAGTGCTATTACATTTTTAAACGGAGAAGAAGGAATTTTAAGATATAGGGGATATTCTATTGAAGAATTAGCTGAAAAAGCTGATTTCTTAGAAGTTGCTTACTTATTAATTTTTGGAGAATTACCAACCAAAGAGCAACTAGATAAATTTTACGCAGATATTTTAGATCAAGCTATTGTTGATGATGATATCAAAAAAATTATTGATGCGTTTCCAAAGAATGCTCACCCAATGGGAGTATTATCATCGTTAACATCGGCGTTAACTGCATTTAATCCGTCTTCTGTAAACGTAGATTCTGAAGAAGATATGTACAAAGCTATCTGTAAAATAATGGGTAAATTCCCAGTTTTAGTAGCTTGGACAATGCGTAAAAAACAAGGGTTACCATTACACTATGGTTCTCGAAAGTTAGGTTATGTAGAGAATGTTTTAACAATGATGTTCCAAAGACCAAATGACGAGTACGAGTTAAACCCAGTATTGGTTAATGCTTTAGATAAATTATTAATCTTACATGCTGATCACGAACAAAACTGTTCTACCTCTACTGTGAGAATTGTTGGTTCTGCTCATACAGGTTTATTTGCTTCTATATCTGCTGGTATTTCAGCTTTATGGGGGCCTTTACACGGTGGAGCAAACCAAGCAGTACTTGAAATGTTAGAAGCTATCAAAGAAGATGGTGGTGATACTAAAAAGTACATGGGTAAAGCAAAAGATAAAGAAGATCCTTTCCGTTTAATGGGATTCGGACACAGAGTATATAAAAACTTCGATCCAAGAGCTAAGATTATTAAGAAAGCTGCGGATGAAGTATTAGGAGATTTAGGAGTACAAGATCCTATTTTAGATGTTGCTAAAGGCTTAGAAAAAGAAGCTTTAGAAGATCAATACTTTGTTGATAGAAAATTATATCCAAACGTAGATTTCTATTCAGGAATCATTTATAGAGCAATGGGAATTCCAGTAGAAATGTTTACTGTAATGTTTGCTTTAGGTCGTTTACCAGGATGGATTGCTCAATGGAGAGAAATGCGTTTAGGTAAAGAACCAATTGGTCGTCCACGTCAAATTTATACTGGAGAAAACTTAAGGAAGTTTGTAGATATAGATAAAAGGTAAAACATTAAAAAGATGTCATTTAAATTATTAAATGGCATTTTTTTGTTTAATATAATTGATGATGAAAGAAATTAAAATTATCAAAAACAGATCAGATATTGGAGCAGGAACACGCGGTTCCGATATGGGGATTGATGCTATTGAAATAGCTGCAATTAATAAGAAAAGTAACTATTTCGATTCGTTCGAGTTCGAAGATGTAATTACTGAAAATGAATCAATTTACAATAAAGTAAATAACTCTTTTGCTAAACGTATTGATAGTGTTTTTAATCAATGTAAGCGTTTAAGCAACCATGTTAAAGTAAATTTACAAGAAGGTAAGTTTCCAGTTGTAATTTCAGGAGATCACTCTTCAGCCTTGGGAACAATTAGCGGAGTTAAAGCTGCGTATCCAACCCAAAAAGTAGGAGTAGTTTGGATTGATGCTCACGGAGATTTACATACACCATATACGTCGCCATCAGGAAATATTCACGGTATGCCTTTAGGAGCAGCTATTGGAGACGACAACCTAGATTATCAAATCAACGATGTTAGTAGAGAAACAATTGAGTTGTGGGATCGTATGAAAAACATTGGTATACTTGGTCAAAAAGTTTTACCAGAAAACATTGTTTTCTTTGGAGTTCGAGATACTGAAGAACCAGAGGATAAACAAATGGAAAAGTATGGTATTAAAAACTACATGGTTGATGAAGTTCGTTATCGTGGATTAGATGTTTGTGTAAACGAAGCTTTAGAAAAATTAACTGATTGCGATGTAATTTATGTGTCATTTGATGTTGACGCGATGGATTGCGACATGATTTCTTACGGAACAGGAACTCCCGTGCCAAAAGGATTCGATCAATTCGAAATTATTAAAATTATTAACGGTTTATTAGATAGCAAAAAAGTAGCTTGTGTAGAGTTTGTTGAAGTAAATCCGTTATTAGATTTAAAAGGAAATAAAATGGCAGAAACTGCCTTTGAAGTCCTTGAAGAAGTCACAAAAAAAATACAAAGTATCTAAAGAAAAGCTCACTAAAAGTGAGCTTTTCTTTTGTAATTTAGTTGTATGTTAACTACAGAAGAACAAAAACAATACAACCGCCATATTATCCTCGATAAAATTGGAAAAGAAGGACAGCTAAAACTCAAGAAAGCTAAAGCTTTAGTAATTGGAGCAGGAGGTTTAGGGTGTCCTGTATTGCAATATTTAACAGCTGCAGGAATTGGCAGAATAGGTATTATTGACGACGATGTTGTTAGCCAAAGTAATTTACAGCGTCAAATTTTATATACTATTGAAGATATAGGTAATTCTAAAGCAGAAACTGCTTCAAAACGTTTATCTAAACTAAACCCTTTTGTTCAATTCAACGTTTATAAAGAAAAATTAACAGTTGTCAATGCTGTAGCTTTATTTAAACAATATGATGTAATTGTAGATGGGAGCGATAATTTTGCAACTCGCTATTTAACTAACGATGCAGCAGTACTTACTAATAAACCATTGGTATATGGGGCTATTTTTAAGTTTGAAGGACAAGTAAGCGTATTCAATTACAAAGAAAGTGCAACGTATCGTTGTTTATATCCAAATCCACCAAAACCAGAGGAATCTCCAAATTGCTCAGAAATTGGAGTGTTAGGTGTTTTACCAGGGATTATAGGTGGTTTACAAGCAAATGAAGTTATTAAGATTATTTGCGGTATAGGTGATGTTTTAGTGAACAAATTATTGATGTACGATACGTTAAGCATGCGTCAAATGATTCTGAAGTTTGAAAAGACCAAAAGAGCAGAAGTTACCGAGTTAGATGATGATTATGAATTTTTCTGCGGAATAAAAAAAGCAGCAAACGAAATAACTCAAGAAGAACTACAAAACAAACTGTCTAACTATAATTTATTAGATGTTCGAGAAGTATGGGAAAGAGAACAATACCATATTGAAGGGCAACATATTCCGTTAGGAGAACTTTCTAACAGATACAAAGAAATAGCAATCAATAAACCTGTTGTGGTTTATTGTAAATCTGGAATACGAAGTCAACAAGCAATCGATCTTCTTGAAAAACAATTAGAAGACACTACTTTTATAAATTTAAAAGGCGGACTGAAATAGAAGTTTTTTACCTTCGCATTATGCAACAAACTACCAATACAATTTTAATGATTCGTCCTGCTAGTTTCAGGATGAATGAGCAAACTGCTGTAAATAATTTTTATCAACAACAAATGTCAGGAATGTTGCCTGCATCCATCAATGTGAAAGCTCAAGAAGAATTTGATGCTTTTGTAAAAAAAATGCTAGCTGTTGGAGTAGAAGTGGTGGTAATTGAGGATACAAAACAACCCGATACGCCTGATGCATTGTTTCCAAATAACTGGATTTCTTTTCATAATAATGGAGATGTAGCTATTTATCCGATGTTTGCAGAAAATCGTCGTTTTGAACGTAGAGAAGATGTATTAGAAGTTTTAGAAGAGAAAGGTTTTGTAATTGAAAATGTAGTTGATTATTCTGAGGCTGAAGAGGAAGAAATTTATCTTGAAGGAACAGGAAGTATGGTTTTAGATAGACAAAATAGGAAAGCTTATTGTGCTTTGTCACCTCGTGCAGATGAAGAGTTGTTTATAGAGTTTTGTGAAGATTTTGAGTACACACCAGTACTATTTACAGCAAAACAAACGGTTAATGGTAGAAGAGAAGAAATATACCATACCAATGTTATGATGTGTGTTGGTGAAACTTTTGCAGTAGTGTGTTTAGATTCAGTAGTTGATAAACCAGAAAAGAAAAACGTACTTAAACATTTAAAAGCAGATAAAAAAGAAGTTATTGCTATTTCAGAAGAGCAAGTAACTCAATTTGCAGGAAATATGTTGCAAGTTATAGGTGCTAATAACGAACGTTATTTGGTAATGAGTACTTCTGCATTTGAGTCATTAACAAATCAGCAGTTACAAACTTTAAAAAAGCACACAAAAATAGTTCATAGCTCATTACAAACTATCGAAACTTGCGGAGGTGGAAGTGCCCGTTGTATGATGGCTGAAGTTTTTTTACCAAAAACTAATTAAACAGCCAACGTATTAGAAACTTTATAGTTCTTATAGTATTGCATCAATATAAAAGAGCAAATTACTGAAGAAGCAACACCTTCAATTGCTAAGGCAAACACGACTAGTGGTAAACTTAAATTTTGTCCCCAAAAAGAAGATTGTTCAAGAACAGTCATAAACTTTGGGTCTATAAAATCAACATAAATAATTAAGCTGATAATCGTTAAAGCTACTGCTACAATTGAGGTTCCAACTCCTAGTAGAAAATTGCTAAAGTATAAAGATTCATGGTTTTTAATAATATTTGTTTTTATAGCTCTGTTTATACCCCAAAGCACAAAAGCAAAATTTAGAAATCGTAATTCAGAAACATTATCTAAACCTAAAATCTTCATAAGTAAAAAGAAACCAACAATGCCTGCAAAAATTAACAGTGCATTGTTAAAAATGATTTTATTGCTCGCCATGATCGTACATTTAAAATTAGAATTTCTTAAATGTACGAAATAATCAAATGAAAATCAATGTTTTATAAGAGTGATTCTTTTAAAATGGTTACTGGGTGTTTAGCAATGCGTTTAGTTCCATCATAAATTTGATGACGACAACTGGTTCCTGCAGCCACAATTTCTGTTGTCTCTGAACAGTTTCGTACTTTAGGAAACAAGGTGTCTTCACCCACTTGCATACTTACTTTGTAGTGTTCTTTTTCATATCCAAAAGAACCTGCCATTCCGCAACATCCTGTATTCATAATGGTAACTTTATAGTTTTTAGGAATGTTCAATATTGAAAAAGATGCATGCGTACTCGATAATGCTTTTTGATGGCAATGTCCGTGTATCTTTAACTCTTTTTTTTCAGAAGTAAATAAAGAAGTATTGATGTTGCTTTTTTTATGTTCAGAAGCTAAAAATTCTTCGATAGTAAAGCAATTCTCAGAAAGTTTTTTGGCAGCTACTTTATCACTTGCGATTCGCAAGTATTCATCTCTAAACGTTAAAATAGCTGAAGGTTCAATTCCGACTAAAGGTGATTTATCTGATACTAAATCTTTAAAAATTCTTACATTTTTATTAGCTATTTCTTTCGCTTCTTTTAAAAAACCTTTTGAAATATAACTGCGTCCACTTTCTTCATGTTGAACGGTTTTCACTTCATAGCCTAATTTTTCTAACACAACTACTGCATCTTTACCGATTTCTGCGTCGTAGTAATTCGTAAATTCATCGTTGAAAAGATAAACGGTTTTATTTGTTGGTTTTGTTTGATGATTTTTTAACCAAACCTCTAAAGGTTGTTTCGCTAATTTAGGTACAGAACGTTGGGTTGCAACTCCCATAACTTTTTTAGCTAAAGTAGTATTGGTAAAGAAGTTTGTTAATGCTGGAAATTTACTTCCAAGCTTATTGTATTTAGCATTGTTAGCAAATAATTTACTTCTAAAAGAGTATCCGTTCGTTTCTTGGTATTGATATAAAAACTCTGCTTTCATAGAGGCTATATCTACATTGCTCGGACATTCACTAGCGCAGGCTTTACAACTTAAACATAAATCCAGAACCTGTTTAAGCTCTTTAGAATCAAACTTATTTTTAGCAGTATTATTGGTTAAAACTTCACGTAACATATTCGCTCTTGCACGTGTGGTTTCCGATTCGTTTTTGGTGGCTCTATAACTCGGACATAAAGTGCCACCAGCTTCAGGAGATTTTCTACAATCACCAGAACCGTTACATTTTTCAGCAAGTTTTAAAATTCCTTCACTATCAGAAAAATCTTGAATGGTTTCTATTTCAGGTTCATTTCTATCTATTTCATAACGTAAACTTTGATCCATAGGAAAAGCATCGGTAATTTTTCCTTTGTTGAATACGTTATTCGGGTCAAATGCTTTTTTAATTCTTCGTAATAATTGATAGTTTTTATCTCCTATCATTAACGGAATAAACTCAGCACGAACAATTCCGTCTCCATGTTCACCACTAAAAGAACCTTGATATTTCTTTACCAATTCAGCAGTTTCAGTAGTAATTTTTCTAAAAAGCACTACGTCTTCCTGTTTTTTTAAGTTTAAGATTGGACGCAAGTGCAATTCGCCAGCACCAGCATGAGCATAATACACAGCTTCTTGCTGATACTTATCCATTATTTGAGTAAACTCTTCGATATATTCAGGTAAATCTTCTAAAGCAACTGCAGTATCTTCAATACACGCAACTGCTTTCATGTCACCCACAATATTTCCTAACAAGCCTAAACCAGCTTTTCTTAATTCATGTACTTTGGCAATATCGTCACCATATATCTTTGGAAAATGATATCCGGAGTTATTAACTTTTAAATCTTGAATGAGTTTATCTGCTAAAATTTCGGCTTCTTCAATGGTATCCGCTGAAACTTCTAACATCAAAACAGCTTCTGGATCTCCTTGTAAGAAAAAGCGATTTTTAGCTTGCTCACGGTTGTTTTTAGTACAATCTAAAATTACTTTATCCATCAACTCACAAGCATATAGCTTGTGATTCATAGCAGTAACCGTAGCTTTTAAACTTTCGTTTACACTCGTGAAATGCGGACAAACCATAATGCTTTGGGTAGGAGGTAAGTTGTCCAACTGAATGGTAATTGCGGTTGAGAAAACTAAAGTTCCTTCACTTCCTGCTAAAAATTTAGCAGGATTTATGGTAGCTTCTGTTCCTCCAAACAAATCAGAAGTTAAAAATTCATCAACTGCATATCCCGTATTTCTTCTATGAATACTTTCTTTTGGAAACTCTTTTTTTATTTCCTCTTGATTTTCTTTTGAGCTTAATTCAAAGAAAATAGACTTGTAAATTTTTCCTTCAAGAGTATCTTGTAAAGATTTTGTTCTAAATTCTTGAGAAGAAACTTCTTCGAAAGTCGCTTCCGAACCATCACTTAAAACACCTTCAATAGAAACTACTTTATCACGCGTTACTCCGTAACGGATAGAGGTGCTTCCTGAAGAATTATTACCAACCATTCCACCAATCATACAACGATTAGACGTCGAGGTATTAGGGCCAAAAAACAATCCGAAAGGTTTTAAAAAACGATTTAAATCATCTCTAATTATCCCTGGTTCAACTGTAATCGTCTTTGCTTGTTCGTCAAAAGCTAACACATTGGTGAAGTGTTTAGAAACGTCTACTACAATTCCATCCCCAACACATTGGCCAGCTAAAGAAGTTCCTGCAGTTCTAGGAATTAACGTTGTTTGGTGTTTGGTAGCAAACTCAATTAATAGCTGAATATCTTTTTTGTTTTTAGGATAAGCAACTGCTAATGGAATTTTACGATATACCGAAGCATCGGTAGCATATATGTTTTTATGTAAATCGTCAAAGAATACTTCTCCGCTTAAAGATTTTTCTAAACTTTGTAGTTGTGTTTTCTGTATCATGGTTTACACCTTATGATGGTTAGTGGTTTGTAAGATAAAAATAGTGTTCATGTTCTGTAACAGTGTGTGAATCTATTTTTATTTCTTCTGAAAAAAAAGGAGCATTGATTGCCATAGTATGGTATTCTCCATTTTCTCCACAAATATCAATATTTAATTTCTTTAATTCTTCAATAATTGATGAATCTATTACTTTTCCAACCCAATTTTGATTGAAAAAAGGCTTCTTTACTAATGAAAAAATGACTTTAAAGTTTTCTTCAATTAGATTGGTAAGAAGTCCGTTTCTATCTTTTTTCCATAATGGATTGTAAACAAACATTCCTGATTTTTGACAGCATTTTTCAATCCAATTATCATGATTTTGAACTTCATCAATATCTCCCGTAATTAATGTTTCAATTTTATATTGATTTTTTAGAGTGGCTATCGCACTTTCATAACTCTCTTGCATTGGTGGTTTTACTGTTAGTAACAAATGTGGCAAACCAATAGCTTTAACTTGTTGTTGAATAAGAGTTAAGTTGTGCGCTTTAAAATCTGGGTTTTCTGGAGCGAATGTTACTAAATGTGTGATGTTATATCCGGCATATTGTGCTTTATGAAATGCCAAAGCACAGTCTTTTCCTCCTGTCCATAAAACCGCTGCAGTAGTATTCATATTTTTATTCTATTGGAACATTACGTTTAAAACCAGTGTCGAAAGAAATAAAAGTATCAGTACCCGCAACACCGTTTATTAAATGGACTTTGTCGTATAATATTTTTTGAAGATGCTCGTTATCTCTTGCGAAAATTAAAATGAAGATAGCGTAGTTACCAGAAACAAAATTGCATTCAGTTATTTCTGGTATTTTTTCTAATTCTTCCATAACACTTTTAGCGAATCGAGCTTCACGTAAACGAATACCAGTGTACGATTTTGTATTGTATCCTAATCGTTTTTCATCCAAAACAAATTCGGCATTTTTTATAACACCTGCATCGGTTAGTTTTTTAATACGTTGATGTATTAAAGAGTTAGAAACTTTTAATTCCTCAGCAATTTGTGAGTAAGCCTTACGAGCATCAGAACGTAAGGCTTTTAAAATTTGTTTATCGATATAATCAAACTGATTTTTCAAAAGAATAGTTTTGTTATGTTAGAATAAACGTAATTTAAAAAAATATAGTCGAAAATATTGATATACGATTATGTTATTTAAATACTATGATATGTTAAGCATTTATTTTCGCTAAACATTCTTGAATGCTTTCATCTTGTTTATCTTCATACCATTTCATTAAGTTGTAAACAGGCTCACCTAAATCTTTTTCAAATAATGATTGGTTTGAAGTTCCTTCATATTCTCTCTTTGCATCGTCTGTACCTAAGTTAGAGGCAAAAATTCCTGCAGCACTTACTGGTAAAAAGTCTTCGTAAACCATAGGTTCTATTGTTACATAGCCCTCTTGTAATAATTGGTTTACATCAGCTTTAGTATAGTTTTTGTCTTTAGAGATGCTTTTTACTTTATCAGTAGTGAAATAATGAAAATAGGCTAATTCTTGCGATTGTAGCTCATTGTAACTATCAGGAAATTCTTTAAAGTTTTCAGCTAATAAGTTGTTGTATTCATCTGCATTTTCAGCAGTTGGTGATCCACCAATGGCTCTACGTGTTTTTTCTAATAACTCATTATATAAGTCTAGACCTTTTTGAGTAACAGCTGCACCACGTTGCTCAATTTCACCAAAACGAGCTTTGTGTTCTCCCATTTCTTGATTACCAACTTGATTTTTAAATGTTACTTTTTCAGTTAAGGCTTTAAAGCTTGTTTGACGTAATAAAATAGGGCATTTTCTTGCTGGCGGTCCTTCAATATTATCTTTTGGAGGAATATTACGAGCTTCCATACTAATTTGCACCTTGTCGATGTCTAAAGTTCTTGGTGTTAGGTGGTTAATGTGAGGTCCTTTAAAGGCAACAACATCAGCAATTAATCGATGTTGCCCCAATAAAGCTTTATACATCTCATAATCTACTGTAGCGGTATCATGCCATCTAAAAGTTTCTAAAGCTTCTTGCACAAAAGTTTCGGCATCTTCTTTAGTTAAACCTCCTTGGTTTTCAGACTTATCAATTAATTTTAGTGTTTTTTCTGTAAAAATTTGACGATTTTCTAAAATAGTATCTATGCTAGCTCTAAGTTGAGCATCATCAATTAAATCTAAACGTAATAAAGAAGTAAAAACTCTAAACGGAGCTTGATTAAGCGTAGTGTTTTCGATAGCTCTAAACGCTGTAGCGTGCACAGGAACACCTGCGGTTGCTAAATCGTAGTATCCAACAGGAAACATTCCCATTACTTTAAATAAACGTCTCATCGTAAATAATTCTGACGGTTTACCTAAACGAATGGCTCCATGACGCTCCATATTTAGCCTTGTATCTTCTCCAGTATTTTCTAATTGCTTTTTTATTTCTTCAGATTCTGATAGAATAGTTTCGTTAATACCATTTACTAAATCTAATAATTCTCCATAAAGAGGTACTTCGCTTTTGTACATGTCAGACATTACAGTAGCAAAGCGGTTACGAATATATTCTGATGATACAAATAACTTTTCGGTATCGTTAGAACTTACTATACTCTTAGATGACATATTTTATGTTTTTCTTGCAAAAAAAATAAATTTAATTGTTAATCACGTTTAAAAGAGTGAAATTTATTTAATATTGATTTATTTTGTGTCTGTTTGATTTTTAAATTGCTTTTTTTAAAATAAAAAAATGAAATTTTGATTGAAAAATGGATTTTTAAAAGTCAATTTGACTTTGTTGTTGGGGTGAGATTATAAAAAAAACCGTTTTTAGGGCTTAAATTTTTTGTGCTTGCAAATGAACCCAATAGTTTTCTTCTTGAAAAGGAAGTGTAATTTTAGTGAACCCAACAGCTGTTAACCATTCAATTTGTTTTTGATAATCAGTAGGATTGTCGAAAGTAGCATAATGGTCCATCAACCATTCCCATTTTTCTCTATTCGGATAATTATTAATAACAAAGTTTTCCCACTTTTTAAGTAAGTTGAAATGATTAGGATTGGTTTTAGTAATCATTAAATCGCTACAAGAAAATAGTCCACCTTTTTTTAATGATTTATAAATATTCTTAAAGAGGTCTTGTTTTTCCTGTTCGTTACAATGATGAATGCTAAATCCAGCGATGATTAAATCGTATGTGTTTTCTTTAAAGTTAAAATTTTTAAAGTAGTTGTTTTCACAGATTATGGTGTGGTTTTTAAATCGTTTTTTGCAGAGTTCAATCATTTCTGAAGACGCATCTAAAAGTGTATAGGTTGCGTTTGGAAAAAGAGAAACAAGTTGTGCTGTAGTATTACCATTTCCGCATCCAATATCTAAAACTGAAGTAGGCTGAAAGTTTTTTGGTAAATGTTTACTAAAACTGTTGATTAATTCTAGATAATAAGGTACACAACGAATCATATCGTTTGTGTAGTCTTTTGCAAACTCATCAAATTCATTAGCGATATTCTCTTGTGTCTTCATAATGAATTATTTAGAGTTAAATTTACTAAAAAATGAATGATGTTGGGGATTAAAAGGTTTATTTTAAGATATTTATGTATTGTATCAGTCAATATAAAAATCATAATCACCATCCCAATTACTTCCTGAATCAAAATAATCATCTATAGAGTCAAAAACTTCTGTAAGATTATATGAAATATCAGAAATAGATAAATCAGAATCGTCATAAAAGTCAAACAAAAATAAATCTAAATCATATTCATCGTTGTGGCTTTGAGTAATGGGTAGAAAAGGTTTTAGTTTTTCAAATATTTCAAAGTTTAAGTTTTCGAGCAAGAATATATTTCCTTTTAAAAAAAGTATTAATTCTAAAGCTTTTTCAGGTTTATTTTCTACTAAATCGCCGATTTCTTTATCTACTTGATTTAAAAATGTAGTAATATCATTTTTTAATGATTGTCCAATATCATTTACTTTTAACAAAGAAAATAATTGATAGATTATATTGTTTTTGTAATAAATATTGATATTTAAATCAAGAATAATACTTTTTTTATACTTGTATTCTGATTCTATATCTTTATAGATACCTGTAAGATAAGATCTAAGATGGAAATAACTTTCTTCATCAATTCTACTAATAAATGTTTTTTCAAATTGATCTGGTTGATATTTTGAAAAATTTTTACCTGTTTCTACTATGATGTACTCTCTTAGGTAAGGATCTCTAGGATGAGATTTTTTTAGTGTTTTTTTTATGATTAATACTTTCTTTAAAACTAAATCAAATAAGGTTAGTTTTAAAAGGTCGATTAAGCTAGTTTTAGGCTCTAAAATGAGTTTTGTGCCGGCTGGTTTTAACTCTGATAATTTGTTGGTATTCGAATTTTGAAACTTAAATTTAGAATCAAAATTTATAATGTTATTATTCAATTTTTAGTACTTTTTCTGAAAGAATTTTTAAACTTAGAGTAGCAATTTAAAATTTTATTACTTTCAGTAAAAGTACAAAAAAAGCCAAAGCTATTAAGCTTTGGCTTTTAAACTAATAAAACCAAGTATTAGTATCATCGGAGTTAGCTAACCAATGTACTAATGTTGTTAGCAAAGGCTATATTTTAATGCAAGCTAATAACTTTTGTTATAAGCCATTTGCTGTTTTCTTTTTTCCAAATAATTATGAATTTGCTTGGGATTGATTTAGCATCAGGTTCACGATTGTTGAAAAACTTGTGATATGCTACTTGAACTGCTCCGTAATTATTTATCGGATATACTTCAACGCTCCCTTTTATTAAGGTACGAGTTACTTTACCGCAAATATTTTTTTCTGTAGAATCAATAATGTCTTTTTTTGATGTTGACAATCCACTATTGTCATGAAAAAACTCAATATCGTCACTTAATATAGCTGCTTGTGTTTTCATGTCGCAAGTATTATAAGCGTTAAAGAAAATACTATCCATTTTTACAATTTGATTGTGTAAATCAATATCAATTGGTTTGTATTTAGGAATTTCATGCACTTGTCCGTTCATAACCCACGATAGCAATAGGGTGTATAACAGCGTAACTATTTTCATAAAGAAATTTCCTTTAAAGAAGAAGTCGAATAAGTTGTTCATAGTTTTTCAGTTTATGCAATTACCAAATTTTAAAAGCTAAGCTTTTGTCTTCTTCGTTATACTTTCTTGTAAACCCGTGTTTACCATCGTTTACAATAATTCCTTTAAAAGAACTTTGTCCGTTAAAACCATCGTTGCAATCAACAGTTAAAGAATATGCTTTTATTTTTCCATCAGGATGAAATTCAGTGTCGGAAAAATCAATATCAATATTTTTTTTGTTTTTAAACCAACTTACAAGCTCTTCTAATTGTTTTTTGGTAGTTTCTTTTGTGATAATCAATTCTGCTTTTACATCGTTGATTGTACTGTCGAATAAAAAACTTACATCATCATTATTGTTAGAATTCCAATCGTTAGAATCGTCGTTGTTACTGTCTTCGTCATCACAATCCATACATTCAAAACCTTTAGATGTCATTTTAAAATGATGGTTTGCCATATCACGATCATAAATATTTTCAGTGTTTTTTACATCATCTAAAAAGTTACGTGAAGATCCTTCAAAATAAATGGTTGTTCCTTCAGGAATGTAAACAATTGCTTCAATTTCTTCATCTTTCCACATGTTTTTGTATTCACTTAAAAAGAAAGCATCAAATACAATTACATTATTATCACTCTTAAATTCGTATTGAATAGCTTCTGCATTTGTATTGGCATTTTGTCGTTTTTTTCCTTTAGAAGTTTTCTTAATTTCAACATAAGCATTACCTGTTTCGCTTTTACGAACATCAATATTTACATCGTTAGAGTATTTCATTTCTTTGTCGTTTACACTAACTGGTAATGAATTATTACGGTTACGTAAACTGTGGTTGTAATGGATATTATCATCGTTAACCACTCTTATTTTTAGAGGTTCTTCTTGATTATAAGTAATGCTGTGCTTTGTAACATGAGTTCCACTATAAGCATGTGAAGTTGCATATTCTATTCCAGCAAAACCAACCCCTAATAAAGAAACTAACCAAAGACCAAATAATGTTAAGATGGCTGTTGTGCTTAACCTTTTAATGTTAGGAGATAAAATTCGTAATCCTAAAACAAATAAAACTACAAACGGAATTCCTATTAAAAAGAACACAAATGTCATTAACAACCAGTTTGGTAAAGACGAATCGTAAAAGAATGGTGGATAGTGAATCATGTCACCATCAAAATTTAAGAACTCTAAACTACCAACTGAAAAAAGAGTTAATAGTAATGAAATTATGGTAATACCAGCGATAAATATTAATAAAACGCCCATGAACTTACCAAACACTTTAAATAGCGTTAGTAATATTTTACCCATGGTGTCTAAAAAATCTTGTAATCCTGATTTAGTTTGGTTACGTAACTTTTGATAATCAGCATTTGAGATTTTATCTGATATTTCATGGGCGCCTTCCTTTACTTTTGATGAAAGGTTATCAATTTCGGTACGAATTTTTTTTTCGATGTTATCAATATTTACAGCTTCACCTTCCATCTGTAATTTTTCAGAAGTTGTTTTGGCTTCTGGTAATAATACCCATAGAATGATGTATCCAATTATACCGAAACCAAATCCTGCTAAAGTTAAAATAAGGAATGCTAAACGAATCCAAACTACATCAATATTAAAATAGTGTCCTAAACCTGAAGCTACACCGCCTAAGAATTTATCGTCACCATCTCTAAACATTTTTTTGTTAGGTTGGTTTCTTTTATAACTATACGATGCGTTTTCTGAATAAGCTTCTTCAGCTTCAGCATAGTCTTCTGGTTGCCCCATAATAGCAATGATTTCTTCAATGTCATTTTCATTTACCACTTGACGAGCATCGGTAATTCTTTCTGATAACAATTCGCTAATACGAGCTTCGATATCGGCAATGATTTCATTTTTTCCTTGCGGATCATCACTTAACGAACGAGCTATAGCATCTAAATATCGTTTTAATTTTTGGTAGGCAGTTTCATCTATATGGAAGAAAAATCCGCCAAGGTTTATATTTATTGTCTTATTCATCTTTAGTTGATTTTGTGCTTGTTACTTGGTTTACTGCAGTTACTAAATTAATCCATGTTTTGTCTAATTCTTTCAAAAACATTCCGCCATTTTCTGTTAGTACGTAATATTTTCTTGGTGGTCCAGAGGTTGATTCTTCCCATCGGTAACTTAACAGTCCTGCATTTTTTAGGCGGGTAAGTAACGGATATATGGTTCCTTCAACCACAATCATTTCTGCACTTTTTAGGTTAGAGAGTATTTCTGAAGTATAAGCATCACCATTTTTTAAAATTGATAAGATGCAATATTCTAAAACTCCCTTACGCATTTGTGCTTTAGTGTTTTCTATCTTCATGTAATGCGGTTTATGGTTATTTTATAAATTTTATTGTAAGCGGATAATGATACATTTCGCCTTTATTGGCTTTCATTGCTGCTATAATTATTAAAGCTACTTTAATAAGTCCAATGATAAATACTACGGAAGCTAAACTGATAAAGCCAAATAAACCCCTGTATCCATGATGATCACCAAAATCGATGTGGAAACCATTGAACCCATCAAAAATATTCCCAATAAAAATCGGAACAAAAGAAGCACTTAATATAAACATGTATAAACTATAGCTAATATTAAAGTTTACAGCTTCTTTACCATTATCATCTAAAAACGGACTTCTTTCTTTTAATGTTTGCCATAAGATTAATGGAGTTATAATACTTCCCAGAGGAAATAAATATCCTGCTAAAGCAGAAATATGTATTAAAAAAGCATTGGTGTTTTGGTTGTTATGTTGCATAATAATATGAATTATATAATACTTTACTTTGCAAATATATATCTTTTAAATGGTATTATGCAATACATAGTACTTAAAATTAACAAAATTTAACATTTCAGTTTTCTTAAAAAATTAAATAAAAAGCGCTACATTGGCTGTAAATTCTAATAAAATGAAGTTTACACCAAGAAAAATAAATGCTTTTTTATTATTTAAATTACCATCTGCTTTTTTTACAGGAGTGAGAGTTTCGTCTCTTTCTGATGACACTGCTGAGGTGAAAGTCACTCATAAATGGGTGAATCAGAATCCGTTTAAATCGATGTTTTGGGCAGTACAAGGAATGGCGTCCGAACTTTCTACTGGAATTTTAGTGATGAAAGAGATTGATGCATCAAATAAAAAGATTTCAATGTTAGTTACTAATATGAATGGAATGTTTACAAAAAAGGCAACAGGTAAAATTCGTTTTGAATGTAATCAAGGAAAATTAATTAGAGAAACGATTCAAAAAGCGATTGAGACAGGTGAGGGGCAAACGGTGATTGTAACTTCTGAAGGTTTTAATGAAGAAGGAATTTCGGTGTCTAAATTTGAATACGAATGGAGTTTAAAGGTGAAATCGTAACAAAAAACTGATTTTGATGTCTAATAGATAAAAACTAAAACTTATGAATGCACACGAAATAGATTATCGCATTTTTGGAGAAGAAATGCAATATGTAGAAATAGAATTAGATCCACAAGAAGGAGTGGTTGCTGAGAGCGGAAGCTTCATGATGATGGATAATGGAGTACAAATGAATACCATTTTTGGAGATGGCTCAAATCAAGAAAAAGGTTTGTTAGGTAAGATTTTTTCTGCTGGAAAAAGAATCTTAACAGGGGAAAGTTTGTTTATGACAGTGTTTACCAATATAGGTCAAGGAAAAAAACAAGTTTCTTTTGCGTCTCCATATCCAGGGAAAATCATTCCGATTGATTTAACCGAGTTTGGTGGGAAATTTATTTGTCAGAAAGATGCATTCTTATGTGCGGCTAAAGGAGTTTCTATTGGAATTGAATTTTCAAAACGTTTGGGTAGAGGATTGTTTGGTGGTGAAGGTTTTATAATGCAAAAAATGGAAGGTGATGGAATTGGGTTTGTGCATGCTGGAGGTACTATGGCGAAGAAAGTATTACAACCTGGTGAAATATTAAAAGTTGATACGGGTTGTATTGTTGGTTTTACTCAAGGAGTAGATTACGATATTGAATTTGTAGGAGGGATTAAAAATACTGTTTTTGGAGGTGAAGGATTGTTTTTTGCAACGCTCAGAGGTCCTGGTACAGTATATATTCAATCATTACCATTTAGTAGATTGGCGGGAAGAGTCTTAGCTATGGCACCACAAACTGGAAAAGGAGATAGAGGAGAAGGAAGTATTTTAGGAGGTTTAGGTGATATCTTAGATGGAGATAATAGGTTTTAAGAAGGCTTAATATGTTACAATAAAAAAAACCGCTAAAATTTTAGCGGTTTTTTTATGTGTTTTTATGCTTTTGATTAGATTTCTAATTCGTCAAACATATTAATTAAACGTTCACCTTCTGATGGAGCAGGTGCATTTGGACTTACAATTTTTCCATCAGGATCAATTAAGATAAATCTTGGCAAGCCTTTAATTAAGAAGTCTTTGGTCCAGTCTAGCTTTAGGTTAGTGTCACCTCCCATTAACTGTATACCAGTCATTTCTCTATCTTGAATAGTTTCTTTCCATTTCTCTTCGTTTCCTTTAGCATCAACGTTTATACTTACAAACTCAATGTTTTTACCATGGTAAACTTGCTCTAGTCTTTTTAATAAAGGAATTTCTCTTTTACAAACAGCACACCATGTTGCCCAAACATCAATATATAGGTATTTTCCTTTTCCTAATAAATCATCCATAGATGTAGTACCTCCGTCATAATTTATATAGTTTTTAAACTTAGGAGCTGGTTGCCCTTTAGCAGTTGCTTTAAGCATGTTGTAATCTGCAGTAATTTCTTTTTTATGAGCTTCATTGGTAGAATATGCCATAAATTTTCTATAGAACTCTTTTAAATCACTTGCATAGGTAATGCTAGATTGAGCGTCTTTGTAAAGTAAGTCATTCTTTGCAATAGTATCAGAAACCTCTGTTTGAATAGTTTCTAAATAAGTTAAATAGTAATCTTCTCCTTCTTTGTTTTTTTCTCTAGCAATGTTTTTTAATTCACTTTCTAATAAAGCTCTATATGAGAATGAATTAATATAATCTTCACCACTACTAAAGTTAAAGTTTTCTATAGGATTAGGGAAATTTTCTGATACTTTAAAATCATTATTACGAGTTAAAGTAGCATGATAATCTTCGTAGTTATACAAATTTCTTAAACATTCGTAATCAATGTTTTTAACTTCGTGCTTTAAAAAGTCTGCAGGCAATTGTTTAGAAATAGAAAGCTCTGTTAAAGCATCTTTATATTCTTCAGTTTTACTTAAAAACTCTTCTTCTTCAAGCGCAAAAAACTGATTAGCATTAACAATTATGTCTTTCCAGGTTTTTTGTTTTTCAAGAAAATAGCTATTTATATTAGCATTTTTACCTTCAAAGTTAATGATGTCAACATTTTTAAAGTCGAAAACCAGACCTGTATCGTCTGTTTTGGTTAAATATAAGTTTATAGGTTTTTTATCAACTATAAGGGTATAATATCCATCATGGTTAATTTTTAAAGTATCAACAAAAGAACCGGTTTTTCTGTCGAAATCTATTTTTTTGTTGAAATTAAAACCAGATAAAGAGACATTTCTCTTTTTAAAATTCTCAATCTTACCAGATAAAATTAAATAATCTTTTACTGGCTCCTCCTTCTTACATGAAATTATGGTAACTCCTATGAGGGCTAAAAGTACTAGTTTTTTCATTGTCTCGTGTATTAGTAAATATGGTGTTTAAGGCGTCGAAGTTACTTTATTTAACGTTTTTATCAAAGAAATTAACATATTATTTGTTTGTCAAGTTATTTTTTACAATAAAAGTCCATGAAAATTTATCTTTTTTTAGGTTCTTTGTACACCTTTAAAAAGAAGAAAATGGATACTACACATATAATAAGTTCACAACCAATAGGTTTAGAAGATATTTATAGTATTTTATTACTAGATAAAAAGATTTCATTGTCTGACGAGTCAAGAAACAAGATACAAAAATGTCGTTCTTATCTTGATGAAAAAATGAAAATCCATAGCGACCCTATCTATGGAATTAATACCGGATTTGGTTCTTTATGTAACGTAAAAATTAGCGGTGAGAATTTACAACAGTTACAAGAAAACTTAGTGATGAGTCATGCTTGTGGTACAGGAGAAGAAGTGCCTCAAGAGATTGTGAAATTGATGTTGTTATTAAAGATTCAATCGTTAAGTTATGGACATTCTGGAGTACAGTTAGCTACTGTAAATCGTTTGATTGATTTTTATAACAATGATATTCTTCCGGTTGTTTATGCCCAAGGTTCGTTAGGGGCTTCGGGAGATTTGGCTCCATTAGCACATTTATCATTACCATTAATTGGTTTAGGAGAAGTATATGTTGATGGTGAACGAATTTCAGGAGAAGTATTATTAGAGAAGTTTGGTTGGGAGAAAATCAATTTACAGTCTAAAGAAGGATTGGCGTTGTTAAACGGAACTCAATTTATGAGTGCTTACGGAGTTCATAATTTATTAAAAGCTTATAAATTATCGTATTTAGCTGATGTAATTGGAGCTGTTTCTTTAGAAGCTTTTGATGGTAGAATTGAACCTTTTAATGAATTGATTCATTTAGTGCGTCCGCATAATGGACAATTAGCAACAGCAAAACGTATTTCAGAATTATTAGAAGATAGTGAACTGATTCAGCAACCAAAAGAACATGTACAAGACCCGTATTCGTTTAGATGTATGCCACAAGTACATGGAGCAACTAAAGACACGTTAGATTTTGTAAAG
Organism: Tenacibaculum crassostreae; assembly: GCF_964512405.1. NCBI lineage: Bacteria > Pseudomonadati > Bacteroidota > Flavobacteriia > Flavobacteriales > Flavobacteriaceae > Tenacibaculum > Tenacibaculum crassostreae. Next base: position 322,783 of record NZ_CAZELE010000003.1, read on the forward strand.
AAAACATTTGTAACTGAAATCAATTCAGTAACCGATAATCCAAATGTATTTGTTGATGAAGATATGGTAATTTCGGGAGGGAATTTTCACGGACAACCATTGGCGTTGGCTTTAGATTATTTAGCAATTGCAGTTGCAGAATTAGGAAATATTTCGGAAAGAAGAACCTATCAGTTAATTTCTGGTTTACGAGGATTACCAGCATTTTTGGTTTCGAATCCAGGATTGAATAGCGGATTTATGATTCCGCAATATACAGCAGCAAGTATTGTAAGTGCGAATAAACAATTTTGTACACCATCAAGCATCGATTCTATAGTGTCGAGTAACGGACAAGAAGATCATGTGAGTATGGGAGCAAATGCGGCTGTAAAAGCTAAAAAAGTAATTGATAATGTGGAGTCTATTTTAGCTATTGAGTTGATGAATGCCTCACAAGGATTGTCTTTTAGAAATAATAGTACTTCTGAATTTTTAACTTCTTTTGTAAGTATGTTTAGGCAAGATGTTCCTTTAGTAGAAGATGACAGAGTGTTACATAATGATATAAAAAACGCAGAAAGCTTTATTAATAACTTAACTATAGAAGCAATAGAATTGTTTTAAGAAAAGCTCAATATAAAAGTAAAAAACTCCAACTTAAATTTAAGTTGGAGTTTTTTATTGTCAAAAAATTAATTTTTAATTGTCCTCGTCTATTTCGGTACGAGATTCTGTAGGTTTTTCACCTTTTTCAATAGAGATGAGGAGTTTTTGAGTTTGCTCGTCTAAATCCATGAAAATTGAATCTCCTTCGTCTAGTTTAGAGTTCACGATTTCTTCAGCTAAAGCATCTTCAATATACTTTTGAATTGCTCTTTTTAAAGGACGTGCTCCGTATTGTTTGTCAAAACCTTTATCAGCGATATAATCTTTGGCTTTCTCGCTTAACGTAAGTTTGTAACCTAAATCGTCAATACGTTTTAATAACTTATCTAATTCAATATCGATAATTTTATGAATATCTTCACGCTCTAACGAGTTAAAGATAATCACGTCATCAATACGGTTTAAGAACTCAGGTGCAAACGACTTTTTCAAGGCGTTTTCAATAATACTACGAGCATTTGCATCTTCTTGTTCTTTTTTAGATGAAGTTCCAAAACCAACACCTCCGCCAAAATCTTTTAATTTACGAACTCCGATATTAGAAGTCATGATAATAACGGTGTTTCTAAAATCGATTTTTCTTCCTAAACTATCAGTAATATGTCCATCATCTAATACTTGTAAAAGCATGTTAAATACGTCTGGATGCGCTTTTTCAATCTCATCTAATAAGACCACTGAATATGGCTTGCGACGTACTTTTTCGGTTAATTGACCACCTTCTTCGTAACCAACATACCCAGGAGGTGCACCAATTAAACGAGAAATGGCAAATTTTTCCATGTATTCACTCATGTCAATTCTAATTAAAGAATCATCAGAATCAAATAATTCACGAGCCAATACTTTTGCTAATTGTGTTTTACCAACTCCTGTAGAACCTAAGAAAATAAATGAACCAATTGGTTTGTTAGGGTCTTTTAATCCAACACGGTTACGTTGAATAGCTTTTACAACTTTGGTAACCGCTTCTTCTTGACCGATGACTTTACCTTTAATTAATTGAGGTAATTCGGCTAAACGGTTACTTTCTGCTTCAGCAACACGATTTACAGGAATTCCTGTCATCATCGATACTACTTCGGCAACATTGTCTTCGGTAACAGTTTCACGATGTAGCTTAGAATCTTCTTCCCATTGATGTTGAGCAGATTCTAATGCTGTTTCAATATTTTTTTCATCATCACGAAGTTTTGCCGCTTCCTCATATTTTTGCCCGCTAACTGCTTTAGTTTTGCGTTCACGAATTTCTTCAAGCTTAGCTTCTAATTCTAATATTTGCTGAGGTACTACAATATTTGTAATATGGATTCTTGATCCAGCTTCGTCTAAGGCATCAATCGCTTTGTCTGGTAAAAAACGATCGGTCATATAACGATTGGTTAACTTTACACAAGCTTCAATAGCTTCATCGGTAAAAGACACATGGTGATGTGATTCGTATTTACCTTTAATATTGTGTAAAATTTGAATAGTTTCTTCAACAGTTGTAGGATCTACAATTACTTTTTGAAAACGACGTTCTAAAGCACCGTCTTTTTCAATATTTGTTCTGTATTCATCGAGTGTAGTGGCACCAATACATTGAATCTCACCTCTTGCTAAAGCAGGTTTTAACATGTTAGAAGCGTCTAACGAACCTGTAGCCCCACCAGCACCAACGATGGTATGGATTTCATCAATGAATAAAATAATATCGTCATTTTTTTCAAGTTCGTTCATTAACGCTTTCATACGTTCTTCGAACTGACCACGATATTTTGTTCCAGCAACTAAGCTAGCTAAGTCTAAAGAAACGATACGTTTGTCGAATAAAATTCGAGAAACTTTTCTGTTAACAATACGCAATGCTAATCCTTCTGCGATAGCTGATTTACCAACCCCAGGTTCACCAATTAACATCGGATTGTTTTTCTTTCTTCTACTTAAAATTTGAGAAACACGTTCTATTTCCTTCAAACGACCAACAACAGGGTCAAGTTTACCAGTTTCGGCTAAAGCGGTTAAATCGCGCCCAAAATTATCTAAAACAGGAGTTTTAGATTTTTTTACTTGCTTTCCTTTTTGAGGTTGTTGTCCATAAGGATTACTCTTTTCATCTGAAAATTCATCGTCAGATGGTGTTTCGCTTATAGGAGAAATGTAATTATCGTCTTCTACATGTAGCTCTTTATATAAACTTTTTGCTTGCTCATAATCTACATCATACTTTTGAAGTAGTTTGGTTGTAGGGTCATTCTCGTTGCGTAAAATGCACAACAATAAATGAGCAGTGTCAATCGCATTGCTTTGGTATAATTTAGCTTCTAAAAACGTTGTTTTTATAGCTTTTTCTGCTTGTCTTGTAAGATGTAAACTCTTTCGTTGTGAGTTTGCTATAGATGGGGTAGTTGGATTTAACTTTTCTAATTTATTGCGTACTAAATCTAAATCTACATCAAAAGTTGTTAATATTTCGATGGCTTTCCCGTCACCTTTTCGTATCAAACCTAACAAAAGATGTTCTGTTCCAATAAAGTCGTGCCCTAATCTTAGGGCTTCTTCTTTACTAAAAGTAATTACATCTCTAACTTGTGGTGAAAAATTATCGTCCATAAATTTATTTTCTGTCTTTGTAAAGTTAGTAAGTTTTTTTGGTAAAAATTACAAAAAAGGTGCCAATACTTTTTTGCTGACATTCTGACGAGTAAAAAGAAGTGTTTTTATGTTTAAAACCCTGCGAAATTGTTAATAAGTATCTTAAAAGAATAAGGATATTTTTTGTGTAAAACTGAGGGTTGTAGTATCTTGCAATGTTTTAGAAAATGCAGCAATTAAAAAGGCATTTTAAAAGTGAGTTTTATCGAGTGTAAAATTCACTTTTTTGACGAAAATAAATACTAATATTTTAAAAGAATATATATGGCAGATGGCGAAAAGTTGATACCTATCAACATTGAAGAGCAAATGAAGTCGGCATACATCGATTATTCCATGTCGGTGATAGTATCTAGAGCGTTACCAGATGTAAGAGATGGTTTAAAACCAGTACACCGTAGGGTGTTGTTTGGTATGCATGAATTAGGAATTAAAGCTACAGGAGCATATAAAAAATCTGCAAGAGTTGTAGGAGAGGTGCTAGGTAAGTATCACCCGCATGGAGATACTTCTGTGTACGACTCAATGGTGCGTATGGCACAAGATTGGAGTGTGCGTTATATGATGGTTGATGGGCAAGGGAACTTTGGTTCGGTTGATGGTGATTCTCCAGCAGCAATGCGTTATACCGAGGTGCGTATGCAAAAAATATCAGAAGAAATGTTATCTGATATTGAAAAGGAAACTGTAGATCATAAGTTAAACTTTGACGATACTTTACAGGAGCCAACCGTGTTACCAACTCGTATTCCAAACTTATTAGTAAACGGAGCGTCAGGTATTGCCGTAGGTATGGCAACAAATATGGCGCCACATAACTTAACAGAAGTTATTAATGGTACAGTTGCTTATATCGACAATCGTGATATTGAAATTGATGAGTTAATGCAACACATCAAAGCTCCTGATTTTCCTACTGGAGGAATTATTTATGGGTACGATGGTGTAAGAGAAGCTTTTCATACAGGTCGCGGACGTATAGTTATGCGTGCAAAGGCTACGATTGAAGAGGTAAAAGGTCGTGAGTGTATCGTAGTAACAGAAATTCCTTATCAAGTTAATAAAGCAGAAATGATTAAGAAAACTGCTGACTTGGTAAATGAAAAGAAATTAGAAGGAATTTCAAGTATTCGTGATGAGTCTGACCGTAAAGGAATGCGTGTTGTGTATGTATTAAAGCGTGATGCAATCCCTAACATTGTTCTAAACAAATTATTCAAGTATACACAGTTACAAACATCGTTTAGTGTTAACAATATTGCCTTAGTAAAAGGACGTCCTGAGCAATTAAACTTAAAGCAGTTAATTCATTATTTTGTTGAGCACAGACACGAAGTAATTGTTCGTAGAACAGAGTTTGAATTAAAGAAAGCGGAGGCTCGTGCACACATTTTAGAAGGATTAATTATTGCTTCGGATAATATTGATGAGGTAATTGCGATTATCCGTGCTTCTGCAAATGCAGATGAAGCTCGCGAAAAATTAATAGAGCGTTTTGAGTTGACTGAAATTCAAGCACGTGCTATTGTTGAAATGCGTTTACGTCAGTTAACAGGACTAGAGCAAGATAAGTTACGTGCTGAGTACGACGAAATCATTAAGACAATCGCAGACTTAAAAGATATTTTAGCAAACGAACCAAGACGTTACGATATTATCAAAGAAGAGTTAATTCAAATCAGAGATAAATACGGAGATGAGCGTCGTTCGGTAATTGAATATGCTGGAGGTGATATGCGTATTGAAGATATGATTCCGAACTCTAAAGTGGTGGTTACTATTTCACATGCTGGATATGTTAAACGTACCAATTTAGATGAATACAAAGTTCAGAATAGAGGAGGTCGCGGACAAAAAGGAGCAACTACCCGTAATGAAGATTTCTTAGAACACTTATTTGTAGGTACAAACCATCAATATATGTTGTTCTTCACTCAAAAAGGAAAAGTATTCTGGATGCGTGTTTACGAAGTTCCCGAAGGAGGAAAGAATACCAAAGGGAGAGCGATTCAGAACTTAATTAATATTGAGCAAGACGATAAAGTAAAAGCATTCTTAGTAACAGGTGATTTAAAAGATGAAGATTACATCAATAATCATTATGTTATTATGGCTACTAAAAAAGGTCAAGTTAAGAAAACACCTTTAGAGCAATATTCTCGCCCTAGGGCAAATGGTATTAATGCTATTACTATTAAAGAAGGTGATGAGTTATTAGAAGCTAAATTAACTACAGGAGATAGCCAAGTAATGCTAGCGTTAAAGTCAGGAAAAGCAATTCGTTTCGAAGAAGAAAAAACACGACCAATGGGAAGAACAGCTTCTGGAGTTCGTGGTATTACTTTAGCACATGATAATGATGAGGTGATTGGTATGGTTGCTGTAAATGATACTGAGAGTGATATTTTAGTAGTTTCTGAAAAAGGATATGGTAAACGTTCTAGTTTAGAAGATTATCGTATCACTAACCGTGGAGGTAAAGGGGTTAAGACGTTGAATATCTCAGAAAAAACAGGTAATTTAGTGGCTATCAAAAATGTTGATGATACCAATGATTTAATGATTATCAATAAATCTGGATTAACCATTCGTATGGCTGTTGAAGATTTACGTGTTATGGGACGTGCAACTCAAGGAGTTAGGTTAATCAATATTAAAGATAACGACGATATTGCTGCAGTGGCAAAAGTTATGCATGAAAAAGACGAAGAAGAAAATGGCACGGAAATTGAAAATGGTACAAACGAAAGTCAAGAACAACAATAAATAAAATCATAACTTACAATGAAAAAACAAATTTTAGCTCTTTCTTTAGGATTAATGTCGTTGGGAGCTGTAGCCCAAAAATCAGAATTAAAAGACGCGGAGAAGGCAATAAAAAAACAGGATTTTACATCGGCTTTAAGTACTCTTAATGCTGTAGAAGGTTCTGTAATGATGAGTGGAGAAGATAAGTATAAGTCTAAGTTTTATTTCTTAAAAGGTAAAGCATTAGCAGCTCAAAAAAACTATAAAGGAGCAGCGGAATCTTTAAATGCTTTATTAGCAATGAAGGAAAATAAATATGCTGGCGAAGCTCAGCCTATTTTAAATCAAATGATTCAAGAGGTGTCTAACAAAGCAGTAGATTTATATAATAACAAAAAAGACTATAAAAACGCAGCGGATAATTTTTATTTAACGTATGTGTTAAGTCCAACAGACACTTCGTTTGCTTATAATGCTGCGATTTCTGCAACTCAAGCTCAAGATTATGACAAAGCTATGAAGTATTATAAAGAATTACAAAAAGTTGGATATACAGGTGTTGAAAAACAATATGTAGCTATTGATAAAGCCACAGGTAAAGTAGAAAGTTTTGGTAACGATAAAGCAAGAAGAGATTTAATGGTTAAGTCAGGTAGCTATGTTAAACCTGAAACTAAAACTTCAGAATCAAAATCTGCTACTATCGTTAAAAACATTGCTTTAATTTTAAAAGAGCAAGGTAAAACTGACGAAGCTATTGCTGCGTTTAAAGAAGCTCGTGAATCTAATCCAAAGGATTTAAATTTAATTTTAAATGAAGCTCAGTTATATGTCGATATGGGTAAAATGGATAAATTCGGTGAATTAATGAGTGAAGCAGTTGCTTTAGATCCAGAAAATCCTACATTATACTTTAACTTAGGGGTTGTAAATTTCAACCAAGGTAGAATGGATGATGCTAAAAAATACTACAACAAAGCAATTGAGTTAAAGCCAGATTATGCTGATGCTTATATGAACTTAGCGGTAGCTATTTTAGATCAAGAGAAAGCTATTGTCGAAGAAATGAACAAGAACTTATCTAATTTTAAGAAGTACGATGAGTTAGCTTTAAAACAAAAAGAAGTTTATAAAGAAGCGTTACCATTTTTAGAAAAAGCTGATGGTTTAAGTAGAAGTATTGACACTGTTAAAACTTTAATGAATTTATATGAAGTTTTAGAAATGAGTGATAAAGCTACTGAGTACAGAGATTTATATCAGTCAATGAAATAATAAGAGAAATCTTAATAAATAAAAAAACCGAAACTTTAAAGTTTCGGTTTTTTTATGTTCTTAGTTTAAGTGTTAATCAATTAAACGTTTGATAACTCTTAGTTTATGCGTATGTTGATGTGTGTCTACATTATAAATGCCGCTATGGTCTAATTTATCAATACGAACTTTACCGTGAGCGTGAATAATGTTATAGTCATTCATAATAATTCCAACGTGAGTAATAATCCCTTCATCGTTATCAAAAAAAGCCAAGTCACCAGGTTCACTTTCTTCAATAAAACTTAAAACTTCACCTTGAGTTGCTTGCTGTTTTGCGTCACGAAGTAAATTATAACCGCACAATTTATATACTGTTTGTGTAAATCCTGAGCAATCTATTCCAAATGGAGATTTTCCTCCCCATAAATACGGAACATTTAAAAACAAAAAGGCAGTTTCAATAATAGCAGATTTATCTAATTTACTGTCACTTACTTTGCCATCATAAGAAAAAGAAGTGTTATTAATACTGATTTTATTATCCTTAAAAAATGGAAGTTGTGCTCCCATTGGAATTGTTGTCAGATTGTTATTATTATCTGTGATAAAATCGATTAATTCACGAGCGTAATGCTTTTTCTCTTTTGATAAAAGTGTGTGAATGTTTTCAGATATTTCTTCGTATTGTTTGTTATCTATATACCCTTCATAATTATCAAAATCTAAACGAATTTTACTCCATTTTTTAGATTTTTCTATAATTTCAAAGTGCTCACCAAACAGCACTTGATTTACCATTTCTGAAGCATCAGAAGGTTCTAATCGAAGAGGAACAATACTTAAATTACAAATTCCGAAAGACATCTACTAGTTGAGGTTTTTAAGTAAATTAAATTCTTTCTATAACCATTGCACTAGCACCACCACCACCGTTACAAATACCAGCAGCACCAATTTTAGCGTTATTTTGTTTTAAAATAGAAGTTAAAGCGATGATAATTCTAGCTCCTGAAACTCCTAATGGATGCCCAAGTGAAACAGCCCCACCGTTTACATTTACTTTATCAGTAGATAAACCTAAAATTTTCATGTTTGCTAGTCCAACAACAGAGAAAGCTTCGTTTAACTCAAAATAATCTACATCATCAATAGAAACTCCAGCTTTTGCTAATGCTTTTGGTAAAGCTTTTGCTGGTGCAGTAGTAAACCATTTTGGCTCGTGAGCAGCATCAGCATATCCTTTAATTTTTACTAACGGAGTTAAGCCTAATTCAGCAGCTTTGTCGGCAGACATTAATACTAAAGCAGCTCCACCATCATTAATTGTTGAAGCATTAGCAGCAGTTACAGTTCCTTCTTTTGTAAAAGCAGGACGTAAAGCAGGAATTTTATCCATTTTTACGTTTTTATATTCTTCATCTTCAGAAAAGATAATAGGCTCACCACGACGTTGAGGAATTTCAACAGGAACAATTTCATCAGCAAATTTACCTTCACTCCAAGCTTTAGCAGAACGGTTGTATGATTCAACAGCAAAAGCGTCTTGGTCTTCTCTTGAGAACTCATATTCAACAGCACATTCATCAGCACAAACACCCATAGCTACTTGCTCATAAGCATCAACTAATCCGTCTTTTTGCATTCCGTCTTCCATTTTGATAGGACCAAATTTAGAACCAGTTCTGGCGTGTTGGTAATGAGGAATCATACTCATGTTTTCCATACCACCAGCTACTACGATTTCGGCATCACCTAAAGAGATTGTTTGGGCTGCTAACATAATAGATTTCATTCCAGAAGAGCAAACCTTGTTTACAGTAGTACAAGGTACTGTATCAGGAATTCCCGCAAAAATAGCTGCTTGACGTGCTGGTGCTTGACCTAAACCTGCCGAAACTACATTCCCCATAAAAACTTCTTCAACCATTTCTGGTTTTAGATTGATTTTATCTAAAGCTCCTTTTATAGCTACAGCACCTAATTTTGGTGCAGGTATAGTTGATAAAGTTCCTAAAAAACTACCAATTGGTGTTCTAGCTACAGATACTATTACTACTTCTTTCATGTGTTATATTGTTAATTTTATTCTTTTTATAAACCTATTTAATCTAAGGTTTTAGATTTAAGAATATATTGTGTTAAGATTTGTCTTGCGAAAATAACCATTTTATAACAAGTACTCAAATAATAGAGAAAGGTTATATTTACATTTTATAAACATATAAAATGAACGATTTAATCAACAGGTTGTATAAAAACAATACGATAATTTACAAAGTACTTTTGTTTTTAATAACTGTGGTAGCTATTGTGTATTTGTTTCCAAAAGGAGGACAATTTAAATATGATTTTCCGCAAGGAAAACCTTGGCAATACGATAATTTATATGCTCCTTTCGATTTTGCTATTCAAAAAACTTCTGAAGAAATTGCTGCTGAAAAAAAAGAGTTAGCGTCAAGTTCAAAAAAATATTTTGAAGTTGATGCTTCTGTGAAAAACGAAGTGCTTAATTCTTTTGTTAAAGAAGTAAGTTCGTTAGACTCCTTGTCAATAAACTCAATAAAAAATTTATTAAAAGAGGGTGAAGCTATTATTGATAAAGTTTACACCTACGGTTTTCTTGATGATGCAAGTACAGATAAAGCCAGTAGGGAAGAAGTTGTTGTTTTAAGAAATGGGAATTCGATAGACGATGTCCCGTTTTCAAAATTAATACAATCTAAAGATGTTTTAGGATTTTTACGATTGAATACACAAAATCAGGAATATTATAAACAGCGATTGCTTTTAAACTACTTGTCGAGTAATTTAAAACCTAATGTTACCTATGATTTTAAGTACAGTGAAAAAGAGTTGAACGAAAACCTACAAAGTATTTCTTACGCAAAAGGAAAAGTATCGAAAGGAGAGCTAATTATTTTAAAAGGCGATATTGTTGAAGGAAGAAAATACAATGTATTAAAATCGTATGAAGTTGCCTCAAGTTCACAAATTTGGACAAAATCCAATTATAACTGGATTGTTTTTGGGTACACTATTTTGGTAGCTTTTGCTTTATTGATGTTACTGCTTTTTTTAGAAAGATATAGACTCGAAATTTTTAATGATAATAACAAAGTAACGTTCATTTTCTTCAATGTTTTTTTAATGATTTTTGTGCAAACTATGGTGATTAAATACAATTCAGATTATTTATATGTGGTTCCTTTAAGTATTTTGCCAATCGTTTTAAAAGCTTTTTTTGATGCTCGTTTAGGTTTGTTTACACATGTGTTAACTGTGTTGCTATTAGGGTTTATTGTACCGAATAGTTTTGAATTTATTTACTTACATATTATTGCAGGAATTGTAACTATTTTAACGGTTTCTGAGCTGTATAAAAGAGCGAGCCTATTTATCTCAATAGGTCAAATTACTCTAATATACATGTTAACTTATTTTGCATTTTCTATTTTAAAAGAAGGAAATGCAGATAAGATTAATTGGTTGTACTTCGGATTGTTTGCAGCAAACGGATTGCTATCTTTCTTAGCAGTTTTCTTTATTTATTTTTATGAAAAGTTATTCGGATTGGTTTCTGATGTTACTTTGTTAGAACTGTCAAACACCAACTCAAAATTACTGAGAGATTTGAACGAGAAAGCTCCTGGAACTTTTCAACATTCTATGCAGGTAGCAAATTTAGCAGAGGCGGCAGCTAACGAAATAGGAGCGAACTCCATGTTAGTTAGAACTGGGGCGTTGTATCATGATATTGGAAAAATGGTGAATCCGATGTATTTCACAGAGAATCAATCTACAGGAGTTAATCCACATAACGATTTATTACCTGAAGATAGCGCTCGTATTATTCTAGATCATGTAATTAACGGGATAGAAATAGCAAAAAAACATAAGTTACCAGATAGAATTATTGATTTTATACGAACGCACCATGGTACAAGTGTAACGTATTATTTCTATAAAAGAGAAAAAGAAAACAATCCTGATGTTGATGTAAAGAAGTTTCAATATCAAGGACCTATTCCGTTTTCAAAAGAAACCGCAATTTTAATGATGTGTGATGCTGCAGAAGCAGCTTCGAAAAGTTTAAAAACTCCAACAGCACAATCAATCGATGAGTTGATTGATAAGATAATTGACAAGCAAAAAAACGAAAATCAGTTTATCAATTCTGATATTACGTTTAGAGAGATAGAAAAAATTAAAAAAATTATTAAGAATAAGTTAATGAATATCTATCACTTACGAGTTGAGTATCCAGAATAGCTAATTTTTTTCAATAAAAAGTTTGTAGAAACGTATTTATAGTTATACATTTGCACTCGCAATTTTTAATTCACGCTTCGGTAAGAATTAAGGAGAGGTGGCAGAGTGGTAATGCAGCAGCCTGCTAAGCTGTCATCGTTTTTCGATGCCCGGGTTCGAATCCCGGTCTCTCCGCAAAAAATTGCAGATGACCCATTTATCGGGGTGTAGCGTAGCCCGGTCATCGCGCCTGCTTTGGGAGCAGGAGGTCGCAGGTTCGAATCCTGCCACCCCGACGAATAATGGTCGCGTAGCTCAGCTGGATAGAGCATCTGCCTTCTAAGCAGACGGTCACAGGTTCGAATCCTGTCGCGATCACAGGAATAATAAGGCTTTCAGGAAACTGGAAGCCTTTCTTGTTTCTAAAAATGCACACTTTGTGCACACTTTTCTCAAATTCATAAAATTTAACATATTTTAACGTTTTTTGGTAGTTATTCAGGTTTCAAAAACCTTTGAACTATATAATTTTTGTGATAAATCTTAATCAAAATTATGCACAACTTACTTCTGTTGTTGTCATAAATTTGTACTTTATAATGATTGTTTGAACTAGTGAAATGCTTATGATATACTAAGTTTACACGAAGTTCTAATTGATTTTCATAACTTTGCATATAGAATGAAACAAGTATTTCATAAAATAATATCTTTTGTAATGGCTATAATGGTCTTACTTTCTACGGTTTCTTTTACCATAGATATGCATTATTGCGGTGATACTTTGGTAGATACTGCCATTTTCAAAAAAGCAAAAAATTGCGGAATGAATATGAAAGCATCTACTTCAAATTCAAACTCAGAGTGCTCTGTTACAAAGAAAAATTGTTGTACCGATAAACAAGTTACAATTGATGGTCAGGATGAATTAAAAGTATCTCATTCTTCTCTTTCATTTGACCAGCAAGTTTTTATTGCTTCTTTTGTATATACTTACATCAATTTATTTGAAAGTGTAGAAGAAGATAAAACGCTTTATAGACTTTATAAACCTCCTTTAGTCGTCAAGGAAATCTATAAACTTGACGAGACTTATTTAATTTGATTTTTAAACAATAGACTGCACTATCCTGTGAATACTATTCATTAGGGTACTTTTCTGTATGTGATATTTTCTAAATATCAATGTCTAAAGTTTAAAAATTAAAGCAATGCTAAACAAAAGCATAAAATTTCTAATAGAAAACAAACTCGTAGCCATATTACTTCTCATTCTGTTTTTAGGATGGGGAACTGTAAATGCACCTTTTAACTGGGATACTGGTTTTTTACCAAGTAATCCTGTAGCCGTTGATGCTATTCCAGATATTGGAGAAAATCAACAAATAGTTTTTACTAAATGGACTGGTCGTTCTCCACAAGATATAGAAGACCAAGTTACTTACCCGTTAACCACATCATTGTTAGGAATACCAGGTGTTAAAACTATCCGTAGCTCTTCTATGCTTGGTTTTTCTAGTATCTATATCATTTTTGAAGAAGATGTTGAGTTTTACTGGAGTCGTTCACGTATTCTCGAAAAACTCAACTCGCTACCAAGTAACTTATTACCCGATGGTGTAAGTCCAACTTTAGGACCCGATGCCACAGGTTTAGGGCAAGTATATTGGTATACTTTAGAAGGTAGAGATGAAGACGGAAACGTAACAGGTGGTTGGGATTTACACGAACTACGAAGTATACAAGATTACTATGTAAAATACGCTTTATCATCGGCAAGTGGTGTTTCAGAAGTATCATCAATTGGAGGATATGTTCAAGAATATCAAATTGACGTTAACCCTGAATTAATGCGACAATACAATATTGGTTTACATCATGTTGTACAAGCTGTAAAACAGAGTAATCAAGATATTGGAGCGCAAACCATAGAAATTAATCAGGTAGAATATTTAGTGCGTGGTTTGGGGTATGTAAAATCTATAAAAGATATAGAAAATGCAGTGGTTTCATCTGCCAATTATACACCAATAAAAATTAAAGATATAGCTAAAGTTTCCCTTGGAGCAAAAACACGTAGAGGGATTTTAGATAAAGAGGGTGCAGAAGTTGTAGGAGGTGTTGTAGTGGCTCGTTATGGTGCAAATCCGTTAGAGGTAATTAATAACACCAAAGAAAAAATAAAAGAGTTAAGCGCAGGTTTGCCTTCAAAAGTATTGGCAGATGGAACCACTTCGCAGTTAACCATTGTGCCTTTTTACGATCGCTCAGAACTTATACAAGAAACACTAGGAACACTTAACGAAGCTCTGACTTTAGAAATACTCATTACCATTTTAGTAATTATTGTAATGGTATATAATTTAAGAGCTTCCATATTAATTTCCAGTTTATTACCTGTAGCAGTTTTAATGGTTTTTATAGCGATGAAAACCTTTGGTATTGATGCAAACATTGTAGCCTTATCTGGAATAGCTATTGCTATTGGAACTATGGTAGATGTGGGGGTAATTCTATCCGAAAATATTTTAAATCATTTAGAAAAAAGCAGAAATAATCTCCCAATTAATACCGTGGTTTACAATGCCACTGCCGAAGTTTCTGGCGCAATCGTTACCGCAGTAATGACTACTATTATTAGTTTTTTACCCGTATTTACTATGGTTGGTGCTGAAGGTAAATTATTTAGTCCGTTGGCTTTTACCAAAACTTTTGCACTTATTATGGCATTAGTGGTAGCGCTGTTTCTAATTCCGCCATTTGCAACTATCATTTTTAAAAGAAGAAGTACTACTAAAAAACTCTCTTATGTCATTAATGCAGCACTAATAATCTTGGGTGTTTTATCTATTTTCTTTGGGTATTGGTTAGGAATGCTTTTAATCGCTTTTGGAATTACAGGAATTTTAAAACTACAAGAAAAAGTTTCTGACAAACAAGTAAACCTTATCAATATTGTTATTGCATCGGCGGCAATTGTATTTTTATTAGCGGAACATTGGAGACCTTTAGGCGTAGGCAAAAGTTTATTGTTAAACCTATTGTTTGTAGCCATTATTTGTTTCGGATTGCTGGGTGCGTTTTCGTTATTAAGAAAATACTATGCTCAAATTTTACAATGGGCACTAGCAAACAAAATGCTCTTTTTAGCAATACCAACAACGATTACCATTCTTGGATTTTTAATATTCAAAAACACAGGTAAAGAGTTTATGCCTTCGTTAAATGAAGGATCATTTTTACTAATGCCAACCTCAATGCCACATTCTGGAGTTGAAGAAAACAAACGTGTTTTACAGCAGTTAGATATGGGTGTTGCTAGTATTCCTGAAATAAAAACAGTAGTTGGTAAAGCAGGACGAACCGATTCTGCATTAGACCCTGCTCCACTTTCAATGTATGAAAATGTAATTATTTACAAACCCGAATATGCACTTAACAGCAATGGAGAACGTCAACGCTATAAAGTAAATAACGACGGATTGTTTATGTTGAAAAATGGAGAAACGGTTGCAAATCCAAATTCAACAGATGCTACTTCTAAGATTATATTTTCTGATGTTTCTACTGATGAATTAATAGAAGATAATGACGGTGAGTTTTACCGAAACTGGCGACCTAACATTAAATCTACCGATGATATTTGGAATGAAATCGTAAAAGCTACTAAAATACCAGGTGTTACTTCTGCCCCAAAATTACAACCTATAGAGACCCGATTGGTAATGTTGCAAACAGGGATGCGTGCACCCATGGGGATAAAAGTAAAAGGACAAAATTTAAAAGAAATTGAAGCCTTTGGTGTACAACTGGAAGACATTTTAAAAGATGTTACAGGGGTTAAAAAAGAAGCTGTCTTTGCCGATAGGATTGTAGGAAAACCCTATTTATTAATTGATATTGACAGAGAAAAAATAGCACGTTATGGCATTTCTATTCAAGAGGTGCAAGATGTCTTAAAAGTTGCCGTTGGCGGTATGTCACTTACGCAAACTGTTGAGGGACGAGAACGTTATGGAGTACGTGTACGTTATCCTAGAGAATTAAGAACTAGCCCAACTGATTTACAGCAAATTTACGTGCCAGTTAACGGTGGAAGTTCTGTGCCTTTAAGTGAATTAGCAACCATTCGCTACGAGCAAGGTGCACAAGTGATTAAAAGTGAAGATACCTTTTTAATAGGTTATGTATTGTTTGATAAATTGAACGATTTTGCAGAGGTAACCGTTGTTGAAAATGCACAAAAAGCTATTCAAGAAAAAATAGATAATGGTGAACTCGTAGTTCCAAAAGGAATCAATTACCAGTTTACAGGAACGTATGAAAATCAGATACGAGCAGAGAAAACACTTTCTGTGGTGGTACCGTTAGCATTATTAATCATTTTTATCATTTTATATTTCCAATTTCGTTCTACTACTACCTCTTTAATGGTATTTACCGCAATTATTGTGGCTTTTGCTGGTGGATTTATAATGATGTGGCTTTATGGGCAATCGTGGTTTCTAAACTTTAGCGTTTTTGGACAAAACATTCGAGAATTATTCCAAATGCACCCAATAAACTTGAGTGTTGCTGTTTGGGTAGGTTTTATTGCTTTGTTTGGTATTGCTACTGATGACGGAGTGGTTATGGCAACCTATTTAAAACAAACGTTTAGTAAAAATCAGCCTACCACAAAATTAGATATACGAAAATCGGTTGTAGAAGCTGGTGAAAAACGTATCAGACCATGTTTAATGACAACGGCAACAACGGTGTTAGCATTATTGCCTGTACTAACATCTACAGGACGTGGAAGTGATATCATGATACCTATGGCAATTCCTGCTTTTGGAGGTATGATAATCGATGTTACATCCTATTTTTTACTACCTGTGTTATACAGTTTGCGAGAAGAATTTTTATTAAAAAGAAAGAAAAATAATGAAAACTAAAAATATATTATCCGTACTATTTATTCTTGTTTTTAGTTGTTTTTCCAACGCACAAGAATTACAATCACTTATTAATGAGGCATTGGCGAACAATCCTAAAATTCAAAAGTTTGAACTGCAACATGCCATTGCTTCAGAAAAAGTAAACGAAGTCAATACATTACCCAATACGCAATTTGGTATAGGTTATTTTGCAAGCGAACCAGAAACACGAACTGGAGCACAACGTTTTAAAATATCCGCAAAACAAATGCTTCCGTGGTTTGGTTCCATTACAGCACGAGAAAACTATGTGAATTCTTTAGCAGATGCTAAATATGAAGACATTGTTATTGCTAAACGTCAATTGATTACAGATGTATCTCAATCGTATTATAAATTGTACACTATTCAGGCAAAACAAGATGTACTCACAAAGAATATCGAATTGCTTAAGACGTATGAAACCTTGGCATTGACTTCTGTAGAAGTAGGAAAAGCATCTGCTGTAGATGTATTGCGATTACAAATGCGACAAAATGAACTGGAGCAGTTAAAACAAGTACTAGCACAAAAATATTTGGCTGAACAAACGGCACTCAACAAACTCTTAAATAGAGAAAGTACTACTGTTGTTGAAGTCGTTAAAGAGTTAGATATTCCTTTAGAGAAAAATGAGATTGATGTTAAAAAATTGGAACTACATCCAGAACTTAGTAAGTACGATAAACTGTACCAATCTGTTGAACAATCAGAACTGTTAAACCAAAAAGAAAGCAGCCCGATGATTGGTTTTGGTTTGGATTATATCGCTGTTTCAGAACGTCCGAATATGAATTTTTCTGATAACGGAAAAGATATTGTAATGCCAATGGTATCATTGTCAATTCCCATATTTAATAAGAAGTACAAATCTAAAACGAAGCAGCATCAATTAATGCAAGAAGAATTATTGTCTCAAAAGCAAGAACGATTAAACAAACTAGAGACATTACTTTCTAAAGCGATAAATAACAGAATTGCTTCGAGAATCAGCTATAATACGCAGACAAAAAATCTAAAACAAGCTAAAGACGCAGAAGAAATTCTAATTAAAAACTATGAAACAGGAACGATTGATTTTAATGATGTTTTAGACATTCAAGAATTGCAGTTAAAGTTTCAGATGAATCAAATAGAATCGATAAAAGACTACTTCGTACAAACAACTATTATTAACTATTTAAGTAACTAAAGACAAACATAATTTTTAAATCAAACAACAATGAAAAAAGTAAAATTAATCTTAGCAATTACATTAATGACATCTTTAAGTTTAACAGCCATGTCATGTAAGAATGGTATAAAAGAAAATACTGCTACTAATACAGAACATTCTGAGATGAATCATGATGAAATGAATGCTTCTACTGATAAGACAGTTTCTGATGCTCAAAACTCAACTGATGCTCAAAAAGTATTAACTGCTTATATGGCTCTTAAAGATGCTTTAGTAGCAACAAATGAATCTGCGGCAGCCAAAGCTGGTAAAACATTAGAAAACACATTAAAAGCATTTAAAGTGAACAACTATAGTGCAGAACAGCAGAAGGAATTAAAAGATATTATCGCTGATGCTACCGAACATGCTGAACATATTAGCAGAAGTGAAATTGGGCATCAACGTGAGCACTTTAAAGTATTGAGTAAGGATATTATAGATATGGTTGCCATAACAGGAACAGAGAATACTTTATATCAGCAGTTTTGTCCTATGTATGATGGAGGTGGTGCATGGTTAAGTATGGAAAAAAATGTAAAAAACCCTTACTATGGTAATAAAATGTTAACCTGCGGAAAGGTGCAAAAAGAAATTAACTAAATGAGAGTTGTAAAAATCATAGCACTTATTCTGTTGGTATGTTTTGTGGGTATACAATTTGTACCCACAAAACTAAACCAAAGTAGTATTGTACCCAAAAATGACTTTTTAATATTAAATAATACACCAAAAGAAATTGGAACAATATTACAAGTCTCATGCTATGATTGTCACAGTAACAACACAAAATATCCTTGGTACAATAAAATTCAACCAATAGCGTGGTTTATAGAAGATCATGTTGAAGAGGGAAAAGCAGAGTTAAATTTTAATGAGTGGGGTTCTCTTTCAAATCGAAGAAAAGTAAGTAAACTAAGGTCTATTATTAAACAGATTGAAAGTGATAAAATGCCTCTAGATTCTTACACTTTGATTCATAAGGAAGCTGAATTATCAAAATCTGAAAAGACCTTGGTTCTTGATTATATGAAAGAACTAAGAAAAAAATTAGAATAAAACTATTATTATGAAAATACTTAAATTAATTACACTAGTAACTATTCTGCTAACAAGTGTCAATTTTACTAATGCGCAGAACAGTAAGAATATGACAGATAAACAAGAGGTTATCGAAGTAATGAAGTCATACAAAAACGCTTTACAAAACTTAACAACAAAAGGTACGTTTGAGTTGTTTTCTGAAGATTCTGAAGTGTTTGAGTCAGGCGGTGTAGAAGGTTCTTATGCACATTATATAAAGCATCATCTAGGTCCAGAATTAGGGCATTTTAAAAGCTTTACTTTTTCAGATTATGAAATTGATGTGAAAGTAGATGCACCCTATGCATTTACTACAGAAACATACATCTATACTATAGCCTTAAATCCAAATGATAAGGGCAATTCTCGAACTATTAAGAAAAAAGGTGTAGCAACTTCCATTCTAAAGAAAATGGATGGCAAATGGAAAATCATCAAAACACATTCTTCTTCAAGAAATAAAAAATAAAATCATATGAGACTACGTATTCTTTTTATCCTATTATTATGCACGTTTCTTTTTGTGTCTTGTAAACAAGAAGCAAAAGAGACTAAAAAAACCAAAGAAACTTTAGAGCAACCAAAAACAGAAACTTCATCAAAGCCTTCAAAAAAAGTATTAAGTCCTCATACTTCTACTATGGCAATGATTGGTGATGCCCATATTCATATCGATTATTCATCACCTGGTGTAAGAGATAGAATAATTTTTGGAGGTTTATTAGCCTATGATAAAGTATGGCAAGCAGGAGCCCATATGGCAACATGGATAGAAACCAATAAGGGTTTAATTATTCAAGGACAAGAACTACCTAAAGGGAAATATGGTTTTTTTACAATCCCATCGAAAGATGAGTGGACAATCATTTTTAATTCTAATTGGAACCAACATGGAAAAGATGATTATGATGAGAAGGATGATATACTACGCTTTAAGGTTAAACCCGCTATTTCTGATAACATAAAAGAACATTTAGAGTACAAAGTTAGCAAGATTAGTAATGATGAAGGTAGTATTTCTCTAGCCTGGGAAAAAGTAACTGTAAGTTTTGATTTTAAGGTAAAAGAATAAAAAATGGTTAACAGACACACAGCACAAAAAATTAGAAAAACTCATCGTTATTTGGGTATTTTTATAGGTGTTCAGTTTCTATTTTGGACAATCAGTGGGCTTTATTTTAGTTGGACAAATATAGACGATATTCACGGTGACCAATTCAAGAATTCAGAGTATCAGCCTAAAACATTTAATAATCTCGTGAGCCCTTCTGAATTAAAAATTTCTGGAGGAATTAATACCATTGCTTTAAGAGATATTAATGGTGTTCCATTTTATTGGATAAACAAGAAACAATTATACAATGCTTTGGATGGTAGTCTAAAAGAAAATATTTCTGAAGAAGAAGCTTTGTACATAGCTAAAAACTACATGAAAGGTGGCTTAAAAGTAGCTTCGATTGAAAAGATTAAAGAAACAGGAAAACACCACGAATATAGAGAGCGATTATTACCTGCTTATGTAATTTCTTATGATACCGATGAAGCGCTAAAAGCATATGTATCTGTTAAGGATGGAAAGTTTCAAACCGTAAGACATCGAAGTTGGAGATGGTTCGATTTTTTATGGATGACACACACAATGGATTATGAAGGTAGAGACAACTTCAATACACTCGTATTAAGAGCCTTTTCACTTTTAGGATTAATAACCGTATTAAGTGGATTTTTATTGTGGTATACATCTTCACCATCAGTTAGAAAATTATTAAAACGAATAAAAAAATAAAGATGAAAAAATACATAATCTATTTAGGAATATTATTAGCTGGTTTGCTATTTGGCTGGTTACTTTTTGGTGGTTCATCTGAAGGTAAAACAACTCATAATCATGATGAAACTACGGCTGCAAATCAGCAATGGACTTGTTCTATGCATCCGCAAATTATGCAACCAGAACCTGGTGATTGCCCTATATGTGGTATGGATTTGATTCCTGCTGAAGCTGGAGCAGATGGATTACGTCCAGATGAATTTAAATTGTCAAAAAATGCTATGGCTTTGGCAAACGTACAAACCTCTGTTGTAGGAGATAGTGAGACAGAAGGAAATACCATAAAGTTGTCAGGAAAGATTGTAGAAAATGAAGAAGCGAATGCTGTGCAGGTCAGTTATTTTTCAGGAAGAATTGAACGATTAAATGTTAATTATGTAGGTGAAGAGGTACGTAAAGGACAGTTGCTAGCTACCATTTATTCTCCTGAATTATTTGCAGCACAACAAGAGTTAATTACCGCAGCGTCTCTAAAAGAATCACAACCTGCGTTATACCAAGCTGTACGTAGAAAATTAAAACTCTGGAAACTTTCAGAAAAGCAAATCAATCAAATTGAAAATTTAGGAAAGGTAAAAGAGAATTTTCCAGTATATGCAACAGTTTCAGGTACAGTTTCAGAAAAGTTGGTTGAAGAAGGAGCTGCTATAAAACAAGGACAACCTTTACTTAAAATAGCTAACTTAAATACTGTTTGGGCAAATTTTGATGTATATGAAAATCAAATCGATTTATTCAATAAAGGACAGGAAATTACCATAACGACGAATGCTTATCCAAATAAGAAGTTTAAAGCCAAAGTAGATTTTATAGATCCTGTTTTAAATACCAAAACCAGAACGGTAAGTCTAAGAGTTGTTTTAAAAAATTCAAAAGATACTTTTAAACCAGGAATGTTTGTTGAAGGGAGAATTGAAGTTATAAATCATGATAAGAAAGAATTACTATCGGTTCCTACTTCCGCTGTTTTATGGACTGGTGAACGTTCAGTAGTATATGTGAAAACAAGTTCTGACCAACCTGTATTTGAAATGCGTGAAGTAAAATTAGGCAATGAGATTGGAGAAAATTATGAAGTGATAAAAGGCTTGAAAAAAGGAGATGAAATTGTTACCAACGGTACATTTACTATTGATGCCGCGGCACAATTACAAGGTAAAAAATCGATGATGAACAATCAAAATACAATGGACGAACACGCAGGACATAGTATGAATGAAGCTGTTGAAAGAATAGAAGTATCTGCCAAATTTCAAAACCAACTAAAAAGTGTTTTCGAGAATTATATTCAATTAAAAGATGCTTTGGTAAAAGATGATGCTAATATTTCAAGTATATCAGCAACAACACTTCAATCTAGTTTAAACAAAGTAGATATGAAATTGTTGAAAGACGAGAGCGCACACAGTCATTGGATGCCGTTGGAGAAAGAAATTAAATCTGCTGCGAAATCCATTTCAAGTATTTCAGATATTAAAAAACAAAGAGATCATTTTAAGCATTTATCGACACATCTTACAAAGGCAGTGCAATTATTTGGTGTTAATCAAAAAATATATCATCAATTCTGCCCTATGGCAAATAACAACAAAGGAGCTTACTGGTTAAGTCTTGAGGAAAAAGTATTAAACCCCTATTTCGGAGATGCGATGTTAAGGTGTGGAGAAGTTAAAGAAACAATAGAATAATAATTAATAAAATAAAGATAATGAAAAAAGTAATTTTAAGTGTAGCAGTAGTAGTTTCAGTACTATTTACTAGCTGTAAAAACGAAGCAAAAAAAGAAACTAAGGATTCGCCTAAAATAGAAGCCGTTAAAACTATTGCAATGACCAATACTAGTTTTGGAGTTAGAGGAAATTGTGGTATGTGTAAAAACACCATAGAAAAAGCTGCTAATGGAGTAGCTGGTGTTACTAGTGCAGTTTGGGATAGAAACAAAAAGAAAATTGATGTGTCTTTTGATGAATCAAAGACTAACGTCATGGCAATTCATAATGCTATTGCCGCATCTGGTTATGATACTGAAAAAGTAGCAGGGAATGAAGAAGCATATAACGGCTTACCAGGATGTTGCAAATATGATCATAGTATGCAAATGAATCAATCTGGAGAGAACAGTTCTGATGACCATTCTAATCACGATCATTAAGAAAACATAGCTTCCGAAAACATTAAAATATATTTTCGGAAGCAATCAATTAGATATCTAAAACAACAAAAATAATGAATACTATTCTTTACATAAAAAATATGGTGTGTCCTCGCTGTATTAAAGTTATTACTGATGAGTTAACTAAAAACCAGATAAATTTTGATGAGGTTAATTTGGGGAGTATTCATTTTAAAGAAACAGTAGACGAAACTACTCTACATCAAATAAAACAAATACTTAAAAAAGAAGGGTTTGAGCTCTTAAAAAATAAGGATAGGCAACTTATAAATAAAATAAAATCAATTCTTATAGAACAAATTCATCATAGTAATACTAAAGTAACACAAAACATTTCTACAATATTAACAGATGCCATTGGTATGGATTATACTAATCTTAGCAAACTGTTTTCTGAAACTGAAAGGACAACTATTGAAAAATATATTATTCATCTAAAAATAGAAAAGGTTAAGGAGTTGCTAAAATATGGTGAGCTAAATCTATCGCAAATATCCTACGATTTAAATTATAGCAGTCCTCAACATTTATCAAGACAATTTAAACAAGTTACAGGGCTAACCCCTACGCAATTTAAAGCTTTTGGTAAAAGAAATACACTTGATAAACTTAATAATGACAATGGTTTATAACTGTTTTCATTCTTTTTCAGATTGATTTAATGAAGATGTTATTATGAAAACGGTAATAATAAGTTTAGTTGTTTTTTTTTCATACAAGTTCCTTTTGCGTATATTATTTAGTCTTATAAACTATATAAAGAAACGAATAGAAAAAGAATCGAAATAATAAAAATAACCTTAGTCTTTAAAAAAATATAACGAAGTACAATTGATACAAATTAACCATAATTATACACGATAAGGGTTCTGTTTTATAAGAAATTCGTGAAACAAAATATTCAAAATATGAAATCAGTAGTTTTAAATTTAATCGCATTTCTTTTTGTAATTAATATAATAGCACAAGAAAAAATAATACCTGAAATTTCAGGAAACACGGTTACTTATCGCATTACCATAGATGAAAAAATGGTAAACTTCACAGGGAAAGAAGTTGAAGCAATGGCAGTAAACAATTCCATTCCAGCACCAACCTTGACTTTTACCGAAGGGCAAAACGCTGTTATCTACGTTACTAACAACATGAAGGTCGAAACCTCTGTGCATTGGCACGGATTGATTTTACCTAATTTTCAAGATGGTGTGCCCTATCTCAATTCGCCACCTATTCTTCCAGGGAAAACCCACAAATTCGAATTTCCACTTACACATTCAGGAACGTATTGGTATCATTCACATACAGGTTTACAAGAACAGCGAGGAGTATATGGTGCTATTATGATAAAGCCAAAAAAACAAAAACTCGATTACGATTATGACCTGACCTTGGTATTGTCTGACTGGACAGACGAAAAGCCATATAGCGTACTTAAAAACCTAAAACGAAATAATGAGTGGTATGCTATTAAACGTAAGACTAATGTTTCTTTAGCCAATGCCATTGCTAACAATGCGCTTGGCGCTCAATTAAAGTTATGGAGCAAGCGAATGCCAGGAGTAGATATTTCCGATGTGGCTTTTGATGCTTTTCTTATTAATGGAAAACCAGCACCTACTTATCCACAATTCAAAGCGGGTGATAAAGTACGTATTAGAATGGTTAACTCTTCGGCTGCTACCTATTTTTGGATTACCATTGGCGGAAAACAAATGCTTATTGCCAGTGATGGTGTAGATGTAGTTCCTGTTCATAGAGACAAGGTATTACACGCCATTGCAGAAACGTATGATTATATCGTAACAATTCCCGAAAGTGGTGCCGTAGAAGTAAGAGCTACTGCTCAAGATGGTTCTGGATTCACATCTGCAATATTAGGAAGCGGTACTATAGAAAAGGCTAAGGTATTACCCCCTGTAGATTACATAAAGATGCTTAAACAAATGGGTAATATGAAGATGGGAGGTTCTATGAAAATGGATGAAAAAATGTCTATGAAAAAAGAGATGGAAATGGAAGAAATGCTTATGCATAAAAAAGATTCGATGCCAAAAATGAAGATGAATGACAAGCATCAACATCATAAAATGGATATGATGAAATCAGATTCCACAAAAATGAAAGGAATGAATATGCAGATGAACAAGGAGTTTTCGTATGATTATTTAAAATCACCTGTAAAAACAACCATTCATTCCGAGTTGCCGACCAATGAAATCACACTTAATCTTACTGGAAATATGTTGCGTTATGTGTGGAGTTTAAATGGCAAAGTCCTTTCCGAAGTTGATAAAATAAAAATAAAACGAGGTGAAAAAGCACGTATTACCCTTAATAACAAAACAATGATGCATCATCCAATGCATTTACATGGACATTTTTTTAGGGTTGTCAATGCCAATGGTGAATATTCACCATTAAAGCACACAGTAAATGTACCGCCAATGGGAAGCGTTACTATCGAATTTGATGCTAATGAAACTGGAGATTGGTTTTTCCATTGTCATATCTTGTATCACGCCAAAGCTGGTATGGCACGTATTTTTAGTTATGGTGATCCGCGCGATCCTCGAATGGCAAACTATCCATTAAAACAACTTACCAAAGCAGATCAAAAAATCTATACTTGGGGAGAAACTACTGTGGCAAGTCATATGGCTTCATTAGAATTAGTAGCAACTAACACCTACAACCAATTTAATGTCGATGCACAATACGGTTGGAATAAAAATGTAGAAATTGGTGCCGATTATGAACGCTATCTCGGAACATTTTTTAGAGCATACATCGGAATAGAAGCCGAAAACGAAGTTGAAGATTCTTTAGATGAAATCACAACTGTTGGACGAGCTGGTGTACGTTGGTTATTACCTTTCTTTATTGATAGCGATTTAGGTATCGACACACAGCTACGTCCTCAAATTCAGTTTTCAACTGCAATTCCAATATTTAATCGCGTAGAGTTACAAGGAATGTGGCAAATGCAAGCCGATTTTGGTTGGAAAAATGACTTACCAGCAGATACAAACTGGGAACGTGAATATATTTGGAGCGTTGGTGCAGAGTATATTTTAGGACAGTATTTTTCATTATCAGCAAGTTATGACAATCGTTTTGGAGCTGGTGGCGGATTGACAGTTAGGTTTTAAATAAAAAAGAATTATGGAAAATATAGATAAAATCAACATCAAATTAAAAGACCTAAAAAGCTGTTATAGAATCATTGCTTTGGGGTTAATTATCATTTGTATTGCGTTCACATTGGACTTTCTCAATAATCTATCAACAAACCCAATACAATTTATTAAACAAATGGGGATGCCAACACGATTTTTAGGGCTCGGAATTTTACTATTCGGGGTTGGACGTCATTTGCATTTATTGCATTTGAATGTATTAAAAATGAACCAAGAAAAAATGAAAATGTAATGAAGCATACTTATAAAATAACAGGAATGACCTGTAATGGTTGTAGAACTAAAGTTGAAAAAACCTTAAATAGTATTGAAGGCATTATAAATGCACAAGTAAGTTTACCAGATAGCGCTACCATAGAAATGGAGCAACATGTTACTACAGAAACTATGCAAGAAGTATTAGCTGAAGCAGGGAACTATACTATTGAAATGACACATCATACTCCTAAAAAAGAAGGAGAAAACAAAGGAGACTCTTGTTGTGGTGGAAATGCTAAAGCTACTGAGTCACATCAAAATAAAACAGAAGAAAAAACCGCTTCATGTTGTAGTACTGGACACAGCACAAGTAAGTATCATCAACATGGTAATGAACACAATCACCCTACACCAACATTAGGTCCAGAAGCTGCTGGAAAATATCATTGCCCTATGCACTGTGAAGGTTCTAAAGTGTATGATAAACCTGGTGATTGTCCTGTTTGTGGAATGAATTTGGAAAAAATTCCAGAGCTGATGCCTAAAAGTGTACAGTTTACCTGTCCAATGCATCCGGAAATTGTTAAAGACGAATTTGGTTCATGTCCAATTTGTGGTATGGATTTAGTACCAATGGAACACAGTGATAATGAAGAAGATGCTATTTATCAAAAACTACTTAAAAAGTTTAAAGTAGCGGTAGCTTTTACCATTCCTATTTTCATTATTGCCATGTCAGAAATGGTATCTAACAATCCGTTATATAACATTTTAGATCAAAAAATGTGGAACTGGGTTCAGTTAGTATTATCCATTCCTGTTGTTTTTTATGCAACTTGGATGTTCTTTGAAAAAGCATGGAAGTCTATAAAAACACGTAACCTAAATATGTTTACCTTAATTGGTATTGGCGCAGGTATTGCGTGGGTATTTAGTGTATTTGCTATGCTATTTCCTGATATTTTTCCAGCGCAATTTAAAACACCTCACGGTAATGTATTTGTATATTTTGAAGCTACTACAGTTATATTGACCTTAGTGTTATTAGGGCAATTACTGGAAGCAAGAGCACATAGTCAAACTAGTGGAGCTATTAAAGAGTTACTAAAGTTAGTGCCTTCAACAGCCACTCTATTGGTAAACGGTGAAGAAAAAATTATTGCTATTGATAAAATTCAACAAGGCGATTTATTACGTGTAAAACCAGGAGATAAGATTCCTGTTGATGGAGTAATTAACGAAGGGGTAAGTAGTATTGATGAATCTATGATTACTGGTGAACCAATTCCTGTAGATAAAAAGCAAGGTGATAAAGTAAGTTCAGGAACTATTAATGGTACAAAATCTTTTGTGATGGAAGCCCAAAAAGTAGGTTCTGAAACTTTGCTATCTCAAATTATCACAATGGTAAATAATGCGAGTCGTTCAAAAGCACCAATGCAAAAGTTAGCAGATAAAATCTCAAAATATTTTGTACCTATCGTATTGGTGGTTGCTGTACTTACATTTATTGTTTGGGCTATTTTTGGACCTGAACCAGCTTATGTATTTGCCTTTGTAAATGCCATAGCTGTGTTGATTATTGCGTGTCCTTGTGCCTTAGGATTAGCCACACCGATGTCTGTAATGGTTGGTATTGGACGTGGAGCACAATCAGGTGTTTTGATTAAAAACGCTGAAGCTCTTGAAAAAATGGAGAAGGTTGATACCTTAATTGTAGATAAAACGGGAACCATTACTGAAGGGAAACCGTCTGTAGAAAAAGTTATATCAATTTCAGAAAAAATCTCTGAAACTGATTTAACTCAAAAGATAGCATCATTGAATCAATATAGTGAACATCCGTTGGCAGAAGCTGTGGTTAAATTTGCCAAAGAAAAAAACATAAAGGATGTTGATGTTCCAGATTTTGAAGCTGTAAAAGGTAAAGGAGTTATTGGAACTATAGACGGACATCAAGTGTCTTTAGGTAATGATAAATTGTTACATCAGTTTAATATTGAGCTTTCTAATAACTTGTTAGAACAAGCTAAAGCAGAACAACAACAAGGTAAAACGGTTTCATACATTGCTATCGGTAAAGAAGCCGTTGGTTATGTTACTATTTTTGATGCCATTAAGAAAACAAGTGAGGAAGCTATTAAAACTTTACAAGCAAAAGGTATTGAAGTGATAATGCTTACAGGTGATAATAAAAATACTGCTCAAGCAGTTGCGGAAAAATTACAGTTAAAACATTTTAAAGCAGAATGCTTACCAGAGGATAAACTTAAAGAAATTGAGTTATTACAAGCGCAAGGTAAAATTGTAGCAATGGCTGGTGATGGAATTAATGATGCACCTGCATTAGCACAATCGGATGTTGGAATCGCTATGGGAACAGGAACAGATGTTGCTATAGAAAGTGCTTCTATTACCTTGGTAAAAGGTGATTTACAAGGTATTGTAAAAGCTAAAAACCTAAGTCATAAAGTTGTGCAAAACATTAAGCAAAATCTATTTTTTGCATTTATCTATAATGTTTTAGGTGTTCCCGTTGCTGCAGGAGTTTTATTTCCAATCTTCGGCATATTATTATCACCTATGATTGCCGCACTAGCTATGAGTTTTAGCTCTGTGTCTGTAATCGGGAATGCGTTGCGATTGCGAAATGTAAAAATTTAATTTTGTAGAACAGAAAGACTTTTAACCAACTATGTGCGCCCAATCATAATCGTTATTGAATTTTGCAGTACTTTGAACGTGGTAGTTTTCCATTATTGCAAACTAAATGAAAATCAACCTTAATAATTTAAAGAAACCTTAACAGTTAATAACATAACTAAATTGTAAACTTTGTATCTTTGCCTAAGTTTATGAAGCATCTAATAATCTATATATTAACATTTTTATTGATGTCGCCACCGCTATTGGCGCATAATGATGTTATTATATATGAAGATGATATCGAGCAACATATTGATGTTGATCATGAACATGAAGAAGAGCATCATCAAAATGATAATGATGAAGATAAGAATAAGGAGCACCACCATCATTGTTCCATAGAATTCTCTTCAATTTTGGCTATTTCTTTTCCATTAAACCAACTTCAAATAGTTGTTGCTTCTTCTGAAAAAACTTTAATAAGTTTTTATCAATCAATTTACAATTCTTCTTATTTAGACGGTATTTTCCAACCACCTCGGGTTTAGAGTTACTAGTATTAAGTTATTCTGAATTTATTTCAGAAACTCATTTTAATGCATCTTTTCATTAGAAAAGATGTCTACTAATTAATATAAATAGTAACAAAATTCATCATTATGTTGGATAATATTATAAAATTTTCGATTAAAAATAAATTGATTATTGGAACATTGGTATTTGCTTTAATAGGCTGGGGAATCTATTCTGCAAAACAATTACCAATAGATGCTTTACCAGACATTACCAATAATCAGGTACAAATTATAACTTCAGCCCCTTCTCAATCAGCTCAAGATATTGAGCGTTTGGTTACATTTCCAGTTGAAATGACTATGTCTAATATACCAGATGTAGAAGAAATACGTTCATTTTCGCGCTTTGGGTTGAGTGTGGTAACTGTCGTCTTTAAGGATAACATTGATATTTATTGGGCACGTCAACAAATCAGTGAACGTCTCATAGAAGCAAAAAACCAAATTCCATCTGGTATTGGTACACCAGAAATGATGCCTGTAACAACAGGATTGGGTGAAATTTATCAATATACTTTATATGCTAAAAAAGGTTATGAGAAACAATACGATGCTATGGAGTTACGCTCTATTCAAGATTGGATTGTCCGTCGTCAATTATTGGGGTTAGAAGGTGTTGCAGATGTAAGTAGTTTTGGAGGATATCTTAAGCAATACGAAGTTGCACTAATACCAGAGCGTCTATCTGCCTTAAATATAAGTATAAGTGACGTGTTTAGTGCCTTGTCAAAAAACAATCAAAATACAGGAGGAGCATATATTGACAAAAACCCAAAGGCCTATTTTATACGTAGTGAAGGTTTGATAAAAACGTTAGACGATATTAAAAATATTGTTGTAACGAATACTCAAAACGGCACCCCTGTTTTAATTAGAGACATAGGAAAAGTACAATTTGGTAACGCCATTCGTTATGGTGCTATGACTAGAAATGGTGAGGGTGAAGTTGTTGGTGC
Source organism: Tenacibaculum crassostreae (assembly GCF_964512405.1). Lineage (NCBI taxonomy): Bacteria > Pseudomonadati > Bacteroidota > Flavobacteriia > Flavobacteriales > Flavobacteriaceae > Tenacibaculum > Tenacibaculum crassostreae. Next base: position 353,154 of record NZ_CAZELE010000003.1, read on the forward strand.
TATTGTAATGATGTTAAAAGGAGCTAACTCATCTAAAGTAATAAAAAACGTAAAAGAGCGTATTTCTCAAATTGAAAAAAGTCTTCCTGAAGGTGTTGAAATTCGCCCATTTTTAGATAGAACAAAATTAGTAAATAAAGCTATTAAAACAGTTTCAACAAACTTAATTGAAGGAGCTCTAATTGTAATTTTCATCTTGGTTTTACTTCTTGGAAATTTAAGAGCCAGTTTAATAGTTGCCTCGGTTATTCCTTTATCCATGTTGTTCGCAATAAGCTTAATGAATTTATTCGGTGTATCAGGAAATCTAATGAGTTTAGGTGCAATTGATTTTGGGATTATAGTTGACGGATCTGTTATCATTGTTGAAGCTACTTTACATCATCTGGGATTGCGAAAATCAGGTACATTACTCTCTCAATCTCAAATGGACGATGAAGTGTATCAATCAGCCTCAAAAATTAGAACGAGTGCGGCATTTGGAGAAATTATAATCTTAATAGTGTACTTGCCAATTTTAGCTTTAGTAGGTATCGAAGGAAAAATGTTCAAACCAATGGCAATGACCGTTAGCTTTGCTATACTTGGAGCATTTATTTTATCACTAACATACGTGCCAATGATTAGTGCACTTTTTTTAAAGAAGAAGTTAGTTGATAAAAAGAACTTTTCAGATAAAATTATCGAATCAATTCAAAAGGTTTACGAACCAATATTAAATTTTGTACTTACTAATGCTACCAAAGTAATTATTGCTACACTTTTAATCTTTTCGTTTAGCATTTTTACGTTTACTAAAATGGGCTCAGAATTTATACCTACACTAGATGAAGGAGATTTTGCTGCACAAATGATGGTAAGTACAGGAAGTAGTGTATCTCATACTATTAAATCATCTGAAAAGGCAGAACAAATTTTATTACGAGAGTTTCCAGATGAAGTTATAGAAGTTGTGGGAAAAATAGGTTCTTCTGAAATACCAACTGATCCAATGCCTATTGAAGCGGCAGATATAATGATTATCCTTTCTGAACCAGACCATTGGACTAAAGCAAATTCCAAAGAAGAATTGGCTCAAAAAATGCAGGAAAAACTTGAAGAAAATATGGTGGGAGTAACCTTTGGTTTTCAACAACCCATACAAATGCGTTTTAACGAATTGATGACTGGTGCACGACAAGATGTTGTATTAAAAGTTTATGGAGAAGATCTAGACAAATTAATTTCTTATGGAAATAAGATTGCGAAAATAATTCCAACTGTTCAAGGTGCTGAAGATTTATATGTTGAAAAGGTTGGTGGATTACAACAAATCGTAATTGACTATAAAAGAGAACAGCTAGCACGTTACGGATTAGCTATTCAAGATGTAAATACTGCTATTAATGCAGCTTTTGCAGGACAAAATGCAGGAACAGTATATGAAGGTGAAAAGCGATACGATTTAGTTGTAAGATTACAAAAATCTAGTCGCAATAGTATAGAGGATATTAAAAAACTCTATGTTACAATGCCTAATGGCATGCAAATTCCATTAGCAAGTGTTGCAGAGATAAGTTTTAAAACAGGCCCGAATCAAATTCAAAGAGACGATGCCAAACGTCGATTAACTGTCGGGTTTAATGTACGTGGACGTGATGTGGCTAGTATAGTTTCTGAAGTAAAAAAGAACATTGAAGAGAAAGTTCAATTTGATGCAGGCTACTATGTAACCTATGGAGGTACGTTTAAAAATTTAGAAGAAGCACGTACAAGATTAGGAATTGCCGTACCTGTGGCCTTATTACTTATTTTTATGTTACTGTATATTACGTTTAAGTCGGTAAAACAGAGCTTACTTATTTTTATGGCAATTCCTATGTCGGCCATTGGCGGAATATTTGCATTATGGTTGAGAGATATGCCTTTTAGTATCTCGGCAGGAATAGGGTTTATTGCGCTATTTGGTGTTGCTGTTTTAAATGGTATTGTACTTATTGCTGAATTTAATCGCCTCAAAAAAGACGGAATGACTAACGTTGTCGATGTGATTAAAAAAGGAACATCAGTACGTTTACGCCCTGTTATAATGACTGCTTTGGTAGCATCTGTTGGTTTCTTACCAATGGCTTTAGCCACATCAGCAGGAGCGGAAGTACAAAAACCATTAGCTACTGTAGTTATTGGCGGTTTAGTTTCAGCTACTTTATTAACCTTGTTGATTTTGCCAATTTTATATATGTTTTTTGAAACTAAATCGATTAAAAAACCGAATAAAAATACAATAACTGTAGCTCTATTTTTCTTAGGTATTTCATTTGCCAGTGCGCAACAATCTACCAATGTTTTAACTGAAAAAGAGGCTATCGAATTAGCATTAGCGAAGTCAGTTACATTAAAAAAGGCCACATTAAATATTGAAAAGCAGAAGACTAACATTGGCGGAGCGATAGTATTAGAACCCTTATCAGTTAACTATCAAACTGTGGGAATTGCACCCAATGCAGATGAAAAAGAATGGAGTATAAATCAAAATTTTGGTTCTATTTTATCACATATTAATAGACAAAAACTAGCTAAAACACAAACAGAGTTTGCAAAGCTAAATGCAGATATATCCCAAAGACAAGCTGTTTTAAATGTTCGATATTTATACCAGCAATGGCATTATTTATATGCCTTAAAATCCTTGATGGAAGAACAGCAAAAAAATGTAAATGCTATAAAAAGCATCTCAAATAAGCTACATGAATCAGGAGAAATAGGTGGATTAGAAAATGATGTTACTATTCTACAATCCTTGGGTGTACAGTCACAAAAAAGTAATGTATATAAGCAGTTTATTAATATAGAAAATCAGTTAAAATTCTTATTGCAATTAGATAACAAAATTGTGCCAGAAAAAGAATTTCCAAAACCATTACCATTACCAACTATAGAAAGCAATTCGACAATGTTTTTAGATGCTATTAATAAAAGTAATGAAGTGGCAGATAAAAAAGTTGCAGTAGCTAAATCCATATATTTTCCAGAAGTTACTGCTGGGATTATTAATAGGAAAGAAGGAAATGCTAACGCATATACAGGTTTTAGAGTAGGCTTAAATATTCCTTTACCGTTTGGAGTTAATAAAGCAAAAATCAAAAAGCAAAAAATCATAAGAGAAGAGATTGCTTTTGAAAATGAAGCGAAAAAAGTAGCCTTAAAAAATAATAGTAGCAGTTTGCAATTGCAGGTTGTACAGTTACAATCAGAATTAGAAAGCATCAAAAGCACAACCGAACAGGCCCAAAAGTTCATTATAAAATTAGAAACGGCTTATAAAGCGGGCGAAATAGATGCTTATCAATACAATCAGAGCTTTAATGCTTATTTTCAAGTAATGCAAAACTATTTACAATTAGTAAACACCTATAATAAAACAGTTATAGAATATGAATTCTACAACAAAATATTAAACAAATGAAAAGAATAATAATATTATTTATGGTAATTGCAGCTGTAATAAGCTGTAAATCAAAACATGAAGATGATCACGATCATGAAAAAGAACAATCCAGAATTGTAAAGTCTGAAGAGGATAAAGGTGATTCGGAAGAACATTCAGAAAATGAAATTCACTTAAACGCCACTCAAATAAAATCGGCAAACATACAAACCGATAGTATTCGTGAACGAAATATTCGTGAGCGCATTGAAGTTACTGGGAGTATTGAAGTGCCTCCACAAAGTAAAGCAACTGTATATGCTCCATTAGAGGCCTTTGTTTTTAAAACAGATTTGTTGCCAGGAGATAAAGTTCATAAAGGACAAACAGTAGCAATTTTACAGCACCCTAATTTTACCGATTTACAATACAATTACTTAGAAGCAATAAACAAACATTCTTTAGCAAAGTCCGAATATGATAGAAAGAAGATGTTATTTGAAAAAGACATTGCTTCAAAAAAGTCGTTCCAAATGGCTCAAAGTGTGTACCTATCTGCAAAAAGTTTAGTAGACAGTTATGCATCACAACTGAAAATGGCAGGAATTTCACCAACTATTGTTAGAAATAGTGGTATACAACAATATGTTTATGTAAAAGCACCAATTTCTGGTTACGTTGTAGAGAACAACCTAAATAAAGGAAAGTTTTTAGAAGCAAATTCGGAAATGATGGAGATTATAGATAACGATCATAAACATGCTGAACTAAATGTATTTGGTTCTGATATATCAAGATTAAAGATTAAAGATGAGTTTGTATTTAAACCTAATGGTATAGATAGAGAATATAACGGTTATATTAAATTGATTAGTCAAAAAGTTAATGACCAAACAAAAACTGTTAATGTTCATGGGCATTTCGAAGATGAACAACAATTACTAAGAGCGGGTACATTTATAAATGCTGAAATTTTGTTAGGTGGAGAAAATAAGACCACAGTACCAGAAGAAGCAATTGTAGATATTGAAGGTGAAAAGTTTATATTCATGGCTGAAAGTAATGAGGAATTTATTCCATTAGAAGTCACGATTGGAAGTACCGATAATGGGTTTACAGAATTAAAAACTATTCAAGAAAATAACTTTAACATTAATATAGTAACCAGCGGGGCACATTTTTTAAAAGGTGAATTACTTAAAAAAGCTGGAGGAATGGAAGGACATGCGCATTAGCAGAATAGTCGATACCATTTATATAAGATGATCATTAATATTTATTAAAAAAATGTCACAACAAAAACATACTAAAAACGACGGACACAATCACGAAAATCACGGTGGATTTTTAGGTAAAAATACAGAGCTTTATTTTGCCATTGGAAGTGGAGTTTTCTTTTTCGCTGGATTAATTATAGAAAAATTAACCAACTTACCAGCCAACTATGCACTGATAAGTTTTATTATTTCCTTTTTTCTTGGTGGATTTTTTACAACTAAAGAAGCCATCGAAAAAATAGGCAAAGGACAATTTGAAATAGACTTTTTAATGCTAGTAGCCGCAGCAGGTGCCGCCTATCTTGGAAAATGGGAAGAAGGTGCAATGCTACTATTTTTATTTAGTATTGGGCACGCTCTTGAGGAGTATGCAATGGGGCGCGCTAAAAAATCTATTCAAGCATTAGGTGAATTATCGCCAAAAAAAGCATTGGTAAAGCGTAATAATACAATTGTTGAAGTAGCTATAGAAGAGCTACAACTTAATGATATAATTGTAGTAAAACCTAATACCAAAATAGCAGCAGATGGTGTCATTGTAAAAGGAAATTCAAGTATTAATCAAGCATCTATTACTGGAGAAAGTATGCCAGTCGATAAAAAAGCAATTTCGAATATTGATAGTATTCCAAGTTTTGAAAATATTAATATTGAGAATAAAGTATTTACAGGCACAATTAATGGTGATAATGCTTTGGAAATACAGGTATTGCGTTTGAGTAAAGATAGTACGATTGCACGCTTGGTGAAAATGGTAAGTGAAGCCGAAGATCAAAAATCACCAACACAACTATTAACCAAGAAGTTTGAAAAATGGTTTGTGCCTGCGGTTATTGTTTTGGTAGTTGCGCTATGTTTTGCATATTTGGTAATAGATGAAACACCAAAAGAAAGCCTTTACAGAGCTATTGCTGTTTTAGTAGCTGCAAGCCCTTGTGCTTTGGCAATTTCTACACCAAGTGCAGTATTAAGTGGTGTGGCGAGAGCTGCACAAAAAGGAGTATTGATTAAAGGCGGACGTGCATTAGAAGATCTAGGTAGTTTAACTACAATTGCTTTCGATAAAACAGGAACATTAACTGAAGGGAAGCCAAAACTAACTAATGCTATTGCATTAAAAGGTTTTGATCAAGACGAATTCTTAAAATTAGTTTTAGAAGTTGAAAGTTTAAGTAATCATCCATTAGCGAAAGCTATTTCTAAAGACATTAAAGAACAGTACAGTTTAACTATTGCGAATAAAGCGACTAATATTAAAGCTATTCAGGGAAAAGGAATTTCTGCCAACTATGATAATGGTGAAGTATTTATTGGTAATGAAAAACTAATGATAGATAAAAATATTGTTGTTTCTTCGGATGTTAAAATGCAAATGAGCGATTTATTAAAAAATGGACATACTGCAATGTTGGTAGCGTTTAATAATAAACTTATCGGGTTACTAAGTGTAATGGATGTACCAAGAGAGCATGCGAAAAGTACACTTCAAAAATTAAAAGAAATCGGGATTAAAAAGATGATAATGCTAACTGGCGATCATCAAAATGTAGGTGAAAGTATTGCCAAACAAATAGGTTTAACGGAAGCCAAAGGAAATTTATTACCAGAGGATAAAGTAACTGCAATTAAAAATTTAAAACAGCGCGATAGTAAGATAGCTATGGTTGGTGATGGTGTAAATGATGCACCAGCAATGGCTAATAGTACAGTTGGTATTGCTATGGGTGCAGCGGGTAGTGATGTAGCATTAGAAACAGCAGATGTTGCCTTAATGTCTGATAAAATTGAAAACTTACCATTTGTAATTGGATTAAGTAGGCAGTCAAAATCAATTATTAAGCAAAATTTATGGATGAGTTTAGGTATTGTAGCCATCTTAATCCCTTTAACTATTTCTGGTATTGCCAAAATTGGACCCGCAATGCTAATGCATGAAGGTTCAACTTTATTAGTTGTATTTAATGCCTTAAGATTGTTACGTTTTAAAACATAAATTGAAACAAAATTGAAATGAAGTAATTAAGTTTTGTTTTAAAGTGTATAGAGAGGCTAATTATAGCCTCTTTTTTTATTTGTATAATATATTTATATCCAATATTCCTGCAATTTAAACTCGTAAAATACTCCCATCAAAAGACTACGGCATAAAGCTATCGCTTATTCCTCTACTTGTTTATTCCGTTTCCTTTTGAGCTGAGATTTTACTTTCGTTTGGTGCTTGCTCAAATATTGTTTAATCTAAATTTTAAAATAATGGAAACAAAAGCAAAGCAAAACGGAGTAAGAACTACAAGAAAGACGACTGCGAAAGTCAAAAAAGAAGTTCAAGACAAGTTGACCAAAGAAGCTGTTGGAGAAACAGTTGTGCCAGAAAAGAAAGCGATTACTGAAAAACCTGTAGTCAATTTAGATGATCGAATCCAAAAATTTGAGAAGTTAAGAGGATTAGCAACTCAACGTGAACGATTGACACAGACATTAAACGAGCTCACCAAATTTAATTACAATCAAGATGGTTCATGTGCTTTTCATTTAAGAGACTCTCACAATTTGGAGTTCAAAACAACCAACTCAAATCTTATAAAATTGGTTACTTCTCATTTACAAACAACCTTGGAACAACGTAAATCTGAAATTGAAGAACAGATTGTGCAATTTGAACTGTAAAATATGTCTAACCTTTTAAAAGTAAAGCCTACTCGCAAGAGTGGGCTTTGTTTTTTAATTAAAATACTATAACCATGAGTCATTCTAAATTACAACTTGATTTTGGTTTCGATTGTAAACCAATTTCAAACCCAAAAGTGAATATAAAGCCGAATAAGAAATTGGTTTCAGATTCGGTTTTCGATATGATGGATTGCCTTACCAGTCCAATCATTGTTTTTAAATCGGCATGGAAAGATACCGTACCAAAAGACATACTGAATAATATCTCAATGGCACGCATGATGTCCTTAATGTTAAAAGAAGACATGGCTTCGATAACTGAGGTTGTAGCTTATATGATGCCAAGGACATTAGAAGCACCTATGTCATCTGAATGGACAAGAATTTATACTTGGTGCGGACTTCAATATGCCAAATCATTTAAAAAGAAGTCGATGGTTGAAGCAATGAATGATATTGCACCGAGTGAGCTTTCTCAATATGAAGAATCACTTTTAACAAATTTGAGAATATGGATTTATAACAAGAGACGTGAAGCATTGAAAGTATCTTTAAAGAATAATAAAAAAGCAACTCCTAAAGAGAAAAAGGTTAAGCAAAAGGGACTGTTTCATCTTAAAGATTAGATTTTTTAATCGGAAAGTCAATCGTATAATTTTTCTTTACAGAATTATTGAGAAAGCCTTCTCTAACTTTCCTCAATAATTCTTAAAAACCATACGCTTTCCTCACACATTTTAAGGGGTTTCTAATAGATGAAGCCTTTGCTTGTTTTTCGGGACAGCGAAAAACAGGAATGCTATAAGCATTTCTAATTTAAACACAGTTGCTTATCTCGCTTAACTTTCTGTACGCTCTAACACAACTGCATTTAAAAGAATTGCTAATACCCTATGGAACTTGTCAAGACCATGCAAGTTTTAGAAAAAAATAAGGTATCTACTTCCTTGAAATTCCAAGGAATTTACTACGTCGCAAACACACCTGATTTTATCTTCTAAAAGTCTTGACAAAACCCACTTCAACTATTGTGCTACGCACGAGAGAAATCAAACAAACACCCCTTAAAATTTAATTCAGTTTAAAATCTAAAGGGAAATATTAATCTTAAATTTTTATATCATGAGTACATTAAAAAACAAAGTACAGTTAATCGGAAACGTTGGGCAAGAACCAACCATCACAACTCTTGAAAGTGGTAAAAAAGTAGTTCGTTTATCATTAGCAACCAATGAGAATTACAAAAACAGTAATGGTGAAAAGCAGACAGATACTAACTGGCACAATATTGTTGCTTGGGGTAAGACTGCGGACATCATAGAAAAGTATGTAAATAAAGGCAAAGAGATTGCTGTTGAGGGAAAATTAACCTCACGTTCTTACGAGGACAAAGAGGGTGTAAAACGCTATGTTACCGAAGTAGTGGTTTCTGAAATCTTACTAATGGGTAACAATAATTAATTAAAAAGTAAAGAGGGTGCAACTTTCGACAGAGACACCCTCTTTTTTCATTATCAAACTAAATAGAATAACAATGAAGAATAAAGTTAACGAAATCATTGTGAGTTACAAAGAAAAACAAGCAATTTCTAAGGCTCCAACTATAACAAGTTCATTGGTAGCAGGAAAGTTACTATATGAAAATTGGGATAAAGACACGATTAGTTTAAAAGAAACTTTTAAGGTGTTACTTTTAAATAACTCAAATAAAGTAAAAGGAATTTATGAACTTTCCCAAGGTGGTATTACAGGCACATTGGTAGATCTACGTGTACTATATGCCGTTATATTAAAATCACTTTCTGTGGCTGTTATTTTAGCTCACAATCATCCAAGCGGTAAATTAATTCCAAGTGAAGCAGATAAGCATCTTACTCGTAAGATAGTTAAAGCAGGAAATTACTTCGATGTTAAGGTTTTGGACCATTTAATAGTTGTTCCCAATGGAGCATATTATAGCTTTGCTGATAGCGGTTTGTTATAATTTAAACCTTTGAATTATGGTGTATCTGAATTTTACAAACCTCGATGCCGAAACTCAAAATAAATTAATTGCTACATCCAAACAAGATGTAGAAAATGCTTTCGGTGAACAATTGAAACAATACGCTCAAAAACATCATATAGACTACGAAATACTATTAGATGAAGAAGCGATGCGAAATTTATACAATTATAATTATATTTTCAACCTATAATCACCTAAAAAACAATAAAAAGGCTCACATTAAATGTCGAGTCTTTTTTGATTTTATAAGGTTTCAATTTGTATATTTATAACACTATAATCCTGCATCAAAATACAGTTGTCAATTTCGTTTTCTGAAATCTAAAGACAACCATTTTTTCCAATATCTAAATAGTAAAAGCAACTAGCCATTGGGTTAGCTTGTTCGGATTTTTGTCACGCGAGCGTGACGAAAAGGAGAAGCAAGAGGGTAACACGCTCACGCGATGTTACATAGTCTATTTGCTTTACAATCCCTTTAAAATTAGGGGTTTTGATGAATATTAAAAATTGATACTGAAGTTGTTTTTCACGGAAAAACGCTTCAAACCCAATAAAATCAAGGAATTTTTAACGAAAAAATGGATAAAGGGTACGAAAATGAACAGTTTAAGAACTTAAGTATAAAAGCTTCAGTGGTGAAAAAGTTTAGAAGATTTTGTAAGCGGTTTTGTAAATCACAATCGATGACTTTACTTGCCATGCTTGACTTTTTTGAAATCAATGAGGTGTCACCAAATGAACGATTAGGCGAAACGGTTTCCAGTTTAAAGCATCAAATGCAAAAGCGTTTCAATGCTGTTATTGCCATTATCCGAGACATTGAAAAGAGCCAAACTAAACCCACCACAGCAATGTTACAGCAACTATTTGAACAAGCTTCAACAGATGTAGAAGAAGAGGAATTTGATTTTGGCTCAACAGAACTTATTTCAGAAAATGAAGAGCTTACGTATTACAGAGATAACTATTTCAGAATAAAAGAGCAATTCAATATAACTCATAATGATTTGGAGAAAGTAATGAGCAAAGTGAAGTATGCAAAAGGAAGCTTTGGAAATAGCTATTTAAGACTAGAAATAACGAAAGAAGAATATGAAACAATAAAACAGAAATTAGAAGATGTACGTAACGATAACAGCACAGAAAATAGGTGAGAATTTTGCACAAGGTTCTGCAGATTTTGTAAACTATCTCGAAAAGGAAAACGAAGGAAAACCTATAGAAGAACAGGAACATTTCTTTAACCAATATGGAGAGGGAGTTTCTGCGAAAGAAGTCATTCGCGAGATTGATGGTAACAAAGCAAAACTTAAAAAGCATGAACCAAAATTCTATTCCATCACGGTAAATCCAAGTCCAAGAGAGTTGAAGCATTTACAAAGCAATTCTGAAGATTTAAAAGCCTATACAAGAGAGTTGATGAAAGAATATGCAAAGAATTTTAATAGAGAAATAAACGGACGAGCTGTGAATGTAGATGATATAAAGTACTATGCTAAAATTGAACACGAACGCACCTATAAAGGAACTGATAAAGTCATTATCGAAAATCAATCGTTTGCAACGAAAATCCTTGAACTAAAAAATGAGATTAGAAAAATTGAAGAAGGAAAATTAAGAGGTAATATAAAATCTCTACAAAAAAAAATAGTCAAACTCGAAAAGGAAGCACCACATCAGCAAAACGGAAAACGTATTGTTAGAGGCATGCAAAAGGAAGGTTCACAAGCTCATGTTCATATTATCGTGAGCCGAAAGGATATGAGTAATACATACAGTCTTTCTCCTGGAAGTAAGTATATAGCTTCTGAGACTAAAATGCATGGCAAAAATGTAAAACGAGGTTTTAACAGAAATGAATTTTTCAAGAAAGCCGAAGAGGTCTTTGACAAACAATTTAATTACAAGCGGAATTATGTAGAAACGTATAAGGCACGAAAGCAGTTCATAAAAAATCCTGATAAATATTTTGCCAGTATTATGGGATTGTCAACCCATCAAAAAGCTGTGGCGTTTAAGTTGTTGGGTAATGCAGGTGTAAAAGTTCCGTTGATGAACATTCCAACCAATAAAGCACAATTAGCATATAAATTTTTCAAAAAGCTAAAGCAAACCATTGATAGAGGTATTCAATCAAGTTCTATTGGTATATGAGTTGGACACTAGCACATATCATTTTATATATTGTAATTCCAGTTTTGATACTAGGAATGATTGCCTATGTGTATCTGTTTTCAGAAGGAAAATCAAAGATTGATAAAAAGTATCAGGTTCACTTTAAATTAAAACAAGGAAGATTTAAGATTGACAATATCAGACGTGGTGTTTCCATTATTGGTTCGGCTGGAAGTGGCAAAACAGAAAGTGTCGTTTATAATTTATTACAGCATTTCGCCAAATATAATTTTTGCGGAATTATTCATGATTACAAGGATTTTGAACTTACGGAAATTGCCTATCCACTTTTTAAAGGTAATGATATTGACTTCTATACGATTTCATTTGATAAAATTCATTACAAGGTGAATCCAATAGCTCCAAGATACCTGCCAAATGAAGAAAGTGTAAATGAGGTTTCCAAGGTGTTGATAGAAAATTTGTTGGAGCAAAATATATCGGATATCAATGGTAGTTCCAAGTTTTTCGCTGACGCAGTAGAAGGGCTGTTAAGCGGTTTAATATGGAAGTTAAAAACGGTATATCCTGAACTTTGTACTTTGCCACATTTAATTGCATTGTTTCAATCTATGAGTACTAAGAAATTGGTCACCTTTTTAAGCTCGGATTTTACGTCAAAAGCTTTGGCGAGTGCTTTTATCAATGGAATAGAATCTGAAAAGCAAACGGCAGGGGTAAAAAGTACTTTAGCTAATGCCTTTAAAAAAATAAGTTCAAAAAAAATATTTATGGCTCTTTCCGCTGATGAGGTACCACTTGATATTAATAATTCTGGAAATAAGGCGGTAATTTCAATAGTGAACAACCCTCAATATGAATCTGCATATTCTCCAATCATTGCAACGATAATGCATACAGTTGTTAAGCAAATGAGTATTCGAAATAGAGAAACTTCATTTGTATTAATGGAAGAAGCATCTACCATAAAACTCTTAAACATGCATCGCATTCCTGCAACACTTCGCAGTTATGACATTGCCACTATTTATGTAATGCAAGACAAAATTCAAAACGATATGCTTTATGGTGATAAAGCGAGTAAAGCTATTCTGAGTAATTTATCGTATCAGTTCTTTGGGAAAGTAAATGATCCAGATACAGCAAAATACTATGAACGGTTTTTTGAAATTGTAAAAAATCCAACGAGGAGCATTAGTAAAGGTACAGGTCTTTCGTGGGAAGCTAGAATAACAAAAGGAGAAAAAGAAGTTCCGAAGCGAAGAGCTGAAATTTTTTTTCGATTAAGACAGGGGGAGTTTATAGCATTTGCAGATGGGAAGGACAAACAAGTTCGATTTCAGCTGCCAAATATTAGAAAGGAGACGCCAACCTTAAGTACTAAGTTTGATAGAGATATTGATATCAATTATAGCAAAATTTACCGTGACATACATACTCGTTTTGGCACTTGATCTTGATATGCAAAAATATAATTCGTAAATTTAGTAGACTGGAGTAAATACAATAACTCTACGGATTTTTCAGTTAAATGTCTTTAGTCATATTCCCAAAAAGATTGCCACATGAAAGTATCAATTATTACCACAGGAGGAACAATTGAAGGTTTGGATTATTCAAATGAATTATCTCAACCTCTAACAGTTGGGGTGTCAATTAAGGATTTGCTTTCAAGAATAGAATCAGATACTTCTTATGAGGTTATACCCTTGTTTTCAAAAGATAGCCGATTCATTTCTGAAGAAGACCTGAAGACCTTAGTTAGAAGAATCAAAACCATTGAGAATAATAAGATTCTTATTACGCATGGCACCTATACCATGGTTGAAACAGCAAGGTATTTGGGAAGGTTAAATCTTAACAAAACAATCATTCTTACTGGAGCTTTTATTCTTGGGACTGAAGAGAATACTGATGCCGACTCTAATCTAAAATTTGCAATTTCACAATTTAAGGAACAGAAAACAGGTGTATTTATCGCTATGCATCAAAGTGTTTTTAATTGGGAAAATGTGCGAAAGAATATTGAAAAGAATAAGTTTGAAACCCTTTTAAGTATGTAAATAGTAATGTTTGGAACTTCAATACATTGGACAACTTTTTTCTATTTGCTAATAGATATATTTATTGTTGTTTTTTGTTTGTTTCAATCTGCGCGCTTTAAAAACACTAACTTAAGAACCTACATTACTTTAGGTTTACTTTTTGTAGCGTATAACGCAACGGGAGGATTTTTGCCAATGGAAGGTTTTCCAGGACCGCTAATCATTCAATATATTATTACATATAGTGTCGCCATTATTCTCATTATCTATATTATTTATTATCTATATGAGGAATATGATATTTTGATACTCAAGATTTACTTGTCTGTAACCAATATTTCAGTCATACTTTTTCTAGCCTTTGTTTGCTTGTTTCTCTTGCCTTATTTTTTAACTGATTCGATAAATATTGCAAGAATTATATTCACCATGCCAACAATTTTATTGGCCTTTTATTTTTCATGGGCTTTCTATGATAAAATAATGAAGATTCCAAAATCAAATAAGTTTGCTTTGAGAAGAAGTAGACTATCTCTTTTGAGTGCTTTTTGTATTTCTTTGTTACCACTTATGACAGTCATAGGAGATTATCAATGGCTTACCTTTTCAGTGATGAACTTGTCTTTTTATGCTATTACAGCAATCGAAGTTGATCGTTACTTGTACTTTTTAGAAAACAAGAATAAAATGTTTGAAGTATTCAAGTTTTATGGAGAGAACAAACAAAATCTTTTGGAATCCAAACTTATTTATCAAAAACTAACCAGAAGAGAAATGGAAATTGCAGTATCAATTTTAAGTAGAAAAACCTATAAACAAATTGGTGATGATTTCTTTATTGCAGAAAGAACAGTGTCTAAGCACGCCTCGAACATTTTTAAAAAAACCGGAGTAAAGAATAGAAGCGCATTTTTAAAAAGGTTTAAAATAAAACATTAATTTAACAAAAAACGTACGAAAATACGTCTTAATCCGTACGTATATACGCCTTTTTTATTACGAGGTATCTCCATAATATGGGTATTTTTAAGATATAAACCCTAAGCATTGTATTTTGAAATTTAATAGTAACAATATGAATGGTTTCCTTATGAATATTGGGAAAGGACTTTCGTGATAAACCTTGCTTCTTTCTTTTAGAAGCACCTCTATTTGCAGTTTGGAAACTGGATAATAATGGAGGCGTATGGAATTTAAGCTGCTCGCACAAGATCTTCTTAAAGATTTGGAAAAAGTCCAAAAATCTACGCCTGCGATTCTCAAACAATCTCATATAAGTATTTTATTGTGTAGAAAATTATTGACCAAATACCGTCGAGAAATAATTACAAATGGATTTGAATCTAAAAAAGATGAAATAGTATTCTTTAAGGAAATAAAACAAGTTCCTTTGTCTAGATTGATATATTATAAAGAGGTTTTTAGAATTGAGAAGAACTTTCCTAAAAGCTCCAGGAGAAAAAAGAAAAAGTTCATAGAAGAACAACTATTGCGGTACCAAAATTTCTTTTCCAAAAATTTTGATTTTGGGCAATATATAGAATCTCAGCTCATTCATTTTGATGAATATTACTTCACAAGAAAGTTTAACGATGAATTTCCAGTGATTAGTTCTAGCTTCATCATTGAGGATGTAGATTTTAACACTCCAAAGGATGTTAACTTAGCGCAGTTAAGAGCCTATACGCTGATGGTAAAGTATCTTAATAAGAAACTTGTTAGTTTAAGAAATGGCAAGCGAATTTCAAGTATGAAACATAATTCAAGTTTAGTATGGACAGGGAGCTATGCCGCATTCGTTGAACTTACTTATGGCTTAAAGACCATTGGAGCGTTAAACAATGGAGCAACCGATATTAAAAAGGTCATCGAGGAGCTTGGTGCTTTTCTTGGTGTTTCCAAAGGGAATCATTCACGTACTTATAATGAGATTAAATCTCGAAAGAGTTCTAGAGTTAAATTTTTCGATGAAATTAGTGAAAGCCTATTGCAAAAAATGGATGATGAAGATGGTTTGGATCTATAAATGTTTTCCGAACTCGGGTTGGACTCTGAAGCTTTAATTTTAATAATAGATGCGATTTAAATACTCTTAAGTTTAGGCAATAGGTAAACCAATTTGGTTTAAACAATAACAAATTTTTTGACTTCAAAAATTAACCGAACTCGGATTAGACTCTGATGTAATTTAAACAAACTGCATCAACTTTGTAGAACGAAAATTAAATCGGGGTAAAGCTGTCATTTAAAAATGGATAACCTTGACAGCTTTATTTTTTAAATCGTTTTATTATGGGCGCAACAATCATCACTACAGAAGATCTCTATGAGTTCAAGATGGAACTCTTAGAAGAGATTAAACAACTATTCAACCAGCATAATGGAAATCCAACTAAAAAATGGTTAAAGTCACCAGAAGTTAGAGAACTTTTAGGTATTTCACCAGGAACATTACAGAACCTTAGAATCAATGGAACAATACCCTACACCAAAGTTGGAGGCGTATTATATTATGATTATCAGGAAATAATGAATGTCTTAGAGAAGAACCGAGTTCATAATAAATTCTAAATATTTTGGAAAATATCAATTATATCAAACACTTAAATAGTGTATTTGAGCAATTTTCCAAAGACAATCGATTGAATCCAACGCATATCAGTTTGTATGTAGCACTGTTCCAGATTTGGAATAATAATTTCTTTCGCGAAGAATTTTACATCAATCGCGAAGAGGTCATGGATTTTTCAAAGATAGGTTCAAAATCTACCTATCATCGATGCATCAAGGAGCTTACGCACTGGAAATATATTCTCTACACACCATCACATAACCCATTCAAAGGAAGCAGAATCAAGATGTTCGATTTTGGGACAAGTAATGGACAAGTTCTGTACCAAAGCCGTACCAATATTAAGACAAGCAGTGGACAAGCACAGGTACCTATAAACAAACATATACAAACTATAGAAAACAATAAAAATAAAAACAAACAGCGAGATTTTAAAAATTCAAATTCCAAGGATTTTGAAAACGGCGAAAAACATAAAGCAACCGTCCCATATCAGGACAACTTAAAGACAACCACAGATAAAGATTACAACGAACCTTTATGAATCACCGAACACCACATATCATTTTTGAAGCTAACAAACACTACGAACTTGGTAAATTAAAAGGCAATCAAATCTTGTATGATTTCGATAAGATTTTGGAGTATCTAGATGCTAAAGGAAAGTTGTTGTTTGGAGATAAATTCAAGATTTACATAGAGGATAGAAACATACTCTACAAACTGTGCAACTATCAAATCAGAGATTATCATACGTGCAAGAAATTAGGAGTTGACCTGAAAAAAGGTATTTTACTTTCTGGACCTGTAGGCTGTGGAAAAACTAGCTTGATGAAACTCATCCGCTACATCACGCCGCATTACAAAGCTTATGAAATGATTCCAACTCGCAACGTCACATTTGCGTTTAATCATATTGGTTATACTACCATTCAACAGTATGGAGATAGTCGTTTTTATTGCTTTGACGATTTAGGTGTTGAGCCTACGGGTAGATTCTTTGGAAAAGACTGTAATGTGATTGGTGAAGTACTGCTATCACGTTACGAACTGTTTGTAAATCATCGTATTAAAACACACGGAACAACCAACCTCAATGCTCAAGAATTAGAAGAACGATATGGTAATCGGGTACGCTCTCGAATGCGTGAGCTATTTAATTTAATTGGGTTTGATAAGGGAAGTAGGGATAAGAGGAAATGATAATCATATTTTCATTTTGGTTATACTTTTTATTAAATTTAACAATGACAAACATAAATTTTGTTTTAGTATGGAATCATTTGTTTTTAAAGGACGCAATTTTGAAGTTAACTTTGATAATAAAGCTCAAAAATGTTCTGGTATAGATAAGTCTGATAATAAAGGTTTTAAACTTGTTTTTTTTAGTTTTCCTTATAGTAGCATATTAAAGATTACACATTTCCAAGTTGATGAAGAAAAAAGGAAAAAAGGATTAGGTCGTTTCGTTTTATCTAAATTTGAAGAGTGGGCAAAGAATGAAAATTTTAAGCAAATAATTGGAGACATAACAAAAAATAAGGACTATTCAAATCCTAAGGATGTAGTCAAATTTTATAAGAAATCAGAATATGAAATCAGTCTTAAAGATAAAGGAATGATATTCGCAGAAATTTCGAAAAATCTTGTTTAAGCTTCAGCATTAAAAAGCAATTCAATCATAAACTCCTCATTAGGATATTTGGTCATATCGACGTTCTCTCTTAACCAATCAATATATTGTCTATTTGAGTTCCAGATTTTTTTTACGGGCTGACCTCTATATTTCCCAAAGCTAAATCGTATGATTCCATCCTTTGGTAAACTAATAGTTCTTTTTCGTTTAGAATAATTTTCTCTTTTAGGCGAATTCCAGTTGAATATTTTCCAGAAGATTGCTCCTAGAAAATATTGAAACATTTTAATAAAGAAAATCATTATAATTCGCATCAGATAGGCATTTCTTTAATCAAATTAATGCAAAAATTATGCCTTGATTTTCTTTCTTGAGATACGTTAAATTGAAGTGACCTAATGCTTGCTTTTCTCTTCTAAGGAAAATTTAGTCTATACCCTTAAAAAATTCTTCAAGGGTAATTTTGTGAATTTCAGATAAGCGTAAGAGCGTATTAATGGTGAAGTTATTTCCATTTTCTACACGCCAATAATTCTTTCGAGGCATTCCATTGTCAGTTGCAAAAGTCTCATAGCTAGAGTATCCAGCTTTTTTTCTTAGCTCTTTTATTCGATTGCCAATGGCTTTTCTCCTTGTTTGGTTTATATCGTCGCTCATTATGATATAAACCTCCTTAAAATAAGATAAATAAATTACGTCATATATGACGTGAATTGAATTTTTTTTATAACTTTGTCTTATAAGACAGTTAAAAAGACCTTTGAAGATTTAGAACTAATAAGATGAAGCAAAAGGATTTTAACATTTAATAGCAAAAAGATTAAACGAGAAATAGCACACTGTTAAATCAAGTACGTCTTATATTTTCCCTAAATACTCTTTATAAGAGAGAGTAAATTTTCTAATTATTATAGCAGACTTGTAAACCCCTTAAGGTATTACAGGCAAAAATGTATTTGAATTAACAAGAAGGATTTTCCTTATAGAAAACAAGGTTTTTTCCCTTATCGTGCTATTTCTCTTATAATTAAATTGTCGAGAATGAAAAAGAAAATATTACTTAGAGGTTTCTCGGTTGGGTTGCTCATTATTAGTATGACTACAATGGCTCAATCAGTTGGATATATTGTACCTGGAGTACCTAAGCCATTCAAATTTGGACATGTGGCTAAAAACCCACATATCGTTACAAACCCACATCCGCCTAGACAGTTATACACCTTACAACCAAACGATGCACTTAGGTATCAGCAACAACATAACCACTATCAAGAAGACCTCAGAAGAGTCGCTCAGCAAGAGCAACTTATAAAAGATTATACAGCTGAAATAAATAAAAGCCGTGTTCAATATAGCTTACCTTCTTTTAGCAAAGATGTGAGAACATCTTATTATCACGAAGCCTATAAGAAGCTTAAACAAATGAACCCGGATAACTTCTCAATAAAGGATGCGACATTTATAGTAGAGAATGCCTTTTATGATAATAAGCTAGACAGTGCAAGGTTCAATAAAACAATATCCAATATTTCGGGATTTATAAGAAAAGCAATGCAAAATCAAGAACTAGACCCGAAAAGCAATCTTTCCAAAAACTTAAGTATTTACCAATTTATTTCTGACACACTTACGGTTGATGGAAGAACGCATCTACCATATACATATGATTTTAATGATTATATGGGAAAAGAAAATTGGAACAATATGTTCGTTTCTAAATTGCTATATACAGGCAAAGGACAATGCAATTCAATGCCTCGACTCTATCTGATATTGGCTGAAGAATTAGAAGCGAATAGCTATTTGGCTTTAGCCCCGAATCACTCATTCATCCGTTTTAAGGATGGTCAGGGGGAATGGCATAACGCTGAATTGACCAGTGGGGCAATTATGAGCGATATGATGATGTTCGATTCGGGGTTTATAAAAGCTGAAACCATACGGAATGGTAATTATATGACTGCTAGAACCAAAAGACAATTGATGTCCCTTCTGCTGGATGATTTGGCGTCGGGTTATATCAGTAAGTTCGGACGTGATGAATTTGTGCAAACGGTCGTTAATAGTGCCCTGGAGCTTGATCCAAATGGTATCAACCCTAACATTCATAATTTTAATATGAAATTGGCTAGAATGACTTTCGTAGCACAACAATTACGAGCTAAAAACCCTAAAGAATTGTCTAGACATCCGAAGGCACTAGAAATGTACAAAGAGCTTGCACTACAGGATATGAAACTTAAAGAATTAGGCTTTCAAGAAATGCCAAAAGAACGATATGAAGCTTGGTTAGAATCATTAAACAAAGAAAAAGAAAAACAAGATCAGGAAAAGTATAAAGGATTAAATAAAGCACCAATAATCAAGGACTAATGAATAGATTTCTGGCAATCTCATTTTTGGTAACAGTTTTCTTACCAAAAATAGCGGTCGGGCAAGACCATTTGCACGAAGATGCATTTTTAAAAATAGTAAGTATGCACGATGCAAAAGAGAAATACAGTTTTAAGGAAGCTGTTTTCGCAGTGGAGAATGCTTATATGGAAGGAGAATTAGACACCCTATATCTCAACATGGAGATTCAAGGATTAACGAAGTTAATTGAGAATATTGTAAAATCCAGAAAACTACTTAACTATAATCATAAAGACAAAGAAGCTGTTTTGAAATACGCGTCTTTATACAGTGTTATGAAAGACACCATACCAATCTATATGAAAGGAGGACAGTACGAGTATCAACCTTATGGATACGATTTTGAAGATATATGGGGCGAAAAAGATTGGAGAAAAATGTTTGTTTCTAAACTACTCATTGAGAACAAAGGAAATTGTCATTCTCTACCATATTTGTATAAAATCTTAGCGGAAGAAATTGGAGTGAAAGCACATTTAGCATTAGCACCAAACCATATTTATATCAAGCATCGTAACGAAAAAGACGGATGGTATAACACAGAATTGACTAGTGGCTATTTTCCAATTGATGCTTGGATAATGGCCAGTGGCTATGTCCATTTAGATGGAATACGAAATGGACTTTATATGAAGGCTTTAAACGATAAGGAAAGCCTTGCTTTATTGTTAGTAGACCTGGCTCAAGGATATCATAGGAAATATCCCGATAATAATGGAGCGTTCATTCTTAGATGTTTAGAGAAAGCACTTCAATATTATCCAAACTACATCAATGCACTGTTGTTAAAATTAGAAACTGAGAAGAGGCAACTTCAAGCATATGTGAAGAGCAAGCATAAAACAATTAATGAAATTATAGATGACCCAAAAGGTAAGATAGCTTGGGTAAATCTAAATACTCAAGTTAGAAATATACATGAACTTGGATATCGCCAAATGCCTAAGAGAATGTATCTCGATTGGTTAGTATCTCTAAAAGAGGAGAAAGAAAAATATTTAAACAAAAAAATCATGACCCTAAAAAAGTAAAATTAAACTATGAAAAAACTATTAACCATCCTTTTTGTATTTGCACTTTTTGGAGCGTATGCCCAAACGGAGCAAAACAATGAAACAAAAGAAGAAAGAGGACAACGCTATATCAATGAGGTAAACCCTTTTAGACATTTGGGGTATAAACCAAAAATTGCCACGTTAAGTAAAGGCAAATATCGTGAAGCTTTTCCTGACACTCTCGTTCAAATAGGGAGCTTTACATATAACCTAAAATCTAAGCAAATAACAGGTGTCATTATAACTGAAAACTTGGGTGTTTCAGAGGCTGATTTAAAACCAGAGATTGTGAGTCGTTGGATGACTCCTGATCCTTTAAGTGAAGAATTTCCGGATATGTCACCCTATAACTTCACAAATAACAATCCGATATTTTTTATAGATCCAACCGGGTTGGCTCCGGAAACGATTTATGAAAACATTAATACTGGAGAGACCGTTGAGGTAAACGATGGTATAAATAAAACTATTAAAGTTAGTGATACTGATTTTACAAAAGCCAAGTTTTTCGCTAATGAAATCAATGATAAAACAACTACTGTAACTATTGGAGGAAAGTCATTCGAGGCTAATGTAATTAATTATGTGAGTGATGACATTGCAGATGCTTATACGGATTTTTATAACGAGCAAAATAGCTACTCGGAGTTTAATATATCTAATATCGCCGATTATTTATTTAATACTCCTGATGTAAAGAGGGAGTCCGATTTACAACTAGGAGGTGGGGGAGCACTGGAGTTAATTGGAGGCCCCGTTAAACAGAGTGTTACCCAAATAGCGAGAGCTGCTAAGTTGGTGAAAATTCAAAAACACCATATAATTCCTAAAGCAATTTGGAAGAAACATAAAGCGATATTAGCTCCATTTATGGAAATAAATTCAGTTTGGAATTTAAAGAAGTTACCCACACCTTTTCATGGGAATCATCCACAATACAATAAGTATGTAGGGAATCAAATTGAAAGACTTATTAATGAAGGGAGCTTAAGTAAAAAAGCCATTAGAGGCTTACAAAAAAACTTGAATAAACAGTTAAATCAGGCGTACGATAGCGGAATAAAATTAAATGACTATTTTAGAAAACTCAATAATTAGAATGCACTCTTACAAACAAATATCACATAATCCAGAGCCGAAAGTAATCGGAGTTAAAAACGGTGTTTATCAACTAGAATTTTCCGAAAAAGAATTGCGTAAAAATGATAATTTCAAAGACATAAATAACGTTCTACTAAGTTATAATCCCAATTTCGTAAACGAACAAGAGCAAGTAGCGAATTTAGAAATTGAACACTTGAGTGCGTCTTTTTTAAAAAGTGCTAAAGAAACTGACTTGGTGGTGTTTACACCTCATTTTAATGGTTATAAATATATCATTAGTGAAAAGTTCTTAGAATGTTTAAAAGAACTTGAAGTATCTGAAGAAGACTACAAAATTAGAAAGGTTCACATTACAGGAACAGAACAGAATTATTATTTGTTATTTATTCCGATGATTCCTACTTCTGAGATCGTATTCTCTAAATCTGCTATTTTTCCTGAAGAAGACGCATTGATTGATGAGGTTGACAGAAGATATCTATCTTTCAAAAACTATCAAGAATTTAAGGATTATAGCGAAGAGAATTTATTCTACAGATGGGCGAAAATTGCCTTAGATAAACACTATGCAAAAAGAGATATTATAAGTCTTCAAACCGGTTCTATATTCTTTTCAGATAGGTTGGTTCAATATTTTAAGTTTAGAAGTATTACTAGTCTTGTTATCAAAAATGGTCCTGTTCTGGTTTTTGATTGATTCAGTTAGTAGAAACAAACTTATTATAGTATATCTATAGTTTTACAATCCTAATAAAACAAGGCATTTCTATTATTGGAAAAAGGGCTATGGATAAAGGATAATAAAATTTAAATGAACAAGATCATTTTATTACCTTTACATTTCATGAAAAAGTTTACCTCTAAAATAACATCAAAAAGCATCGAACAGAGTGGCTTACCGAGTGGATATAAAGCCATTGCTGAATATGTGTGGAACGGTTTTGACGCCCGAGCTACTACAATAAAAATAGATTACGATTCTAATGAAATAGGCTATCTCAATAGCTTATCAATTTCTGATAATGGAACAGGTATTGATTTATCCGAATTAGAAAATACGTTTGGAAAATTTCAAGATTCTCAAAAGATGTTTACTTTTTCTAAGACTGGATTTATTAAAGGTAAAAAAGGAAAAGGTAGATATTCATTTACAACTTTTGCGAATGAAGCCAAATGGGATACTGTATTTGAAAAGGAAGGTAAAAATTTTCAATACGGTATAGTCATTAGTAAGGAGGACAGTCAGAATTATGGTATAACCCAAGAAAAGAAGGTTGTTAAAAAGGACACAGGTACAGTCGTTACATTTGATACGTTTTTTGATCTATATGGAGATCAATTAGAAAATGAGGCGTTTTTTGATTTTTTAGCAAGTGAGTTTGGTTGGTTTTTGCATCTTAATAAAGAACGAGATTACAAAATTATAGTTAACGGAAATAGAATTGATTATAATAGAATCATTGCTGATTCTCAAAATTTTGAAGCAACGATTATTGATGATAAATTTAAAGTTTCTTATGTCCGTTGGAGTAAAAAAATTGGAGACAAGTACTTTAATTATTTTCTAAATAGTGATAAAATAGAAAAGCATCGGGTTCACACCTCTTTTAATAACGGAGCGATAGATTTTCATCATTCTGTTTATGTAGAGTCAGCTTATTTTAATGACTTTTTACCCACAAAGAATGATTCTCCTTCTTTTGATAAAAATCAACTTGATAGTACATTTAAGCTTCTTGTTTCTCACTTAAAAGAATTTATTTCTCAAAAAGAGAAAGAATATATAAAGGAAAATAAAGCTGAAGATTTAATAATTAAATATAGAAACGATAATGTTTTTCCTTCATTTAAAAATACGAGTTATGAGCAATTGCGTAAGAATGATTTAGAAAATGTCGTTAAAGAGCTTTATTGTGCTGAACCAAAGATTTTTCACAAGCTGAATAAAACTCAAAGCCGAACATTAGTTGGTTTCTTGAATTTACTTCTTGATTCAGAAGAGCGGGATAAAATATTGACAATAATCGATGGTATTGTTAATCTCACTGATGATGAAAGAACTGAACTCGCTGAAACTCTAAATAGAACAAAGTTCACTCATATAATGAGTTTGGTTAAGCTTCTTGAAAATAGACATATAGCCGTTGAAACCTTAAAAGTTCTAGTGTTTGATTTGGAAAAATTCACTGATGAAATTAATCATATTCAAAAAGTTATTGAAAACAATTATTGGTTATTTGGAGAAAAGTATCACTTGGTATCGGCAGATGTGAATTTTGAAACTGTTCTCAATAATTATTTGCAGTTCCTTGAGATTAACAATAACAAGCAACCAAAGATTAGTGAATTAAATCGTAAAGAAAAGTTAAGAAGACCGGATATTTTTATATGTCGTAAATCAAGTATTCCAGACCCTAACTCTAATGATGATATAATTGAAGAGAATATAATTATTGAATTAAAAAGGCCTTCAGTTACAATTGGTAAAGAGCAATATCGACAAATAGAAGATTATCTTAACTTTATTGTGAATGAAACTCAATTTAATAGCCAGTTAAGACATTGGAAATTTATTCTAGTAGGCAAACAGGTTGATGGTTTTATCAAAGGATTGTATGAAAATCAAAAAAACAAAGGAAAGCGTTTTCTGGTTCAATCAATTAACAACTACGAAATTTATGCAATGACTTGGGACGATTTGTTCAGGCAATACAATCATAGACACAGGAACTTGGTAGATAAGCTAGAGTTTAAAGACTCTGTAATAGAAGAGTTAAAACTCAAAGGGGTAAATTTTGATAAGAAGCTATCTTCTAACCTAACGGAAAGCATAATTAATTAAAAATTAAGGATTGGATAAAAAGAAAGAAATTGAAAGACATCAATTAATAAAATTTATTTCTAATTCTGAATTAAAGTTACGAGTATCGAATATAATAGACTTTGAAACACCTGATTTTATATTGGATATTGATGGTCTTAAAGTATCTTTAGAACACACTAGGTTAATAAACCCTAAACTAAAACAATTAGAATCTTATAGAGAAAAAATTATCAATAATGCTCTAAAATTGTTTAGGGAAAAATATGATGATGAGTTGTATGTATTAATGACCTTTAATAATATAAAACTTAAGTCGGGACTAAAAGCTGAAATGGAATACTCTATAGAAGTTTTTAAGTTGGTAGAAACAATTTATTTAAATAATAAGAATTTTGAGTTTGATATTTCATCAAAATTTTTAGATTCTAAAGTTTCAAACTTAATTGATAGTTTTTCTATTTCAAATACTAGAAAATTTGAAAATTGGCAACATTTTGGAGCATATTTAGTAGAGAGGGTTAATATTGAATGGTTACAAACTATTATATCAAAAAAAGAAAAGAATATTAAGAAGTACCCTGAAGAATATGATGAAAATTGGTTGCTTTTAGTTTCAGATTTTGGCACAAAAGCGTCAACACATGATTTTGAGCATTCAGATTTTGATAAGCTTGAATCTAATTTTGATAGAGTATATATATACAATTATATGCCAGATGCTTATATGAGGATTGCTTAATCACTTTATATTGGAGTTTCTAGGCTGATGACAATTCATTAACTTTTTTATTGACACATTGCTAAAAAACGATATTTATTAAATCATAATAATTATAAACAGATTTTATGTGGATTTAAAAAAAGATAAAAAATACTATGGTGAAGTTTGGTTCGTAAATCAAGAACAACATAAGCAGTTCTGTGTTATGTCTTTTATAGATGATGATCTTGTTTTAGAAACTAATTTACATACACCAAAGAAAGCTTACAAAGAATCTCAAATTCTTGGAGCTTTTACGGGTTTAGGGCACTTAACATTTATAGACTGTAGAATAAAATATTCTTCATCTGGGATTACTCAAACTAGAATATACAGACCCAAGTATTCATTTGTAAGTGATTCACATATAGTGGATGCAATAAATCTTAAATTCAAAGAATTTTTTGTGGTGAATGAAGCGATTGTCAAATGGGTGAATTTTTCACCTTGGTATGACACTATAGATGAGAAGTTAATTAAGAAAGAATTTAACGATTCCTATACTATCACAAATGAAAATCTTCAGATTAAAATTGCGCATTATTTGAAATATCATACGGTAAAAAGAACTGAGCTCAATATATCTAATCAAGGTTCAATAAAATTTGAATTAGAAGAGGCAGTGACCGTTTTATCAGCAATAGAGTTGTATGACCAATTTCAAAAAGTACTTCAATTAGTTTTTGGACAATCATCTAAGTTTAGCAAGTTTAGTTTTAAGTGTATGGGGTGTGGGTATTGGAAGCAACTATACTATAACGATAAAAAATTATCCAAATCTACTACAACATTTGTGCACACAGATTATGAAAAAGTAAAAACTCAATTATCTAAAATACTGAATGCTACATATTCAAATAAGGACTTTCAGTTTTGCCTAGATAAACTCATGGAAAATTTCATTGGCAATCAACCTAGTCATAACAAAAGATTCACAAATAGTATAGCAACATTTGAGGCTTATTGTAAACTTTTTACAGATGACTTGAAGACCAATTTAAAAAAACAAATTCTAGGACATGAAGATATATTCAAGAAGATAGGCAAGATTTGTGATGAAGAATGGGAAAAGTTTCCAAGTAAAGTAGTACGTTCACGAGATTTTCATATTCATAGTAACACAGGAAATAGAGATGTTTTTTCAGAGTTTGATTTGTTGTATATAAGTTTTCTTTTTGATTTCGTTATCGCTTACCTTTTATTATCTCAAATAAAGGTTAGTAAAGATTTATTAGATAAATATATACTTCATGGTAATAGTGTTTTTGTTGATATGAAAAGAACGAATGAAATATTGGGGAGTAATCCACTTCTTTAGCGAATGTGTTCTTATATTTTAAAAAGTCCCATGAATATTTTGTAAAGTACTTTCTTTAAAATTTTGACTATTTGAACAAAAAAATCCTTCATAGTTCCAGTTTTAAATAATTTATAATTCCCATTAGTACGGAGAGCGCCATCGCTCTTATGTTTTTTGGTTTATTAAGGTAGTCGGCTTCATCAGCATTTGTCATAAATCCCATTTCTATAAGAACAGCAGGATGATTTTCGGCTTCACGCAATACCTGAAAATTGGCAAACTTGACGCCTCTCTTCTTAAAACCCAACTTTTCTGTGGTTTCATTTAAAATTGACAATCCTAAACCAATTGAGGCTTTGGTATGTTCTCTATCTGAACGGTGTACATAAACTTCAATACCTTTTGATACAACTGGCGAAGCATTGCAGTGTAATGATACGAACACATCAGCATCTAAAGCTTTAGCCAAATGGGTTCTATCACCCAAAGAAATTAAGGTGTCAGTATATCTGGTTAAATAGATATCGAGCTCATTGCGTAAAACAGTTTTGTTAAGCTGAATAATTTGCTTGGCAATTTCTAAAACCACATCCTTTTCTTTTATATCGTTTATACCAATGGCACCAGTGTCATTTCCACCATGTCCAACATCAATCACAACCACTTTTTTCTGACCAAAAAACAAACACATTTTTAGTAGTAGAATCACAAAAACGACGTTTTTCAGTTTTCGACGTCTTAAAAGTTTTTCA
The DNA here is from genome assembly GCF_964512405.1 of Tenacibaculum crassostreae. Taxonomy (NCBI): domain Bacteria; kingdom Pseudomonadati; phylum Bacteroidota; class Flavobacteriia; order Flavobacteriales; family Flavobacteriaceae; genus Tenacibaculum; species Tenacibaculum crassostreae. The sequence goes on from NZ_CAZELE010000003.1 coordinate 381,117, forward strand.
GTTATCAACATAGTCGCTTCAATTTCTCATACAATTTGATGCCAATTCACATCAAAAAAACACAATCAAAATCAATATTTATTTTATTCACAAATATCTGATTATTAATAATTTGAAGTACAATATACAGTAATTTTCCAAAAGTAAAATCAAGTAAATTTTAAATCTATTTCATTATGAAAAAATCACTGTATCTCACGACACTTTTGCTTCTAATTTCAAACACCATTTTTGCACAAATTGGTGGTATTGAAGATTCGGTAGACGATATTTCGGACACCATTCGTTCCATATTTCCAATTCTATTGGGTGTTATCTTTTTAGTTGGTTTCCTGTTTAATGCAGGGCATTTCTTTGGAGAAAATGCTGACCTTAAAAAAGGGATTACGCGTGTATTGGTTTTTGTACTTATAGCTGGAGCAGTGGTAGGTATTTTTACATATTTAATAGGAATCGTAGTGTAAGTATGAAACGTTACGAAGTCTATAAAAACATACGAAAGCGTGCAATGATAATGGGATTACCCATTTCATTGTTCGCCATCATGATGATCTCTGTAATAGGGTCATTATTGTTCATCATCTTTTCGTTCAGTTTTGCAGTGATCATTTCGGTGTTCGTGTTAAATGCAACGCTTTATATAGTACTGACACATCTTACCAAGCACCCTGCATTGCTACACTTCAAAAAGGTATTTCCATTAGCCATAAGTAATAAAAGAATTAACCGCCTGTATTATGAAGATTAATCTATCTGCATACCATCCTATATTAGATATTCAGAATCATTTGGTGTTTGCCAATAATGGTAATGTGGTATTATGTTTTAAGGGGGATCTGCCTGAAATCTACTCCTTGTCTGAAAAAGATTTTGAAGACATACACGGAGCATGGTTTCAGGCTTTTAAATCCTTGCCAACAAGTACAGTAATCCATAAACAAGATGTGTATCAGAAGGCACATTATGATGCTAACGAATTACCCAACAATTCCTTTTTGGAACGGGCCACTTATAACTATTTTAAGGGAAGGGATTACTTAAAACACCAAAGCTATTTGTTCTTTATAATGCCATTTAACAAGGCATTGAATAATGCGAAGTTTGTCAACCCTTTTCGGAAAGTTGAAAAAGGCATCCATAAAAAAATGGACCATAACATTACCGAGTTCATTGCTTCGGTGAATGATGCAGTATCTTTTATCAATAATAGCCGAAAGGTATTGATGAAACCAATGAACCAAGAAGAAATCTTGGAATACACCAACAGCTATTTCAATGGTTTCAATGAAGGATTTGATACCGATGTACAGCTAAAGAAGAAACACATTGAAATAGGCGATTACAATTTTGATGTGTTGGCAGTAAATAGTGAACTCTGTTTTGGTGAAGTAGTACAAAGTAGTAAAACCAATGACAAGTTTACTTCAGATGATTTTGTGTTTCATCAAGGTTTTATCGACGGATTGGGATTAAACCTCAATGAAAATCATATCGTCAATCAAATCATCTATTTGGATGACAAGCATAAATGGCGAAAACTACTCGATAAGAAGATTGAAGAGTTGAACAAGAGTTCCAACTTTGGCTCACAAAATAAAGTGGTTTTGAAGAAAATTCAGCACATCGTTAATCAAATTAATGAAGACGATGCTTCACGAATTATCAGAGGACATTTAAACGTCATCTTTTGGAGTAAGGAAGCTGAAGAATTGGGCAGAATTGCATCCAAGATAAAAACAGAGTTTAAGGAATTGGATATTGTCCCGTATTATCCAAAAGGAGAAGAGCGAAAAAACTTTTTTCTAAACTCTTATGCTTGCTTTTCGTCTAACTTTTCGAATGAGGATTTATACGTTACCGATTTAAAGCATGCACTGTGTTTATACATTAATAATAGTAATTATAAGTCGGATAAAACAGGTATCATCTTTAACGACAGACAATACAACATTCCAGTTTTAAAAGATGTCTGGGATGAAAAAAAGAAACGCATTAAGGCAAGAAACTTTGCCATTTTCGCACCGACTGGTGAGGGTAAATCCTTTTTAGCTAACAACATACTTCGCCAATATTTCGAGCAACAAGTTCGCTTGGTGATTATAGATTTGGGAGGTTCGTATTCCAAGTTTGCAAAGCTCTATCCAGATGACCATATCATACTGCGGTATGAGCAAGGGAAGAATTTAGGCATCAATCCATTTTATATTGCTTCGGAAGCCGATTTAACACCTGAACGATTAGAAGATTTGGGTGTGTTCCTGTTGGAGTTATTGGCACTAAAGGATGCTACCAAAGCGCACGAAGTAGCTATCAAAAAAGTACTTCGTTACTACTACCAAAATGGTGTTAATGACACCTATTCGCTGGCATCCTTGTATCAATTTATAGATGATAAAAAAGATACGCTCATTCAGGAACTTAAAATTCAAGAAGAGCATTTTAGCGTTTATAACTTTTTGCACATCCTTTCGGAATATGTTGATGATGGTTTATACAGCTTCTTGTTCAATGTAAGCGAAGACCAAACCTATAAGATTGAAGACAAGCGAATGATTGTCTTTGAACTGGATGAAGTAAAGGACAACAAAGAGATTTTGTCGGTGATGCTGAAGCTTATCAAGTCGGCTATTCAAAGAACTATTTGGCGTAATCGTTCAGAACGTGGTATCATACTGTTTGATGAGTTTGCAAAGCAATTGAAGTTTGGGAACGTATTAGAAAGTGTGGAATTCTACTATCAGGCAATTAGAAAACAGAATGGTGCAATTGGCATCATTTTGCAATCCATCAATCAATTGCCAAACAATTCAACATCGGCGAGTATTCTTGAAAACACGCAAGTCATTTACAGCTTACGTAATGAGAAAGGTTATGATGAACTACAAAAACGCTTAAACCTTTCGAGCCACGATTTAAACCAATTAAAATCTATCCGAAACAATCTAACTGGTGAGCGCAAGTACACCGAAATGTTCATCAAAATTGGAAAGGAGAGCAACATTTTTCGATTGGAAGTTCCGAAAGAAGTCTTTGCAGCTTACTTAACCGATGGTAAAGAGAGTGAGCAAATAATGGCATTATTTGAAGAACACGGCTCAATGGAAAGAGCCATCAACATATTTATCAATTCTTAAAAACAATCATTATGAAATCGAAGATTCACGAATACCAAAACAAATTTTTAACAATGAGTAAAAACAAAATTAGAACATTAGTAATTGCACTAGCCTTGACACTTTTATTGCCTGCTCGTGCTACGAGCCAAGGATGGCCAGTGTATGATAACACTAACTTTGTCAGTCTAGCAAAACAACTGTTAGAATCTGGTAAACATACCACACAATTACTCAAAACAGTAGACTTTTTAAAGAAACAAAAAGAACGCATTGAGCAAGTCAGTAATGTCATTCAACAGCTTGATGCTGTTCATAAAGTTGTTCAGAATAACCAACAGCTTTTTAATATGGTACAAGGAGATTTACAAGAGATTTTAAATTCTCCCTATATCAAACCTGAAGAAGTCAATCGTGTTACAGAATCTTTTACTCAGATTATTGAAAGTTCAATGTCTACGGTTCAGTATATCAATCAAATTTTATCTAGTGGTAATCTAAAGATGAGTGACGCGGAACGTGCGGAAGTACTTAAGGAACACGAATTAAAATCGCAGGAAATGGTGGCTGAAGTTCAAGCGAAGACGAAACGTTATCGCGAAATCATTTCCTTTAGAAGAATGCAAGATATCATTAACAACAGAGAAACTGGCTATTAGAAATTATGTTTTTGGGGATTGGGTTAGAATATATTGATACGGTTTTTACGACGATAAAGAACAGCGATTTTTCGCAGTATACTATCGCTGGTATGAAGACTTTGGCTATTCTCTTTTTTCTCATCAACATTTTAAAAAAATATAATGAAGGAATCGCTTCTACAGAAGGGCACACTTGGGGATTAACACCCACCGAGCTTGCTAAAAACTTTGCCATAGTGATTGTTGTTATTTTTTCTACTCAGGTATTGACCGTTTTTGATAACATTTTGGTAGCCATTGAAACGCAATACCGAGATACGGCTCCGGCACTCCTTCCTTTGCAGATGCAGGATATAGATTTGGAACAGGATGTGGGTGCCTTGGAAGCCGCCAAAAAGGCTTTGGCAATGTTGTATGAGGCATTGGTAACACCATTGTATGGATTGAAAATACTGTCATTTATTGTTGGAATATTTTTATGGCTGATAGACTTATTTATTTATCCACTATTCTTGGCTGAGCGATTCTTTTTATTAGGAATTATGCAAGCGTTTTTCCCATTGGTAATAAGTTTAGCTGTATTTGAAAAGTTTAGAACGCTTGCCTATAATTTTTTCAAATTGTACGTAGGGGTTTATATGCTAGTACCGGCTTTTTTTCTTGTGAATGTTTTTGTCAATAATCTCTATACCGAAATCAATACAAATTTTTGGAATGATCTGTTCGGTACTGATTGGGGTAGTGAGTTCTTTGCGCCTCTTATTCAATTGGGTTCACTTGGCTTTATTGTGTTTCTAAAGTTTAAACTCTATCACCGCGCAACATCTTTTGTATTTAGGCTTTTTGCCAATTAAAATCAACTTTTTAAAATGAAAACACCGTATAAAAATATTTACAATGTACTGAAGTTAAATCGCTTCATTGTGTTGACTGTGGTAATCGCAACAGTTGTTACTTGCATTGTTTCTGTACTAATGGTTATGAAACTGCATAAAGAAACTGTTAATAGTGCCTTTGTGGTAAATGGAGACGGAAGTGTTATTCCATTGAAGATGGTTTCTCAATTAGAAAATTTGGGCGTAGAAACATTGGCGCATTTAGATTTGTTTCATAACTATTTCTATAATATCGATGCTAGTAACTATGAAAAGAATTTAGAAAAGGCGCTGTGGCTCGGAAATAGTTCTGTAGATGCATTGTATAGACAGAAAAAAGCGGATGGAGTATACAACAGATTACTCCAGTACTCATTAGTTCAGAAAGTAATAAGTATCGATACCAAAATTGACTTACAAAATGAACCCTATGGGTTCGAGACAAAAACCATTTTTCAAATTAATAGAGGATCTGTAGTAGATACCTATGAGCTAACAACTTCAGGAAACTTAATCCATGTGAATCGCAACTTTCCAAAGAATACGCACGGATTATTGATTACCAACTTTTTTGAAAATCAACTTAAAAAACTAGAAGATTATGAGCCCATAATGGGCAATAAATAAAGAATATTATGATGAAAATGGACAAGAATAAAATAGTTTTCGCGGGATTGATACTTTGTGTAGTATTGTTCATTGGTTCTTATTACGCTATTAACTTTAGCGGTGAGGAAGAAACCACTATTGAAAATAATCAAATTCCTGTTCCGAAACTGGAAGACGAGCAAAAGGAATATAAGTCCAAATTAGAGGCTTTAGACGATTTAAAAGAAGTACGACAAACTAATGCGCCAAGTATCTATGATGAACAGTTATTGGATTCTACAGGAGTATATGACTCAAATCTTTTGGAGAAAGAAAAGAAACGAATGATCGATAGCATCTACAATCAAGGAAAAATAAACTATACAAACGCTTCTTATCGAAAGCCAAAACTTCCCACCAAACCGATTATTAAAATTAAAAAAGACACGGTTTCAAAAATCGAAAAACAGGAAACAGCTGTTGAAGCCAAAGAATTAGGTTTAGAACATCAACTCTTTTTTGCATCTAGTCCAGTAAAGAATGAAATCGTGATGAACCAAAACACAGATTCCGAAATATTTGTTCGTGTTGATGGGAAACAAACGGTTCGTCAAAATTTTAGATTGCAGATGCGCTTGATGAAAGATGCCACCATAAATGGAAAGCATTTATTAAAGAATTCATCTATTTATGGATTTGTAAAGTTTCAGCCCAATCGCACAATCATTTCTATTGAGCATATCAATCATCAACCTGTGAAACTTACAGCGCACGATTATCAAGATGGAAGTGAAGGTATTTACATAGAGAATAGTTTTAGAGCTGAAGTTAGACAGCAATTAATTGGTGATGCAATCAACGATGTAAATGTTCCAGGTATACCGCAAGTTTCTGGAATCAAAAAACTATTCCAACGTAACAATCGTAATGTAAGGGTTACGATTGCGGATAACTATCAATTAATCTTAAAAATCTCAAAGAGATAATTAAAAACTCACTCTTATGAATAAATATATAATTACATTGTTGTTTGCTTTAATTTGTTCAACTCTAAATGCACAACAACAATTAGACACTATTTATGCCAATGAGCATAAAAATGTAGCACTGTTTTTTCCTAAACCTATCAGACAGGGCATTACTGGAGCTTCACATTTTGTGTTTACATACAATCGTGAAAAAGAGCAATACTTTGGGTTACTACAGGCGCAACCAGGAACTGATAGTAATTTATTAACTGTTACCAATGATGGTCGTATTTATTCCTACATACTTAGGTATAGAAGAAATCTTCCAAAGTTGAATTATTTTGTTGGTGATATGGAAAGTATTGGTAATGAAATGAGAAAGACTATAAAAGAAAAGCCAGGTATACTGCCAATTTCTGAAGAAAGGAAAAGAGTTTCGTTTTTTGAGAAGTTTAGTAAATATCTCTTGAAATTAAAGTCGGAAAATCTAAAAACTAAACGAAAGAAAGGACTAAAATTACGTCTACAAAAGATGGTATATCAAGGTGATGAAGTCTATTTGGTTTTAGAGTTTTCCAACAACTCTGGAATCGATTTCGAGATTGATTACTTGAATATTTATCGCGTTAATGGTAATAAAAGAAGGAAATCTTCATATCAAAAACTACTACAGAAAGTTGTTTATGAACACGAACTTTTAGGTATGATTAAAAACAAGGATTCGAACCGATTTGTTTTTGTATTACCAAAGTTCGTTCTTGGAGATAATGAGAGACTAGAAATAGAACTTCAAGAACTAAAGGGTAATAGAAAAGTGGTTCTAAAATTTAATTGATGGTCTATTTTATTATATGCGTAGTTTGAAGTGTGATAACTGTATATTTTTATAGATTTGACAAACTTTATTTAAAAAGGAAATATTATGTCAGGAAATTTAGTTAAGCGTCAACACTTTGTTCCTAGAACTTATCTAAAGCACTTTAGTATTCAAGATGGACAAGAATATCTTATTCATGCTCTTCCTGAAAAAGCAATAAAAAAAGAAGCTATTTTTCAATCGAATATCAAGAATGTTGCTTTAGAAAAACATCTTTATACACTCCCAGGAGAAACGGTTGAACAAAAAATGGCAGTTGAGAGATTCTACTCTGATGAACTTGAGCAACATTATGATGCAATTTATCAAATTTTAACAGATCCAGATAAAACAGAGCTAACAAACGAAGAAAGAGAATTAATCATTTCTACAGTGGTTACAATGTATTATAGAACAACTAAATGGGTAAATGCCAGTAGAGATCTAATGAGGAGGGCTTTTAAACAAGCTTTCGCGCTCTGTAAACAAACGGGGAAAGATTATTTCACTTTTGGGGATGAAAAAGTGTCTATAGCTGGAAAAAATCTTGAAGAGTTTACAAGAGATTATAATAAAGAAAGACAACCAGGAATGATTATAACGCAATTAGAAGTTGCTATCGAGCTGATTAAAGTAAGACTTAAAAATGATTCAATCTGTGTTATAAAAATTGATGATGAAAATTTAGAATTAGTAACTAGTGATAATCCTGTAATTGCGTCAAATAATAAACCTGAAAGATTTGCTCCATTTGACCCATCGAACATATTAAAGCTTCCGTTAGATTCTCAGCATATTTTAATGTTGATGCCTGAATGCCCAGAAGGGCTTCTAAATAGAATATGGAGAAGAATAAGCAAAAGGCCTTTTTCAGAAATAGAAAAATTAACAGCCAACTATTCACAAATGCAGAATTCAGAAAAATTTATGTTTGGTTCAAAAAGTGCTCTTGAATCATATTTGACAACTAAACAGGAATCTGAACGACCTCTTGAAGAAGGTGAATCAATGGCAGAGGTTTTTGCAAGATTAAAAGAACTAGGACTGTAACAAAAAGAATATTCTAGCTGACGATCATTTTATTAGCTTCATCTAAAACGTCGTTATGAAAACTTTTAAGATATATTTCAGTAGTTTTTAATGAATTATGCCCTAAGCTTTCACTAATTACTTCAGTAGAAATCCCCATGTATTTTGCTATTGTTGCCCAGGAATGTCTTATAGTGTATGTAGTTAGGTTTTCTTCGATTCCTGCATCTTTTGCAATTATTTTTAATAGTTTATTGACGCGTCTCCTATGTGAAAGATAATGTTTATAGGTTTCGGGACTTCCATCATATCCAACAGGGAAAATGAAATCATCTTCATCTTTTTCTCTTGTGAGGTAATAGTTTAAAATTTGAGCAAGCTCATCAGTAATTTTTACAGACAGAGGCTCTCCAGTTTTACTTCGTCCATATTGCAATCGCTCATTATTAATTGCATTTACCTTTAATTTAGCTAAGTCTATAAAGTTCATTCCTCGACAGTTGAACATAGTTAACGCATAATTTTTTGTATGCCATAGTTCCGAGTCTATTTCATAATGAAGTTTTCGTATGGATAGAATCTTCTCTTTTGAAATTCCACGTTTTTTAGTTCTTCCTGACTTTGGAATTTTGTAATGGATAAATGAGTTTTTAATAGGTTCAAACTCATCTTCCTTAATGGCACTATTATATATGGCTCTGACTGCTCTTAGGTAAGAGCTAATACAGTTATTAGAATTTCCAATATGCTCATGATGAGCTTGAAAGTCCGTTAAAAATGTAACAGTAATATCATAGAGCTTGATATCGTTATCTGCATTAAATTTTTTAATCGCATCAATTCCTCCTCTATACCATTTTGCGGTTCCTGGTTTCTTAGCTTTTAGTTTTCGTGCGATTAATGTTTTTCCCCATTCCTCTAAAGAAATATTGTTGATTATTTTCTTTTTTATAGTCGATTGTTCACCTTCTTCCCAGATTAACTTTATATGTTCTACAAGACTATCAACATGAATTGATTTAAGTGATTCTCCAAGTTCATCAAGTAGTTTTTTGGCTTTGTGGAGTAGTGTATATAGCTCTTTATTTATGTAATCACAATTTTGGTTTTTATTTGCTAAGGCAGATTTTTTGAATTTGGTTAATGTAGAATCCCAACCGACATTAGAAGTATAAAATGAAAGGCGTATAAGTCTGGCTTTACGATGGAAGACACGTAGCGCAATTGGATACAATCCAGTTGTACTACTTTTTGATGATTCTCTGGTATCTAAAACGAGTCTTACACGTGCCATTTTTAGCCCTAATTTTCTATTAAAGTTAGGAAAAAAAATGCACACTTTGTGCACACTTTTTTTTGAATCGTTTTGACTTTAATTAAAATTAAATCGAAATAAAATTTATTAAAATACTGATTATCAATAAAGTATAATTTTTGAAATTTTCAAGTGCTTAAATTTTTTCAGCCTTCTAAGCAGACGGTCACAGGTTCGAATCCTGTCGCGATCACATAAAGCCTTACTAAAACTAGTAAGGCTTTTTTGTTTTTAAATCTACTTAAAAAAAGCTGCATGAGTTTTCATACAGCCTTTTGAATAAATTGTAAAATAAGTTTATAGTTTCTGTTTTATTGCATTAATCGTTGTTCTTACCACAAACCAGCAGAAACATACAATACCTAAAGAGAATACAATATCTCCTATCATTCGCATCCATTTTAAGGTTTGTACTGTTGGATTGTATAGTAATTCAGGGTCTCTAGCAAAAGAGTATCCTTTGGTAATAGAAGTGTAAACTTGAATGATACCAACTGGTAGTAAGCTTAATACGACCATTAAAACTAACCCGCCATTTAAAAACCAAAAGGCGTTTTTTATTAGTTTTTCGTTCCAAAAAATATTTGAATATAGACGTAAACAAATTAAAATAAAGCCCATCCCTAACATTCCGTATACTCCAAATAATGCAGTATGTGCGTGTACCGCAGTAGTATTTAACCCTTGGATGTAGTACAATGCAATAGGAGGGTTGATTAAGAACCCGAAAACACCAGCACCGACCATGTTCCAAAAGGCAACAGCAATAAAGAAAAAGATAGGCCATTTGTAACGTTGAATCCAAGCATTTTTTTTCAATAAATTCCAGTTTTCTCTAATTTCAAATCCCATTAAGGTAAGCGGTACTACTTCTAAAGCACTAAATGTAGCTCCTAAAGCAATGGCTTGCACCGGTGTTCCTGAATAATATAAGTGGTGTAAGGTACCAATGATACCACCAGCTAAGAAAATAGTTGCTGAGGCTATCGCTGTTTTTCCTGCTGTTTTGGTTGAAATAATTTTCATTCGAGAGAAAATATAGGCAATAATCACCGTCGCAAACACCTCAAAGAATCCTTCTACCCATAGGTGCACTAGCCACCATCTCCAATAATTAATTACAGGTAGTGAGCTGTTTTCTCCATACATCAATCCTGAGAAAAAGAACATACCAATAGCAACTACTGCTATTAATAGGATAGTAAGCAAATGTTTAGAGTCGTCTTTCTTACGGATACCATACAATACGTGTCTACCAACCATAACTACCCATAAAATTAAACCTATACCTAAGAATATTTGCCAGAATCTACCTAAATCCATGTATTCGTATCCTTGGTGACCAAAGAAAAAGTTAGTGGTTAAGTCTAAAAATTGATGTACACCTAACCATTCTCCTAGCATAGAACCTAAAACAATAATTAACAAGGCGATAAACAAGAAATTGATTCCGAAAACTTGATACTTCATTTCTTTACCACTAATAATTGGAGCTAAGAATAATCCTGTAGCTAACCATGTAGCAGCAATCCAAAATACAGCAAGTTGTGTATGCCAGGTTCTTGAGATTGAATACGGAAGATATTCCGATAAATTAAAGCCAAAGAAAGCTTGACCTTCTACCGTATAATGTACAGTAACAATACCCAAAACAACTTGTAATACAATAAGAAGTGAGATGACTAAAAAGTACTTTAATACTGCTTTTTGAGATCTAACTAATTTTAAGTCTAATAAGGGGTCATTGTTTGGGTTTGTTACCGCTTCTCCTTTTTCATGATTTCGAATGTAGTAATAGGTTAATACTCCAATAAATAGTAGTAATAAAATTATTGAGAACCCTGACCATAGTTGTGAATCGGGAGTAATTGTATTGTTAATTAACGGTTCGTGAGGCCAGTTAGAAGTATAGGTATAGTCTTGATTAGGTCTTTCTGTACTGGCAGCCCAAGAAGTCCAGAATAAAAAGGCATTAAGTTTAGCTAGTTTTTCAGTATCGGTTAATGCACCTTTTGGGATGGCATATTTTTCATGACCTTTTGAAAAAATGTTTGCATAATACGCTGAGTTTGCTTCAATGGCTTCTTTTCGCTCTTTAGAAACTGTTATTGATTGGTCTTTTTCATTAAAAGTGTTGGTTCTAATATCTTTTACCAAACGAGCTTTTAAAGCAGCTTTGTTTTCTTCATCTAAAGCATCATAGTTGGTGTTAAAGTCTTTTTTAGCCCAGTAATTTAATAGATAAACCGCTTCTTTGTGAATCCAATCAGCTGTCCAGTCTGGAGCTACATAACTTCCGTGTCCCCAAATGGACCCTACTTCCATTCCTCCGATTGATTCCCATACATTTTGTCCGTCTTGTATGTCTTTTTTTGTATAAATAGTTTCGTTACTTCCTTTAACCTTTACTGTTTCAGGTATAGGGGGTTGGGTTTGATAAATTTCTGTACCTACCCATATTAATGCAATAAATGATAATACCACTACTGCAATAAATCCAGTCCAAATTTTTCTCATTATTAATTGTTTAATTGATTTTCTAATTTGATTGCTTTTTTAAATAGAATGTTATTTTCTAAATGAATGTGTTTGTGTAAGTCTTCTTCAAACTCCTGTAGCATGGCTAAAGCAACTTTATAAGTGTTACAAGCGTCTTCAGGCGGAGTGTAATTATTGGTAAGTTTTGCAATTGTTCTAAATCTACTACCTTCATTATCATGTTCAGTATGCATCATGTTTATAGGGTTTTCTACCGTACCAAAGGGAGGAGGAGTAAGGGGCGTATTTGAATTACTCGCCTCAACTAACTTTTTTATAAAAGGAAATAAAATAAGTTCCTCTTTTTTCATATGGGTGGTAAGTTCTCCGGCACTTTCTTTAAAGAGTTGCAAAACCTCGTGTAGCTCAGGATGGTTGTTACCATGTACCTTAGCTATTTTAGTTAAGTACTCTAAAATTTCAGGAATTTGTTTTTCTACATAGGTATGATGATTTTGATAGATGTAATCACACAAAAAATCTAAGGACCAGTTTTGATAGTCGTTAGTAGATTTTAAACCTCTATCAATTCGGATGAGTTTATTGATCAATGTATCTGGAACAATGTTTTTCTTTGTTGAAACTTCTTGAATAGTTCTGTTACCATTGCAACAAAAATCAATTCCGTATAGTTTAAAAATTGTAGCTGTTTTATAGTTTTTTGCAACTATATCTGCTACTATTGAGTTGTTATTTATCTCCATTTTTTATAAATTATAAAAAGACCTTTTTGTCTTTTATTGTTGTAAATTTTTTTATTCTCGTTTTAGCCAAAAAGTATTTTTCTTGTCGTTTGTGTATAATACATCATGAAGGGTGTTTCCTTCTAACATTTTTCTTAAGTTATCTCTAATTTCTACAAATTTAAAGTGAAGAGGGCACGGAGAGCTATCATCACATTGTTTTAAACCTAATCCGCAACCTGTGTAAATACTATCACCATCTAAAACACGAACCACATCGCTTAAGCGAATTTTTTTAAGGTCAGCTTTATTAATTACAAATCCACCATAAGGACCTTTAATAGAATCAATAATGTTATTTTTTGTTAAAATTTGTAATATTTTCCCTGTAAAAGCTTCAGGAGAATCAATAGCGGCAGCAATAGCTTTTACACCAACTTTATTATCTAAGCTAGATTGTTCTGCAACAAAAATAGTTGCTCTTAAACCGTATTCACAAGATTTTGAAAACATATAAAATAATATGCTACAAAGATATTAGTTTTATTTATAAAAGACACTAAAGTCTTTTATTTTTTTGTAAAAAAAGCACCATTAAAAAATAGTGCTTTACATATGAATTTTGAAGTTTAGCTTTTACGATACCAATAAGCAGTTCTCCCAAAAGCAGAAAACCCAATATAGCCCCTTATTTTAAGTTTGTTTTTACCGTCTAGTTTTATATAACATTTGTATTCTTTACCGTTTTTAGGATCAAGAATTTTACCGCCACTCCATTCATCACCATCTTTTTCTAATCCAGTTAAAATATTCATTCCTAAAATAGGATTGTTTTTACGTTTTCCGCTGCATTTATCACATACAGCTTTTTGACGGCTTTGATCTGTAATTTCTATGATTTTAGCATAGGCTTTTCCGTCTTTTTCGTAGACTTCAATAACCGAGTCAACTTTATTCGTTTCTTCGTCACGGTTTTCCCATTTACCGAAAATTGTTTGAGCGTTTATTGAAAGGCTAAAAGCTGTAAATAATAAGATTAAAAGTGTTTTTTTCATTATAATTATGTTTAATAAATAACTGTTTTCAAAAAGTATTCCAATTAGTGATATTGAGCGTCAAAGTTACTTTCCCATTTTCCTTGAACGCGTAAAATTTGTTCAATAATATCTCGAGCGCAACCGTTACCACCAGTTTTATCAGAAATATATTTTGAAATTTGTTGTATTTCACGAATCGCATCGTTAGGGCAAGCAGGCATTCCAACTAGTTTCATAACTGGGTAATCAGGAATATCATCACCCATATACATTATGTTTTCAGGTTTTAAATTATACTTTTCTACAAGTTCATTAAACTGATCAGTTTTGTTTTGAGCTCCTAAATAGATATCGGTAATTCCTAAGTTTTCTAAGCGGGTACGAACCCCTTCGTTTTTACCTCCAGAGATGATACATACTTTTAAACCGGCTTTTACAGCAGCTCGTAAAGCATATCCATCTTTTGTGTTCATTTGTCTAATTAATTGCCCATCAGGAAAAATAGTAACAATTCCATTAGTCAATACTCCATCTACATCAAAAATTAACGTGTCTATTTGAGGTAAATATTCTTTATAACTTTTCTCCATTTTGTTGGATTGATTTTGTAATAAGTTTATAAATTTTTTGTTGCTCTGTATTCAATAAAGCTAAATGATTTTGAATAGTTTTTTGATCGTTTCTCTTAGCAGGACCTGTTTGAGCATCTTCAGGGTTGAGTTTCGTGATTTTTTCAGCAGTTTCTTTAATCAAAGGTTGTAGAACTTCAAAAGGGACTTGGTGTTCGTTACAAATATCTGCACCAATTTTGTACATATGATTCGTAAAATTGTTTACAAAAACAGCTGCAACGTGTAATCTTTTTCTTTGTTCAGAATTGATATGATACACATTCTTTCCAATAGTTTTTGCTAACGTTTCTAACAGTTGTAAATCCTTTTCATTTTCTGCTTCAAGACAAAAGGGAATAGTATCAAAATTAACTTCTTTGCTTTTAGAAAAACTTTGCAGAAGATAAAAAACACCCTTACTGCCATTTGTTTTAATAGCGTTCATTTCTACACTCCCAGATGTATGAGCAATTATGCTGTCAGGGAGATTAATCTTACGTGAAACTTCGGTGATTGCATCATCAGAAACAGCTATAATATAAACATCAGCTTTTTTTAATTGCTCTATATTATTAGTTATTGAAGTAAATTTTTTAAAATGCTGTATTTGTTCAATGTTTCTAGCATAAACCTGAGTCAATGATACATTGTTGGTTTTGCTAAAAGCATCGGCTAAATGGGTAGCTACATTACCGCCTCCTATGATAACAACTTTAATCATAGCACGAAGATATTGAATTTAATTAAAATTATTTTTGCATATTTGTATCATTATGATTGTATAAGTCGCATCCATAGTACGGTTGCTTGAGCAACAAATAGTTATGCCTTAAGTTTTCTTGAGGTTATTTATGTATTTAATTAAACTTATAATGACTGATAACAATCAAACTTCAAAACAAAATATAATTTCACTTTTTAAAGACGCTGTTTTAGGAAAGCAGCAAGATTTTACCACAGGAAGTATTAAAAAGGCGATTTTTATGCTTTCAATTCCGATGATTTTAGAGATGTTAATGGAATCTATCTTTGCACTGGTAGATATTATCTATGTTTCTAGAGTAAGTGTAAATGCTGTTGCTACTGTCGGATTAACAGAGTCGGTGCTAACTTTGGTGTATGCTGTAGCTATCGGATTAAGTATGGCGGCTACTGCATTAGTTGCTCGTAGAACTGGTGAAAAAGACTCAGAAGGAGCAAATCAAACAGCGGTTCAAGTTATTTTTTTAGGAATTTTTGTTTCCATTCTAATTAGCATTGTTGGAATCGTATATCCGAAGGAGATTTTACAATTAATGGGCGGAGAACCTGATTTAATTGCGGAAGGCTATGGCTATACTCGTGTGTTGTTAGGAGGAAACATTACTGTAATGTTACTCTTTTTAATCAATGCAATTTTTAGAGGTGCCGGAAATGCTTCAATTGCTATGTGGACGCTGATTTTATCCAACGGATTAAATATCATTTTAGATCCAATTTTTATCTTCGGATTAGGACCAATTCCTGCATATGGAGTAGAGGGAGCAGCAATTGCAACTACGATTGGTAGAGGAACTGCTGTGGTTTCACAATTGCTAGTGTTGTTTTTTGGAGCCGGTAAAATAAAACTCGCTGTTAAAGACTTAGTAGTTAGAGTTTCGGTAATGATAAACTTAATAAAAGTATCACTAGGAGGTATCGGGCAATTTATAATAGGAACGTCAAGTTGGGTGTTTTTGATGCGTATTATGTCTGAATTTGGTAGCGAAGTTTTAGCAGGATATACAATTGCAATTCGTATAATGATGTTTACACTTATGCCTGCTTGGGGAATGAGTAACGCAGCAGCTACTTTAGTTGGACAAAATCTTGGGGCCAATCAACCTGAAAGAGCAGAAAAATCAGTTTGGATAACGAGTAAGTATTGCGCAATTTTTATGGGAGTTGTTTCGATAGTTTATCTTCTTTTTGCATCCACTTTTCTAAGTTGGTTTTCAAATAATACTGAGGTTGTAGAAAACGGAGCTTTATGTTTGCAAATCATGGCTGCTGGTTATGTTGCGTATGCTTATGGTATGGTAGTTATTCAATCATTTAATGGTTCTGGAGATACAAAAACTCCAACTTATATAAACCTTGTGTGTTTTTGGTTGTTTCAGTTGCCATTTGCTTATTTGATGGCGATAACGTTAAATTTCGGACCTATAGGAGTGTTTTTGGCAATAACTTTAGCGGAAGTTTTAATAGCAGTTATTAGTATTTGGTTGTTTAGAAAAGGAAGCTGGAAAACAGTACAAGTCTAAAATTCATTTAGTAAATTAGCTTTTCTTATATAAGATTATGAAACTAGATATATTAGCTTTTGGTGCACATCCTGATGATGTTGAATTAGGATGTGCTGCTACCATAGCAAAAGAAATTTCGTTAGGAAAAAAAGTAGGAATTATCGATTTAACTCGTGGTGAATTAGGAACAAGAGGTTCTGCTGAATTAAGAGATATAGAAGCTACTAAAGCTGCGGAAATATTAGGAATTTCGGTACGTGAAAACTTGGGTTTTGCTGATGGTTTTTTCACGAATGATAAAAAGCATCAGTTAGAAATCATTAAAATGATACGAAAGTATCAACCTGAAATCGTGTTGTGTAATGCTATTGATGATCGTCATATAGATCATCCCAAAGGAAGTAAATTAGTGTCTGATGCTTGTTTTTTAAGTGGTTTGCTAAAGATTGAGACTGAATTAAACGGAGTTAAACAAGGAAAATGGCGACCAAAACAAGTATACCATTATATTCAGTGGAAAAATATTGAACCAGATTTTGTGGTAGATGTTACAGGTTTTATAAATAAGAAGATTGATGCTGTTATGGCGTATTCATCGCAGTTTTATGACCCAAAAAGTGAAGAGCCAGAAACACCAATAACAAGTAAAAACTTTACTGATAGTATTGAATATAGAGCGCGTGATTTAGGAAGGCTTATAGGTGTTGATTATGCAGAAGGCTTTACCTCAGAACGTTATGTTGCGGTTGAAGATTTTAGCAAATTAATTTAAAAAAAAGTTTTGTCACAATGTGAAAAGCTTGTATATTTGCACCCGCAAGTTACATGGTGATTGTAGCTCAGTTGGTTAGAGCGCCGGATTGTGGTTCCGGAGGTCGCCGGTTCGAACCCGGTCTTTCACCCAAAAACCTTCTTATTTAAGAAGGTTTTTTTATTTTAAAAAAATAAAAGACTATAAAAAAAGCTTCTCAATTATTTTTGAGAAGCTTTTCTAATTTCTAACCATTGGTCGTATTTATTTCTGTGCTTAAATCGGTTATGCGTCCATAAATAACACTCGGGTTGTTCTTTAATATTTTTCTCAGTTATTTCAAGGTATTTATCTGTAATTTCAAAATCATTAAAGTTATTAGGAGAGTCGGTTATTAATTCAAATTCTACTTCAAAATAACCTCTTTTAACTTTGGTAGTTTTCATGTTCATAACAACAGAATTGTATTTCTTTGCAAGAACTTCTGCGCCAGTATGTACAGGTACTTTTACATTCAAAAATTCAGCCCAATATCTTGTCTTTTTTATTTGAGGAGATTGGTCGCTTAATAAAATGTATAAGCTGGTTATTCCTTTTGAATAACGATCATAAATACTTCTGTTGAATAAAGTTGTAGGAACTCCGTCAAAACCAAACTTTGTTCTAGATTCCTTAACAACTTTTTCGAAATACGGATTCTTAATTTTTTTGTAAGCACCAAAACAGTCTATGTTAAGTGAAAAAGTCATGCCAAAAGCCCACTCCCAATTAGCTTGATGTGCACCTGTCAATGCAATACTTCTGCCTTGTTCAGCGTATTTGTTAACAAGTTCAGGATTTTTGTATTTATAGCGTTTTTGCAATTCTTTTTTACTGATAGAAAAAGACTTGACACTTTCAAAAAGTAAATCAACAAAATGTTTGAAGAACTGTTTAGATATTTTATTGATTTCGGTTTTGCTTTTGTTAGGAAAAGCAATATTTAGATTCTTTTTCACTACTTTTTTTCTGTAACCAACAATATAATATAGAATTAAAAAGAAAAAATCAGAAAAAACATATAAAACCCTCATAGGTAATCTTGATATTAACCAGATGAAAGGGTAAACAATTGCAAAAGTTAAAAATGCCATTTATAAAAATTAAAATGCAAATATCGTATTAAATTATCAATCATTCATTTTATTAACTTTTGTTTATGTTTGTAGATATATGTTTAAACTATGAGTCAAATTATTATTGGATTAATTTTAGTAAATGTGTTGATGTCGATTAAAGGGTTTGGAGATGCAGCCTTTTTTGATCGCTATAAATTTCAAGTTCAAAGAATTTTAGGAGGAGAAAAACTACGAATGATATCTTCAGGTTTTTTGCATGTTGATTGGATGCATTTAGGATTTAACATGTATGCCTTGTATTTATTTGGAAAAGTAGTAGATGCTAGTTTCGGAACTGTTAATTTTTTACTGATTTATTTTGCGAGCTTGCTTGCAGGAAGTATGTACTCGTTATATCAACATAAAAGTGAACCGTATTATAGTGCAGTTGGTGCATCAGGAGCAGTTTCAGGAATTATTTTTTCATCAATAATGTTGTATCCTGACATGGAATTGATAATGCTACCAATTCCTATTCCGCTTCCAGGGTATGTTTTTGGTATTGGATATTTAGTGTATTCAATATACGGAATGAAAAATCAAATTGGAAATATTGGTCATTCAGCTCATTTAGGAGGAGCGATAGGAGGATATGCAATCACGTTACTGTTAAGACCAAGTGTAATTTCAAATAATACGTTAATGATAGGAGTGATGGGGTTAATTATCCTAGGTTTGTTTTTCTTTGGCGATAAATTAAGATTGAATAGATAAAATAAAGCAATAAAAAAAACCGAAACTAATGTTTCGGTTTTTTGAGCGGGAGACCGGGTTCGAACCGGCGACATTCAGCTTGGAAGGCTGACGCTCTACCAACTGAGCTACTCCCGCGGTAAAGCTTTTTGTAATTGCTTACAATATGTAAAAATTTGAGCGGGAGACCGGGTTCGAACCGGCGACATTCAGCTTGGAAGGCTGACGCTCTACCAACTGAGCTACTCCCGCAGTAAAGCGGTTGCAAATATAAGACTGTTTCTAATATCTGCAAAAGTTTTTTTTGAAAAAATTAATAAAATTTTTGGTCTTCACGCATAACTTTCACAAAATGAAATCCATAGATTTCAAAACCTTCATTGTAATAAAATTTATGTGATTTTCTATTTCCTGTATATGTGTTTAACTCGATAGCTTCACAACCTTTTTCTTTAGTGTACTCGTAAATCCAGTTAAAAAACTGTTTACCAATATTATTACCTCTGTATTCTTCATCTATTACAACATGATCAGGTTCCACACTTTTACCAACATAATGTCTAACACTATACCAAAGACCAGAAATACCAATTAGCTTTTGATTGTCGAAAACTCCTACACATTCGTAGTTTGGGTATTCAAACATTTCTAAAACTCGTTTTTTTAAAATATCGAAAGGAGTGGTTGTATTAACTTTTTGCACAAGAGGGAGAATACTTAACAGGTCTTTTTTATCAATAGGTTGAAAATGTATATTCATTATGTATTTTTGAGTTAAAGTAATTAAGATGATAAAAATAAAAAATATATCAACTCAAGATACTTACGAAATACGTTTAACTGTTTTGCGTAAGAATATTGATTTACCTTATAAGTTTAAAGGAGACAATGACAAAGGTACTTTTCATTTAGGTGCTTTTTATAAAAATGAATTGGTTGGAATTGCAACATTTATGAAAAATACTATTGATAATGAAGTAGAAGAACAATATCAATTAAGAGGAATGGCTACTTTACCAAAAGTAAGAGGTAAAGGTACTGGGAAATTATTGATTGAAGAGGCAAAAAGAATTATTAAAGAAAAGGGAATTTCTTTTTTATGGTGCAATGCAAGAAAAGAAGCTGTTGGCTTTTATGAAAGTCTTAATTTTAAGATAATAGGTGAGGAGTTTGATGTGCAAAAAGTTGGACTACATTGTAAAATGATGACCGAATTATAAGAAATAAAAAAACCCAAATCTAATGATTTGGGTTTTGTAGCGAAGACGGGATTTGAACCCGTGACCTCAGGGTTATGAATCCTGCGCTCTAACCAACTGAGCTACCTCGCCTGATTGCGGGTGCAAATATAATTACTTTTTGGTTTTAGGCAACAAAACATTAAAATTTTTTTTTAAAAAATAATTATATATATTGGCGCTCAAACAAAAAATAAATGAGTAAAGTTAAATTTGAGCTAGAGTTTCCTATCCATGCATCACCAAGCATGTTGTATCAGTATTTTGCAACCCCAGCAGGTTTAGAAGAGTGGTTTGCAGATAAAGTAAATTCAAGAGGTAAGTTAATTACTTTTTTTTGGGATGATTCTGAAGAAGAAGCAAAAATTATTACCAAAAAAAGTGATGAACGAATTAAGTTTAAATGGACAGAGAGTGAGGATGATGACAGTTATTTTGAGTTTAAAATTCAAGTAGATCCATTAACAAAAGATGTAGCAGTAATTGTTACCGATTTTGCTGATGATGAAGACGATGTTGAAGAGGCAAAAATGCTATGGGAAAATCAGATTGAAGAATTAAAACATACTATTGGAGCTTAAAAATTACAGTAACTATATTTTAAATATAAACTCGGCAATTTGTCGAGTTTTTTTGTGGCTAATATTTCTCTAAATTGTAAGTTTGCATTTGAAAATTTTTAGAAAATGGTAAATTTTAACGGAGCCTTAATTGCTGATAACGAAGTGCAACTTTCAATAAAAAACCGAGCTTTTAAATATGGTGACGCTATTTTTGAAACAATAAAAGTTGTTAACGGTAAAGTTGTTTTTTTAGAAGATCATTATTTTAGGTTAATGGCTTCTATGCGTATGCTTCGTATGAAAATTCCGATGGAATTTACTCTTGAGTTTTTACAAGAAGAAATCAATAAAGTAGTAAAAGAGTCATTAGAAGTTTCTACTCATAGAATTCGATTAACAGTTTATAGAAAAGATGGAGGTTTGTATAAACCAGTTTCTAATGAAATAGATTATATTATTGAGGGTAGTCCGTTAGAAACACAAGAGAAAGAAGTTTATAAAATTGATGTTTTTAAAGATTTTTATAACTATTCAGGGTTGCTATCTACAGTAAAAACTACCAACAGAATGTTAAATACTTTGGCGGCTATTTTTGCTGAAGAAAACGATTTAGATAACTGTATTTTATTGAATGAACGTAAAGGGGTAGTAGAAGCAATTAATGGAAACCTTTTTATCATAAAAGGGAATGTAATTAAAACTCCAGCATTAGAAGAAGGTTGTATCAAAGGGGTTATTAGAAAAAAGGTGATTGAAATAGTAGACAAACACCTAGATTACACAATTGAAGAAACAGCAATTTCTCCTTTTGAAATTCAAAAAGCTGATGAAGTTTTTATAACGAATGCTATTGTTGGAATTCAATCAGTTACTAATTATCGTAAGAAAGAATTTACTACGGATATTACCAATAAAATTAAGAGTAGTTTACAATTAGCAATGGTAACTAGTTAGTTCATTTGAATATCGCTAGGTGCATTTGCCCATATTTTATATTTACCACCACGTTGTAGTAGTTTGTCTTTCCAAAAACTTTGATCGTTAGTGGTTAAAATATTGTCGTAATCATTTTCAGATACAAACCAAGAATCC
This sequence comes from Tenacibaculum crassostreae, assembly GCF_964512405.1. Taxonomy (NCBI): domain Bacteria; kingdom Pseudomonadati; phylum Bacteroidota; class Flavobacteriia; order Flavobacteriales; family Flavobacteriaceae; genus Tenacibaculum; species Tenacibaculum crassostreae. Next base: position 403,129 of record NZ_CAZELE010000003.1, read on the forward strand.
ATTAAAAGTTCTTCTTCAAGTTGATTGCTGCTCCAACCAGAGTATCCTAAAAAGAAGCGAATATCAGAAGCTTCTAATTGTTTTTTATTCAATAAATCTTTTAAAAGTTCAAAGTTACCACCCCAATACATCCCATTGGCTACTTCTACACTATTAGGAAGTAAATGTGGAACTTTATGTATAAAGTACAAGTTGTCTTGTTCAACAGGTCCGCCTTCATAAATCTTAAAATCACAATCAATTTCTGGGATTAGATCACTTAAAACGTGATTCATAGGTCGGTTCAATATAAATCCTACTGAACTTTTTTCAGAGTGTTCAGTAAGCAAAATAATGGTCCTTTTAAAGGAGCTGTCGTTTAAAATTGCTGGATCTGCAATTAGCAACCTACCTTTTTGTGGTTTAAGTGCAACCATATTTTTTTAGTTTATAAACACTAATTTAAATAAAAAATTAGTAAAAATTTAACATTAGCGCTAAATTTTATAGGAAAAACAGGAAAAAAACGGTGATTACATTTTTTCTAAAGCTGCGATAACATCGTTCTTTTTTCTTACTGAAACAGGAATGGTCGTTTTATTTTTTAAAACCAAATAACCTCCGTCTGATTTTATAAATTCTTTAACAAACTGAATGTTAATTAAATGGCTTTGATGAACTCTTAAAAAATCAAACTCTTTTAACATGTCGGTAAAATGTTTTAAAGTTTTGCCTACCAAAATTTTTTGTCCGTCATTCATAAAAAACTCAGTATAATTATTATCGGACTGACAACGAACAATATCATCTAAATTAACCACCATAATCTTATCTGAAGTGTTTAAAGATATTTTTTTAGGTCGTTGGTTAGGTTTTGAAATAGATTGTTGAAGAACATTTAATTGTTCTTTATGAGGTTTAATTTGATTTTTAGCTTTGTTAATTGCGTTTGTTAAATCTTCATTTGAGTACGGTTTAAGAACATAATCGATAGCTGCAAACTTAAAAGCTTTAATAGCATACTCATCACTCGCAGTTACAAAAATAATTTTTGAAGATAGATTTGGGTGAATTTCTAAAACGTCAAATCCTGTACCGTCACCTAACATGATATCTAAAAACAAAATATCAGGTTGTTGTTTTCGTAGTAATTTTGAAGCCTCAACAACACTTTTAGCAGTACCAATAATTTCAATTTCAGGATGAAATTGGGTTAAATCGTTTTGTAGCATTTCTAATGCTATTGGCATGTCGTCTACTAAAATTGCGGTAAGTTTTGTCATTTTTAAAAATCGGTTTTTAATGGAATCGTAAACAGCACTTTTGTTCCATAGGCTTTTCCTTCTTTTTTAATTTCAGTCATAGAGAAAGTACTCTTGTTCGATAAACTTTCAATTCTATCTTTAGTAACCTGCATAGCAACAGATCGATGAGAACTAGGTTGTTTATTTTTTTGAGATTGATGGAATCCAATTCCGTTATCGAGGATTTCGCATTGTAACAGATTGTGTTTTGTTGAAAAAGAGATATCAATCCTTCCTTTTTCAATTGTCGAAACACCGTGTTTAATACTGTTTTCAACAAAAGGTTGAATAAGCATTGGAGGAATTAAAATTTCTTCTGAATCAATCGATAAATTAGTTGTGACTTGATATTCAAAAGAATTAGTACTCATTTGTTGCTCTAGTTCAATATAATTTTTTAGAGTTGTTATTTCTTCAGTTAAACTTATTTCTTCTTGTCTAGAATTGTGTAAAACTCCTCGTAAAAGTGTAGCAAATTTGCTAATGGTTTCGTTTAATTCAGCAGATTTACCAGAGTTACCTAAGGCTTTAATTCCGTTTAAAACATTGAAAATAAAATGCGGATTCATTTGTAATTGCAATGCTTTTTGTTCTAAGGATAACAAATGGTTTTGTAATTCTAGTTTTTCAATTTTCGTTTTGTTTTTAACTTGAATTCTTCGAATGTATGACCAAATTATCAAACCTAATAACAGACAAGCTAACCCTATGCTAGAAAAAATGAACCATTCTTTTTGATGCAAAGGAGTATCAATATAAAAGTTAAATTGAATAGGTTCGCTTTCAAGGTTACCAATTCTTGATTGTGAACTAAACGTATAATTACCCGGTGATAAATAAGCTAGATCTACGTTGTTTTTACTACTCCAAGGGCTAGTTTTGTTATTTAATGTATAACGATATTCAATGTTTTTTGAGTTGCTAATATCTACCGTTTTGTAATAAAAAGAAATATGATTTTTATTTGATGGTAACTGTAATATTTCATTGTAATTATTAATGTTAATGCTATCAAGAGTTTTAAAAACTACTTCGATGTTTTCAAAAGAAATTTGTGGTTTTTTAGGTGAAGGATTGTCATTTTTAATAGTATATAAGCCTGCATTTTGAGTGCCAATCCATTTGTTTTGATCTGAGTCTTCAAAAATAGTAGTTATATTGTTTGAACTTAGCGAGTTGTATTTGTTAATAGTTCTTTCAAAACTAAAGTCATTATCAAACACCTGAATTCCTTCATCTTCAGAAATAATCCAAAATTGATTGTCAATCTTTTTAACCTTTATAATATTTTGGAGTGTTACAGGTTGATTTTTTACTTCACCATTAATAATAATTTTAATTCCGTTATTATAAGTGGCAACAATAATTTTCTTGTTATCAACAAGAATAGAAGTGTAGTTGTCAACATCAATACGTTCTAAAATTGTAGGATTGGTAAGCTTATCAACTTTCCATAAAGATTTATTGGTAGCCACCCAGTAAAATTTTCCATCGAATTTTAGGTCGTTTATTTCGTTTAAATCAATTTGAAAATTGGTACGAAGCGGAGATAAATACTCTTCACGCAAACGGAAAATTCCTTTATCAGTTCCTAGAAAAGTATGATTATTAGCATTTAAAATACAATTGATATTGTTTCCTTCAAAATTTTTAAAGTTGTTACGACTTTTAACACTTAACCCTTTATTTGTTCCAATTAAAATCAAGTTGTTATTTACAAAAACTGTATTGATATTGTTTGATAGTAATCCGTTTTTAGTAGTGTATGTTATGAAAGAATTTCCGTCGAATCTAACCAATCCTTTAGGCGTAGCTAACCATAAATAACCAATACTATCTTGAGCAATATCCTGTATGTGTAAACTAGGTAAACCGTTGTTTTTTGTGTAGGTTTTTATCGATTGATTTTGAGCAGAAATTAGAGAAAATTTCAAAAAAAAGAAGTATGAAAAAACAAACATCAAGAGTTGTTTTCTTCTTGAAATGTAGTGAGTTTTACGAACCAATTTTATTCTTTTTCTGCTTAAAAAAATCATATATAACAAACATACTTAAATTAAACGTCATTACGAAAGGCAGGAGGGTATTTGCTTTATTCGTAATGACGTTTGCGCAACAATTATTAGTTATTTCATAGCGTATAAACGCTTATTGTTGGTGTCTGGTTTTACGTGTTCTAAATCTCCATAAGGTTTAGTTAAAGGTTTTAATACACATAATACAGAGGATCTTCCTTTAATTTTTAGTTTACTGTTTTTTACTACGTATGTCCATCTAAATTTTTCTAACGGAATATTTGTTTTTTGAACTTCTTTAAGTAAATCTTCTTCACTAGCAATGAAATCCATGATTTCTTCTTGCATTTCAAACTGAGGAATTTCGTTATCTGAATTATGATAATCTAATTCTAAGTTTACTGGTACGGTATGCTGAATTGTATATGGTTCACCTATATAACGTTCTCTTTCATTATTTAATGCATCAAACCAAACAATTTCTTTTTCTTCAGGATATTTTTTAGCAATTTCTTTTGATAAATCTACTTTTCCCGGTGAATTTGCTGTTGGATAAAACACATAGTATGGTTTTGCTAAGTAATGATTAGAAAACTCTCCTCCAAAAACATTATAATAAGTTGAAGCTACTATTTGTGGAACTTTATTTTCTGCAATAAAAGCACTTTTTAAAGTGTTTACCAAGTTTGTGTTTGCTGCTAACTGATTTGAATGAAAGATGATTTTTGTATCATCAGTAATCGCTTCAGTTTTTACCAAGGGTAACTTCTTTTCATTAATCGCCTTTTGTAAAGTTTCAGTGGTAACTTTTTCTCCATTTACTACTGTTTCTAACGCCATAGCTTTAAACGGATTGTTATTATTTACAATATGAACTTCACCATAAGGATTTTTAGTCGCGTTTTCGTTCATCCAAGAAATGATTTCTTCTACTGAATATTTACCGTTGATAACTTCGTAGTTTTTCTGCTTAAAGAACACACGAGCACTGTCGTAAAAATGACTGTTTCCTTTGTCGTTTCCTGTAATAAATACAATAGGTTTTCTTAGTTCTACAGCTGGTTTTTCAATAGTTTCTTCAATACTAGCAATGTTTCCCAATTCTTGGTTGTTTTCTTTTTTAGCGTTGTTACAGCTTGTAAATACTCCGATAAGTAGTAGTAATCCCATTACTGAACCTACTTTTAAAATGTTTTGTTTCATAGTTTTTTGTTTTAAGGTTATTGTTATAGTGTTATTGTTGTAAAATGATAGTTACATCTTTACCTAAATTAAAATCGGTTGATAATTTGTTAAGAATATTAGGTAGGTTTCTATCATTTATCCATTGACCGTTTTCTTGTTTTTCAACAGAAGCGATTAATCCGTTAGTGTTTACTTGTAATTTTAAACTTGTGTATTTACTTAAATACATTTTTAATACTGATGAATAATTGTTGTTTGACCACATAAAAATTTAGTTTTGTTTTAGTTTCAAATTACCTCTATGAGGTTTTTTATATGATCAAAATTAGGTGAGGTATGTAGTTAAATTTGAAAGAAATTAGAATTCGTAGGAGATAAATTAGAATTCGTTAAAAAAGAAAACCCTTCACTCTCTTTTTAAGGAAAACAAAGGGTTTGAATAGAAACAAAATCTAACAATTAGGATTTTAAAAATTTAGTAATTACTTCTTCAATTTCTTTCTTTTTGGCATCTTTTCCTAATTTAAAAATGTGCATAAAAAGAGGTTTGTTATCTACTTTTGCTTGTAGAGTTATATCTTTTTTCATTTTGAATTCATTATCCCAGGTGTTTCTTACATTTTTCCAAAAGCGTTTGTTGTCTTTCCAATATGCAATAGCAACTTCACATTTAGAGTTTTCTACCTTTTCATAAGTGTTGTATCCTTTTTCTTGAGCTAATAAAAAGTCTCTTTCATTGTCTTCACGAATAACTTTGTCGTTATCTTGATTATGAATCCAGCCATTGTTAGTAATTTCGTGTCTGTTTCTTCTTACTAAAACATTGTAATCGCTACGTTGTGTGTGTTCTCTACGAGCAAGAGGAGCATCCGTTTTATTTTCCCAGTAGCTTTTACCATCAACGTGTACCCAAGTAGCACTTCCTTCATATCTTGGGCTATCATCAACCTGATATACTTTTTGTGTCCATTGACCTGTTACTTCATTTTTAGGAAGCTCTACATACTTCCAGTTTTTATCTTTATTGAACTGGTGAAAATCTTGGTTTTCATAAATCCAATCTTGTCTCCAGTGCTTAACAATATGCGGGTTTTCTTTCTTGCCAACGATTAATAAATGCTGTAGTTGAATCTTATCCGACTTGTCTGTAACAACTTCAACCCATTCTAAAGCAGTTTCATGTTTAGTTTTTGATGGTGTATAAGCACTGTCTTTAGAATAATTAAATGTTTCAGTAAAATTGAAACCTACTTTAAAACATCCACTCATTGCTTTTATAGCAGCAATATCTTTCTCTTTTTTGGTTTTTTGACTCCAACTGTTTGTTACTAAGGTTAATGCAATAATTGCAAAGGCTATTTTTTTCATTTTATGAATTTGTTTTGATTAAAATTTTCGACAAATATATAAAGTTTATTTAGATTGAATAAAAATAATATATACATTTGCATGAAAATTATTAAGAATGATTCTAAACAAAAAACATATTCTATTGCTTTTATTTTTTTCAAATTGGATTTTTTCACAAGAAATAGAAGAGGTTAAAATAGCAGATGAATTAGATGAAGTAATTGTAACTGCAACGCGCACCAAAAGACAGTTATCTTCTTTACCAATGCCAGTTATGTTAATAACAAAACAGCAATTGCAAAAATCGGGTTCTGTACGATTGCGAGATATTTTGTTAGAACAAACGGGAATAGTGTTAGTAAGTGATTTTGGAAATTCGGAAGGTGTTCAGCTACAAGGTGTTTCAGCAGACTATACACTAATTATGATTGATGGAGTGCCTATTGTTGGCAGAACTTCTGGGAATATAGATTTAAATCGGCTAACGGTTAATAACATAAAACAAATTGAAATTGTTAAAGGACCGTCGTCTTCCTTATACGGTTCTGAAGCTATTGGTGGTGTGATTAATATTATTACAGAAACACCAAAAAACAATCAGTTTAAAGGAAATTTTCAATTATTTACCAGATTCGTAGCTAAACAAGAACTAGACATCAATACAGGAATTGTTTCTAAAAATAACAGATTAGGTATTGTTGCAGATATAAATCTGAACTCAAGTGGAGGCTATGATTTATCACCTGAAACATCTGGATTAACTGCTTACCCGCATCAGAATTTTACAGGGAATTTAAAATTATTGTATGATTTTTCTAACAAACTAAAAGGAAGTATTTCGCAACGATATTATGCTCAAAATCAAGAAAACAATTTTGGCGAGAATAGTCAAAAAGGTTGGAATTTTAATACAGTTTGGAATCATAATTTAACCGATAGTTGGAGTTTAGAATATTCATTTTACGGAACACAATACAAAGCAAAAAGTGTTTTTAATAACGAAGAAACTATTTTTGATAGAAGTCTTTACCGACCAGAAATTAAAACTAAATTAAGTTCTAACAAGGCTACTTTAATATCAGGAATTGGTGCAAATTATGATGCTTTAGCAAGAAATGAATTTGATGCTAAAAAAAGCTTTACAGCGTATTATGCTTTCGCTCAGTATGATTTTAAACCAATAACCAACTTAAATGTAATTTTAGGAGTAAGATTTGATAATCCTGATAAATACAAAGCAGCTTTTTCTCCAAAATTATCTGTTCATTATAAAATCAATGATTGGATTTCTGCTAAAACTTCAATAGGTAAAGGTTTTAAAGCTCCAGATTTTAGACAATTGTATTTTAATTTTAGAAATGGAGAAGGAGGATACATTGTTTTGGGTACACAAGCAATTCATAATTTATATCCGAATGTTGATGGAATTAATGTGGTTGAAAAAGAGCTAAAACCTGAAACTTCTGTAGGTTATAACTTTGGTTTTGAGTTACAACCAACAAAGAATCTTAAATTAAATATCAACGCTTTTAGAAACGACATTTCTGATTTGATAGATACGTTCGATACTCAATTAGATGTAGAAAAATTAAATTTACCACAAAATACGAGAGTGTTTTCTTACAGAAATATTTCAGAAGTATATACACAAGGTATTGAGGTAGATTTAAATTATAAAATCAACAACAATCTTCAATTTTTAGGAGGATATCAATTTTTAACAACCGGAGATAAAGAGCAAGAAGAGGAAATTAAAAAAGGGGAAGTATTTTTTAGAAAAACTCCAACTTCTTCAGCCCAAAAATTAACAATTCAAAATTACTTTGGATTACCGAATCGCTCTAAACACACCGCTAACTTAAAATTGTTCTACGAGAATTTTCAGCATGATTTTTCTGCAAATATTAGAGCAGTTTACAGAAGTAAATACGCTTTGTTCGATACGAATAATAGTCAGGGAATTATAGATGAGTATGACAGTTTTGTGTCAGATAACTTACAAGTAAACTTTGCAATAGACAAAACCTTTAAAGATTTTATAAACCTACAAATAGGTGTTGATAATGTCTTTAACGAAAAAGGTTTAAAAAACATCAATAAATTTTCTAATAACGATAGTGTGCTTCGTTTAGGAACCACTTTTTACAGTAGAATTCAATTCAAATTTTAATATAAATCAATCAATTATGACAATAGAGAGAATCATCAATTTAGTGTTAAGTATCATTTTAGGAGGAATGTTAGTTTATGGTGGAATAGGAAAGTTTTCAAAAGAAAACCCAACACCAAATCAAGTTGTAGAGAAAGCACAAAAGTTTCAGCAACCTGAAAAAGCACAAACACTTCAAAAAATATTGTACATCAACGGGATGAAACAAACCGGATATATGTGGCAGTTTTTAGGAGCGATGCAAATACTATGCGGACTCTTATTACTAAGTCAAGTATTCACCTTATTAGGAGCAATTATGGCTTTCCCTTTAGTAATAAATATCTTTTTATTTCACTTGTTTTTAGAGTTTGAAGAAATAGGAGAATTATTACAAACATTAGGATTGCTTCTTATCAATATATGGTTTTTAATCCTTACAGTAAAAAAGATGAAGAACATTTTATATCAACCAGAACAAATCAAATTTTTAAATAAATAATTATAAATCAATCAAAAATGAAAAACTTAAAATTAGTTTTAGTAACTGCTGTTTTAGCAATTTTCGCATCATGTAGCGATAATGAAAATATTGAAGAATTAATAAACCTACAAACCAAAACGGTAAACAACTTATATGCTCCAGCAGAAGGGAGAGGTAATTATACGGGAGATTTTACAAAGTTTAGTTTTCATACAGGAGCTACTGTTGAAGGCGATAATTGGGACATTGCTTTTAGAGCTACTGAAATTATTGTAAACGGAGGAGAAAAAGGGAAATTATTAGAAGATATTGATAGAACAGGAGAAGCTAGTCTATCAATTATTCCAAATACTACTTTTAACGATGTTACAGAAGCACCGTCAGATGAAACTTTTAAACAAGATAGAGTAGAAGCTTTAGCATTGCCTGTTGGAAGTAGCAACGGATGGTATAATTATAATCCGACCAATCACGGAATCAATCCTATTGCAGGTGTCGTTTTAGTGGTGAAAACTATTGAAGGAAATTATGCAAAAATGGAAATTACCACTTACTATAAAGATGGAGATGCTACGAATCCTGAAAATGGAAGACATTATACGTTTAACTATCAGTTAAACCCAGAAAAAGGAAAGAAGAAATTTCAATAAATGTAATTATTGAATTTTGTTATGTTCTGAACCGTCAAATTATATTTGACGGTTCTTTTTTTATAACTTCTCTGCTATATATTTAGCAGTATATGATTTGGTGTTTTTTGCTAATTCTTCTGGAGTTCCTGTAAAAATTAAGCTTCCACCTTTTTTACCACCTTCTAAACCAAGATCAATAATATAATCGGCACATTTAATGAGTTCGATATTATGCTCAATTACGATAATTGAATGTCCTCTTTCTATCAAAGCGTTGAATGAGGCTAATAGTTTTTTAATATCATGAAAGTGTAATCCTGTTGTAGGTTCATCAAAAATAAATAGTGCTTTGTCTTTCGTGTTTCCTTTTACTAAGAAAGAAGCTAATTTTATACGTTGCGCTTCTCCACCAGAAAGCGTTGAAGAAGACTGTCCTAATTGTACATAACCTAAACCAACATCCTGTAAAGGTTTTAGCTTTTTGGCTACTTTGGTTTGTTGGTGTTTTGTAAAGAAATCAACAGCATCATCAATAGTTAGATTTAACATATCATCGATGTTTTTTCCTTCAAAAGCTACTTCTAACACTTCTTTCTTAAAACGTTTGCCATTACAAGTTTCACACTCCAAATGCACATCTGCCATAAACTGCATTTCAATAGTAACTTCACCTTCACCTTTACAAACTTCACAGCGACCACCCTCAACATTAAACGAAAAGTGTTTAGGTTGGTAGTTTCTTATTTTAGATAGCTTTTGATCGGATAACAATTTTCGAATATCGTCATAGGCTTTTATATAAGTTACAGGATTAGAACGCGAGGAACGACCAATAGGATTTTGATCGATAAACTCTACATGTTTTAAGGTGTCGAAACTACCTTCAATAGCTGTGTGTTGTCCTAATTTATCTCCGTATCCAATCAAATGTTTTTGCATTGCTGGATACAGTATTTTCTTTACTAAAGTACTTTTTCCACTTCCAGAAACTCCTGTAATAACCGTTAGATTATTTAGAGGGAAAGAAACATCAATATTTTTAAGATTGTTTTCTCTTGCTCCAATAATATCAATACTATTTTTTGAGTTTCTTCGGTTTTTTGGAACCTCAATTCTTAATGCTTCGGAAAGATATTTTGCAGTTAACGAATCTGATTGTAGAATTTCATCAAATGTGCCTTCAGCAACTACATTTCCACCATAAGTTCCTGCTTCAGGACCGATATCAATAATATAATCAGCTTCTTTCATGATGTCTTCATCGTGTTCAACCACGATTACGGTATTTCCTAAATCACGAAGATTTTTAAGAACACCAATTAATCGCTCGGTATCTTTTGGATGCAATCCAATACTTGGTTCATCTAAAATATACATGGAACCTACTAGTGAGCTTCCTAAAGAAGTAGCCAAGTTAATTCGCTGACTTTCTCCTCCTGATAACGTATTTGATGTACGATTTAGCGTAAGATAACTCAAGCCAACATCGGTTAAAAACTGTAAGCGATTGTTGATTTCAGTAAGTAAACGTTTACCAATTTTTTCTTCGTATTTGTTTAATTTTATTCCGTTGAAAAAAACAGCTAATTCATCTAATGGAAGTGTTACTAGTTCAGAAATTGTTTTTCCGTACACTTGAACGTAATTTGCTTCTTTTCGTAAACGTTTCCCTTCACATTCGGTACATTTTGTTTTTCCGCGGTAGCGAGAAAGCATTACCCGGTTTTGAATTTTATAACTTTTTTCCTCTAGTTTTTTGAAAAGGTGATTTATTCCTTTGAACTTTTTAGTTCCGTTCCAAATTAAACTTTTCTGTTCTTCGGAAAGCTCAAACCAAGGTTTGTGTATTGAAATACCGAATGCTTCGGCGTTCAATATTAAATCGTCTTTGTATTTTTTATAAGAATCGGTTTTAAACGGAAAAATTGCATCTTCATAAATAGAAAGTCCAGTATTTGGAATAACCAAATCTTCATCAATTCCAATTACATTTCCATAACCTTCACAAGTAGGACATGCTCCGTACGGATTGTTAAAACTGAATAAATGTGTATTGGGTTCTAAAAATGAAATCCCGTCTAACTCAAATTTGTTGCTAAACTCAGTTGTATTTCCATCTGATAAATTTTCAATAAAGCAAATTCCTTTTCCTTCAAAAAAAGCGGTTTGTACAGCATCCCCTAAACGATTGTAAAAATCTTCTTCATCCTTCACTACAATTCTATCCACCACTAAAAACAAGGCGTCTCCATTAAAATCATCAGTAGGGAATTCATCAATCCTATATACCGTGTTTTGGTATTTTAAACGTGCATATCCTTGTTGTGTTAAAACTTGTAACACAGTATTAATATCTCTATCCTTATTGATTGTAATTGGTGCTAACAATAAGAGTTTGGTGCGCTCGTCAAAAGACTTTACATGATTAATAACATCGGTAACCGTATGTTTTTTTACTTCTTCACCAGAAATAGGAGAGAAGGTTTTACCAATACGAGCATATAAAAGTTTGATATAATCGTAAATTTCTGTTGAGGTACCTACGGTAGAACGTGGATTGGTAGAGTTTACCTTTTGCTCGATAGCAATGGCAGGAGCAATACCTTTTATATAGTCAACTTTTGGTTTGTGTAATTTTCCTAAAAACTGACGTGCATATGAACTTAAACTTTCAACATAACGGCGTTGGCCTTCGGCATACAGTGTGTCAAAAGCTAAAGAAGATTTTCCTGAACCAGAAAGTCCGGTAATTACTACTAACTTATTACGAGGAATAACAACATCAATATCTTTTAAATTGTGCAGTTTTGCTCCTTTAATTATGATGTTTTCTTTAGGATTTACTGTGGAAATATCAGTCTTCATATACTCAAAAAATAAGCGATAAAAATACCAATTTTTGAGTGATTTTAATGTGAGTATGTTAGTGTTTTTCTCTTTTTTATTAGATTTTTTTGCATTTATTAAGAAAAAATTCAATATTTGTAACTCATTATTAATCAATAGACAAAAGCCTATAGCACAATAATTACTTTATAACTTAATATCCCTTAACAAGAAAAGAACGTGAAAATTCTTTTCAGAAAAGTAATTATTATGAGAAACATAGTAGATGACAGTGCTTTAGTAAAAGATTACATTAATGGTAATGAATTGGCTATTGAATTATTGATTAAACGCCATCAACAAAGATTGTATAGTTTTATTTACAGTAAAATTCACGATCGAGATACTACAGAAGATATTTTTCAAGATACTTTTATAAAAGTAATACGAACATTAAAACGAGGAAATTATAACGAAGAAGGTAAGTTTTTACCTTGGGTTATGCGTATAGCTCATAACTTGATTATTGATCATTTTAGAAAGAGTAATCGTATGCCTACCTTTAATAATAGTGATGAGTTTGATATTTTTTCAGTTTTAAGTGATGGAGCACTAAATGCTGAAGGAAAAATTATTAAAGAACAAATCTTAAATGATGTAAAAGAGTTGGTAGAAGAGTTGCCTGACGAACAAAAAGAAGTGCTAATTATGCGTATTTATAATGATATGAGTTTTAATGAAATATCAGAAAATACAGGTGTTAGTATTAATACAGCTTTAGGTAGAATGCGCTACGCATTAATAAACTTGAGAAAAATAATTGAAAAAAATAAAATTATTTTAGCTGACTAAACAATATTTGTAAAAAAGCATCGTTAATTCATTGATAACAAGATATAAAAAGGGGTTATATGATGCAAATTTACTCAGAAAAGTCTCCCGACTTTACCATGAAACCAAAACAAGAAACAGTTCAATATTTGATTAATTTTTCTAAATCGCTAACAGTAGTTAAAACGAAATCAAACTATCTCATTGAATTGAATTTGAATTAAGAGTGGAAAAAGCTTCAACAAGGTTGGGGCTTTTTTTAGGCTCATTTTTTATAGTAATCGTCAATCACCGATTTTCTACCAATTGTTTTAGTAATAATATCATTTTCTAGCTTCCAACCACGAGCAGGACAATATTCTCTTCCGTAATAAATGATTTGTAAATGAAGTTTATTCCATAATTCTTTAGGAAATAAGCGTTTTGCATCTTTTTCAGTTTGTACAACACTTTTTCCGTTTGATAAGTTCCAACGATACATCAATCTATGAATATGGGTATCAACAGGAAAAGCGGGAATATTAAATGCTTGAGACATTACAACGCTTGCGGTTTTATGCCCCACTGCAGGAAGTTCTTCTAAGGCTTCCATATCAATAGGAACTTTACCATTATGTTTTTCAATCAGAATTTTAGACAAACCATGAATTCCTTTTGATTTCATAGGTGATAGCCCAACAGGTTTTATAATATCACGAATTTCATCCACAGAAAGTTTTACCATATCGTAAGGATTATCTGCTTTTTCAAACAATAAAGGTGTAATAGTATTTACACGAGCATCGGTACTTTGAGCAGACATTAATACGGCAATTAAAAGAGTGTAAGGGTCTTTATGATCTAATGGAATAGGTGTTTCAGGGTATAATTCTTCTAAAGCATCTATAACAAATTGAACTTTTTCTGTCTTAGTCATATATTTAGGTGCAAAGTTTCAAAGGATGCAAGTTACAAAGTTGAATTTGATTATTAATAGTTTTGCTTTGTATCTTTGTACCTTAACACAACTTAATAAGAAATATGACAACATTAAAAGTAGGAGATAAAGCCCCAAATTTCGAATCAGTAGATGAAAAAGGAAATATTGTAAAGCTTACAGATTATTCTGGCAAAAAACTAGTTTTGTTTTTTTATCCGAAAGCAAGTACACCTGGTTGTACTGCTGAAGCTTGTGATTTAAGAGATAATTATCAAACATTTTTAGCTAAAGGTTACGATGTGTTAGGTGTGAGTGCGGATTCAGCTAGACGTCAACAAAATTGGATAGATAAGCATGAGTTACCTTTCCCTCTTTTAGCTGATGAAGAGAAAGAAGTTATCAATGCTTTTGGTGTTTGGGGACCTAAAAAGTTTATGGGTAAAGAATACGATGGAATTCATAGAACTACCTTTGTTATTGATGAAAATGGAGTGATTGAAGATGTGATAACGAAAGTAAAAACTAAAGAACACGCTAGTCAGATTTTGAAGTAGATTAGTGATATAATTCACAAATAAAAAGAGCGATATTTATCGCTCTTTTTATTTAATGAAGTTTTTTTGTAGCAAAGTTTTTAGAACTTATTTCTGTTAAACGAAGTTCTTTTTGTAACTCTTTACTTGTTTTAGAACTTCCATCGTGACTCCAACCCGGAGGCATAAAAACATACTTTAATCGAGTAGTAAAAGGTAAATCTTTTTTACGAACAAAGAAGTCGTTAAAAATCTCTTTCCACTCATGAAAGATAATGTTAATAGGTCCTTTGTTTTCTATAGGTTTGGTTAAACCGTAACGTAATTTTTCATATTCAGTTTCGTCTTCTTCAGCTTGAAAAGTACCAAAAATACGATCCCAGATAATTAATACCATTCCCATATTCTTGTCTAGATACTTAGCATTAGAAGCATGATGCACTCTGTGATGAGATGGAGTCACGAAAATATAACCCCACCATCCTAATTTACTTTTAATAAAATTAGTATGGCATAGTGTTCCGTAGTTTTGATTCATAGCATAAGCGAACATAATGTGTAATGGCATTACACCTAAAAAAGCTAAAGGTAAAAAGAACATGTACCTAAATAAAGGTTGTAAAACTGGAGATCTAAAACCAGTTGAAATATTGAAAAATTCAGAATTGTGGTGGGTTACATGTACAGCCCAAAAAAAGCGTGAATGATGATCTACATAATGATGTATATAATATAAAAAATCTTGACCAATAAAAGCTAATAACCAATATGTCCAAAGCATATTTCCTTCCCAGTTAATAATTCTGTATTTATAGCAAAACCCCATAATAGCAAATGAAGTAACTTTCATTAATAAGTCTAGACTAAAATTTACTAAGGCAAAGTATACATTTGTAGCGGTATCTTTAAATTCGTAGTTTTTTGTTTTAGCTTTATAGCTAAAATACATCTCTAGAAAAATTACAAAAAGGAAAAAGTACCCGCTCCAATAGTATAATATTTCTTGATTGAATAAACTATTCATAACTTTCTTTTTTATGTTGCAAAAGTATTCTTTTTATAGAAAAAAAACGATTGTTACATTACAATCGTTTCTCAATCCAGTTTTTAAAACTGTAAAAATTTTGAGGAGCTACTCCATGTCCTACAGGATATTCTGAGTAATCACTTTCTAAATTAAAGCTTTTTAATATTATAGGTGCTTTTCTTGCCCAATCTATCGGAAGTACTTGATCAACTGTTCCGTGAGAGATATAGTAATCTGTGTAAATTAAAGTGTTTATTTCTTTAGGTAATAATTCTTCGTTTATATAGCCACTTAAAGCAACAACATATTGTACTTTGTTGGGGTATTTGAAACTTAAAGCGTAACTTAAAATTGCCCCTTGACTAAAGCCTAATAAAAAAGTTTTTTCAGGATTAGTGTTGTATTTTTCTTTTAGTTCATCAATAAAAGAGGCAATTTTATCAACTGATTCATTTGCTTGTACTAAATCAGAAAACTTACCATTTATTTCATCAAAATTAATTGCATACCAAGCGTAACCTCCATAACCCATTTCATAAGGAGCTCTAGCGCTTACAATTAATAATTCATCAGGTAGTTCTTGAGCAAATGAAAACAAATCTTCCTCATTACTACCATATCCATGAAGTAAAATTAATAAAGGTGGATTTTCGATTGAAGTTTTGGGTTCTCTAACTAAGTAATGTAAACTCATATTTTATAATGATTTAAACCAGTTTTGAAAATGCTCTCCAATGAGAGGAGTTAACTTTTCTTTCTCAAATAAAGCGTTTATGCATCCAATAATTAAGAAGATGATTGCAAAAGCGCTAGCAATAAATTTTAAGTTAAAACCTAGAACTTTAAAGTTTTGAATAAATGATATTAGAAATAAAATTAGATGCAAACCTAATGATTGGCGAATATGAAATTTAACGAAAGAATTGTTGCTGTTTTTGTTTAAAAGATAAGCAATTATCCAGCCAACTAGGGTTATATAACTTAAGGCAGCATTTATCTTTCCTTCCTTAACTATGTTATTTTTCATGAAATTAAGAATTTAGAATAAGTTGATTGTTATTGTAAATTCCGTATACTTTTCCTTTTAATTTTTTATCTAAAAAAACACTGTTCTTTGAGGTTGATAAGATGTTTTTCTCAGAAAAAGTATAGCTTTCATTAAGATTAAAAATAGCTAAACTAGCTTTTTCATTTTCCTTAATAGAAATGTTGTTTAAACCAAAACGCTTTCTTGGATTATCTGATAAACATTTTACAATAGTTTCAATATCTAACACCGTATTTAAAACCCCAAAAGCACTTTCTAAACCAATAGTTCCGTCTTTTGCAGTTGAGAACTCTACTTTTTTGTGTTCAACATCAATAGGATTATGATCGGTAGTAATCATGTCGATAACTCCATCTTTTATCCCTTTTATCAATGTTCTTCTATCTTGTTCAGTACGTAATGGCGGATTCACTTTTTTATTCGCATCAAAACCATGTAACTCATCATCAGTTAAAAACAAATTATGAACAGCAACACTACAAGTAACATCCAACCCTTTTTTCTTTGCTTCCTTAATTAATTGTACCGATTTTGATGTAGATATGGTTGGAATGTGTAATTTTCCTCCTGTATATTCTAACAAAAATAAATCGCGAGAAATTTGAATTTCTTCCGCTAAAGCAGGAATTCCTTTTAAGCCCAATAACGTACTATTTTTACCTTCGTTAGCAACACCTTCGCCCGCAATAGCATTGTTTTTAGGAAAACTTAACACCAATGCGTTAAAATTTTGAGCATATAACAAAGCTATTTTTAACAAATTATCATTGCTAACTGGTTTGTTATAATCACCAAAAGCAATAGCACCAGATTGCTGCATGTCGTACATTTCAGACATTTCAACTCCCTTGCTTTGTTGAGTTAATGCTCCAATTGGGTAAATGTTAGTAGCCGCTCCTTTTACTTTGTTAATTAAAAATTCAACAGCTGATTTATTATCAACAATTGGTTGTGTGTTAGGGTTAATTGCTACATCGGTGAATCCGCTTTTTGCAGCTACTTGCACCCCGTGTTGTAACGTTTCTCGTTCTTCATAACCAGGTTCACCAAAAGAAACACTAGTGTCAAACCATCCGTTTGAAACATGTAAGTTATCAAGTTCCACAATTTGATACTCTTTTTTTGAGGTGATAGAATCGTCAATTTTAGTGATAATTCCGTCAGTAATTAAAATATCTTTGGTTTGCTTGTGGTAAGGACTAGAAGTGTCGATTATAGTTGCCGATTTAAGCAGCGTTGTCATGGTTTAAAGAATTTTAAGATCAAAATTTCTAATAGCAAAGATACAATAGCTAAAGCCAAAAACCATTTCCAAAGCCATTGAATTTTATGTTCATCATTAATATTTTCTAACGTACTTTTTACTGAAGTTGATATTGAAGTATTATTGATGTCTGATATTGCTAAAAAATCTAGTGAACTTTCACTTTTAGGAAAGTTGAAAGCACAATTTTTTATCAGATCATTTTGTTGTTTTATTTCATAGAATCCAGCTAAAATAGGTTCTTCTTTTGTAGTAATTCTAACTTTGTTTTGAAAAGTTTGTTGCAAAGGAATGAGTGAATTTTCTTTTGAGTTTATGGTCAAAATTTCATCTTTTCCTAAGTGTTTATCAATGTCAATGATGTTTTGTTTGTCAATTGTGTAGTACAGTTCCGAGAGTTGTAAACTTTGTTTTCCAATATTGTAAAAAGTAGGAACAATCAACGGTGAATTAGTGAAATTACTGTTTTCTTTTTGAAGTGGAGCAGCTACCCAATACAAAGACGCTTTTGGTAATTGTATTTGTTGAATAAACCCTTGCTTATTTTCAAAAGAAATAAGGTTAGATGCGTTTTTAAAAGAGGTGTAAAATGATTTTTTTACAAATGGATATTGAAAATTAGTAACTTTCTTTTCAAATACATTTTTAAAAAGAGGATGGTTGTAATTAATATCCGTAACTTTTAAACTATCGGATTTTTGGGAAAGAATACTTCCAATGTTTAATTTGTTGAATAAACTATTATAGGAAGTAAATGTTGAATTTTTATTCGGAATAATAATAATGTTTCCTCCATTTTCGGTGTACGATTCTAAGCTATTAATAAGAGTTTGTGGGATATCTTCTAATTCATTTAAAATCACCAAATGCTGTTTTGGAATCGTATTATAGTTCACGTTTTGTAAAGAAGAAGTAGAAAAATTGAATTCTTCTTTAGTATAAATTCTAGATAAAAACTCAGCGGGTTCTCCAATGCTTAGAATGTTAATTTTATCGTTGGTATTTATGGCGAAATAAAACGAATTATCAAACCCGTAAGTGTCTTTAAAATTAAGTTCAACTTTCCCTAATAAAAGAGGTGTTTTTACAACAGAAAAAGAAACTTGCTTGGTGCTGTTTTCTTCAACTGAAAAAGTTTGTTTGTTGATTAGTTTTTCAGCATTGTAAAGAGCAATCGGGATCTCTTTTTTTGCAGTTCCTTGATTTTTTATAAGGATGTTGATGGTATAATTTGAAGAACCATTATCATCTACAAAAACGCTATCAATAGACAGGTTACTTTTTTCCTCAGGATTTAATTTTAATAAAGTTGTATTCTCGTTAATTTCATTCAGATCTTCTTTTTTAACGTTTTGAAAATCAGAAATAAGAATGTTTTTTGTGTTGTTTGATGCGTTTTCGTTTGCAGCTTTTAATAATATATCTTTTATACTAGTATTTCTTGCAGTGTTGCTTGTTTTTAGTAGTATACCTTTAAGCTCTGAAGCAGTTTTATTTTTATAAAAATTATCATGAGTAGCTAAAGTGTAGCTAGCTTTTTCTGATAAGTTTTCAATAATTTCTTGCGATGCTATTTGTAGTAAATTCCCTTTTTCTCCAATGGCAGATGTACTTAGAGAATTATCTAAAAAAATAAAAAAATCTTGTTTTTCTTCAGCTTTATGATTACTAAAATAAGGTTGCGAAAAAGCAAAAATTAAAGCAGTAAGTAATAACAATCGAGTGGTTAAAATCAACCATTTTTTTATGCGAGAACTTTTACGAGTCTGCAACAACAATTTTTGTAAAAAAGCAACATTGGTAAAAGGAACTTTTACAAAGCGTTGTAATTGGAACAAATGCACCAATATAGGAATGAGTAAAAAAGCTAAGAAATATAAATTTTCTGGGTGTTTAAACTGCATAGTTGTGTTTTACCATTTGTAAAAATAGCCAAATTGCTGGTTTAAAAAAGAATGAAGTTAAAAATCTGTTAGAAGTTAGTTTGGTTTTCGACAAAGGATTAAAATTTCCTATTTTTGAACTATGACTACAAAAGAGAGTGAATGTACACTTCCTGGTGAATTTTTAAAAAATCATTGGGAAGCTGCGTATCAAAAAAATCCAACTGAAAAACTAGGGTGGTTTGAAGAAAGTTCGGTTCAAACTATTGAATTGTTAGAGAAATCAGGAGTAGCAAAGGATGCTACAATTCTAAATGTTGGTGTGGGTTCATCAATGTTAATCGACGAGTTGGTTGCTAAAGGATATTCTCAACTAATTGCTAACGATTTGTCTGAAAAGGCTTTAAATGATTTAAAAACTCGATTAGGCTCTGAAGCTTCAAAAGTTACGTTTATCAATGATGATTTAACAAATCCGAATCAACTTCAAAATTTAGAGAATGTAGATGTTTGGAATGATAGAGCAGTACTCCATTTTTTCTTAAAAGAAGAAGAGCAAAACAAGTATTTTAATTTATTAAAAAAAGTGGTTAAAGTTAACGGATTTGTAATTATAGCTGTTTTTGCGTTAAACGGAGCAGAGAAATGTTGCGGATTACCTTTACAGCGATACAATACTAAAATGTTGCAAGAAAAGTTAGGTGATGATTTTACTTTGTTAGATTCGTTCAATCACACATTTATAAATCCATATGGAGGCGAAAGACCTTATGTTTACACATTGTTTCAAAGAAAAAGCTAATGAAAATAACCAATATACAGTATAAAAATACGGGCTTCTTCTCTAAAACAATGGAAGATTATTTGAATGCGGATGAGAAGATTCAATCATTTTACAACCGTTTTCCTAGTCTGCGAAATTTTGAAAAACAAATAGAAGAGAAGAAAGCATCACATTTTACTTCATCGCAAAGACAAAGATTGGTAAAGGTGTTACAAGAACAGTATTCAGATGTTAAAACATCATCTTTAACCCAAAAAAATATTGAAAGTTTAGCCGAAGAAAATACGTTTACAATAACTACAGGTCATCAGTTGAATTTGTTCACTGGTCCGTTGTACTTTCTGTATAAAATAATTTCAGCAATTAATATGTGTGAGCATTTAGCGATGCAATATCCGAATGAAAATTTTGTTCCGATTTATTGGATGGCTACTGAAGATCACGATTTTGAAGAAATAAACTATTTTAATTATAAAGGAAAAAAAGTTCAGTGGAATTCCAATCAAACAGGAGCAGTTGGGCGTTTTTCTACCGAAGGGTTACAAGAAGTGTTTGAAGTTTTTTCAGAGCATTTAGGAAATTCAACTAATGCAAAAGAAATTAAAAACATTTTTGAAAAAGGCTATTTACAGCATAATACTTTAGCTGACGCAACCAGATATATAGCTAATGAACTTTTTGGAGATTACGGATTGGTAATTTTAGATGCTGATTCAAAAACTCTAAAACGACAATTTACTCCGTATGTAGAATATGAGTTATTGAATCAATTATCGTATAAAGAAGTTTCAAAAACGATAAGTGAATTTGGTGAGCATTATAATGTACAAGTAAATCCGCGTGAAATAAACCTGTTTTATATAACTGAAGGAATGCGAGAGCGTATTGTTTTAGAAAATGGAGTTTATAAAGTGTTGAATACTTCAATTTCTTGGACAAAAGATGAAATTTTAGATCATTTGCACAAACAACCAGAGTGTTTTTCGCCAAATGTAATTATGCGTCCGTTATATCAAGAAGTGATTTTACCTAACTTGTGTTATATCGGTGGTGGAGGTGAATTGGCTTATTGGTTGGAGTTAAAATCGTATTTTGATAAAGTAAATATTCCGTTTCCAATTCTGTTGTTAAGAAATTCGGCTCAAATTCTTTCAGAAAAACAACAAAAAAAGCTTGAAAAACTAGGTGTTTCTGTAGAAGAATTGTTTTTAAAACAAAACGATTTGTTAGCAAAAAAAGTGTTGAATAATTCTAATGTAAAAATAGATTTTTCACAACAAAAAGATTTTTTACAAAAGCAGTTTGATGATTTACGAGAATTGGCAACAAAAACAGATGAATCGTTTGTAGGTGCAGTAAATGCACAAGAACAAAAACAGTTAAAAGGATTAGAAAACTTAGAAAAGCGTTGGTTGCGAGCTGAGAAAAGAAGGCAAAAAGATATGGTAGAAAGAATCACGTTGTTACAAAATGAAATTTTACCAAACCAAAGTTTAGAAGAGCGTCAGCGAAATTTTTCAGAGTTTTATTTAGAATACGGAAGTGATTTTATCCAAATTTTAAAAGATAATTTACATCCGTTGCAATTAGAATTTACAATTCTTACACTTTAATGAGCACACAAAAAGGATTACACCCTAAGAACATACACAACCAAGGATACGATTTTAAGTTGTTAGTAAAAAAGTATCCTAAACTTTCTAGTTTTATTATTGAAAAGTTTGAAAATGAAACGATTGATTTTTCAGACCCATTAGCGGTAAAAGAATTTAACAGAGCGTTGTTGGTTTCTTATTACGGAATAACTTCGTGGGAATTCCCTGATGAAAATCTATGTCCGCCAATTCCAGGTAGGGTCGATTATATTCATCATTTAGCTGATTTGGTTAAAGGCGAGAAAGATGTAAAAGTTTTAGATATTGGTACAGGAGCAACGTGTATATATCCATTGTTAGGAAATGCTGTATATAGTTGGGAGTTTACCGCTTCGGATATTGATGCAAAATCGTTATCGAATGCTCAAAAAATTATTGATAAAAATAATTTAGAAGATAAAATTTCACTTCGTTATCAAAAAGATGAAACTCATATTTTAAAAGGAATTACCAAAGAAGATGATCTGTTTACATTAACAATGTGTAATCCGCCATTTTATAAGTCAGAAGAAGAGGCAAGAGGAGCAAACCGAAGGAAGTCTAGAAATTTAGGTAATAATGCGATTAGGAATTTTGCAGGAAATTCCAATGAATTGTGGTATGTAGGTGGTGAAAAAGCTTTTTTGCATACCTATTTATATGAAAGTTCTCAAGTTCCTAATGCTAGTAAATGGTTTACAAGTTTGGTTTCTAAAAAAGAAAATGTAGAGAGTTTGCAAAGTTCTGGTAAAAAACTCGGAGTAAAAGAATTTAAAGTGATTCCAATGAATCAAGGAAATAAAGTAACCCGAATTGTTTGTTGGAGGTTTTAGTTACTAGTTACTGATTAAAAGTCACAAGGTTTAGCCAATAAGATAATTTTTAAACGTCATTACGAGGAAGAATGACGAAGTAATCTGTTAGTTAAAATAAAGATTGCTTCACTTCACTCGCAATGACGTTTTTGTTTGTTAAATACTTTTTACAAAGTCTAAAAAAACTTCTTTGTGTCGTTCTAAATTCATATTTGGTGACAGCGCTACACGAGCAATATAATCTTTATCGCCTTCTTTGGTAGTTCCTTGGGTTGAGGTTGCAGGAATCGTCCAGTAGCAACCTTTTAACTGCCCGTAACTTACACAATACTTACTTTCATTCGGAATTTCAGTAATCATCAAATTGATAAGCTTTAAGTTTAAAGCTCTTTTATAAGCTTCTTTTTCTTCAGCAGTATTACCTTTGGTAGGAAGATCTAGCGAAAAAACGGAAGGCATAAACTCTTGCGAAGCCAATTCTTCAGAAACAAAATTAATTTTTGCGTCTGGTAAAACTTCGTGAATAAAGTTTACAAAAGCACGTGTGTTTTTATACGCATCAACAATTCGTTGATTCATCGATGGCATTTGTGTTGCTAGTATTTCATATTGAAGCGGAGTAGCTTCGTTGTCACAAAGCAGTAAATGTTTTTCTATTTTATCAATTAAAGTGGCTGCTTTTTTATTTCCTACACAATATCCTGCAGTGCATTTTCCTCCACTTGGGAACTTTGATCCGCTTGCAAAAGAAATAGTTCTAACATTTGCTAATATGTCGTTATCACCTAAAAAATGAACATTCGGACAAAAAGTTTGGTCTAAAATAAACACAGGATCTACCGCTGTTTCACCAGAAAGTGTAGCACGTTTTTTACTCAATACCTCTCTTAAATTGGTAAGATTTGGTACTTCTACTCTTGGGTTGGTAGGGATTTCAGCAATGATGTACGGAACTGCATCTTGTTCGGCAATGTTTGTTAATACAGTATCGATACTTTCTACCATGTCATTGTCTCCATCAACAGCAAAATCAACCACTTCAACATTATTTAAACAAGCAGCAATACGTCTTGCTTGGTCGTTTGTTCCCCCGTAACAATTTGGTGGAACCACAATTTTAATAGCTTTTCCGTTGTGGTTTTCGTTAGCGTAATCAATCAATCCCATCAAAATAGCGTACTGAATTGAAAGTCCGCTTGAAGCCACTAACGCTTTGGTATTGGTGTTGGTAATTTGATTGATTAACTCCTTAACTTTTGTCTTGTTTTTAACCAAATCAGTTACTTCAGCATTGTAAGGTTCGTCGACAAGACTTTTCAACGCTTTTAATGAATTGGAAGGAGTCATAGCAATAGTTTCTCGTCTTCTTACATGTTGAATTTCTGAGATATAAGAATCGTTTTGCTCGCCATTTACCAATAAAATACTTCCTAATTCGGGATGCGTATTGATGGTGAAATCAATATTTGAATTGTTGCTAAAATTGCAAATGTTATTTTGTTCAGAAATAAACACTACACTACCATCGAATTCAGAAATTTCGTCAATCGAATTAACTTTTTTCAACTCAAATTGGTAACCGTATACATTTTTAATTACTTCGGAATCAAATGAACTAGGTAATTCATTGGTGTATGTTATTAAAGTGTTTTTATTAGTAAATAAATTCGCTCTTAACACAGCCAATACAGGAATCGTTTGTGACGAAAAACTAATAACATTTTCTGCTTTTGTGTTGTATAGTTTAGCAATCGTCCATTCTAATACAGACGATAACGGATGTCCTAATCGAATATAATCGTACGCAGTTGGTAACTCACTCAAAGCAGAAGCAGTAGCATTGTTATTTTTATATAAACCTTCGAATTGTTCTAAAAACTGAGTTTTTGCTAATTTTTCTATATAAATATCCAGTCGGTGCGTGGTTAAGTTTAACCAATCTGACGGCATATTTTTTAATACATTTTTTATATAGGCGTGTATGTTATTGTCTTGCATTGTAGGTTCTTTTTAAGAAGCTGCAAGATACGTTTATTTGGAATTTTTAGAAAGGGTAAAGAATTATGTTTCGCTAACGACCTGCTAAACGCAGTTACGTTCTGGGTTTAATTTTTTTTGTGAATTTATTCATAAAAAAGATTAAAGACAAGTAGAACGTTACCAAATTGATTTTAGCTTATGTAGTTTTGAGTTTTCCCTCGATGGGCAGCTAAAGTTGCGGTGAGTATTCAAAAAGTTAGTTTAAAAAGCAATTTGGTTTAGCAGGTCGTTGTATTGAATTTCCTGTGGGGCGGGAGTTGAAGCGCAGCGCACAACGTAGCAACATAGGTCAGCTTTAGCTGAATTCAATACAAAGGTTAAGATATCCGTCGTTTTAATGATTGATATCGTCCGATAGCGAAGTTAGTTGTTTAAAGGTTAAGAATCAAACTAAATTTTTAGAATCTAAACCCTATAAAAAGCTGAATTAAAACGTATCTTTGCACACCGAATTTTTTATAAGATGCGTACAAAAACAACAAAACAGAATAAGATTAATGTAGTTACTTTAGGGTGTTCTAAAAACGTTTACGACAGTGAAGTGTTAATGGGACAACTAAAGGCAAATGGTAAAAATGTTGTTCATGAAGATGAGAATGATGATGGTAATATTGTGGTAATTAATACCTGTGGTTTCATCGGTAAAGCCAAAGAAGAAAGTATTGATACCATTTTACATTACGCGCAGCGCAAAGAAGCTGGAGAAGTAGATAAAGTATTTGTTTCGGGTTGTTTAAGTGAGCGTTATAAACCAGATTTGGAAAGAGAAATTACCAATGTAGATCAGTATTTTGGTACGCACGATTTACCAAATTTA
Source organism: Tenacibaculum crassostreae (assembly GCF_964512405.1). NCBI lineage: Bacteria > Pseudomonadati > Bacteroidota > Flavobacteriia > Flavobacteriales > Flavobacteriaceae > Tenacibaculum > Tenacibaculum crassostreae. The sequence goes on from NZ_CAZELE010000003.1 coordinate 428,648, forward strand.
TTAAAAGTTTTAGAGGCAGATTATAAGCATGAATTGATAGGTGAACGCTTAACTACAACTCCACAACATTATGCCTATTTAAAAATTGCTGAAGGTTGCGATCGTCCGTGTTCGTTTTGTGCAATTCCTTTAATGAGAGGAAAGCATAAATCAACTCCTATTGAAGATTTGGTTACCGAAGCTACTAAATTGGCAGAAAAAGGCATCAAAGAAATCATGTTAATTGCTCAAGATTTAACCTATTATGGGTTAGATATTTATAAAAAGAGAGCGTTAGCGGATTTGTTAAAAAAATTGGTTAAAGTAGATGGAATTGAATGGATTCGTTTGCACTACGCTTTCCCATCAGGATTTCCAATGGATGTGTTAGATGTGATGAAAGAAGAACCAAAGGTTTGTAATTATTTAGATATTCCGTTACAACACATCAATACCGAGATTTTAAAATCGATGAAACGTGGTACTACCCATGAAAAAACAACCGATTTAATTAAGAAATTTCGTGAGTATGTGCCTAATATGGCAATCAGAACTACTTTAATTGTTGGGTACCCAGGTGAAACAGAAGAGCAATTCCAAGAGTTAAAAGATTGGGTTGAAGAAATGCGTTTTGAACGTTTAGGTGCTTTCCAATACTCTCATGAAGAAAATACTGGAGCTTTTGCTTTAGAAGATGATGTTCCAGAAGACGTAAAATATAGAAGAGTTAACGAAATAATGGAAGTTCAATCTCAAATTTCTTGGGAATTGAATCAAGAAAAAATTGGAAAAACTTTTAAGTGTTTATTTGATAGAAAAGACGGAGAGTATTACTATGGTCGTACTGAGTTTGACTCACCAGATGTTGATAATGATGTCATCGTAGATGCTCGTGAACATTATATTAAGTTAGGTGAATTTATCGATATTGAAATACACGATGCAGGTGATTATGATTTGCATGGGACGCCAGTTGTAAAGCAAGAAAGACCAGTTCCTTTAAATAAGAGAAAATAAAACTATATTAGAATAAGAATCCTGCTTTTGCAGGATTTTTTATGCATATTTGTTACATGAAAAAAGCTTATTTTAATTGGAGTTCAGGGAAAGATTCTTCGTTAGCGTTGTATAAAGTTTTACAAGAAAAAGAGTATCAGGTTGATAAGTTGATTACCAATATTAATAAAGATTATCAACGTGTATCGATGCATGGTTTGCATGAAAGTTTGTTAGAAGCGCAAGCAAAAAGCATCGGGATTTCATTAGAAAAAATAGAATTTCCTGCGGATGTTACGATGGATTTATACAATCAAAAAATGAAAGAGAAAACCTCAGAATTAACCAATCAAGGATATAATTATGCTGTTTTTGGAGACATTTTTTTAGAAGATTTACGCAATTACAGAGATTCAAAATTAAAAGAAGTAGGAATTACAGGGGTGTATCCATTGTGGAAAAAAGACACCAAAACTTTATTGTATGAGTTTCTCGAATTAGGTTTTAAAACAATTACTGTTTGTACCAACGCAAAATTGTTAGGTAAAGAATTTGTAGGTAGAATTATTGATGAAGATTTTATTAAAGATTTACCTAAAAATATTGATGTATGTGGAGAAAATGGAGAGTTTCATACATTTTGTTATGATGGCCCCATTTTTAAAGAACCTGTAGAATTTGAAATAGGAGAGAAGATTCAAAGATCTTATACGTTGAATAAAGATGACTCACAAAACTGTCATACATCAACCAAAGAAGAAGTAAAAAATTATGACACTAGCTTTTGGTATTGTGACTTAAAACTTCTCGAAAACTCCTAATCCGAACAAAGCGAAATCATATTTAACTGGGTCTTCTTTATCGAACTCTCTAAGAGTAATATCAAGTTCTTGAATAGCTTTCCAATCGTTTTGTTTTCTGGTAAGAATTCCTAGTTTTCTTGCAGTGTTTCCTGTATGCACATCTAGCGGACAGTGTAAATGTGCTGGTGAATGTGTTTTCCAGATTCCTAAATCAACTCCAGTAGTATTCTCTCGAACCATCCAACGTAAAAACATGTTAATTCGTTTTGAAGCAGAGCCTTTCATAGGATCAGAAACATGTTTTAAAGTCCTGTTTTGATATGGGATTTCAAAGAATGTTTTTTTGAAATTATGAATAGCAATTTTATAATTGTCTTCTTTTTGTGGATGTAATACGTTTTCTAAACCACCATGATTTTTATAAATGTTTTTCAATGACTTCACAAAAAACTTAAAATCCTCAGCATTGAAGGTTCGGTGTGCAAATCCGTCAAAATCAGCTAAATCTTCTTCAGAATGATTGAGAACAAAATCATACGGTGAATTTCCCATTAACTCCATCATCTTATGTGAATTATTGATAATCATTTTTCGATTTCCCCAAGCTATCGTTGCAGCTAAAAAACCAGCAATTTCAATATCTTCTTTTACAGTAAATTGATGCGGAATTTGAATAGGGTCGCTATCAATAAAATCAGCATTATTGTACTGTAATACCTTTTGATCTAGGAAATCTTTTAGTTCAGTTTTATTCATTTTATAGTAATTCTCCTATAAAACTTGATATTACAAAAATTCCGTTATACACAGCGTGTAATGCTATAGACCATAACAATCCGAAACGAACACGAATGAAACCTAAATAGAAACCTAATAATGTTTGCGGTAAAACTAAAATAGGAGAAAGTAATAACACATTTGTAGAAATTTCATAATTGGTAATGTGAACGATTCCGAAAAGAATAGCAAAAATGTAAAATGCTATTCTAAATTGTTTTCCTTTTTTAAAAGCGGTTAGCGGAGCTCTAAAAATTGATTCTTCTAATAAAGGAGCTAATACAACCACAAGAAAGAATACTGCAAGTTTTGGGAGAGAATTAAAAAGTTCTTCAGCTTTATGATCTTCAGCAAGATTAACTAATCCAAGTTCATCAACTAATCCTATTAAAACCAAACTAAACATAGCGGTTATAAAACTAATTAATAAAAGATGTAAGAATTTAGAAAATCTATACGAGTTATTTTGATTCGGATCTTTTTCTAAAATAGGATTTTTTAAATAGGTAATAAGCTCTTGAAAAGTTTCTTTCATGGTTTGGTTGATTTTATAATAAGTAGATGAAATGATTAAAGCGTTACATTGTTTGAATGTATTTTACACAGCTGTTTAATGTTAATAGTTGTAAATTCATGTAGCCTTATGATGCTTTTGGAAAGTTTTGCTTAGTATCTTTTATAAAATTATTCATATTACTTATATTTATTGACAACAAAAAAATAAATTACAATGATCAAGTTAAAAGATTTTTTTAAGGTTTTTACAATTCTAGTAATAATTATTTCAACTCAAGAAATTATTGCCCAAGAATTAGAACCAACTAAAAGTATGGACGGTGTTTATTATACAACTTTTGCTGAAAAAGGTGTTAAAGGGAAAACGAATACAATGCTCGTACAATTAGCCGAAAATAATGGAGTAAAAATGGCTGCGGTTGCTGCTTGTGAAAAATGTTTTCCCGCTATTTATAGTTATAAACTAGAGTTAAGCAAAGTAGTTAACAAACCTGCATTTTATAACAGTATGGGACTGTATTTTGTAACATATGATGAAAATAGTTTTATCTGTTTTATGCCAGGTACAAAAGGAAATAAAGATTTTGTATATATTAACTTTTTTAGCAAAGATGAAAACAAAGCAAAAGCTATGACTAAAGATAAAATGATAATGTATGCAGAAAAAATATAGAGCGGTGCAATAACATATTCGTTATATAATAACACCATCTTTCATAGTAAGTGTTCTATCTGCCATGGCTGCTAAATCTTTGTTGTGAGTAACCAACACGAAGGTTTGCCCGAATTCATCACGAAGTTTAAAAAATAACTCGTGTAAATTTTTAGCAGAAGTAGAATCTAAATTTCCTGAAGGCTCATCAGCAAAAATTACCGAAGGCTCATTAATTAGTGCTCTAGCAACAGCAACACGTTGTTGCTCACCTCCAGAAAGTTCGTTGGGTTTGTGATTTTCTCTGTGCGATAAACCTAAAAAAGAAAGCAGTTCTTTAGCACGTTTTTCTGTTTCACTTTTCCCTTTTCCGCCTATGTAAGCTGGAATACATACGTTTTCTATAGCAGTAAACTCAGGTAATAATTGATGAAATTGAAAAATAAAACCGATATGCTTATTTCTAAAAGCTGAAACTTCTTTATCGTTTAAATCTTTAATTGAAATTCCATCTACAAATAACTCGTAATTTTGTTGTTGTAAAGGCTTATCAAGCGTTCCTAAAATTTGAAGTAAGGTAGTTTTTCCTGCTCCAGAAGGACCAACAATAGCTACAATTTCTCCTTTTTTAATGTGAAGATTTACTCCTTTTAAGATTTCGACATCTCCGTAATGTTTGTGTATGTTTTTAGCAACAATCATGATGTAGTTTTCAAAGTAACGAATGTATAAAAAAGAAATCAGATAAACTTTACAGCTTACCTGATTTCAAACAATAGATAAAATCCCCTTTTAAAATATATTTTTCAAATTGTTATAATCTATAAAATACACAACTCGAAGAGAAAATGTATGTTGGTTTGGTTCTTCAAAAAGATTGTCTAAGTTTTTAAAGAAACTCTGATTTGCATTGTCGTTAGAGCTAAAAATAGAATTTCTATAAAAAGCAATTAATTGACTTCCTGGGGCGAATTGCCATGCGTAATTTAAATCTAAATTCCAACTATTAAAGTTCATGTCATGCTCACCAGTATACGTTGTGCTTTCTAATGTTCCGTTATTTGTATTTAACTGAAAAAATTGATCGTACGGAACTTTACTCCAGTTGTGTCTAAATGTAAGAGATAAAGAAGATGTTGGGCTAAACGTGTATTTTCCTGTTAAAGAATTGTTGTAAGAAGTCCAATCGCGTTGACCGAAATAAAAATCTGTGTCGTCGTCTTCTTTACTAACTTGACCAAATTGGTTTTCAGATTTACTATAATTTAAACCGTAAATTAATGAGAATTGATTGTTAAAACGATATCTTGGTCTAATACCAAATCCATAACTCATTTGGTCTATTTCCTCTACTGTTTGCCTGTTAAAAGTGTACCAAAAATCATAGTCAATCGCGAATTTTTTACGGTAGTCACTAGAAGCCCAGTGGTTAATGTTTAATCTCTCAGGTCTTTTAAAATAAACACCTCCTAATGAACCTTTGTAATGTCTTGGTTCAAAGAAGTCTTTTCTTTCAGTACTATAATTTAAGTTACCACCAAAGCTAAAACGGTTTTTAGTATTTGCCCAAAATGACAATCCAGAGTTAGCACCAGTATATACACCTGAATGATGTAAAAAATTAATGTTATAATACCAATTGATACCGTAATTGTTGAAAATTCCTTTAGGTTTTAATAAACGATATCCTGTAAATCCGTAAATGCCCTGTTCGTTATTACTAAATAAGATACCCATATCATTTGGATTAAAGTCTTTATTTTCAAATTGATATCCAATTTCCCAACGCCAAGCACCAGCGTGTTTACCAATACTGGTGTCAAAAGCATAACCTGTATTTGGTTCAGAAGGATCATCACTGATGTTTGTCATTTTTACAGACCCATCAATGTTATAGGTACTTTTCTTATCTTCAAGATGCCATAACAATCCTGTGGCATTAGCATCTCTAAAATCTCCAAATCTAGTTACGTTAGTGTTGATTAAAGAAACCGATGAGTTTTGGTTGAACTGCTGGTCTAACACCATTATATTATAGTTAGAAAGTGGATTGGTAGTTTCTTTTCTAACTTGTTTTGTAGTATTATTTTGAATTGTAGCTTCTGTTTTATCAGTAATAGCGTTAAAAAAACCTATACCTAGTCCGTTTTTGGTTCTTCCAGATATCTTTACGGCATTCAACATTTTAACCTTGTCATCGTTTTCAATTAAGGTTTCATTATCTTCATCTACGTTTGCAGATTTAATAGGAGAAGCTCCAATTCTTCTAGAATAAAATAAACGCCCTTTGGTAAAAAGCTCTGTTCCTTCGGTAAAAAATTGACGTTGCTCAGTAAATTGTTGTTCGAAAGGTCCAAGATTAAGAGTAACATTATCAAAGCCAACTTGTCCAAAATCAGGTATTAATGTAGCGTCTAACGTAAAATTTTCAGTAATACCATATTTTACATCCATACCAAAATTGTATTGTAAATCTTTGAATCCAACGAGAATACTATTTGAAGAAACTGTACCATTATCAGAGGTAATAGATGCATACGGATAAAAAGATAATCTTGTTGGTGGTTTAATATCTTTAAGATTCTCAACTAAACCATCATACTGCGTCCAAGCACCTTGTTGGTTATCGATATGATTCCATGTATAACGAGAATTTAAATTTCTAATTTCTCTATGAAAATTCATACCCCAAGACTGAATTGGTTTGTTAGCGAAGCGTAATGCTCGGTACGGAATTTTCATTTCAACACTCCAGCCATTATCAGTTATTTTATGAGCACTTTCCCAAACTGCACTCCAGTTGTAATCTTCATTAAATTTATTAGAAACTTTCGAGTCAATTTGAGTTCCAGCAGCAGTAACGATAAACATTACTGGGTTTTGTCCGTCATCAATAGGATTCATCATCACCATAAAAAAATCTGAATTCCCGAAATTGTCTCTGTTGGTAAATTCAGCTGGAATTTTAGATGGTTCAGGGTCATACATCATTGCTGATATATACACCGCTTCATCATCATATACTAATTTAACTTCTGTTTTGTGCGTATCAACTTCTGGTTTTCCATTATCAGGGCGCATCATTACAAAGTTGTTTGCAACAGGTACGTTTGCCCAAGTATCATCTACTAATTCACCATCAATACGAGGCGGAGAATCTGTTCGGGTTGCTTCTAGTTTTTTTCTGTTTTGGTTAATTTCTTGAGCAGTAGTTACTTGTGAAATAAAAAATAAAGTAATAGCGAGTGTTAAAATCCTCCTCATAGTTGATGAAATAGTATAGGTATTGGTATTGCTAAAGTATTTATGATTTGGTACACTAAATCATAAATTCGTGTTAATTACTATAAAGACATGTTAAAAAAAATACTGTGACAAAATAAATGTTAAAGAAATGTGAATGTTAAATAAGTTTAACCTATTAAGATTTATGGTAAATTAACCTGCAAATTATAAGGTATTATAAATTGAATTTGTATTTTTGTTCGACTTTTAAAATTCATATCGAATGAACTTACACGAATATCAAGGTAAAGAAATATTAAGTAGTTTTGGTGTTAGAATACAACGAGGAATTGTTGCAACTACACCAGAAGGAGCTGTTGAAGCAGCTAAACAATTAACTGAAGAAACAGGAACTGGTTGGCATGTAATTAAAGCTCAAATTCACGCAGGTGGTCGTGGAAAAGGAGGAGGAGTTAAGTTAGCTAAAAACTTAGACGAGGTAAAATCTATTGCTAATGATATTTTAGGAATGATGTTAATCACGCCTCAAACTTCTGCAGAAGGAAAATTAGTAAATCAGGTGTTAATTGCTGAGGATGTATATTATCCTGGTGATAGCGAGCCGAATGAATTTTATATGTCGGTTTTATTAAATCGTGCAACTGGTAGAAATATGATTATGTATTCTACTGAAGGAGGTATGGATATCGAAGCAGTTGCCGAAGAAACACCACACTTAATTTTTACAGAAGAAATTGATCCTGCTTTAGGATTAATGCCTTTTCAAGCGCGTAAAATTGCTTTTAACTTAGGTTTAAGTGGTGCTGCGTTTAAAGAAATGACAAAATTCGTTACTGCATTATATACTGCTTACGTAAAGTCAGACTCTGCGTTATTTGAAATTAACCCAGTATTAAAAACGTCTGATGATAAAATTATGGCGGTTGATGCTAAAGTAACTTTAGATGATAACGCTTTATTCCGTCACCCAGATTATGCTGCAATGCGTGATGAGCGTGAGGAGAACCCAATTGAAGTAGAGGCGAAAGCTGCTGGATTAAACTATGTAGATTTAGATGGTAATGTTGGATGCATGGTAAACGGAGCTGGTTTAGCAATGGGAACTATGGATTTAATTAAGCAAGCTGGTGGAGATCCTGCAAACTTCTTAGATGTAGGGGGTACTGCAGATGCACAACGTGTTGAAACTGCTTTTGGAATCATTTTAAAAGACCCGAACGTAAAAGCAATTTTAGTAAACATTTTTGGAGGAATCGTTCGTTGTGATCGTGTTGCTCAAGGTGTTGTAGATGCTTACAAAAACATGGGAGACAAAATTAATGTGCCTATTATTTGTCGTTTACAAGGAACCAATGCTAAAGAAGCAAAAGAATTAATTGACAACAGCGGAATGGAAATTATCTCAGCTACTGAGTTCCAAGAAGCTGCTGATAAAGTACAAGAAGTTTTAAACGCTTAAAACTTTTTAATTGCAGGGCGATAGCCAAAAATTAATTCTTAGTAATATATTAATAAACCTCACTGTTATAGTGAGGTTTTTTTGTGGGTATTATTTTTAATATGTTTCGCTATCGGTTAAGAATCAAACTAAGTTTATGCAATCTTCGTCCCATTTTTAACAGTACGTTCGGTAGTTAATAAGGTTACTTCTTTATCATCATCTAAACCACCTAACACTAGGCATTCACTCATTATATTGGCGATTTGCTTTTTAGGAAAGTTTACTACCGCTACCACTTGTTTGCCAATTAAATCTTCAGGTTGGTATAGTTTGGTAATTTGCGCAGATGTTTTTTTAATTCCGTAGTCGCCAAAATCTACCTGCATTTTATAAGCAGGATTTTTTACTTCTTTAAAAATTTCCGCAGAAATAATAGTGCCAATACGCATTTCTACTTTGGTGAAATCGTTCCAAGTAAGTGTGTTCTCTTCCATATATTTATAACCCTACAAGTGGAGGTCTTATTTTTTTTATTTGTTGCTTAACAACCGTTTTGCTGCTGTAAACGGAGTTGTTTTTCCGCTTTCTAATTTCGCAATTTCTTGCTGTAGTAATTCTTTAATTTTAGGATTGTTGTAAAAATTACTTTTTAACTGCTGATTAATGGTTTCTAACAACCAATAGTTGTTTTGTTCGTTTCTCTTTTGTTGAAAATACCCTGAGTCTTTAACTAAACTCATATATTCATCAATCATGGTATAAATAGCGTCAATTCTTTGGTGATGGAGTGCACTTGCTAATACAACCTTTGGTTGCCAACCACTATTTTTAGGCGGATATAAATGCAACGCTCTGTTAAATTCTACTTTGGCAATTTTTGCGTTTTTTTCGTTGCCGCTATCTGCTTTATTAATCACGATAGCATCAGCCATTTCAATAATTCCGCGTTTTATTCCTTGCAATTCATCACCAGCACCAGCCAACTTCAATAATAAAAAGAAATCGGTCATAGAATGTACTGCAGTTTCAGACTGACCAACGCCCACAGTTTCAATAATAATGGTATCAAAACCTGCAGCTTCACATAAAATTATACTCTCACGTGTTTTTTGAGCAACACCACCTAAAGAAGTACCAGAAGGAGAAGGGCGGATAAAGGCATTTTTATCAGTTACCAACTCTTCCATACGAGTTTTATCACCTAAAATACTTCCTTTATTTACCGAACTACTCGGATCTACTGCTAAAACAGCTACTTTTTTACCCAAGGCAGTTAAATGCTTTCCAAAAGATTCGATAAACGTACTTTTTCCCACCCCAGGAACACCTGTAATTCCAATTCTGATAGATTTATTTGCATGTGGTAAACATGCTTCTAAAATTTCATTGGCTTGTTCTTGGTGTTTTGGGTTGGTGCTTTCAACCAAAGTAATCGCTCTACTTAAAAAAGGAATGTTTCCAGCTAAAATTTGCCTTACAAATTCTTCAGTAGAGGTGTTTTTTCTTCTGTTTTGTTTTATTTTTTCTGCGGATGCTTTGCTGGTGGTTTCAGGTTGAGAAACTCCGTCTTTTTCGGTAAGTGCAGATTTGTTTTTATCGGTCATTGTATAGCTAAAACAGAATAATAATGTAAATTTAGAAATAAAAATGCAGGAAAATGCAACGGAGTATAAAAAGACTCGTCTTTAGGGTAAGAAATCAATAATGAAATCAACCAAACAGCTACATCAACCGGTTATAGATGCCTGTAAAAATAATGATGCAAAAGCGCAAATGCAATTGTATGATTTGTATTGCGATGCTATGTATACAGTGGCTTTGCGATATGTAAAAGATTCGTTTGCTGCCGAAGATGTGATGCAAGAAGCCTTTATTAAAGCGTTTAAAAGTATTGATTCGTATAAAGAAGAAGTAACCTTTGGTGCTTGGTTAAAAAGAATCGTAATCAATCAAAGTATTGATTGTTTAAAAAAGAAAAAACTAGAGCTGGTTGCAATTAATGAAGAAACTAGCACTTTAGTAGAAGAAGATGAGAATTGGAGTGTAGCATCAACCATATCGTACCAAGATATTGTAAACTGCATTCAGCAATTAAAAGAAAAGTACAGAATAGTGTTAACACTGTTTTTGTTAGAAGGATACGATCACGGAGAAATTTCACAAATATTAGGAATCTCAGAAGTGAGTTCGAGAACACATTTATTACGCGGAAAAAAACAAGTACAAGAGCAATTAAAAGCAGTACATCATGTCTAAAGATTTAAGAGAAATACTAAAAAATAATATTGAAAACTCATCGGAGTTATCAACAAATCACAGACAGCGTTTTCAACAAAAATTACAAGATGAGTTGCATGCAAAACCACAAACAAAAAAATCGTATCAATGGTTGTTTGTTGCAGCGTCTTTACTATTGTTGGTGAGTGTGGGGATAAAATTTTATCCGACAACTACTATAGAACCAACGATTAAAGAAGTTCCTATAGAATTGAGAAACCAAATTAGTTTAGGAACCATTTCACCAGAGTTAAAAACGGTGGAAGATTACTATGTAAACACTATAAATTATGAATTAAGTCAGTTAGAATTAACCAACGATAATAAAGAACTTTTTGACGGTTATTTAACCAAGATAGGTGAATTAACTAAAGAATATAAATCGTTAACTCAAGAGCTCAATACAAAAGGAATTAACGACGATACTATCAATGCATTGATTGGAAACCTGCAACTGCGTTTACAGCTGTTAAAACGTATGCAAAAACAATTACAAGAATTTAAAAATCCAACTCAAAATGACATTCAAACAATTTAAAATCAGTATTTTTTTACTGTTAGTAACTACTGTCGTATCAGCACAGAAATACGACAAGAAAATAAGCGAAAATTTTAACACCAATAAAGATGTAGAGGTGAAAATTAATGCCTCAAATGCAGAAATTGATGTAACTACCTGGAATAAAAATGAAGTTTCGATAGAAGCAATTATTGAAGTAGAAGGGCTTGATAAAAAAGAAGCTCAAAAATATTTAGATAACTGGAAGTTTGAAGCTTTAGGTAACAAAAGTAAAGTTCAAATAAACGCAAACAGAAGTAGTTTTCACTCTTTAGGAAATGACAACATTGTGTTCTTTAACTCATCGGAAAACAATTTTCCAAAAGTATTTCAATACAATAGTGATGATGCTGTGATTGTTGTTCCTGAGATGCCAGAAATTCCTGAGATACCTGAACTTCCTGAAATTGTAATACCTGAAATTAATTTTGAAGAAATTGTTACAGGTTTAGAAAACATAGAATTTGATTTTGATAAGTATGCGAAAGATGGTGGTGATTATTTTTTCCACTGGAAAGATGGTGTAAATGACATCACAATCAAATCAAAAAAAGAATGGGAAGAATTCAAGAAAACAGATAAGTATAAAGAATTCAAAAAACATCAAGAAGAGCGCAAAAAAGAAATTCAAGAAGAATTAAAAAGAGTTAGAGTTGAAAGAATCAATCAGAAAGAATTAAGAAAAGAAATGGCTAAAGCCAGAGCTGAGATTAGAAAAATTAACAGAGAAGAAATTAAAAGAGAGTTAGCCAATGCAAGAAAAGAAATGGCTAAGGCTAGAAAAGAAATGCAAAAAAATCGTGTTCGCTATTCTTTTGCTACCGATAGTAACAACTTTACAGTAAATGGTAAAAAAGTAAAGGTAACTAAGAAGATTATCGTAAAAGTTCCTAAAAATGCTACGTTCGATTTAAATACGCGTCACTGTAAAGTTACGTTGCCTAAAACAAAAGCTTCTGGAAAAGTAAGTTACGGTACATTTAAGGCAGATGCGATAGATGGCGGTAAACTAACCGTATCGTATTCACCAGTAAACATAAATTCATTAAACGCTTGTACGTTGTTTTTAAATAATGTAACCGATGCTCAATTAGCATCGGTTACTAACGCATCGGTAAACTCTAATTCATCGGGTGTAGTGGTGAGTAATGTTTATAACGATGTTGAAGTAAAAAACGAATTTGGAAACTTAACCATTGAAAAAGTTCATCCTAATTACAATACTTTAAAAGTGTTTTTAAATTACTCTGATGCAGGTATAAATTCCTCAGAAATAAAGAATAAATTAAATTTTGATGCTGATGGAAATATGGTTACTTCTAAGAATGGAGATATTAAATTTAATGGAGATTTTATCATTTTATCAAAAGATAGTAAGATAGAAATTGACGGAAAATACAGTCAATTAACTTTAAAAAAACAATAAAGTTTATTGAAATAAAATTACTTTTTCTTCTTAAAAATTACTGCAAAATTCCATTTCTATATTCTTTATAAAGTGCCTATCTTAGCGTTTGTAAATAGTCACTTTTACTATGGAATTATACAAAGAAAATCAACTTAAAATATATAACTCTTTAACCAAATCTAAAGAGCTTTTTAAACCAGTAACCGAAGGACGCGTAGGAATGTATGTGTGTGGTCCTACGGTATATAGCAACGCCCATTTAGGAAATGTAAGAACGTTTATGTTTTTTGATGTGGTGTATCGTTATTTATTACACTTGGGGTATAAAGTACGTTATGTACGTAATATTACCGATGCTGGTCACTTAGAAAATGATGCAGATGAAGGTGAAGATAGAATTGCAAAAAAAGCACGTTTAGAAGAAATTGAACCAATGGAAGTGGTTCAGCGTTACACGGTTGATTTTCACAATGTATTAAATAATTACAATTTTTTACCGCCAAGTATCGAGCCTACTGCAACAGGTCATATTGTTGAGCAAATTGAAATGATTAAAGAAATCATGGAGAAAGGTTTCGCTTATGAAGTAAACGGTTCGGTGTATTTTGATGTGTTAAAATATAACGAAACGGGTAACTACGGAATTCTTTCTGGTAGAAAAATAGAAGATGCTATTCATAATACCAGAGCGTTAGACGGACAATCAGATAAGAGAAATCCGCAAGATTTTGCACTTTGGAAAAAAGCTGACGAGCGCCATATTATGCGTTGGCCTTCACCTTGGAGTGATGGTTTCCCAGGTTGGCACTTAGAGTGTTCTGTAATGAGTACAAAGTACTTAGGAGAACAGTTTGATATTCACGGTGGAGGAATGGATTTAAAATTTCCGCACCACGAGTGTGAAATCGCACAATCGCAAACTTGTAGCGGAATTACGCCTGTTAATTATTGGATGCACACCAATATGTTGTTGTTGAACAGTCAAAAAATGGCTAAATCAACAGGGAACTACATTCTTCCAAATGAAATTTTAACAGGAGAAAATGACATTTTAGGAAAAGCATTTTCGGCAAGCGTGGTTCGTTTTTTCAATATGCAAGCGAATTACCGAAGCATTTTAGATTTTTCAGGAGAAGCATTAATAGCTGCCGAAAAAGGACATACTAAATTGATGGAAGCTGTTAGTTTCTTAGATAAAATTGAAGCTGGTTCAACGTCTACTTTTGATGTTCAAAAATGGAAACAAGACTGCTACGATGCGATGAACGATGATTTTAACACGCCAATTTTAATTTCTCATTTATTTGAAGCTGTTAAGGTTATCAATCAAATAAAAGAAGCTAAAGCTAGTTTAACTTCAAAAGATTTAACAGTGTTCAAAAACACTGTAAACGCGTTTGTTTTTGATGTGTTAGGATTGATGAATGAAAGATCAGAAGGTAATAATTCCGATAAATTAAGTGGAGTAGTGGAGATGTTAATCAACATGAGAAAAGAAGCTCGCGAAAATAAAAATTGGGCATTGTCTGATGAAATTCGTGATAGATTATTAGCCCTAGGTATTCAATTAAAAGACGGTAGAGAAGGAACAACGTTTACAGTAAGTTAATTGAAGAAGATTTTAGCATACCCGTTTATCTTGTTGGTTCGATTTTATCAAACTGCAATTTCACCGTTTACACCCGCAACCTGTAGGTACTCGCCAACATGTTCAAGCTACACTCTTGAAGCTTTGCAAAAACACGGATTGTTTTACGGAGGTTGGCTAGCGTTGAAAAGAATTTTTAGTTGCCATCCTTGGGGAGGAAGTGGGTATGATCCTGTTCCAGAGAAAAAAGAAAATAAATAATCGTCATTAGTGAGAAAAATGAGGTGAGCTTTTTTAAAGATTGTTTCCTTACATTCGCAATGACAGTTTAAAATAATAATAGATGAATTTTTTATCCATAGTTTGGGATTGGAACCCAGAAATAATGAACATCGGAGGTTTTGGTATTCGTTGGTACAGTTTAATGTTTGTAGCAGCGTTTGTATTAGGACTTCGATTAATGAAGAAAATTTACATTACAGATAATATTTCAGTTGAAAAACTAGATCCTTTATTTATGTACGTATTCGTTTCTATGTTAATAGGAATGCGTTTAGGTGATGTTTTCTTTTATAGTTGGGATTATTACCAAAATCATTTATTAGAAATTATTTTACCAATTAAAAAGCAAGAAGGAGCCTCTGCTTTATTTGGCTTATTAGATGGATGGAAGTTTACTGGATTTACTGGTTTTGCAAGTCATGGAGCTGCAATTGCAATTCCTATTGCAATGTACTTTTATGCTAAAAAACATTTACAAAAACCTTGGTTGTTTATTTTAGATAGATTAGGAATTATGGTTGCCTTAGCAGGGTTTTTTATCCGTTTTGGAAACTTTTTCAATTCTGAAATTTATGGAAAACCAACAGGAAGTAGTTTTGGAGTAATCTTTAAAAGAGCAGGAGAGACAGTACCACGTCATCCAACTCAACTGTACGAAGCATTTAGTTATTTAGTGTTATTTTTTGCGTTGTGGTATTTCTACTGGAAAACAGACAAAAAGAACCAAACAGGTTTCTTATTCGGTTTGTTTATGGTTGTGTTATGGTCGTTACGATTTGTAATCGAGTTTTTAAAAGAAGCACAAGTTGAAGGACGAGAAGATTGGGTGTTTAATACCTTAAATACAGGTCAAGTATTAAGTATTCCGTTGGTATTAATCGGTTTTTGGTTGATGTTTAGAAAGCCGAAAGCAACAGTATAAAATCAATAAAAAAGCTGTTTGAAAAGTTATAAACTAACGTCATTACGAGAAATTTTAATTTCGAAGTAATCTCACATATAGCAACTTGCTATTTTAAAGATTCCTTCACTTCATTCGGAATGACGACTTTTATAACAGTCTCTTTTTTGTTTTACTGACGAAGAATTTTCTCCATTTTTCGCCCTTTAGCCAATTCATCTACAAGTTTATCTAAATAACGCACTTGTTTTGTTAACGGAGTTTCAATTTCTTCAATTCTGTAACCGCAAATAACACCTTTTATTAAATGAGCGTTCGAGTTAAGGTTAGCTTCTTTAAAAAAGGTTTCAAAAGTTACTTTTTGATTAATTAATTCACCTAGTTTTTTAGAACCAAAACAGGTTAACCACTCTATAACTTCATGTAGTTCTTCTTTTGTTCTGCCTTTCTTTTCAACTTTTGTAACATAATGCGGATATACAGAAGCAAATGTCATAGTTGCTATTCGTTGATCTTGTTTAGGTGTGGTTTTCATTAGTTCAATTTTCTAAAAAAAGTTGTAGAAATAGTTTCGGTGTTACCAACATTATCAGAAACAATAAGTTTAAAAAGGTGCTTACTCCCTTGTAATTCTAAATCGTTAAAATCATAGGTAAGAATTCCTTTTTTATGGTTGTATTCCATTAAAATCCATTTACCATCAATAGAAGCACGATAATTTTTTATACCACTTTCGGTGTCTCTAATTTTAACCTTTAGGGTTTTGTTTTTAGAAATCCATTGATTGTTATTGAAGTTGTATAGTTGAATTGTCGGTTTTTTACTATCAAAACGTAAAGAATAGGTTCCTAAAAGCTTTGTTGTTGTATATACTTTGTCGATTTTCTTTTTGGTAGAAGTGTATCTTGGATATTTTGAATTGGTAACATTAGCAATATATACATGCTGCTTTTGCTCTTCAGTTAAAAAAGAGGTTTCAAAAGTAAGTGTATACCTTTTGTCTAACGGAATTGTTGGATTATGGATTATTGCATTTCCGTTTTTAACTTTAAAATCAATAAAACAATCTTCGTAAAATGTGTTTTTTGGAAAGGCTATTGTAATATTTTTTTGCGTGTATTTGTTAAAGTTAGCTGCTATTATTTTGTAATTAGTAGTGTCTTTTTCTTTAAATACTAAGTTGCTTTCAACTCCTTGTACAGGAATTCTAATTTTAGAAGTGTTATGATTGAAGTCTTTGGCTATAATTTCAATATTATAATTAGCTCCGTTTTCTATTTGTACTTTACCATTGTTAATTAAATCTTTGTACAGGCTAAGTTTGTTAGCATCTACTTTATGTGTTTTCTGAAGTCTGTTTCTAAACTTTTTATAATGTTTATAATCAATTAAAAGGTTAATGTATTTACTTTCTGCAAATGAAAAAGTTTCAACATCGTGATAGTATACACGCTTTCCATTTACTTGCATTTCTAAGCTATAAATTCCGTTTTTATTTAAAGCTCCATTTAAACGATCAAAAACACTAACTCCGAAACCAATGGTTCCGCTAGCGGTAATTTTTTCAGCAACATAATTACCATTTCCTG
Source organism: Tenacibaculum crassostreae (assembly GCF_964512405.1). NCBI lineage: Bacteria > Pseudomonadati > Bacteroidota > Flavobacteriia > Flavobacteriales > Flavobacteriaceae > Tenacibaculum > Tenacibaculum crassostreae. The sequence goes on from NZ_CAZELE010000003.1 coordinate 445,662, forward strand.
TATTTTTAAAAGAGATCACGGAATTTATAGACGAATTATTTACACGAGCATCATCAGTTATTGGATACACCATTAATTTTTGAATTGTTGGCGACTTGGTGTCCTCGGCAATTAAACCAAAATGCATAGGGTTTATAATATGCTCGGTTTTTGTATCTCTAATTTCGTAGTGTAAATGTGGTCCTCCCGAACCACCAGTATCACCCGAATAAGCAACAAGTTGTCCTTTTTTTACAGGAAACTTATCTGGTGTAGGAAAAAGGTTACCAGTATTGTAATTTTCTTTTTTATACTGTATATCTTTTACATATTGCTGAATTGTAGGTTCAAACCTTTTTAAGTGTCCATAAACAGTTGTATATCCGTTTGGGTGATTTATATATAAAGCTTTACCAAAACCGTATTGTTGAACTTTTATACGAGAAACATAACCATCAGCAGGAGCGTAAATAGGAACTCCTTCTTTTCCTTGCGTTTTTATGTCTACTCCAGAATGAAAGTGATTACTGCGTAATTCACCAAAAGTACCTGCTAAAACCACAGGAATTCTCATTGGATTAGAAAAATAATTTTTAGGATACTGTTTTTGGGCTGTAACAGCAGATGTAATAATTAGTAAAAAAAGTGAAAAATAAAGCTTCAAAATACCATAGTTTTCAAACAAAAATACTAAAATTATGCCAACCTATTAAAGGCTTAAAAAACAGTTAGTTGGTAAAAAATAGTAAAAGAGTTGTTAATTATCAGTTATATTAATAACTTTGTGAATATAGTTTTATTCTCAAAAATAAATGAGTAACCCTTTAGAAGCAATTCATTTACTGGAAGATACCCTAAAAAAGTTACTTTCAAATTATGAATTTTTGAAAGAAGAAAATCAGGTTTTACTTCAAAACAATGCGGAGTTACAGGTTTTATTACAACAAAAAGAGAAAGAGCTCGAAAATCAGCAAAAAGAATATAATTTGCTAAAGGTAGCCAAAACTATAGAAGGCAGTAACGAGAATACAAGAGAAACAAAACTCAAAATAAACGCTTTAGTTAGAGAGATTGATAAATGCATCACCCTCTTAAACTCATAAAAAGAAGTTCTTTACATGGCTAAAATAAAAGTTAATGTTGTAATTGCTGGAAGAACCTACCCGTTAAGTGTAAGTAGTACCGATGAAGAAGAAGGGATGCGTAAAGCAGCAAAAAATATTAACGAATTAATAGCCAAGTTTGAACAAAATTATGCGGTAGCAGATAAACAAGATGTATTAGCAATGTGTGCATTGCAATTTGCATCAAAAGCTGAAATAGTATCGTTAAAAAATACTAAAGAAAATACCGAAGTGTTGCAAAAAATAAATGAATTGGCTAACTTGCTAGAAAATCATTTATAACACGTTCTTTAAAATATAATATTTAAACATACTGCCTACATTAGTACATCGTTTGTTAAACTCAACGTTATTCAATTATAAAGGATGAGTCGTGGTTAGTAAAGCATGCCGATTTTACCTCGGATCCTTGAGCAACCAGTTAATCCTAAACTTGTTTTTTGGAGTTTATGATAACCCTATTAATGTAGGCTTTTTTTATACAATCAACTTAAAATTATGGAGGGAATATTATTTCCTGTTTTAGCAGGAATTATAGGTATAGCAATAGGTTTTCTTATTGCTAAGATGTTAGAGAAATCTAATGCAAATAAATTAATACAAGAAACTAAAAAAGAAGCTAGTAGTATTATTAAAGAAGCTAAAGTAGAAGCTGAAGCAATTAAAAAAGATAAAATATTACAAGCAAAAGAAAAGTTTATAGAGCTTAAATCAGAACACGAAAAGGTAATTTTATCGAGAGAGAAAAAGGTTTCTGATGTAGAAAAAAGAATTAGAGATAAAGAAAGTCAAGTATCATCTGAATTAGATAAAACAAAAAAGCTTAATAAGCAATTAGAAACTAAAGAAGCTGATTTTGATTATAAACTAGAGTTTTTAGAGAAGAAAGAGTCTGAAATTGAAAAAATGCACAAGCGTCATGTAGATATGCTTGAGCAAATTTCTGGTTTATCGGCAGATGAAGCTAAAACCGAATTAGTGGCGTCATTAAAAGATGAAGCTAAAGCAGATGCAATGTCGTTTATTCAAGATACAGTAGAAGAAGCTAAAATGACGGCGCAACAAGAAGCTCGTAAAGTTGTGTTAAACACAATTCAAAGAGTAGGAGTAGAGCAAGCTGTTGAAAATTGTGTCTCGGTATTTAACTTAGAATCTGACGATGTTAAAGGTAGAATTATTGGTCGTGAAGGACGTAATATTCGTGCTTTAGAAGCTGCTACAGGCGTTGAAATTATTGTTGATGATACTCCTGAAGCTATTATTTTATCTTGTTTCGACCCTATTCGTAGAGAAATTGCTCGTTTATCGATGCATAAATTGGTTACAGACGGAAGAATTCACCCAGCACGAATTGAAGAGGTTGTTAAAAAGACTGAAAAGCAAATCACTCAAGAAATTATTGAGGTTGGTAAACGTACAGTTATCGATTTGGGAATTCACGGTTTACATCCTGAATTAATCAAAACGGTTGGACGTATGAAGTACCGTTCTTCTTACGGTCAAAACTTATTACAACACTCGCGTGAAGTAGCAAATTTATGTGGTATTATGGCTGCAGAAATGGGTTTAAACGCAAAAGCAGCTAAACGTGCAGGTTTATTACACGATATAGGTAAAGTTCCTGAAACAGAAAGTGAATTACCTCACGCATTGCTAGGTATGCAATGGGCAGAAAAATACGGAGAAAAACCAGATGTATGTAATGCTATTGGTGCTCACCACGATGAAATTGAAATGAAGACTTTAATAGCACCAATTGTTCAGGTGTGTGATGCAATTTCAGGAGCAAGACCAGGAGCTCGTCGTCAAGTATTAGATTCGTACATTCAACGTTTAAAAGATTTAGAAGATATAGCTTTTGGATTTACAGGTGTACAAAAAGCATATGCTATTCAAGCAGGACGTGAGTTAAGAGTTATGGTAGAAAGTGCTAAAGTAAATGATACCAAAGCTGCTGAATTATCATTCAATATTTCTCAAAAAATTCAGAATGATATGACGTATCCAGGTCAAGTTAAAGTTACTGTTATCCGTGAAACGAGAGCAGTTAACGTTGCCAAGTAAACATATTTAATGTTATCAAATAAAAAATCCCTCATCATTTTGATGAGGGATTTTCTTTTTAATTATTTCTTCTAGATCTTCCTACTTGTTCAGGCTTACCTTTTTTGTAGTATTTCTTTTTGTAAGCTTTGTTTTTACGTCTTTTAATAACTTTACTTTTCTTACCTATTTTAGCATTTGGTAAAGCTCTGTAGTAAAAGAAATCGTTATCTTCTCTATATTGACGATAGTTTCTTCCAAAATCTTTTCTGTAGAAATAAACATCATCATAATCAAAAATATCACCAATGTTTATGTCAATATCAATTCCGCAGCTATCATCTTCATAATAGTAATCATCATAATGACGGTTTCCTGGTTTTACAAAGCCTCTGTAGATAGGATTTCCCCATCTGTCGTATTTAATACGTAAGTTTCCTACTTTAAATAAATTACCGAATTTGTATTTCATAAACACACTACCAATTCGTGTAACATTTCCTCTTACATCGTAGTTAATGTAAACGTTTCCAATACTTCTAATTCTACCTCTACGGTCACGATTTATTCGTACGCCATAATCTGAGAATCTATCGTAATGCGTGTTAAAATCGAAATCTCCATTTAAAAATACATGGAATTGAATTCCTCTTTCAACAAAGGTAACAGCGTCGTTGTAACGACTAGTAACCCCAATTTTGCTAGTTGATTTTTCAATGTTATCGGCACTTACTGTGGTTAACGACATCATTGCTAATAATAATAGTATCCCTGTTCTCATAATTGCTAATTTTAGGGTTATGCTTACTCTATATGCTTTTCAGCTTCCGCGTTTGTAGTCTAATTTTCAAAGAGCGTGCCAAAAAAATAATGTTTAAGATTTTGAAAATATTTTTTGCAGAAAATTGAAGGGGTACTGTATTGATATTTAGTTGGTTATGTTTGTGTTGAAAAATAATTTATTTCCAGCGTAAAAAGTTCTATATTTATACGACATACTTGAAAACTTATATAAACGAATGGTAGAAGCTATTGAGAAAAATTTACAGCGAGGAATTAAATTATTAGAAGCAATTAGCGACGAACAGTATAGCGATACAACTATTCCCCCTTATTATTCGAGCATAGGAGCTAATATGCGACATATCTTAGATGTTTTTGCTTGTGTTTTTAATGGATTGGATAGAAAATGTGTTGATTTTTCTGATAGAGAGCGAAATCTATTAGCAGAAGAACAAACCAAATTTGGTATTGATTATTTTAACAAGGTTATTGATCAATTGCATTGTTTATCTACACAAGATTTTGATACAATTATAGCGGTTACTGATGATTTAGGTACGGGCAAAGTAACTACAAATTATACGCTAGGTAGTGCATTGATACAAGCGCACAGTCATGCAATACATCATTTTGCAAGTATCGGTTTTATTATTAATCAATTAGGAATAGAGTTGCCTGATGCTGATTTTGGATACAACCCAACAACACCTAAAAAAGAGTTAGCAGAATAGTTATCGGGTAATATATACCCAACCTTTTTTAAGTTTTTGGTATGTGTTAGGCTCGTCAGCTAACTCAAGGTAATAGAAATAAGTAGCAGAGGGTAATTTTTCTTGTTTGTTAAATATTGCTCTACCGTTAGAAGTTCCATCCCAATCGTTTCTATAATCTTCTGTAGTATAGACAATATTTCCCCATCGATTGTAAATAGTTAGTTTGTTATGAGCAAATTCGTTTACTTCATCAAAGATTAAAACATCGTTTAAGTTATCTCCGTTTGGAGAAATTAAGATGTTGTTGTTATTGCCAGAATCAACTTCATCACTTAATAAAGAACCAATAGTGATTACTTCATAATTGTTAGGGACAAATGCAGCTGAAGTAATGGTTCCTTCAGACAAATTACCAGTAACTTCTAAAACATCTAAATTAACCCATTGGTTATCAATTTTACTCCAACCTACCACTATAAGTTGTGAGATGTTATTCGCTAAAGTAGTAATATCACTGCGTGAATTCCATGTTAATGTAACTCGAGTTTCATTATTGCCATCTAAATCCCAAAACTCTAAATTACTTATATTTTCAATAATAGCTTGCTTTTGATCGGTTAAAAAGCTAGCGGTGAAAGTAGAAGGAGTATTCGGATCTTCATAGAAATAAGCGCCATTAAATAAGTAGAATTTATTAGCATTTGGGACACTCATTGGGCGAAGCATAGTGCCATCACCGATTGGAAAAGTAAAATTACTATTTCTAGTTCCAAATTTTATAGATGCATATCCGTTTACATGACGATCGTTATCTTCACCAGCGTATATATCATGATTTATAAAGTCTAAACTAATACTGGTGTTGTTTCTTGGTGTGATCACTTGTCCGTTAATAAAATCTAACTGATTACGAACCCCTAATGAATTTTGTAATTCTAAATTTTGGAGTGCATCTATCTCTACATTGAAAAAGGCAATTCTATTAGTTCCAGAAATGATGCGTGTTTCATTATCAGCATAAAAACCAGCAAAACCAACATAGTTATCAAGAACTCCATCATTAATAACATCGGTATGGAAACCTATTTGAGCACCAGTGTGTAACTGTACATTTCCAGTATTGTAAAAAGCATTTTGAGCAATACTAATAGTACTGCTTATAACAAAAATAAATGATATGTATTTTTTATACTTCATTATTTTTTTACTCTATAGGTTATACGGCGATTGGTAATTACTGTTTTGTTACAAGAAATAATTTCTACTGATACTGAGTTTGTATTTGATATAGAACCACTAGTAGCGGTAACTTCATATATATAAATTCCAGTTGTTGTTGGTGTATCTGTAGGGTTTTCTCCAGAAAGCATATATACTGCTCCAACAGGAGGTGTTACTGTCCAGCTAAAAGTTGTTGAGGCATCATGTTCTGTACCTCCAGGGTTTGCAAATAAGTTTAGTGTTTGATTTATACAAGGAGGAGCAGTATAGGTTGGAGACACAGTTAAATTACCACCGGAGTTATTTACTTGATCAAACGTTTCATTACCACTAGATCCACCACCTCCACCATTACATGTAGCGTATTCAGATGAACCTATTTTAATAGTTTTTGAAGCACTGCAACTAGCATATTGAGTATAAAGACCATGATCAGTTCCTAGAACTAGACCATCAGGATTAGGACTTTCTACAATAAAATTTGTTCCTGCTGGAAGAGAGAATGTTTTGTTGGCACTAAAAAATAACAGCCCATCATATGCAATAGTAAAATTTGTAGTATTTAAAAATGACGTATTAGTTATAGTTAAAGTTTCAATTACAGCAGTACCTGTTTCATCTCCAATAGTTACTGAATTTATTGCTCCAGCTATATTTGAACCCAATGAAATATTTGTTCCATTAGCAATAACAACATCATTAGCAGTTACTACTCCGTCACCAGGATAATTAGTATTAGCCGGAGGAGATACCCACGTTGATCCATTAAAATATTCCCAACTAGCTGGGTTAGTCCAAAGACCATCATTTACTGATCTAAAATCACCTAAAGATTGAGAAAAAATACTTGTAAGAGAAAATACAAAAAAGAAAAAAAAATATGTTTTTAAAAACCTCATAAGCTTTCTTTTTTGAATATTACTTTACAACAAATACTACATTAATAATAGTGTTGTCATCGGTAGGTATAGCGTCAACGCTATATGTCATTAATCCACTACTATCAATACTATTAATGGTTAATATACTAGTATCATAATCTGTAACATAGTAATATAATTCATTAGCAGCATAAGTAGGTATTGAAGCAGGTGCTTCATTAGCTCCACCAATATCAGATCTAATTAATGGCCCGTTGAATTGACTAAAATAAGAACTGTATAAATTAATAGTTCTACCTGTACCTGTTGAAGAAGCATCTATAGCGATTGATGGAGGATAGAATACTCTAGCGGCTTTGGTTGGTGCTATCATATTCCATTCAGTGCCATCATAAATATAATATACTTTTTCACCTGTAGTAGGTTTGTATATAAAAGTATCGTTTTCAATAGCTGTGTAACCAGCAGGAAAAGTAAACGTTGCTGGTGTGCTTTCAGAAGCACTTGTTGATGTGTTTACAGTGTTGCTTTTAATGTTTTGAATAGTTCCTTTATTATCAATAACCCTAACTTCTTGAGCATTGGTACTTATAGAAAAAAGTACCAATGCTAAAGTTAGTATAAATAATTTTATATGTTTAATGTTTTTATACATTAAAGTATTTATAATACTATTTAATCCAATGTACTTCAATAAGATCATCGTTATATAAAGTCCAATCATTAGGACTAGCTTCTGCACTTCTATTAGTTAAAGTTAATTGAGATAAAGTAGCTCCATCTGTTATTGTATAATCAAACCCAGCTCTTAATTTTGCTCCATTTCTATATACACTCACTTTTCCAGCGTTTAAACCTAAAGGTGTACCTGGTATATCTGTAGCAGTAGCAATAAGAATTCTACCTGCAGCTGCTGTAGTTTCTTCACCTAAAAATTCTTCTTGACCTCCTTGTACTTCTAGTAAGTCTGATAATTGCATTTTTTTTACAGCTCCTGTAGCTTCATCTCTAAGTAATACTGTATAACCAGTAGCACCTAATCCATCATCATGAGCACCACGATCCTGTGAGTTTGTAGAGGCAACAGCTGTACCGTCTAATAATTCAAGACCGTTTAAAGCGAACTCAGTCCCGGTCCCAGCTGTAATATAAGTATTTTCAACCAAAGTACCACCTAATTGCCAAGTTGTAGTAGTTCTGTTACCAGAATCAGTTGATGTGATTGTAGTGATACCATTGTTAGATTGTATGTACTTTATCGTACCCTTATTATCTATTAATCTAATAGAAGGTCCAGCTGAATTAGCTTGCGTTGTGTTAGCTGTACCAGAATTTGCTGGTGTTGTTTGTGCATTTACAGTTCCAATGGAAAATAAACCAACAGCAAAGAGTGCTAATTTAAATTTGTTTGTAATTGTTTTCATAATTTGATAATTAATTGTTTTTAAAATTTGAAAATTGAGGATTATTAATAAAGTTGAACTATTCTTATTTCATCACCTGCATAGCATGTAGCTGCAGATTCTATCTCTATGGTGGTAGGATTAATTATGGTAAAATCAATACGTACACCATTTCTATATACATTTATTTTGTCGGTTGTATATAATGTTAAGCCACTAAAAGTAACTTGGTTGTCTGTTGCAATAATTTCAGTAACTTCTTCTCTTAACAAGTTAGAAGCTGAGGTTCTTTTTAAAACACCAGTGGTTCTATCTACTGTTACAATATCATCAGTAGCTGTGTCTCCATTTTGTAAACCTGTTATTGCTAATGTGTTTGTAATATCTGTACTAATTATTGTTGGCTGAATTAAAGCACCACCAAGTTGTATGGTATTACCAGCATTAATTAACAAACCATTGTTGGCAGTTGGAGTAGTGTTTGAGTTTACCCATGTAGTACCATCATACGCATAGATATTTCCTGTTGAACTATCTACATATACATCACCTGAAGTAGGGTTAGGGGCAGTAGTTGACGTAGGTGCGCCATTACCTCTTCTAGGGTTATTGTCTATAGAAATCCAACTAGTGCCATCCCAAATATAGGTAGCGTTGTTTTGTGTGTCGTTAATCCAGAAATCACCTAAATTATTTATGGTTGGTGCTGTTGCTGATGTGGTTACATTTATACCTGCACCGGTATTACATAAACTTCTCCAAACATTACCATCATACATAAAAACACAGTTTTGATCTGTGTTAAATGCTAAAGCACCACGAAGTGGTTGAACAGTATTCATCTGAGCATTAGTCATTCTACTAATAACTAAAACCTTATCAGAGCTTTCTAATTCTAAAATTGAACTTGTATGTATAGACGAAGGATTATCCCCAACTTTTACCTGAGTAAAGGAAATAGTAGTGAAAGAAAGTAAGAAAAGTAGTAATAGTAGTTTTCTTTTCATTCAGAGGGGGACTAAGTTCGTTTTGGTTTCTTTAGATATAAATATCTAGTTGCTAATATATAAAAAAAAATAATACAGCCTAGATTTATACTACTGGCTTAGTTTTTTTATTCGTTTAGTGTATTTTTTTAATAAAACTATTTCGTTTAAAAAGCTTAATGAGTTTTTATACGGCGTATTAAATACAGTATGGTTTTCTGTTGCTATATTATATAATGATTTCCAGTGAGTTCTTATAGCTTTCAAAGCTTCTAAATACGTGTAATTTTCTGCATCGTAAATGTGGGTAGGTTCAGCAATTATTCCGTTTATTTCTAATACTTTAAAATCACTTCCGTTTTCTAATTCTTCAAAGGTATTATACTTTATATCCACTCTTCCGTAGTACCAACCAGGAATATCTTTACTTAATTTATCAAAAGTGTTGATTAACTTATTGCTGATTAGGTGATTACCATTTATAAATTGAGTTCCTTTTGAATGATTTCCAATGGCTGTAAGTTTTATTGTTTCTTCATTCTTCGGAATTGAATTCATTTTTTCTTTATGAATTTCACTAAATAAATCAATATACAAACTGGCTCTTTCATCTTTTAAAATCAATTCTTTAAGAGTTGATTTTCCGTCACCTACAACAGATAAAAACCGTTTTAAGGTTAGAGAGGAAATTTTACCAGTATTACTATTCGGATTTCTGTGATAAAAAACACCACATTCATTCTCATAATCTAAAAACTCTTGAATGATAATATCGATAGGGTATCTTTCTAAATAATTTTTCAACTCATTTTTAGAAGCTATTTTTTTTACCAACAAGCCTCTAAAACCAATATCAGGTTTTGCAATTAATGGGAAACTGATTTGCTGTTCTTGAATTTTAGATAGCACCTCGTTAAAATCGTCATTAGGTTTTACTAAAACCGATTTTGGTCGATGTTTTTCAGGAACCAATAAAATAGTTTCATATTTACTTTCTGTTCCGTTTCCTGAGCTTTTTATACATGGATTTGCAGCGCTAAAAAAAGCTAAATGTTTAGCTCGTAGTGCTAAATAAAAAGCATATGGTATATTCGGAACATAAAACATCGCTGAGGGCCAATGCTCCCAGTTTGTGATTTTTTGTATGGTATTATTTTTTTTCAAAAAGGAAATCTAATAAAGTTTTAAACGTTTTAAAACCGAAATATACAGTAAAAAGTACGAGTATAACTCCTATAGCTAACAGCCCATAAGCGAAAAAAACTTTAGGAGCTTCTTTAAATATTCTTAAAGCTTTAAAAGCAACACTTAAAACTAGAGGAGAAGCGATTAATAATCCTAAGAATATTAAGAGTTTTTTTACTCCTTTTTCAAAAGTTACAGGTTTAGTCATTTTTATAGTTTTTAATGGCTTCACGAACACTTCCGTACTTTTTTAATAATTTGGCAGCGGTATTTTGGTCGATGTTTAACTCGCTAACTAACATTTTTTCACCTCTATCTACCAATTTATTGTTAGATAGTTGCATATCAACCATTTTATTTCCTTTTACTTTACCTAATTGAATCATACTTACAGTTGATAGCATGTTAAGTACCAATTTTTGAGCAGTACCAGCTTTCATTCGTGAGCTACCTGTAACAAACTCTGGCCCTACAACAACTTCAATAGGAAATTGCGCTGTTAAAGCTAATGGACTTCCTTCATTACAAGTTATACAGCCAGTTATAATATTGTTTTGATTGCACTTTTCTAAAGCAGCAATAACATAAGGTGTAGTACCTGAAGCAGCGATACCAATTATAACATCTTTGGATGAGATGTTTTGCTCTTGTAAATCTTCCCAACCTTGTAAGGTCGAATCTTCCGCAAACTCAACAGCCTTTCTAATTGCTGAATCTCCGCCAGCAATAAGTCCAACAACCAATTCATGCGGAACACCAAAAGTAGGAGGGCACTCACTTGCATCAACAATACCTAAACGACCGCTAGTTCCTGCTCCCATATAAAATAATCGTCCACCTTCTTTTAGTTTTAAAACAATTTGTTGGGTAAGTTTTTCTATTTGAGGAAGTGCTTTTTCTACAGCTAAAGGAACTGTTTTGTCTTCGTTATTAATGTTAGATAACAACTCAGAAATACTCATTTTTTCTAAGTTATTGTATTTGGAATCTTGTTCGGTTGTTTTGGTAAACTTCATGTTTCAAATTTACTAATTTATAAGTTGTATAAAACGAGAATGTGACTATTATAAATTGTTTGTGTCTTAATTAATGTCAGAGCTGTTTATCAGGAGAGACTTATGATATTCAGGGAGGATATTGTTTAATAATTTGTTTGGTTTACTTATTTTAAACAAAAAAGCAGGTGATTTCTCACCTGCTTTTGAATTTTATAAGCTAAAAACGAATTAAATACTTTGTAAAATATCGTTTAAAGTTTTACTTGGGCGCATTACAGCATCAGTTAAAGCATCGTTTGGCTCATAGTATCCACCAATATTTACCGCTTTTCCTTGTACTGTATTTAACTCATCTACAATAGTAGCTTCGTTAGTAGTCATTTTTTCGGCAATAGGTGTAAACTGAGCTTTTAAGTCAGCATCGCTATTTTGATTAGCTAATGCTTGAGCCCAATACATTGCTAAATAGAAATGAGAACCTCTATTGTCTAACTCTCCAGTTTTTCTTGAAGGACCTTTTTTATTGTCTAATAATTTATCAGTAGCATCATCTAAAGCGTCTGCTAAAACTTTTGCTTTGCTGTTATTGTTAACTTCACCTAAATGTTCTAAAGAAACTGCTAATGCTAAGAATTCACCTAAAGAATCCCAACGTAAATGGTTTTCATCTACTAATTGCTCAACGTGTTTTGGAGCAGATCCACCAGCACCAGTTTCAAATAACCCACCGCCATTCATTAAAGGAACGATCGATAACATTTTTGCTGAAGTTCCTAATTCTAAAATAGGGAAGAGGTCAGTTAAGTAGTCGCGTAAAACGTTTCCTGTAACCGAAATGGTGTCTTTTCCTTCTTTAACTCTTTCTAAAGTGTATTTAGTAGCTTCTACTTGCGATAAGATTTTAATTTCTAAGCCAGTAGTATCGTGGTCTTTTAAGTATTTTTCAACTTTTTTGATGATTTCTGCATCGTGAGCTCTTTCTTTTCCTAACCAGAAAACAGCAGGAGTTTCTGTAGCTCTTGCACGAGTAACTGCTAACTTTACCCAGTCTTGAATTGGAGCGTCTTTAGTTTGACACATTCTCCAAATATCACCAGCTTCAACAGTGTGCTCTAATAAAGTCGTTCCGTTACTGTCAATTACTTCTACTTTTCCATCAGTAGTGATTTCAAAAGTTTTATCGTGCGAACCGTATTCTTCAGCTTTTTGAGCCATTAAACCAACGTTAGGAACCGTTCCCATTGTAGTTGGGTCGAAAGCACCATTTTTTATACAGAAATCAATAGTTTCTTGATACAATCCAGCATATGAACTATCAGGAATTACTGCTTTGGTGTCTTGTTGTTTTCCTTCTTTATTCCACATTTGTCCAGAAGTACGAATCATTGCAGGCATAGAAGCATCAATAATTACATCTGATGGAACGTGTAAGTTGGTAATTCCTTTGTCAGAATTTACCATAGCTAAATCAGGATTGTTAGCGTAAATAGTTTCGATGTCAGCTAAGATTTTTGCTTTTTTATCAGCAGATAATTCTTCAAGATTGCTTACTAGGTTTCCAAACCCGTTATTTACATCAACACCAATTTCTTTAAAAGTTTCGCTATGCTTTGCGAATAAATCTTTAAAGAAAACACGAACTGCATGTCCAAAAATGATAGGGTCAGATACCTTCATCATGGTTGCTTTCATGTGTAAAGAAAATAAAACTCCTTTGTCTCTAGCATCGTTAACTTGCTCATCTAAGAAAGTTAATAAAGCTTTTTTACTCATTACAGAAGCATCGATAACTTCTTCAGCTAATAAAGAAACTTTTTCTTTTAAAACGGTTTTACTTCCGTTAGCATCTGTGTGTACAATTTGTACATCTGTTGCCGTAGGAACAGTTGTCGATTTTTCACTGTGAGCAAAATCACCATCAGTCATAGTAGCAACATGAGTTTTAGAGTCTGAACTCCAAGCTCCCATTGAATGAGGATTCTTTTTTGCGTAGTTTTTTACAGCTTTTGGCGCTCTACGGTCTGAGTTTCCTTCACGTAAAACAGGGTTTACAGCGGAACCTTTTACTTTATTATAACGTGCTAAAATTGCTTTTTCTTCATCGGTTGTAGCTTCTTCAGGGTAATTTGGCAATGCATATCCTAAAGCTTGTAACTCTTTAATAGCTGCTTTTAACTGAGGTACAGAAGCAGAAATATTAGGAAGTTTAATAATGTTAGCTTCTGGCTTTTTAGCTAAATCGCCTAAAAATGCTAAAGCATCTTCTACTTGTTGCTCTTCTGTTAAATAATCAGAAAAGTTAGCAAGAATACGACCAGCCAAAGAAATATCTTTGGTTTCTATTTCTATGTTAGATGATTTTGTAAAAGCTTTTACGATAGGTAAAAACGAACGAGTAGCCAATGCAGGAGCTTCATCCGTCTTTGTATACATAATTTTAGCAGTCTTATTCATATTGTATGTAATAATTAAATTATATTTTGAAGTGACGCAAATTTAAGAATTACGAATGAGTTTTTTGATGCTAAAATGTTATTAATTAACGGGTTTTGTTGAGAAAATGATAATAAAACAACCTAAAAAGAAGAATTTGTTATTAAAAGTAAAAGCCATATCAAACAATTTCTTGTAATTGACATGGCTTTCTTGAAATAGTAAAGGCACTGACCTGTATTGCTACATCATCAAATAAAACAGTGTTTATGTTTCTTCCATAGAAAAACTACATTACTATTTCAAATTTGAAGTTTCATTCTATAAACATTCTATCTATAAAATTAAAACTTCAGTGTTTTTAAGCGGGTTAGTTTAGCTAAATTTTAAAACCAAAATACTTATAAACTTATAACTAGAAAATTATAAACTATTTAAAATTTACAATTAATCAAAAATTACGATGGTATTTAGCTATACAACACTTAAAAACAAAATATATAAAGAACGTACTTTAAATGGTTTACTTTGTGTGATTATGATAGTTTAACTATGCTCTGACGTCACTTATATGTAAACTCTTAATCAAATATAGTGAATATTGTTTTAAAATACTGATTTTTAGTTGATTAATTACTAACATCTTGAAAAGGTTGATTTATTAACAAAATGTGAATAAAAAAAGCACTGTGAAAACACAGTGCTTTTGCTTTTTGTAGAAAGAAAATCTTAGTGTCTTCTTTCTTTAATTCTAGCTTTCTTACCAGTAAGACCTCTAAAGTAGAAAATACGAGCTCTACGTACTTTACCTCTTTTGTTAACTTCGATCTTTTGGATAGATGGTAAGTTGATTGGGAAGATACGTTCTACACCTACAGTACCAGACATTTTTCTGATAGTAAATGTTTCAGAAGCTCCATTACCTCTTTTTTGGATAACAACTCCTCTAAAGAACTGAGTACGAACTTTATCTCCTTCTCTAATTTCGTAGTACACTGTAATAGTGTCTCCAGCTGCGAATTCTGGTAATTCGTTTCTTGTTACAAATTCGTCTTGAACAAATTTTACTAAATCCATTTCTATAATTATTTATGGTTGTATAAAAGCAACATGCACGATTTCTTCGTCAGAGGTTGATTTTAGTGGCTGCAAATTTAGAATTTTTATTTTGATAAAAAAAATAAATAAAACACTGATTGTTAGCTAGTCTAATAAATCTGGTCGTATTTCTTTGGTGCGTTTATACGCCTGTTCTGATCGCCATTCCTCAATTTTAGGAAAATTCCCTGATAGTAATACTTCTGGTACTTTCATTCCTTCATATTCAGCAGGACGGGTATATACTGGGGGAGATAATAAATCATCTTGAAAGCTATCGGTTAAAGCTGAAGTTTCATCTCCTAAAACACCAGGAATTAAGCGAATAACAGCATCACACAAAACAGCAGCTGCAAGTTCGCCGCCAGTTAATACATAGTCTCCAATAGAAATTTCTTTAGTTACAAATTTATCACGTACGCGTTGGTCTACACCTTTATAATGACCTGTTAAAATAATGATGTTTTCTTTTAAAGAAAGGTTGTTTGCGGTAGCTTGATTTAAGGTTTTTGCATCTGGTGTCATATAAATAATTTCATCATATGTTCTTTCTGATTGTAGTTTTTCAATGCATTTCGCAATAGGTTCAATCATTAGCACCATACCTGCGCCACCACCAAATTGGTAATCATCAACTTGACGATAATTTCCGAAACCGTATTCTCTTAAATTATGAAAATGAACCTCTGCTAATCCTTTTTCAATAGCTCTTTTCATCATAGAGTTTTCAAAAGGACTTTTTATTAAATCGGGCTCAACTGTGATTATATCTATTCGCATGGCGCAAAGATATATTTTTATAATTACTCAACATTAAAAGTAACAGGTAAAGTAAAGCCAATTTTAGCCGGTTTGTCACCAAAAATAGCAGGAGATGCTTTTGTAAGTTTTTTTATAATTCTTATAGACTCTTCTTTTAATTTTGGGTGTGGAGCTCTACATTTTACATCAGTAACTTTCCCTTCTTTATCAATTTTGAACTGAACAAAAATTCTTTTTCTTCCTGGAGAAAGCCCAAGACTGCTTGCTAATTTAGCGTTAAACTTCTTAACGAAGAATTCTCGGATAGTTCTATTGTAACAATTTTTTCCCATAGTAGCATTTAAAGAATTTTTACAGTTAGGGAAAATGGGGATTCTACTATATCCCATAATACTATTTGTAACTACTTTGTTACTGCCGTTTTCGTATTTTATTATAGGTGTGTAATATTTATTTACTGGATGCGTGTTTTTAAAAATAGATTTTGAAAGATTATATTTTTTGAACAGACTAATAATCTTTTTTTCTAGTAGTTCAGATCTAGAATTTGTTGAGACTTTAAAAGGTTTACCTGTAACGTCTAATTCGAAATAAAGTTTTAATCTGTCATTTACTCTATTTAAGTTAGCGTTTGTTATGTCTTCTTCTGTTAAATTTTCTTTGAAATAGTTTGCCAATTCATTTGTTGAATTTGGTTTGAAAATATTATCAAAATCATAATCTAATTCTAAGTTAGATGTAGGTTTTTTTCCTTTTTCAAACTCTTGTTTTATGTAGTAGGAGTAATTGGTAGGTTTGTTACTAATCATATAAGGAACAAAAACGGTATCGTATTTTTCGGTAATTTCAAGAATGTTTTTTTTGAAAATCTCTGGAGTTTTTAATTCGGTAACCTTCAGCTTCCCATTTTTATCAATTAATACTTTAAAATCTAAAATAATTTTTTCCTCTTTGGTTAATAAACTATCAGCTAAATTATAATTTATAGAATTATAAAAATGATTTCTAATATTTTTATTTATGCAATAATTAATATCGTCATAAAAATCTAAATCGTCACAAGATTTAGAATTAGGAAAAGAAATTTCTAATGGAACTGTACTACAATTTATAGTGTTATGTGTTCCGTTGTTAGAGATAATTTGAAGTGAATATTTTTTTCTTGTATCTAGTTTTGTCGCAAAATTATTAAGACTGAATTCTTTGAATAGTTTTTTTAATGATTTATTCAATTCGTTATTTCTGAAAGAATTAATATCAATTCGATAAGGAATATTTTCTTTATTGACTTGAAAGGATAAAATAATTTTTTTGCTTTTTTCAGGATAAGCGATGTTTTTTAATAAATCTTGATGAAGGTTTTCTTTTAGGTAATTAGAAAATTTATTGTTAGGATTTGGGTTTGTAAACTTATCGTAATATTCATCTTTTACGGTTTGAGAAAAGCAGAAAGAAGATAAAAATAATAGTAAAAATGTTTTTTTCATAGCAATAAATATAGTTTGGGCAAATGTATAAAAAACATCTAATTCACTTTGGAATAAAGTCGGAATACTATTTAGATTATTAATAACATAAATATACCTTCTTTGTTTATGCTTTAATTAAAGAGTAGTTGATGTAGGTTGAGTACAGAAATACCTAAACTTTAATGTTTATAGTAAAAAGGTTTTCTTAGAGAATAGAGAAGTATGCGATTGAATAAAAAATAGTTATTCGCATAATGTAAATTATTAAATTTTAAGAGTTTTAGTTAAACAAAATTCTCTTAGCTCTTCAAAAAACAAAGTAAAATCTTCTTCAAAAGTTTGGTAGTGTTCTAGCAAATCTTCGGTAGCTAAATTCATTTTTGATTTTCCTTTAGTACGTCTGTTCATTCCGTTTAAAACTTCGTGAATTCCTTTAGCAAATTGATAGTTATACAGCCAGTTGTGTTGTATCATAACTGGAAGCATCTCTTGCGTTTTCTCTGGGAGAATTTCTAAATTTTCATTTAGTAAGTTATAAACAGAGTTTACGTATACATTTAATGGTATTTCAGAATAGTTTTTCCAGTTTTTTGCTAAAAAATGATCGTAAAAAATATCAATAATTACTCCATCGTAATGACGATATCTTTCGTGAAGCCTTCTTTTACTTGTTCTAACAATGTCATGCGCATCGGTAAAGGTGTCAATTTCTCTGTGTAACAATATACCTTTTTGAATATCTTCATGGTAATGAGAAAATTTATTTCCCTTAACATGATCTGCAATAAAATTACCAATCATTATGTTGGTATTATTTTCTGAAAGATATAAATGCGCTAAAAAATTCATTTGCTAAATGTAAACAAAAAACCACAACTGAAAAGTTGTGGTTTAAAAGTTTATGTGTAAAATTTAATTTTTAACAGGTGTGTTCTCTAAAATAGCTAATAAAAACTTCCAGAATTTTTGTGTAGAAGATATCTGAGCACGCTCATCAGGTGAATGTGCACCTTTGATGTTTGGACCAAAAGAAACCATATCCATTTCAGGGTAATTCTGACCTAGAATTCCACATTCTAAACCAGCGTGACAAGCAGCTACATTAGGTTTTTCGTTGTGTAAATCTTCGTATAAATCGGTTACGGTTTTTAAAATTTCTGAGTTTACATTTGGTAACCATCCTGGGTAAGCTCCAGAAAATTCTACATCGAAACCAGCTAATTCAAATGCTGAACGTAACGAGTTTGCTAAATCCCACTTATTAGTTTCAGAAGAAGAACGTGTTAAACACCCAATTTTAATAGCACCATCTTTTACAATAATACGAGCAATATTGTTAGAAGTTTCTACCAATCCTTCAATATCAGGACTCATGCGATACACACCGTTTAAAGCAGTGTAAATCGATTTTATGAATCCTTCTTGAACACCTAAATCCATAACAGTTTCAGGAGTTTCAACTTCTTTTAGTTCGATAGATAGGTTGGGTTCTAATGTTGCAAACTCAGCTTTAATACTGTTGATAAGCTCATGAATTTCAAATAAGAAAGGTTCTTTTGACACTGTATCGATTACCACTGTAGAAAAACTTTCACGCGGAATAGCGTTACGCAAACTACCGCCGTTTATTTCAGCAACACGTAATCCGAAGTTGGTGAAACCGTCAAATAATAAACGGTTCATTATTTTGTTAGCGTTTCCTAAACCTTTGATAATATCCATTCCTGAGTGTCCTCCATTTAATCCTGTAACAGAAATTTCGTAAGCAATGGTGTTTTCTGGGGTAGTTTCTTCATTGAAGTTTCTAGTTGCAGTAACATCAACACCACCTGCACATCCCATTCCGATTTCATCATCCTCTTCAGTGTCTAGGTTTAATAAAATCTCACCTTTTAACAATTCGCCTTCAAGTCCCATAGCACCGGTCATACCTGTTTCTTCATCAATGGTAAATAAAGCTTCAATAGCAGGATGCGGAATATCTGTAGATTCTAAAATCCCCATGATAGAAGCGACACCTAAACCGTTGTCGGCACCTAAAGTTGTTCCTTGCGCTTTAACCCAGTCACCATCAACAAACATTTTAATTCCTTCTGTATCAAAATCAAAAACAGTATCAGCATTTTTTTGATGTACCATGTCTAAATGACTTTGCAGTACAACTGTTTTGCGGTTTTCCATACCAGCAGTTGCAGGTTTGCGAATTATCACATTTCCTACTTTGTCAACCATGGTTTCAAGGTTTAGATTTTTGCCAAAATCTACCATAAATTGAATAACTCTTTCTTCTTTTTTTGATGGACGAGGTACTGCGTTTAAATCGGCAAAATTTTTCCAAACAGCTTTCGGTTCTAGGTTTCTTATTTCTGAATTCATTGTGAATTGTTTGTTTAATTTTAAAGGTACGAAGATACTTAATCCTTATTGAAAAATTGTAAATTCGCAGCATGGATTTTTCATCGAAATTATTAGAAAACGCAGTAAATGAAGTAAGTCGGTTGCCTGGTATTGGTAAGCGTACCGCTCTACGTTTGGTGTTACATTTATTAAAGCAGCCAACCGAAAACACAAAGTATTTAACCGATGCGTTAACACATTTGCGAGGAGATGTGAAGTCTTGTAAAAAATGTCATAATATTTCTGATACGGTATTGTGTGATATTTGTAGTAACCCGAAGCGGAATGCAGAAATTGTATGTGTGGTAGAAGATATTCGTGATGTAATGGCGATTGAAAACACTGCGCAATACAGAGGTTTGTATCATGTATTAGGTGGGAAAATTTCTCCCATTGAAGGAATTGGGCCTCAGAATTTACAGATTGAATCGTTGGTAGAAAAAGTGAAAGAAGGAGAGGTGAAAGAACTAATATTTGCATTGAGTTCTACCATGGAAGGTGATACAACTAACTTTTATATTTACAAACAGATAGAAAAATACGGAATAACCACGTCAACCATTGCTAGAGGAATCTCAGTAGGTGATGAGTTGGAGTATGCTGATGAAGTTACTTTAGGAAGAAGTATTGTGAATAGAATTCCTTTTGAACAATCAATTAAGGGATAAAAGAAAAGAGAGAAGGCCAACTTTAACGAAAACCTACTCTCCCAACTTGTTTTATACTATTAAGAAGATTGAGAGCAGATTTTGTTACAGGGTAATGTGTTAAAATATGTTAATTAGGTTGTTGGTCTTCGTTTTTGTCTTTTTCAATCAATTCTTGTTCGTATTTATCCCACGATTTTTTAGCTCTTATTTTTTTGTACGCTTTTACTGCTAACATCAATAAAATAGAGACTAACAAAATACCTACAACTCCCCAAATCCAGTTAATAGTGTCTTTTAAAACTACTAAAAATACGATAGCAAACAATAAAATAGTTGCAACTTCATTCCATAAACGAAGTTTAAACGAAGTCTGTTTAATTATATCTTGCTGTAATTGATTGTAAATTACTTGACAAAACCCATGATATACATATAAAACCAAAACAAAAGAAAGCT
Organism: Tenacibaculum crassostreae; assembly: GCF_964512405.1. NCBI lineage: Bacteria > Pseudomonadati > Bacteroidota > Flavobacteriia > Flavobacteriales > Flavobacteriaceae > Tenacibaculum > Tenacibaculum crassostreae. The sequence continues at coordinate 466,243 of NZ_CAZELE010000003.1, forward strand.
TAACGAGCATCCACCCTTCTTCTAAATAAATAGGGTTTTTGTACAGCATCCAAAAGGCAAAAAAGCTGGCTAAAATTGCTGATGGCCATGTGATAATATACCACAAGCGTTTTTGCATTAATTTATATTGAGTTTGTAATATTTCTTTAGCAGGTTGGTCTTTAGTTTCTGCTTCTACATGGTAAATAAACAAACGAACCATGTAAAATAAACCCGCAAACCAAGTAACGACAAAAATAATATGTAATGCTTTAACGTATAAAAAATCCATAGTTAGTTATTGTTAAATTCGTTAATCCATTTTGCTAATACCTCTACCCATTCATCATTGTCGTTAATACAAGGTACGGTATGAAATTCTTCTCCGCCAGCTTCTAAAAACTCGTGTTTACCTTCCATAGCAATTTCTTCTAAGGTTTCTAAACAGTCTGAAACAAAAGCAGGAGTAACTATAGCAAGTTTTTTAACACCGTCTTTTTCAGCTTTGTTTACAATGGTTCTATCTGTATAAGGTTGTAGCCAAGGATCAACGCCTAAGCGAGATTGAAACGAAGTAGAAACTTTAGCTTCATCTAAATTTAATTCTGCGATTACATTTTTAGTAGTTTGATAACATTGATTACGATAACAGAACTCATGTGCTTTAGACGGAGTGTTACAGCAAGCTAAATTTCCAGCTTCAGGATTGCAATGTGATTTAGTAATATCCGATTTGCGGATATGACGTTCAGGTACTCCGTGGTAAGAAAACAAAATATGGTCGTAATCTTTATCAGCTAAATAATCTTTAATACTGTTTGATAATGCTTTAATGTATTCTGGTTTGTTGTAAAAAGCAGGAACATCCGTGATTTTCATGTTCGGGAAGAATTCTTTTCTTAATTCTTCAGCTAATACCAAAATAGTTTCAGTAGTTGCCATGGCAAACTGAGGGTATAACGGAACTAATAATACTTCTGTTACACCTTTGTCGTGTAGTTCTTGTAAACCACTTTTTATAGACGGATTCCCGTAGCGCATTGCTAACGCAACTGGTAATTCTGTTTTTGCTTGAACCTTGTTTTGTAATCTTTCTGAAAGGACTATTAAAGGAGAACCTTCTTTCCACCAAATTTTTTGATAGGCTTCTGCCGATTTTTTTGGACGTGTATTTAAAATAATACCTCTTACTATAAATGTTCGTAACCAATAAGGAACATCGATTACGCGTTCATCCATTAAAAATTCATCCAGATATTTTTTTACATCTTTAGGGTCGGTACTCGCTGGTGACCCTAGATTTACTAATAAAACTCCTTTCATGTATAGGTAAGATTTATTTTAGGTTCTTTTGATTCAGTTGATTGGTTGTTTCGTATAATGCGATAGCTAAACTGTGAATTACATTCATGCTAGAATTTCGTCCGTACATTGGTATGGCTACTGTTGCATCTACTAAGTTTACGTTTTTTATACCGTTTCTTTCGCTACCCAAAAGTAATACAATTTTTTCGTGAGCAGTAAAGTTGTAATCGCTAATATTTATGCTTTCATCAGTAATTTCAATTCCAATAATAGTATTTCCTTCTTCTTTTAATTGAAGGATGAGTTGTTCGAAATTAGTATAACTTTCGTGTGATATCTGCTGAATAGTGTTTCGTGCAGTTTTCTTCACAATTCTATTGTCTACGGTAGGAGAACTTTCGTGTAAAAATATTTTTGATACTCCAAAACTTTCTGAAATACGAAAACACATACCTATGTTTTCTGGTGTTCGGATGACGTCACAAACGATACTTATCGGAAATTTTTGTTGAGTATTTTCTATATCGTAATGAGTAAGTTGTTTCATTTTAAATTGCGTTAGTTTGGCTTACTGTTGTAAACTCATTACATATTGCTTAGGTGTAGTGCCGAATTTCTTTTTAAAAGCGGCAATAAAATGACTTGAAGTGCTGTAACCTACTTGTAGTCCAACTTCATTTACATTGTGTTGATTGCTTTCTAATAATTTGCGAGCGTGTTCCATTTTATAGTCTAGTAAAAAACTATAAACAGTGTCTCCATAAATTTGTTTGAAGCCTTCCTTCAGCTTTTTTAAATTCAAACCAACTTCGTTAGAAAGATCTTGTAAACTAGGAGGTTCACTCATTCTAGAAATAATAATATCTTTTGCTTTTCTAATTTTTAATACTTCACGATCATCAACCAAAAACGGACAATATTCTTCGCTGGTGTTTTCTCCATTGTCAAAATGTAAGCTAAGAAGTTCATATGTTTTTCCTTTAATATAAAGGTCCCTCATTGAACTTTGGTTTTTTGCAGTTAAAATTTGTTGGAGTACTAATAAAACATTCGGGTTTATTTCAGCACTATCGTAATACTTTTTATTTTTATTGTTGTCACTTAGAAAAGGGATGTAGCTAGCTTCTTTTGAAAATAGTGCATGAAATTTTTCAATAGAAATCAAAACAGAAACCAATGAGGTTTTAGGTAATATTTCTAGATTGATAGGTAGCTTTTGTTGTGGGTTGTATAAAAAAATTGAATGCTTGTCTAGTACATTAAAAGTATAACTATTGTTGTTAAAATGAAACTTGCAATTTCCTTTAACACAGTAGTGTAACTGTATGTAAGAGTTGTCGATATCTCTGTTGTAAAACTCTGTTTTTTCAGAATTATTCTTAAATTTTAACATGAAAAAACCTTTCTCTAAAGGTATTTCTCTAAATGTACTTTCTGCGATGTTTTTTGACATGGTGAAAATGCTTTTAAAATAAAAAGTTATTTAGAATGATTCTAAAATAAACAACTGTTTCAAGGCTATTTCACTACAAAAGTACGTTTTTTTGTAACTTTTTTAAGTAAAACTTATCTAAATAACAAATAGCGATATTAAAAGTACTTTTGTCGATACTTTTTTTTGTTCAATATTTATATTTTTGACCGACTTTTTAGAAGAAGACTCAATGACAGTAGAAAAAAAACATCAGAGTAACTTATATAACATAGGTGTTAGTTATAAAAAGGCTGACGCTGCGATTAGAGGAAAGTTTAGTATTTCTAAAGAAAATCAGATAGCACTTTTAAAAGAAGCAAAAGAGAACGGAGTAGATGGTATTTTCGTGTTATCAACTTGTAATAGAACCGAAATTTGTGGTTTTGCTGAACATCCTTTTCAATTAATAAGCATGTTATGTAAATATTCTAACGGCTCTGTTGAAGAATTTGTAAACGTATCAAACGTATATAAAAATAACGAAGCTATTAATCATTTGTTCAGAATGGGAACTGGGTTAGATAGTCAAATCTTAGGAGATTACGAAATTGTAGGTCAGTTACGTCAAGCTTTTAAGCAAGCAAAAAAAGTAGGAACTACCAATGCGTATTTTGAGCGTTTATTAAACCATGTAATGCAAGCGAGCAAGCGTGTTAAAAACGAAACAAAATTAAGTTCAGGAACTACTTCGGTATCGTACGCAGCAGTTCAATATATTATCAATAATTTATCCAACTACAATTCTAAAAATATTTTAGTTTTTGGGTTAGGTAAAATGGGAAAACATACGTGTAAAAATTTAGCAGAGTACACCCAAAATACATCGGTGAGTTTAATTAACAGAACAGAAGAAAAAGTTTCTGAGTTCGTAAAAGAACATCCTTTAATTAGAAATGCAAAATACGATGATTTAATTGCTGAAGTTCACAATGCAGATGTATTAATAGTCTCAACAGGAGCAAGTTTTCCAACGATTACAAAAGAACACGTTCCAACGGATAAGGAATTATTGATTTTAGATTTATCAATGCCTGCAAATGTAGCTAAGGAAGTTGCAGAGTTAGCGAATGTAACTATTGTAAATGTTGATGAGTTATCTAAAATTACTGATGAAACTCTAGCTGTTCGTCAGCAAGAAGTACCAGTTGCAGAAGCTATAATTGATACTCATAATCAAGAATTTCAAGAATGGTTAAATCACAGAAGATTTACACCAGCAATAACAGCGTTAAAAGAATCATTGCAAACGATTCAACAAGATGAAATCGCTTTTCATAAGAAAAAAATAAAAGATTTTGATGAAGAACAGGCAGAAATGCTAACATCAAGATTTATTCAAAAAATAACTACACAGTTTGTAAAACACTTAAAAGATGAAGATACTTCAATAAACACAAGTATTGAAGTTATGGCAAAAGTGTTCGGAGCAAATTTAGAAACTATCCATGCAGAAGATAATTAGAATAGGTACACGAGATAGCCAATTGGCTATGTGGCAAGCAAAGAAAGTTCAAAAACTTTTAGAAGAATTAGGTCATCAAACTGAATTAATCCCCGTTAAAGCAACGGGTGATTTAGTTTTAGATAAACCCCTATATGAACTAGGAATTACAGGAATATTCACTAAGAATTTAGATATCGCTATGTTAAATGGCGATATTGATATTGCGGTGCACTCAATGAAAGATGTTCCTACTGTTTTACCTGAAGGAATTATTCAAGCTGCAGTTTTAAAAAGAGCGAACTATAACGATATTTTGTTGTTAAAAGACAATGAAGAATTCATGTCGCAACCTAAAGGAACAATTGCTACAGGTAGTTTACGTAGGAAAGCTCAGTGGTTAAACCGTTATCCTACGCATACAGTTGAAGGCTTGCGTGGAAACGTAAATACTCGTTTGCAAAAGCTAGAAGATAACGATTGGAACGGAGCTATTTTCGCAGCTGCTGGTTTAGAAAGAATTGGATTGCGCCCGAAAGGAGCAGTTAGTTTAACTTGGATGATACCTGCGCCTGCACAAGGAGCAATAATGATTACAGCTTTAGAAAGCGATGAAGAAGTTAAAACTATTTGCGCAGAATTAAATGATAAGGATACAGAAATTTGTACTGGTATAGAGCGTGAGTTTTTAAACCGTTTAGAAGGAGGTTGTACAGCACCTATCGGAGCTTTAGCATTTATCAACGAAAAAGAAGACGAGATTAACTTTAAAGGAGTTTTACTTAGTAGAGATGGTAAAAAGAAGATTGAAGTTAGCCGAAAAGTAAAAGTTGGTAAGCATAAATATCTCGCTAAAGATTGCGCTAATTATATTATTGATAAAGGCGGTAAGTTTATTATGATGGAAGATGAAGGAATTGAAAAGCAGTTTTCAATTTATTCAACAAAGAAACTATCAGAAGCGCAAAAGAAATTATTACCTACCAACATGGAGGTTATGGATAGCGATTTTATTAAAATTCGTTTTAATAGAATAGCTCCTAAAGTGATTAAAAAAGAAATAGAAAATGTAATTATCACAAGTAAAAATGGAGTTGAAGCTATTTTAAACTCATTTACTTCAGATGAATTACAGTTCAAAAATATTTACTGTGTAGGTAGAAGAACCAAAAAATTAATTGAACAAAAAATAGGAAAAGTTGCCAAGTCGGAAAGAAATGCAAAGAAATTAGCAGAGTATCTTTCTAAAGAAATTAAAGGTGAAGAGGTAACCTATTTTTGTAGCGATTTACGATTAGACACGTTACCAATGCTTTTAAAAGCAAACGGAATTGCTGTTAACGAGGTTGAGGCGTATAAAACTATGTATAGTCCAGCAAAAGTTGATGAAAAAGTTAATGCAGTATTGTTTTACAGTCCGTCAGGTGTAGAGAGTTATATGCAACAAAATACAGCAGATAAAATTGCATTTTGTATAGGTGAGAGTACAGCTAAAGAAGCTAACAAGCATTTTGAAGATGTTCAAGTAGCTAATCTACCTACAGTAGAAAGTGTGATTGAAATGGTGAATTTACATTTTGTAAAAAAATAAAAGCGTCATTCCGAGTGAAGCGAAGGAATCTGTCAAAAGATTACCACGTCACTTCATTCCTAGTAATGACAAAAAAGGTATAAACGATGTTTAGAACACGTAGACTTAGAAAAACAGAAGGAATCAGAAGATTGGTAAGAGAAAACCAACTGTCGGTGAACGATTTTATATATCCGCTATTTATTGAAGAAGGAGAAAGAATAGAAAAAGAAATCGTTTCTATGCCAGGAATTAAACGTTGGTCGTTAGATACCATTTCTAAAGAGTTAGATGAAGTGGTTGCTCTAAAAATACCGGCGGTTATTTTATTTGGTATTCCAACGGAGAAAGATGAAGTAGGAACAGAAACTTGGAACGATAACGGAATTATGCAGCAAGCGGTTCGTTATATCAAAAAGAACTATCCGAGTTTGTATGTAATTACTGATGTATGTTTTTGTGAATATACTTCGCACGGACATTGTGGTGTGTTACATGATAATGATGTTGATAACGATGCTACTTTAGTAAACTTAGCAAAGCAAGTAATTTCGCATGCAAAAGCAGGAGTAGATATGGTTGCTCCTTCAGGAATGATGGACGGAACTATTGCTATGATTCGAGAGAGTTTAGATCAAGCAGGTTACCCAAATTTACCAATTATGGGATATTCAGTAAAATATGCCTCGGCATTTTATGGTCCTTTTAGAGATGCAGCAGATTCTACACCAAGTTTCGGGGATAGAAGAACCTATCAAATGGATCCAGCAAATAGAGATGAAGGCATACGAGAAGCTACTTTTGATGATGAAGAAGGAGTAGATATTTTAATGGTAAAACCAGCTTTATCGTATTTAGATATTATTAGAGATTTAAAGGAGAACTTTGATAGACCAATTGCATGTTATAATGTAAGTGGTGAATATGCGATGGTAAAAGCTGCTGCTGAAAAAGGATGGATTGACGGAGAACGCGTAATGATGGAAAGTTTACTATCCATGAAAAGAGCAGGAGCAGATATTATCATTACCTATTTTGCTAAAGAAGCGGCTAAGGTTTTAAATAAATAATTTATGAAGGTAAGGATATTAATAATACATTTTTTGATATTCTTAACCCTATCATTATTTTATTTTTTTATTAGTGATGAGGTAAGTAAGTTATTAAATCCAAATTACTATAATGTTGAAATAGCTTTTAGAACATTTTTAAAAGGAGAGTTTTTATTGTTGTTCATAATTATTATTTCATGCATTGTTTTTTTATATAAAAATAAAAATAAATGAATTTCAAAAAATCACAAGAATTATATAACAAAGGATTGGTAAACTTAGTAGGAGCAGTAAATTCACCAGTACGTGCATTTGCTTCTGTAGGAGGAAATCCTTTATTTATTAAAAAAGCAAAAGGAAGTAAAATTACCGACGTTGATGGTAATTCGTATGTAGATTTAGTATTGTCGTACGGACCTATGATTTTAGGACATCGTCATAAAAAAGTGCAAAAGGCAATTACCAAAGCATTAAAAAACGGATATTCTTTTGGTGCTTCAACCAAAAACGAAATCAAATTAGCAAAAATTGTTTGTGATGCTTTTCCAGGAATGGATAAAGTTCGTTTTGTAAATTCAGGTACCGAAGCGGTTTTAAGCGGAATTCGTTTAGCACGTGCATTTACAGGAAAAGATAAAATTATAAAGTTCTCAGGTTGTTACCACGGACATCAAGATGCATTATTAGTAGCAGCAGGTTCAGGATTAGCGACTTTAAGTTTACCAGGGTCTAAAGGAGTTCCAGAAGGAGCGGTAAAAAACACCTTAATTGCAAATTATAATGATTTAGAAAGTGTAAAAGCACATTTTGAAGCACACGATGATATTGCAGGAGTTATTTTAGAACCCGTAGCTGGAAATATGGGAGTAGTAACTCCACAAAATAATTTTTTAAAGGAATTAAAAGAGTATGTAAACTCGAAAGGAGCCTTGTTGATTGTTGATGAAGTAATGACAGGTTTCCGTTCTAAATTCGGAGGAGCACAGGAGTTATTTGATGTAGAAGCAGACATTACGTGTTTAGGTAAGGTAATAGGAGGAGGATTTCCTGTAGGAGCGTATGGAGCTCGTAATGAAATTATGGAAATGGTAGCACCGTTAGGAGGAATGTATCAAGCAGGAACTTTATCGGGTAACCCAATAGCAATGGCTGGAGGTATTGCTACCTTAACAGAGTTAAAAAAGCAGAATCCGTATGAGAAATTTAACGAAATTGCTCAAATAATTGAAGTATTCTTGTTAGAATCAGCTAAGAAATACGACGTAGAAATTACTGTGAATAGATTTGGATCGATGATTAATCCGTTTTTTACAAATAAAACAGTAACAAACTTTACAGAAGCACAATCGTCAGATACTAAAAAATTTGCAATTTTCTTTTGGGAGATGATGCATAACGGAGTGTTTTTACCTCCATCACAGTTTGAAGCATGGTTCTTATCATCAGCTTTAACAGAAAAAGATATTAAAAAGATAGCCAAAGCCATTGATAAGTCGATGGAAGCTGTTTCAAAAATGTAGAATAGATAAATTGTCATTACGAGGAAGAATGACGAAGTAATCTAAAAAAAGATTGTTTCACTTTGTTCGCAATGACGTATAAAAAGATATGATAAAAAACGATTTATTTTTAAGAGCCTTAAAAGGAGAAACTGTAGATCGTCCACCAGTATGGATGATGCGTCAAGCAGGAAGATATTTACCAGAATTTATGGAGTTACGTGAAAAGTATGATTTCTTTACACGTTGTCGTACTCCAGAATTAGCATCAGAAATTACAGTGCAACCAATTCGTAGATATGGTATGGATGCTGCTATTTTATTTTCTGATATTTTAGTAGTACCACAAGCAATGAATGTTGAGGTAGAAATGAAACCTAATTTTGGCCCGTATTTACCAAATCCAATCCGTGATAGAAAAACCTTAGATCAAGTAATTGTTCCAGATGTACAGCAAGAATTAGGCTATGTTATGGATGCAATTAAAATGACCAAAGAAAAGTTGAATGATGAAATCCCATTGATAGGTTTTGCGGGGTCTCCATGGACTATTTTGTGTTATATGGTACAAGGTCAAGGGTCTAAGAATTTTGATAAGGCAAAAGAATTTTGTTTCACCCAGCCAACTTTGGCACACGAATTGCTTCAGAAGATAACAGATACTACAATTGTGTATTTAAAAGCTAAGGTAGCGGCGGGTGTAAACGCTGTTCAAGTTTTTGATTCTTGGGGAGGAATGTTATCTCCAATCGATTATCAAGAATTTTCTTGGCAGTACATTAATCAAATAATTGAAGCATTAAAAGATGATGCTCCGGTTATCGCTTTTGGTAAAGGATGTTGGTTTGCTTTAGGTGAAATGGCAAAATCAAATGCATCAGCCTTAGGGGTAGATTGGACGTGTTCAGCAAGAAATGCTCGTTATTTATCAGGAGGAAATATTACGTTACAAGGTAATTTTGATCCATCAAGATTATTGTCGCCACCAGCTGAAATTAAAAAAATGGTAAACCAAATGATTAATGAGTTTGGTAAAGACAAATATATTGTTAACTTGGGGCACGGAATTTTACCTAACATTCCGCTAGAAAATGCACAAGCATTTGTTGAAGCGGTAAAAGAGTATAAATCCGACAGATAATCCCTTTAAATATTTAAAAATGAAGAAATTATTTTATGTATTGGTATGTTTTATAACTACAATTACCTTCGCACAAAATAAAACGTATTACAACTTTGCAGTAAACAATTGCGTTGAAGAAAGTGCAGAGAACTTAATAGATAACTGTATTAAAGGATCATACTTATTAAATTATGATTTTACTTCTATAGACGGAAAGAAAATTAGTACAGATAAAATTAAAACTCCAATTGTAGTTATTGCAGGAGCATCTTGGTCGGCACCATGTCACGGAGATATTCCAGCAATTAACAAGATGGTTGAAAAGTACGGAGATAAACTACAGTTTATAATGATTCTTTGGGATGATGAAGCTAAGGCGAAAAGAATGGTAGATAAACTAGATAAAAAGGTTTTTATCATTCCTGCTAGAGAAGGAGATAAGGTAAAGAAAGATCATTTAGACATTAGTGGTTTTGTTCATAAATTAGATTATCCTACAGCGTACTTAATTAACAAAGACAAGCAATTTGTTAATGTTAAAAGAGGAGCAGCAACACCAACGAAAGAATTTGGATGGGATAAAGTAAATGAAATGAACACCAAAAATTTCGAAGACTTTTTAGCACCGATTTTAAAGTAATTCTTACTACAATATTTTTACAAACCTCTTTCTTAATCGAAAGAGGTTTTTTATTTTCACACAAAAAAGTAAATGATACATAACATTGTAAAAGGAATTCAGGCTTATTTTGGTGCTTTTAGTTTGATTTCTAAATTAAAATTGTGGAAATATTTTATCATTCCTATGATAATAAGCTTTTTAACAGCCTTTTTTGTAGGTTTTATGGCTTATACCTTTTCTGATAATATAGGACATTATATAGCGAACTTCTGGAAATGGGAATTTGGTAAACAAACGTTTGAGGTTATAAGTACTTTTTTAAGTGGATTGATAATTGTTGTCGTTGGATTGGTGTTGTATAAACACATTGTAATGGCTTTATCAGCACCGTTTATGAGTCCGGTTTCCGAAAAAATTGAAGATCATTTAAGAGGAGAAAATCATAAACATAGAATTACTTCTTTTCAAGAACAACTTATTAGAGGTATAAGAATCAACCTAAGAAACTTAACAAGAGAATTACTATTAACAATCCCAATTTTACTATTAGGATTTATTCCAATAATAGGTCTAATTTCAACTGTACTATTGTTTTTAATGCAAGCATATTATGCAGGTTTTGGTAATATGGATTATACTTTGGAGCGTCATTTTAAGTACAGAGAAAGTATCAGTTTTGTTAAAGAAAATAAAGGATTGGCAATAGGAAACGGAATTGTATTTATGCTATTTTTATTAATTCCTATTATTGGAGTTATTCTAGTGCTACCATTATCGGTAACTGCAGCAACTACAGAAACTATTAAGAGAATTCAATTAAAAGAATTACCAGAATAAGTACTTTTGCACTTCAAAAGAAAGAATACATGAAAGAACAATTTTACGCTTATATCCAACAATTACAAGATACAATAACTTCAAAGTTAGAAGAAGTAGACGGGAAAGCTAAATTTCAAGAAGATTTATGGAAACGTACTGAAGGAGGTGGAGGTAGAACTCGTGTAATTGAAAATGGAAATATTTTTGAAAAAGGAGGCGTAAATATTTCAGCTGTTCATGGTGAGTTGCCAGAAGTTTTAAGAAAACAATTTGGAGTAGAAAGTGGAGATTTTTTTGCCTGTGGATTGAGTTTGGTTATTCATCCTAAAAATCCATTTGTACCAACAGTGCACGCTAATTGGCGTTATTTTGAAATGTACGATGGAGAAGGGAATATTGTTACTCAATGGTTTGGAGGTGGTCAAGATTTAACTCCGTATTATTTGTTTGAAGAAGATGCAGTGCATTTTCATTCGGTTTGTAAAGAAGCGTGTGATAAGCATCATTCTGATTTTTATCCGAAATTTAAAGAAACTTGTGATACGTATTTTTGGAATGCACACAGAAATGAAGCGCGTGGCTTAGGTGGTTTATTTTTCGATTATTTAAAAGAAACAGAAGAATTCTCGATGCAAGGTCGTTACGATTTTGTTACCGAGGTAGGAAATAGTTTTTTAAACTCGTATGTACCAATTGTTGAGAGAAGAAAAAATATAGCATATACTCAAGAACATAAAGATTGGCAAGAAGTACGTCGAGGTCGTTATGTAGAATTCAATTTAGTTCACGATAGAGGAACCTTGTTTGGTTTAAAAACTAACGGACGTATCGAAAGTATTTTAATGAGTTTACCCCCAACTGTACAATGGATATACAATCATCATCCAGAAGAGGGAAGTGAAGAAGCCAAATTATTAAAGGTGTTAGCAAAACCTAAGAATTGGATTTAAGATTATAGATAACGTAATTTTAAGACTGAAAATCAATGTTTAAAAATGGTAATTTTGATTTTTGGTCTTTTTTTTTGAGGATATTTCAAAATCACAAATAATTAAAAGTAATTTTTTCATTAATAAAACGATGAAAAATCATTGCTTTTTAGTAACTTCGCAAACGTCAAAATTAAACACACTATGGCTAGATACGAATTGAAGCTGCCTAAAATGGGCGAAAGTGTTGCAGAAGCAACGATTACTTCTTGGGTTAAAGAAGTTGGAGAAACTATTGATATAGATGATACCGTTGTAGAAGTAGCTACTGATAAAGTAGATAGTGAAGTACCTAGTGAAGTTGAAGGAACCTTAGTTGAAATCTTATTTGAAAAAGATGCTGTTGTTCAAGTTGGTGAAACAATTGCAATTATAGAAACTGAAGGAGGAGAAGCGGCATCTACAGGAGCTCCCAAAAAAGAAGAAGCACAACCAGCTGCAGTTGCAGAAGTTGAGAAAACAGTTGAAGTAGCTAAAGAAACTGTAGCTACTACGATAGACACTTCATCTAGCGATCGTTTTTACTCACCATTAGTGAAGAGTATTGCGCAAACAGAAGGAATTTCTATAGCAGAATTAGAGTCAATTAAAGGTACTGGTAAAGAAGGTAGAGTTACTAAGAGCGATATTTTATCGTACGTAGAAAATAGAGGAAATCAACCAAAAGTTGTAGAACAACCAATCGCTACTCCTGCTAAAGCAGCACCTGTTGTAGAGAAAGTAGCATCAACACCAATTACTTTAGGTGGTGAAGATCAAGTGGTAGAAATGAGTCGTATGGGTAAATTAATTGCCAAACATATGGTTGACTCAGTACAAACTTCTGCTCACGTTCAATCTTTTATTGAGATAGATGTTACGAATATTGTAAAGTGGAGAAATAAAGTTAAAGATGCTTATTTAAAAAGAGAAGGAGAGAAGTTAACATTTACTCCAATCTTTATGCAAGCGGTAGCTCAAACCATAAAAAAACATCCATTAATTAATATTTCTGTTAGTGGTGATAGTATAATTCACAGAGGAAACATTAACTTAGGAATGGCTGCTGCATTACCTGACGGAAATTTAATTGTACCAGTAATAAAAAATGCTGACCAGTTAAGCTTGGTTGGAATGACTAAGCAAGTAAATGATTTAGCAAACAGAGCTAGAGCGAATAAATTAAAACCAGACGAAATTCAAGGAGGTACTTATACAGTAACGAATGTTGGAGGTTTTGGTTCTATTATGGGAACTCCGATTATCAATCAACCACAAGTGGCAATTTTAGCTTTAGGAGCTATTAGAAAAATGCCATCGGTTGTTGAAACTCCTGAAGGAGATTTTATTGGAATCCGCCAAAAAATGATTGTTTCTCATTCGTATGATCACCGAGTTGTTAATGGTGCTCTAGGAGGAACTTTTATTAAAACGTTCAAAGAGATTTTAGAATCTTGGGATGTAAATCAAGATTTTTAATCAAACAGATAAATCAGAAATAAAAAAGCTCACTTAAAAAGTGAGCTTTTTTATTATTAATAAGCTATTAGTTGTAATAGTTCTTCTTTAAAACGTTCTTTTGGCAGGTATTCTTTTTCTAAATTTCCAGCAAAAGGAATAGGAGTTTCGATACTCGCAACTCTTTTTACAGGTGCATCAAGGTATTCAAAACAATTTTCCATTATAAGTGATGAAATATCACTAGAAATACTTCCGAATAACGAATCTTCTTGTACAATAATTACTTTTCCAGTCTTTTTAACTGAATTATATATAGTTTCAGTATCTAATGGTTGTAAACTTCTTAAATCAATTAAATCAGCCGAAACGGTTACGTTTTCTAAAGTGTCTAAAGCCCAATGAACAGATGCTCCGAAGCTGATAATAGTAACATCATTTCCTTCTTTTAATATAGAAGCTTTTCCTAGAGATAAGGTGTAATAATCGGTTGGAACGTCTTGATATTTACTTCTGTATAATGCTTTGTGCTCAAAAAATAATACAGGATTTGGATCGTTAATTGAAGCTGTAAGTAATCCTTTAGCATCATAAGGAAAAGCAGGATATACTACCTTTAAACCAGGAGTTTTGGTAAACCAAGCTTCGTTAGTTTGTGAATGGAAAGGACCCGCGCCTACACCCGCACCACAAGGCATTCGAACGACTACATCAGCTTGTTGGTTCCAACGATAATGAGATTTTGCTAACAAGTTTACAATCGGATTGAATCCTGTAGAAACAAAATCAGCAAACTGCATTTCCATCACTGCTTTCATTCCGTTAACTGATAGTCCGTATGCAGCAGAAACGATAGCCGATTCACAAATAGGTGTATTACGGACACGTTCTTTACCGAAAGCTTCAACAAACCCTTCTGTAATTTTAAAAACACCTCCGTATTCAGCAACATCTTGTCCCATAATAACAATAGAATCATCTCGCTCCATTGCTTGTTTTAAACCTTGAGAAATAGCGTCTATTAGCCTAATGTTTTCAGTAGTTGAGTTAGGTTGAATGTTTGTAGGTGTGTCTTTTTTGTATACATCTTCCAATTCATTTTCAATCGTTGAAGAAATAGGGTCTTCTGCAAAAGCAATATCTAAATGTTCTTGAATTTGATTTTTAAATTCTTCAGTAAACTCTTCAATTTTAGATTTAGATAGAATGTTTTCAGAAATTAAAAAATCAGCATAATTGGTAAGAGGATCTTTAACCGCCCAGAAATCCATTAATTCCTGAGGTACATATTTAGTTCCACTAGCTTCTTCATGCCCGCGCATTCTAAATGTTTTGAATTCAATTAGAACAGGTCTTGGATTTTCTCTCACGCTTTCTGCTAGTTCAGAAAGTTTAGTGTAAACTTCTAAGATATTGTTTCCATCAATAATATGCGATTCCATTCCGTAACCAATTCCTCTGTCAGCTAAATGCTCACAATTGTATTGCTCTGAGGTAGGAGTAGAAAGTCCGTAACCATTATTTTCAATACAAAAAAGCACCGGTAAGTTCCATATGGAAGCGACATTTAGAGCTTCGTGAAAATCTCCTTCGCTCGTACCCCCGTCACCCGTAAAAACAGCGCAAACGTTTTTATCTCCTCTGAGTTTATTTGCAAGAGCGATTCCATCTGCAATTCCCAATTGAGGACCTAAATGCGAAATCATTCCTACAATTTTGTATTCTTGCGTACCGAAGTGGAAACTACGATCTCTTCCTTTAGTAAAACCATTCGCTTTACCTTGCCATTGTGAAAATAAGCGATATAAAGGAATGTCTCGAGTGGTGAAAACACCTAAATTTCGGTGCATAGGTAATATGTATTCGTCGTTTGTAAGCGCGGAAGTAACTCCGACAGAAATTGCTTCTTGACCTATACCACTAAACCATTTTGATATTTTACCTTGACGTAGTAGAATTAACATTTTTTCTTCTATCAATCTTGGTAAAAGCATTCTTTTATATAGGTTAACAAGTGTTGTGTCACTTAATTTTCCTTTGTTATAATGTATAGTTGTTTGTGTGTTATTCATTTAATTATATAAATTTTAGGGATATCAAATGTGCTTAAAAAAAAGGAAGAATCAAAGTAAATTTTTAACTAATTTTTAATTTTAGGTGTTGTTTTTTATCAGAATCTTAAAAATGGTAGTTTAAAAATATTGATTTGAAATTTGGTGATAAATAAACTATTTATTAAATGTATATTCGCCAAGAAATATTAATAAAAATAAAATGAAGAAAATTGTATTAGGTTTATTGTTAGTTGTAACTACAATAAGTTTTGCTCAAGAAAAAGTGTTGTTGAGATTAAATTATAAGAAAGGAGATTCATATTCAACTAAAACAAAACTCTCTCAAGTTATGGGAGCAGGTTTAATGACAAATAATATGGATATCCATATGGATTATAGTATTACTAATGTTACTGGTGAAGTATATGAGAGTGAAGCTAAATTTGTTAAATATGTAATGGACATGAGCCAAGGAGGAATGCAAGTATCGTATGATTCTACAAAAAGTGAAGAAGAATTAGATGCTGCAGGTAAAATGATGAAAACTCAGATGGATCCTATGTTAAAGTCAACTCTTTTTATCAAAGGAGATAAATTAGGTAATATTATTGAAACAAAAGCGGAACCAACTTTTCAAGGTGTTGAAAATTTTACTGAACAATCAAGCGGTGTTAAATACCCTAAAGAAGCAGTTTCTGTTGGGTATTCTTGGAATGTAAGCAAAGATAAGGATGGAATGAATTTTAATTTTACCTATAAAGTAAAAGAAATTACAGCAAAAAATGTTGTACTAGATGTTAGCGGTAAAGTTTCAGGTATTGCTGAAGGAGATATTAAAGGAGAGGTAAATATTGATAGAGAATCTGGATTATCATCAAAATCATCAATAAGTATGGCAATGAAAATTCAAGGTCAAGATTTAACAACTAATGTTGAGATTACTCAAGTAAAAAATTAAGATAAAATACTTAGTATAAACAAAAGCTCAGATTTTCTGAGCTTTTTCTTTTTATTAATTAGTTAAAAACCTGTTAGTTAGTTTTTTTTCTTTAGTAAATTTGCAATCCACTCATTAACTTCTCGCAATGAGCTTTTCTTATTAAAAATTAATAAAGCTCTAAAATTAATTTACTTAACTAAAGATCTACTATTATGAAAACAGTAAACATCAAGGTATTGTTGCTTTTGTTATTAATACCTATTAGTATTTTTTCGCAAGAAGAAAACAAACGTCCTAAATTTATTACAGTTACCACAGGTTATTGGAATATGGATTATGAAAATTTTGATAAAGAGAAGTGGATTGCTACAGAAAAAGAGTTTTTAGATAATGTAACTAAAAAGAATGAGTATGTTTTAGGTGCGTCAGTTTACCTTCATAGATTTACACCTGATAACAGTGAAATTATTTTTGTTACAGCTTATCCATCATGGGAAGCAATTGAAAAATCAAGCTTACGAAATGAAGAACTAATTAAAAGCGCTTGGTCTAATGAAGCAGATAGGAAAGAGTATTTTAAAAAGAGAAATGCCTATTATGCCCACACGCATTCCGATGAGATTTATGTACCTATAGGTAATGCTAAACCAATAAAACTAGAAGATGCAAAAAAAGAATTAGTTTGGTTGGCTGTAAAAGGTCATTTTGCTTATCCTGAAGAAGGAACAAAAGAAGAGTTTTTAAAATTAAATAAGGAGTTTATAGATAATGTTATAATGAAAAATGACTTGATAAAAGGTTATTATCAACATGGACATGCTTGGGGTAGTGATAAAACAGAGTTTTCTAGAGCAGTAGCTTTTGAAAGTATGGATGATTTAGATAAATCATATAAAAAAAGTGATGAACTATTTAAAGCTCATTGGAATACAGAAGAAAAAAGAAAAGAATTTAGAAAAAAAATGGGAAAGTATTTTACACCTAATCACGGAGATTTTATTTATACTTCAGTACCAGAACTAAGTAAGTAAATAAAAAACAAAAGCTCAGATTTTCTGAGCTTTTATTTTTTATGAAAATACCACCAGTTCATATCTCTCGTAAGTTGATAACCTAACTTTTCATAGAGTTGTATGGCTGGATTTCCTTTGGTAGTATGTAAAATAGGATGTTTTCCGTCTGCTATAATATTTTTTGTTACATGTTGGGTTAGTTGTTTAGCAAAACCTCTTTTGGTAAAATCAGGATGTGTAACTACGCCGCTTACTTCAATAAAATCATCTGTTTGCATTCGTTGTCCTGCTATTGAAACAAGTTTATTGTTTTTAAAAATACCGAAGTATTTTCCCATGTCAAACGTTCTCTTTTTATAATACCCAGGCATTACTAACCAAATTAAATTATAAATTTCATCTACGTAATCTTCTGTTAAAGGAATTATTTCTTCAGTAATTTCAACTTCTTCTAAGTTTTGCAATACCATTTGAACACCTTCAATTTTCTTGTCTAATATAATTTTTGAAGAATCGTAGGCTGGTGTTTCATTTTCTGAGACTAAAAAGAAAGAGTCGGTTCGTTTTGAGTATTCATTTAGAGCATGAATTGTTTTGGTAGTATTAGTAAAAGCACCGAAAGGGCAAATGTTAGGATTATAAAACTTCACCTTATCAAACTCAATAACATGTTTTTGATGCGTTTCACAAAGTGAATACCAAACAGGATTTTTAAGTTTATGCTCCATTATAGATGTTATTCAGTGCAGATTTTAAATCAGGAAAATTAAAAGTATAAAACTCACTCGTTTTTTCTGAAGAAACTCTACTTCCTTTTAATAAAATATATGCCATTTCTCCTAAAGCGGTTTTTAAAACAAACGAAGGAGCATTAAAAGGTAACATAGGTTTATTTATAACTTTTGACAAGATTTTGGTAAAACTTTCATTGGTTTGATGTTCAGGAGCCACAGCATTAAATATTCCTGTGAAGTTTTTATCTTCAACTGATTTGATATATAAAGAACATAAATCATTTAGATGAATCCAAGGCATATATTGTTTACCATCTCCTAAAGCAGATAAAAATAAAGGAGTATTCATTTTCTGTAAAGCACCACCTTTTTTTGTAAGTACTACTCCAGTTCGTAAGATTGTAACAGGAATGTTTTCTTCTTCAAATTGAAAAGCAGCCTTTTCCCATTTTGCACAAATTTTAGAGATAAAATCACCCTCAGGTTTATCATTCTCGATAAAAATTTTGTTAGAAGTTACAGCACCATAATAACCAATTCCAGAAGCAGAAATAAAACTTTTTAAAGGAACTTTGTATTCTTGTATTTTATTAAATAACAGGTTAGCAGTTTTAACACGACTGTTAATTAGCTCTTTTTTTCGCTTATTTGTCCAACGTTTATCTGCTATACCTGCTCCAGCTAAGTGAATGATATGAGTTACATTATTAAAAGCGTCTTTATCAATAAAATTGTCTTTAACATCCCAAAGAAACTCGTTACTTTTTTTAGGTGATCTGGTAAGTATATTAACAATATGTCCTTTGTTAGTTAGCTTTTTAGTGAGTTCCCTTCCTATTAAACCTGTTCCTCCTGTAATTAAAACTGTAGCCATAATACTCAAAAATAAGCATTCATTTTTAAAGAAGAAAGAAGGTTTATTGTGTTTTTTGAAAAAAAAATATCATTCGTAATCCCTTTAAAATAGAGAGGTTGTAACTTTTTTTTAAAAAAAGTTTATAAAAAAGAAAACCCTCATTGTTGTTTTCTCGTAAGTATGGTTGAATGAGTAATTAACTATTAAAATTTACAACAATGAAAAAAATGAAATTAATTATAGGAGCTGGTTTTTTAGCATTAATAGGATTAGTGTTATTAGCTGCAGATCATATAGATGCTCCTGAAGTAAAAGGAGGATCTAGCGATATTACAGATTTTTACGCTTTTCAAGGAGAAGATACAGATAATATTGTGTTTGCAGCTAATATTCAAGGATTATTAAGTCCATCTGCAACAGCTTCAGCAACATTTGATGAGAATGTGTTAATTGAATTTAATATCGACAACAATGATGATAAAGTTGAAGATTTAGTAATTCAAGCAATTCCTAGAGATGGAAAAATGTACTTTTTTGGACCATATAATCCATCAACAACTGGTTTAACAAGTACATTACCACAAGATGGATCAGAATATGGAGTGTCTATAACCCCTTATGGTTCTTCTGCTGTTGTTGGAAGCAAAGGAGCAATGAAGTTTTTTGCAGGTCCAAGAGATGATCCTTTCTTTATGGATTTTGCACAATACGGTGAAATTATAGCGGGAAATGCTAGTGGTTTTAACAATCCTGGTTCAGATACTTTTAAAGGTACCAATGTTTTATCGGTTGTTGTTGAAGTACCAAAATCTATGATAGGAGGCTCAGGTACTATTAACACTTGGGTAGAAACTAAAACTAAACAATAAATTCAATCAACTTTAAAATATAAAAGACATGAAACTTAATACTATAAAAATTTTAACCCTTTCAATATTATCAATCTTTACATTAACAAGTTGTGATGAAGATGATACTATGACAATGACTTCATTAGATTTTTCAGGAAGTTATATGCAAAAAGATCAAATGGGTAGACCAGCTATAAATACTGTTTTTGTAAATAGTGATATGAAAGATGATTTTAATATTACGATTCCTTCAGAACAAGGAACAAAGTTTTCAACCATGTTTGAAACGAATTTAAAAGCATTAAGTCCTGCTTATGCAAACGAAGGAGATAAAAATGCATTAATGTTAGATGCAAGAACATTTGCAAGTGTATTAGCAACTGATGTACTAACGGTTTCTTTAGACGGAAAAACAACTTTTTACGATGGAACAAATGTATTAACAGGTAGAGCTTTAGCTGATGATGTGATTACCGTTGAACTATTATTGATTTTTGGAGGTGAGGACTTTTCTGAAAACCCAACATTGTCAAACGATAACGTTGATGCAAACGATAAAGAGTTTTTAAGTTCTTTTCCATATTTAGCAAGTCCTTGGTAGAACGAGATGATTAAACCTCCTGGGGTTAAAATTGGTTGCTTTTTAGCAACCAATTTTTAAACAAACTATTAACTAAAAATCCTTCTAAAATGAAAACTATAAAAATAATTATTTGTGCTATTTTAAGCAGCACTATACTGAGTTGTACAACTTCAAAAACAACAAAAGTAGCCAACCAAGAAGAGTATAATAAATATTTACAAAATATAACAACTACTTCTGAATCGTTAGCACAAAAAGAACTAGACTTTTGGCAGAAAAAACTAAACAATCAGCCAACGCAATATCCATATTTAAGTAAAATAGCAAAGGCTAATACATTACTTTTCTCAGAAAAAGGAAATATTTCTTATTTGATAGAAGCGGAAAAAAAGCTGTTAAAAATCAATCAAAAAACAAATTATAACAAAGCTTCACATTTACGATCATTAGCAAGAAACTATATCTCTCAACATCGATTTAAAGAATCGTTAGAATTACTAAAAAAAGCTGAGGTAAATGGAGAAAACCTAAATGCTACCCAAAAAATGTTGTTTGATGTTTATTTAGAGTTAGGAGAACCTGATAAGGCTTCTAAATACTTAGCTGAAATTGAAAACTATGCTGACTTTGATTACCTAATAAGAGTATCTAAATGGCATGATTATAAAGGAGATTTGTCTTCGGCAATTCGATTTATGGAAAAGGCCATGAAAAAAGCGAAAGAAGCTAATAATAAAGATTTAAAAGCATGGAGTTATACCAATTTAGCTGACTTTTATGGACATAATGGTCAAATAAAGGATTCTTATAATTTATACATGAAAGCATTAGAACTAGATAATAATAATGCGTATGCAAAAAAAGGTATTGCTTGGATTGTATATTCTCATGATAAAAATGCAGATGAAGCATTACGAATTTTAGATATTATAAGTAACGAACATTCTTCTCCAGATTACTATTTGTTAAAAGCAGAGATAGCCGAGTTTAAGAATAATTTAACAATGAAAGAAAGTAATATAAAGGTATATTTATCGGCTGTAAAAAATAGCTCATATGGTGTAATGTATAATCAGCATCTAGCTAAATTATATTTAGAAGAACTTAATGACACATCTAGTGCATTATCATACATCGAAAAAGAAATTGAGAGTAGACCTACACCACAGTCTTACGATTTACTAGCTTGGTATTATTACAAAAATAAAGAGTTTAAAAAAGCTTTAGAAGTAATTAACACACATGTAGTAGATAAAACTTTCGAGCCCGAAATACAGTATCATATAGCTGAAATTTACAAAGCAAATGGAATTAATGATAAAGCTATGGCTTTAAAAGATGAGTTGTTAGAAAGCTCTTTTGAATTAGGTCCGTTAATGACAGAAAAAATTTCAAACATTTAATTAAATCCCACTATTTTGAAAGTAAAGATTTTATTTTTAGCATTATTGCTAGGAAGTTGTCATGTGTTTGCGCAACAATTTAAAGGAAAAGTATTGAATACTAATAGCAAGCCTTTAGAGAATGTGTATGTTTATAACATTACCAGTAATAGTCATACACATACTAAAGTTAACGGAGAGTTTGTTTTAGATAATTCTACTATTGGAGATGTTATAGAACTTGGTATTTTGGGATATGAAAAAATTAATTTCCAGTTAAATGAAAACGATTTAAAATTTCCTAAGACGGTAGTTTTAGAAATGAAAAGTTTTTTATTAGATGAAATGGTGTTGTCTAATAAAAGAGATCCGTTGCAAACAATTGTTAGGGTTGATTTAGATAAAAAACCAGTAAACTCATCTCAACAAATTTTACAACGAGTACCAGGGCTTTTTATAGGTCAACATGCAGGAGGAGGAAAAGCTGAACAAATATTTTTAAGAGGTTTTGATATCGATCACGGTACTGATATAGCGTTGTCGGTAGACGGAACACCTGTAAATATGGTTTCTCATGCTCATGGGCAAGGATATAGTGATTTACACTTTATAATTCCTGAAACCATTGAAAAAATTAACTTCGGAAAAGGACCTTATTATGCTAGTAAAGGAGATTTTAATACAGCTGGATATGTAGACTTTAAAACAAAAACATATTTAGAAAATAGTAGAGTAGAAGTAGGTATTGGTCAATTCAATACATTTAGAACATTAGGTATGTTTAATTTGTTAGATAAAAACAGTACAGATAATGCTTATGTTGCTATCGAATATTTAGAGACAGATGGTTTTGTGGAGTCTCCACAAAATTTTAGTCGAATTAATATTTTTACGAAGTATAGAACCTTTTTAAAAGATAATAGTAGTTTATCAGTATCAGCTTCGCATTTTACGAGTAAGTGGGATGCTTCAGGACAAATACCACAAAGAGAAGTAGACAATGGAAATATTACTCGTTTTGGTTCAATTGATGATACTGAAGGAGGAACAACTTCACGAACGAACATAAACTTAGAACACTCAAAAGTTTTAAAGAATGATGTTAGTGTAACTTCAAACGTTTTCTATTCAAATTATAATTTCAATTTATTTTCAAACTTTACTTTCTTCTTAGAAGACCCTGTAAACGGAGATCAAATAAAGCAAACTGAAAACAGAGATGTTTTCGGGTTTAACACACAGTTTAAAAAGAAAACACAATTATCAAATACACCTGTAGAGTTAACTATTGGAACAGGTTTACGTGCTGATATTGTAGATAACTTAGAGTTATCGCATACACTTCAAAGAAAAAAAGTACTAGATCAAATTCAATTAGGAAAGGTAAATCAAACGAATTATTATGCTTTTGCAAATAGTGAATTTGAGTTTGGAAAGTTTATGGTAGCTCCAGCATTACGTTTAGATTATTTAAAATTTAACTACAATGATTACTTATTAGATGAGTACAAAACATTTTCTAAATCACAAGTAGTAGTAAATCCTAAAATAAATGTAACCTATACTCCAAATGCTAAAATTCAATGGTTTTTAAAATCAGGAATAGGTTTTCATTCAAACGATACCAGGGTAGTGGCTACACAACCTAATAGGAAAACATTACCAAGAGCTTATGGTGTTGACTTAGGAACTGTTTGGAAGCCTACTTCAAAAGTAGCTATAAATACAGCAGTATGGTATTTACTTTCAGAAGACGAATTGGTATATGTTGGAGATGCTGGTATTGTAGAGCCTTCAGGAGAAGCACAACGTTATGGTATCGATTTAGGTCTTAGATATCAATTAACAGATTGGTTGTATTTTGATAGTGACGCTACTTTTACAAAAGCAGAAAGTGTTGACAATCAGTCTGGAGAGAATAATATTCCTCTAG
The DNA here is from genome assembly GCF_964512405.1 of Tenacibaculum crassostreae. NCBI lineage: Bacteria > Pseudomonadati > Bacteroidota > Flavobacteriia > Flavobacteriales > Flavobacteriaceae > Tenacibaculum > Tenacibaculum crassostreae. The sequence goes on from NZ_CAZELE010000003.1 coordinate 489,899, forward strand.
CACCAAAAGTTACTGTTACTGGAGGATTATCAGTAAATAATTACAATAATTTTTCTGGAGGAATAAATTACAGATACATAGGAGACAGACCAGCAAATGAAGATAATTCGATAGTTGCAGAAGGTTATTTAGTTACCGATGCCAATATTAGTTATAAAATAGATAGTATAACGTTAGGTTTAGCTTTAGAAAATATTTTTGATGTAGAATGGAATGAAACTCAGTTTGCTACCGAATCTAGGCTGCAAAATGAACCAAATTCTGTAGAAGAAATCCATTTTACACCAGGAACACCTTTTTCAGTAAAGGCATCAATACGTTATACGTTTTAAATTAAGATAGTACAGTAGTCCGGGGGGGCTAACTAAGTTGTCATTTTTTGAAGGATGAATGGCAGCAAAAATATAGCCGCTTTAAGCGGCTATATTAATTTTATATATAATTTGTTTTATACAGATCCTAAAGTATAAAGTTGTTCAAGAGTAGGGAATTTACTTCCTCCAGCTGGTTCTAATGTAATACCAAAAGCTTGAGATTCGTTAGGGTTGTTAACTGTAAAAATCTTAGTATTGTTAGCAGCAAAGTTATCAATAGTACCTAAACTTGTAGGTGTAAGAGGATCTAGTTTTAAAGACCATACTTGATAAACTTTTCCTTCAGGAGGTTCAGGTAAACCTTGAAGATCTAAATAAATATTTTGAGTGCTTTTATTCCAATATACTTTTGCGTATGATTCAGGAGATACTTTTTGCCCTTGTAAAGGAACGGTAACTATATCTTTATTTCTAATTACGGCTAAAAGTTTTTTATTTTCGGCTAAATCAGAATTAGTTTTATCTAACTGAATTTCATATTGTTGTTTAGCATCGTTAATTGTATCTAGTTGTCCTTGTAAATTAGCGTTTTTACTTAACGATAAAATTAAAGTGGTTCCAACAACAAAAGCTGCTGCCCAACCAGTGTAAGTTACCCAGTTGTTTTTTGATGTTCGTAAAGGAATTGTTTTAACCGAATCTTCTTTTTCTTGCAACATTTTAATTAAAACATCTTTAAAAGAATTGTCAATGTTTTTTGGAGCAACTTGGGCGGTTAGTATTGAAATTGATTTTTCAATTTCTTGTATTTCACCTAAAATTTCAGGATGCTCTTTTATTAAATTATAAACCTGTTGGTTTTCTTTTTCAGAAAGTGCACCAGCAACGTATAACTCTAAAATTCCAGATTCTATGTGTTTATTTACAGCCATTATTTAAGCATGGTTCTTAATTCGTTAATACAATTTCTGTTTCTGGTTTTAACAGTTCCTATTGGTAAGTTTAAAGCTTCAGAAACTTCTTTTTGCGTAAATCCTTTAAAGTATAAAAGTTCTATAACTTTAATACATGTATCTTTTAATTTAGAAACAAAGTTTTTAATACCAATAGCATCAGTTTTTGAATCTAAACTATCTTGGGTCTCTAATATATCTACGAAAATTTCAGCATCAAGGTTTTTTGAACTGTTCTTAAAGTTTTTAGACCTTGTTTTGTCAATAGCAGCATTTCTAGCAATATTGATAATCCAAGTGAAAAACCGTCCTTTATTTTCTGAATAAGAGTCTGAATTATTCCATGCTTTAATAAAAACATCTTGTGTTATTTCTTCAGCTATTGTTTCGTCTCTAACAATATTGTAAATTACTCCATTAACGCTTTGTTTGTACATCTCGTAGAGACTCTCGAATGCTTTTACGTCTTTATTTCTAAAGTCTTTTACAAGGGATTCTAGTTGCATATAGTTGATTGATTTAGGAACAAAATACTAAAAATTATTTAGTTTTAACATTTAGTGTACACAAGCGAATTATTTCTATAATTCTTTTTTGTCGAGTTTCTTCTCTTTTTGCTTGTTGCAACCAGTATAAATAGCTTTTTCGATAGGATGGAGCAAAGTTTTGATAATTATTAAAGGCTGTAGTGTTTTTATCAAATTCAATTTGTAAATCTTTCGGAATAATTAAGTTTTCAACATCATCTAAAGCAAACCAAGAACCGTTTTCTTTTGCAATTTGTATCGATTTTAATCCAGAGTTGTGAAGAAGGTTATTAGATGTTAACTCTTCAATATATCTTTTATTTAAAGCGCTCCAAACACTTTTTGGTTTGCGGGGGCAAAAGTATTGTTGGCGTTTTCCATCACCTAAACTTTTTACAGTAGAATCTATCCAGCCAAAACACAATGCCACTTTTACAGCTTCTTCCCATCGCATGCTTGGTTTGTTAGTTTCAACTTTGTATAGAATTAAGTATACACCATCACTTTCATTGTGATTGTTTACCAACCATTCTCGCCATTCAGTATCAGTTTTAAAATATAGTTGAGGTTTCATTCTTTATTTTTTATAATGCCAAAAAGGAATTTTGGCTATTATAATATTAGTTGTATCGTTTTTGTGAATTCTTTTTCTAGTGATTTTTAATAAATGATTACCAGCTGATAAAGAATCGATATTTATGTAAGTTTCATAACCTAAGTTTTTACGTTTGTTTTTTGTAGCAATAAACTCGGTAGGATATTTAGTTTTATTAATGTAAACAGAAAACATATCGTTAAAGGTTTTATGATATACATGAATTAAACTGTCTTTATTTTTAATGAAACTATTCCAAAAAAGCATTTTAGATTTTAACCCTCTAATATCTTCTTTGGGTTTTAAATCTTTGTTATAGTTGAAAATTTTATCTTCCAATCGTTCGTTAAAAGCAATGAAAATATTTAAGTGATTATCAGTAATTACTTTTGAGGGTATCGTAGCTACTTCAATAAAATCGGTATCATTGATTAATTGATCTTCGTAATTATTTGGGTTTGCATAAATTTCAGAAGATTTCCTGTCTTCTTTTAAATAGTTAGACTTGTTGTAGGTATAGGTTGATGAAAACAAGATAAAAGCATAAATAGGAACTACAACAAAACTTAATCGTCTACCGAATCTATTGTCTAAGAAATTGTATACTAATGGACGGTATAAAAAGGACAGTGTTAGTAAACTGAAAATTCTATATACTGGGAAATATACTTTAACAAGCCATTTTTTCTTTTTTAAAAAACCTTGAGTAATAAAATCAATAAAGGTTAAAAAGGCACCGCTAAAAATGAATACGATAAGAACTATTCCGATAAAAGTTGAAATTTTTTCCCATATACCATCTAAATCGGTATCTAAAAAAATAAAAACAGTAAATAAAATACCTAAAAGTGTAAATAAACACGCTAAAAAGTAAAAAATAAATAAGAAAGAAACTGCAAAAAGCACACTACAGTAGTTTTCTAAATTTGCTATGTATTTATCAAAAGATCCTATTTTGGTTTGAAGGTAATTGGTGAATTTTGAAGTATATTTTAATTCTTTATAATCAATATCACCAGAAACATATCGTAACCCTAAAGCACCAATCCATAAACCTCTTAATATAACGTGAATTAATAGGTTTGATATTAAAATCCAACAAGATACTTTAATGGCATACCACAAAATAGTTTCTGCTAGCTTGCTGTCGTGTTTTGCAATTTCGTAGTTAATTTCGATAGGTCCAATAGCAGAAAATAATCCAAAAATGGCAAAACCTGAAATAAGCAATTCTAATTGCCAGCTATCTTGCTGTAATCTATCTAATAAATCTTTAAAAACCGAACTGTTATAGTCTTTACTCATAGTTTGTTTAGTATTGATCTAAAGATACATTGTTTTTTAAAAGAAAAAAACCACTTCAAAAAGAAGTGGTTTTAATTTATATAGGTAATGAGATTTATTCGTTTTCTAATTTTTTTGTTAAGTTAAACCCTACAAATAAAGCTGCACCAGCGCAAATAAATATTGATGATACAAAGAATACTTCAGAATCGATTGCGTTGTTTGGTCTGTTTGCCCAAGTACCACTATAGCCAAACATTGAGCTTAGAAGAGCACCTAGTAATACACCAACTCCAATTCCCATTGCTAAAAGAGCAAAATTTAAGATGATAACTCTCCAAGTTAATGTTGATTTTTTTCTTTCTCCTTGCATGAAGATTTTAGCATCAACACCTTTTTCTATTAAAGCTAAACGTTCTTTGTTTCTTGTTGAATAGAATAAATAAAAGATTCCGAAGATTACTGCGAATAAGAACATAAATACAATTGCTACTTCCATATTTTTTTGATTTTAAATGATTATTTTTAATGTGTTTGCAAGTATGACTGCAATGTTTTTAAAAAGGTTACAAAAAATAAATAAAAATATTTTTTAAAATAAAGTGTAACCTTTTTTTAATAGAAGAAGTCAAAGATTAAAATGACTATTATTAACGACCAAACATATATAGATAAAATCTTAAAAGGAGATGCAAATGCTTATGCTTTTTTAGTTGAAAAGTATAAAACGATGGTGTATACCTTGGCGTTAAAAATGGTAAAGAGTAGAGAAGAGGCTGAAGAAATTTCGCAAGATACTTTTATAAAAGCCTATAAGAATTTATCTAAATTTAAAGGAGATTCAAAATTTTCGACATGGTTGTATAAAATTGCGTATCGAAATTGTTTAGATAGCTTTAAAAAGAATAAAGGAAAGTATCAAACTGATACGATTGACGAAATTACGATTCATAAAATTAAAGCTACTGAAGGAATTTTAGAAGGAATTGAAAGAAAAGAAAGAGCAGCAGTAATTAATAAATGTATGTTGCAATTGCCAGAAGATGAGCGCTCTATTTTATGGATGTTTTATTTTGAAGAATTAAGTTTGAAAGAAATCATTGATATTACCGATTTATCGGAAGCGAATGTAAAAGTAAAATTACACCGAGCAAGAAAAAGACTATTATCAATAGTAAAAACAAATGTTGAACCTGAATTAATTAATCATTATGGGAGAAAATAAACATATTGAAGAGTTAGATGCTTTTGCAAAAAAGTACATAAAAGAAGTAGAGATAGAGACTCCACCAGTTGATTTTACAGCGAATATAATGCAACATGTTTCGCATGCTGAAAATTCAGAAATTTATAAAGCATCTCCGTTAATTTCAAAAAAAGTATGGGGAGTTTTAGCAACAGTTCTTTTTGCATCTATACTATATGTATCGAGAGGAACTTCATTACCTTGGGTGAAAATGCCAAAGCTAGAACTAGATTACTTTTCACGTTTTCAATTCCCTAATCTATTTGAAGGAATTACAGTTTCCAATACGATGTTATACGCTTGCTTCTTTTTTACGATAATGATTTTTGTTCAGATTTATTATTTAAAAAATCATTTTGGAAGAAAATATAGTTCTTAAAAAAGGTTTAAATAAATATAAAACCAGCGTTTATACGCTGTTTTTACACATTAAATTATTACTAAAAAGCTACCTACTCTTTAATAAGCTTTCTGTGAATAATTTCGTTTTTATCAGAAACGATTCTTACTGAATACATTCCTTTTTCTAATTTTGAAATGTTTAAAGATTTAGAAGTCGATTCTAAAACCATATCACCATTTAAAGTATATACTTCTACTCTTTTAATCTTTTTTGAACTTTTAATAGTTATAATATCACTAGTTGGGTTTGGATACACGCTTGCATTTTCTACAGTTTTTAAAGGATCTCCTAACCCTCCAGTCGAAGAAAGTAGAGTTCTTATTGGATCAATAGATTGTTTACAAGGATAGTTGCTAAAAACTGCTGTAGCATCTTTTGTCCAAAAACTAGGTGGCGTAAAATACCTATCTACTTGAATACATTTTAAATTCGGGTTATTAGAAGCATTAAAAATCGTAATAGCACTGTTGTTATTGTTAGAAACATTTAATCTAGTTAAGTTGTTACCGTAACAATATAAAAGAGTTAAATTACTGTTGTTAGATAAAGTTAAACTTCCAATTTGGTTATTCATACAAAATAACCTTTCTAATTTAGTATTCTGATTTAGATTTAAACTAGTTAAATTATTTCCACCACAAGCTAGAATGTCAATATTTATAAAAGCTTCAATTCCTGTTAAATCTGAAATACTTTTGCTAGTTACATCAATAGGACTGTTCCATGCTTGTGCTTCAGAAACTTGAATTTCTCCATCATTATTAGTGTCAATTCCTGAATTAGGACCGGTTAATAATGCAGCTTTGAAATTGGCATCAGGGATGTAAACATTTTGGCTAAATCCTAAATTAATAGCTAAGCAGATAGTTAATAGGGTAATAGTTTTTCTCATTTTATTTGTTTTTAGTTAATTGATTACAAAATTGGTTGGTGATAAGAGGAAAAATGATAAATACTATTTGAGTTACGAAACTAAAAAAAACACCTTAATTAATTAAGGTGTTTTTTTCATGTTTTATTTAAGAGTGTTTTCTTTTTTTGAAAAGGTGTTTTTACCCTTGTTTATTTGAAGCAATCCATTTATCAATTTTATTTTCTAATAGAGCTAACGGAATACAACCAGTTTCTAATACTTGATTGTGGAATTCACGAATATCAAATTTATCACCCAATTCTTTGGTGGCTTTATCGCGTAATTCTCTAATTTTTAACTGACCAATTTTATACGATAATGCTTGACCAGGGTTAGCCATATAACGTTCAATTTCAGAAATAATACTAGCTTCACTTTCAGCTTCGTTATCTAATGAATATTGAATCGCTTTTTCTCTGCTCCATCCTTTAGCGTGCATACCTGTATCAACCACTAAACGAATAGCACGGTGCATTTCCATTCCTAACATTCCGAAGTATTGATAAGGGTCAGTATATAATCCTAATTCTTTACCTAAATTTTCAGTATATAATGCCCAACCTTCACCATAAGCACTGTACCATAATGTCTTTCTAAAATCTGGTAAGTCTTCGTTTTCTTGTGTTAACGAAATTTGATAATGATGTCCAGGAATAGCTTCGTGTAAAAACAAGGCTTCATCAGAAAACACATTGTATTTTGAAGCATCAGGAATTGGCGTATAGAAAACCCCCGGACGCGTCCCGTCTAAAGAACCCGGATTATATTCTGCACTAGCCGAAGCTTCTCTAAACTTTTCTGTTTGTTTTACTATAAACGGAGTTTTTGGTTTGTTACCGAATAGTTTTTCTAATTGTGGCTTCATTTTTTCATGAATCGCATTAAAATTATCGATAACCTGTTGAGGTTCCGTATATGGCATTAACTCTTTATTATCACGAACATAATTGAAGAACTCTTTTAAAGAACCTGTAAATTCAACCTCGGTTTTTACCTTTTCCATTTCAGCTAAAATACGAGCCACTTCTTTCAATCCTAATTCATGGATTTCATCTGCAGTCATATTGGTAGTTGTATAGTTTTTAATAGCATGTTGGTAATATTCCTTTCCTTGTGGTACACCGTCAACACCGCTATCTTCTCTACCTGCATTTAAATAATCAGTTTTTAAAAATTCATGTAAACTTTTGAATGATGGAATTAATTTTTCATTTAAAAGAGTAGTATAACTGTTGGTTAATTTTTCTTTTTCTTCTTCAGAAAAATCAGCAGGCAAATTTTTGATAGGTGTATAAAACAAATGATATTCTAGTTTTGTTTCTGCAACCGATTCAAACTGCGGAATTACTTTTTGAATTAATGATTTTGGTAACACATACCCTTCGTTAATTCCTTGTGTCATTCGTTCTTTTGCAGATTGTAACCATACATTGTATTGTTCTAGTCTTTGTAACCAGTTTTTGTAATCTTGTACTGTTTTAAAAGGTTGTGCACTACTTCCGCTAGCCAATTGGCCCATGGTTAAATTAACCGTCCACATTTGGTTTATTGGCGTTAACAAATCGTTTTTATAGCTAGCTTGCGCTAAAGCCATATCACAATCCCAATCTAAAACTGCCTTACTCATTTGTTGACTTTCGGTTAAGTCTGCATCGTTAAATTGAGCTAGTTTAGCTTTGTAATCGTTAAAAAATTGATTGCTTTTTTGCTGATACTCATCCGATAAAAAGTTAGGAAATACATCGTTATAACGATAATCTCCAGCAAAGGTTGCATTTAGCGGATTTAATTGTAGTTTACCTTCGTTATAGTCTTTTAATAGTTGATTAAACTCAGTGTTTTCTTTAACAGGAGTAGTAACTGCTTCTTTTTTTTCTTGTTTACAAGAAGCAAGTAGGGTAGCAGTAGCTATAATGGTTAAGAAGATTTTCTTCATGGTTACGTGTTTTGATTGTAAACAAATATACCAAAAAGAATAGCTAAGAATTTGTTAAAACAAAAACCTCTTTGTGTATTCAAAGAGGTTTATAATTTATCTGTGGTGATTCACTACTATTTTATCAATTCGTACGAACGTTTTATAAAGTTGGTTAGCTCTTCACCGTGTAATAAGTTTTGAGATAATTTAGCTAAATCAAACGCTTGAGAAACCAATTGTTTTTGTTTGTCTTCATCAGCATTTAAAATCTCACTTACTAATTCGTGGTTGGTGTTAACTACCAAATTGTACATTTCAGGTAAATTACCCATTCCCATCATTCCGCCACCACCAGAAGCTTGCATTTCTTTCATACGACGCATAAATTCTGGGACAGTAATAATAAATGGAGAAGCAGAAGAATCCATCGCCTCTAATTGAACTGTGTAACTAGAGTTGTTTACAGCTCCTTCAATAACTGGTTTTAATTTCTCTTTTTCTTCCTCAGAAAGTTTAGAAATTACCGTATCGTCTTTCTTGATTAAATTATCGATAGCATCAGCATCTACACGCTTAAACTGTACTTTAGCATCACCCGATTCCATTTCTAACTTTTGCATTAAATGGCTTACAATAGGAGAGTCTAATAAAACTACTTCATATCCTTTTGCTTTGGCATCTTCAATATAACTGTGTTGTGCGTCTTTATTGGCAGCATATAAAATGATGTGGTTTCCGTCCTTGTCGGTTTGTGCATCTTTGGTCTTTTCAACCAATTCATCAAACGTAAAATACGTATCGTTTACCGTCGGATACAAAGCGAACTTTTTAGCCTTATCAAAGAATTTTTCTTCTGATAACATTCCGTATTCGATAATTACTTTAATGTCGTTCCACTTTTGCTCAAAATCTTCACGGTTGTTTTTGAATAAAGAAGAAAGTTTATCGGCTACTTTCTTGGTAATATATCCAGAGATTTTCTTAACAGCTCCATCAGCTTGTAAATACGAACGCGATACATTTAATGGAATATCTGGAGAATCAATTACACCCTTTAACATTTGTAAGAAATCAGGTACAATTCCTTCTACATTATCGGTAACAAATACTTGGTTTTGATATAACTGAATTTTATCCTTTTGAATATCCATGTTTTGCGACAAACGCGGGAAGTATAAAATACCTGTTAAGTTAAACGGATAATCAACATTTAAGTGAATGTGGAATAAAGGTTCCTCAAACTGCATTGGATACAATTCTCGATAGAACTTTGTATAGTCGTCAGCTTCTAAATCGGCTGGTTTTTTAGTCCAAGCAGGTTCAGTATTGTTGATGATATTATCTACAGTAATCTTTTCTGGTTTTGCATCTTTAGCAGCGTCTTCTGGCAATGGTAAGGTTTCTTCTTTTGTTCCGAATTTAATTGGAATTTGGTTGAAACGATTGTATTTAGTCAATAAACCAGAAATTTTAGAATCTTCTAAAAAGTCTTTTTCATCTTCTGAAATGTGTAAAATAATTTCAGTACCTCTTTCTGTTTTGTCATGTTCAACTAACGTATATTCAGGAGAACCGTCACAAGTCCAGTGAGCAGCAGGTTCGTCTTTAAACGATTTAGTGATGATTTCTACTTTATCAGCCACCATAAATGCTGAGTAAAAACCTAGTCCGAAATGACCAATAACACCTGTTTCGTTATTAGAGTCTTTGTACTTCTCTAAAAACTCTTCAGCACCAGAAAAGGCAATTTGATTGATGTATTTTTCAACCTCATCAGCGGTCATACCCAAACCTTGATCGATAATATGAAGTGTTTTATTGTCTTTATCAATTTTAATTTCAATCTGCGGATTACCATATTCTACCTCAGCTTCACCAATAGAAATAAGGTGTTTTAGTTTTGTAGTTGCGTCAGTTCCGTTAGAAATTAACTCACGTAAAAAGATTTCGTGATCAGAATACAAGAATTTTTTAATCAGTGGAAATATATTTTCTACCGATACATTAATGTTTCCTTTGCTCATAATTATATGTTTATTTTATGGATGTCAAATCGAGTAGAGTCGAGGTTTCTCGATACAAATTTTCTTATTCTTTGAAAATTGACTCGAAATGACAATTAGTTTTTTCTGATGATAAAGTGGACAAAAAAAATACCAAAGCACGTATAGTGACAAGATGACAGTGGTTATCGTTTTGCTTTTATGGTTTTATGTAGTAATATAGAGGATAATAAACCTATTATTGAGTTTGCTAAAAGAAAAATGAATAGATATAGATACCCTATTTTTCCTCCTATTTCATCTAAATAGTAGCCTGTTAAAGGTCCTATAAAAACATCGGGAAAAAAGCCAATGATAGATATTATACCGATAACGGTTCCTGTAATTGTTAAAGGTATTTTTGTTTCTTCTAAAATGGTAAAATATATAACTCTTATCACGTATGCTCCAATTAAAGTACTAACAAAAGAAGCTAACCCCGCTACATGTGTTATAGATAAATTAAGGTTTAATGTAAGCAACAAGCTGCCTAAAGTCATAATAATAAAACCAATAATTAACCATTTGGTAGGATTAGTATTTTTTGCTAAAAACACTATAATTAAACATACTAGGGGTCTTAGGTAAGCAAAAAATACTCCTAAAGTAGCAGATTCTTTTTCATTGTAATGGTATATTTCACTAGCATATTGTGTGAAAATATCTCCTATTCTATAACTTGTATATGCCGATAGAATAATTAACATTAACATCCAAACGACAGGATATTGTAATGATTTTAAAACATTGTATTTATAACTTTTAGTAGTTATTATTTTACTTTTTTCATTGCTAGTATAATTAGGTAATAATAAAAACAAACCTGCTAAAAGCATGCTTATAATAGATACGATAAAATAAACTTTTTTCACAGCTATTTGTAGTTGTTCTTTTGATAGCTCAATATTTGGTATTGAAGTGGCATAAATAAAAACTCCTAAAGTTCCTATTAAGGCGGCTACAGTACCTCTACCACCCTCAAAAAAACCAAAACCAGTTATTTGTTTATTATTATCTCCCCATATACGAACAGCTTTAATTACAGGTGACCAAAAGAAAAAAATAGTTGTGATTCCCCAATAAATATAAAGCATATAAAGTGTAGTTAATGAAGGAATCAAAACCCAAATAAAACCTCCTAAACTGGTGAGTAGTAATCCTGAAAATATTAAAAACTTTGGTTGGTATTTATCAGCTATGATCCCTCCAGAAAAATAAGAAGCTAAAGCGGTAATTCCGTATAAAGTATAACAATAGCCCATATCAGTATTTGAAATATTAAAAGCATATAAAAATGTGGGTCTAAAAATTCGTATAATTCCATAAGGCAAGGTGTAAATTACCTCAGCTGCTAAAATAAATAAGATTAAATGAAATATTTTTTTAGGATTCATAAGACGTCTAAGAAAATACTTTTTTGTGTAAAGAACAAAATTTCAATGATAAGTTGTATAACTTGCAAGAAATGATTTGTTTTTGGCGAAAATAGTAAGAGTTTATTTTAAGTAAATTGTTGAGTAATAAATTAATTATTATTTTTGTTTGTTATAATTTATATTTTAATAAAAAGATTGATACAAAAATATGTATAATTCAAAAATTACAGGTTTAGGTTATTATGTTCCTGAGAACGTGGTGACTAACGATGATTTAACTCAGTTTATGGAAACTAGTGATGAATGGATTCAAGAGAGAACTGGGATTAAAGAGCGTCGTTGGATTGACCCAAAAACTGAAGATACTACTTCAGTTATGGGGGCTAAAGCTGCTAAAATAGCTATTGAAAGAGCAGGATTAACAAAAGATGATATCGATTTTATCATTTTTGCTACGTTAAGTCCTGAATTATATTTCCCAGGAGGTGGAGTTCAGATTCAAGATTTATTAGATATGCCTACCATTGGTGCGTTAGATGTTCGTAACCAGTGTTCTGGTTTTATTTACTCGCTTTCGGTAGCAGATCAATTTATTAAAACAGGAATGTATAAAAATATTCTTGTAATTGGTTCTGAAAATCATTCTGGAGGTTTAGAAAAATCTACAAGAGGTAGAGGGGTGACTGTAATTTTTGGTGATGGAGCAGGAGCTGCTGTTTTATCTCGTAGTGAAGAGGAAGGAAAAGGAATTTTATCTTCTCACTTACATTCTGAAGGAAAGCATGCTAAAGAGTTAGCTTTAATAGGTCCTTCTACAGGAAGATGGGTAGATGCTATTATGGAAGAGAATGATCCAGATGATACTTCTTATTATCCTTATATGAACGGGCAGTTTGTATTTAAACATGCGGTAGTTCGTTTTTCTGAAGCTATTGTAGAAGGTTTGCAAGCAAACGGTTTACAAAAAGAAGATATTGATATGTTAATTCCGCATCAAGCGAATTTACGTATTGCTCAATTCATTCAGAAGAAGTTCCAATTGTCAGATGATAAAGTGTTTAATAACATTATGAAGTATGGAAATACAACCGCTGCATCTGTTATTATTGCATTAACTGAAGCATGGGAAAAAGGTAAGATAAATGATGGAGATTTAGTAGTGTTAGCTGCTTTCGGTAGTGGGTTTACTTGGGGGTCTGTAGTGATTCGTTGGTAATAAATCATCTTTATATAAAATAAAAAATCCGAAGTTTTAACCTTCGGATTTTTTATTAAAACATACCTCCTTGAGATTCGTTGTCATCCCTATATTTTCTTCCTTTTTGTTTATTTTTTCCACTTCCGAAGTTATAGGAAAACCCAAGATAAATAGAGTTGTATTCTAAAATATATTTTCCAGTTTGATTGAATGGATTGTTTGTAGAATAATCAAAATTCACATTGTTAAAAATATCGGTACCTCTAAGAGTTATTTTTCCTTTTCCATCTAGTACTGTTAATCTTGCTCCAGCATTTATCATTGTATAAGGTTTAACGGTATATTGTATGTTTTGTCTCTTTCCGGTATGAATTGCAGATAGTTGAAAACTAAGTTTTTTAGATGCTTTAATCGAATTACTAACACGTGCTTTGTATATAGTGTTTTTGACAGTTAAAAACACGTTGTTTAAAATTCCTTGAGAATCTTGAATGTAAGTTTCAAATGAAGGTCTTAGCGTCCACCATTTTTTTGGTTTGAAACTTGCCGATAATTCAATTCCATAACTATCGGCAAAATCATAATTTGTGAAAGAAGAAATAACTCTATTAGAAATCGATTCGTCTTGTTTAAGAATTCTACCTATTTTATCGTTTGTTCGTCTGTAAAATGTTCCGAAAGAGATGTAGCCTTTGGTAATTGTTTTTGTGTAGTTTAATTCTAAAGAGTTTGTAAACTGAGGTGTTAAATTTAGGTTTCCTCTTGAAATGGTTAAAGGAGAGTTCCATTCTTGGATAGGTGTTACTTGGTGTGCAGAAGGACGATCTACCCTTCTACTATATGCTAATTGCATTTCATCTTTTTCAGTTATGTTATAATTGAAAGAAATTGATGGGTAGATGCTGAAAATTTGGTCGTTTAAAGGAGTATTACCTTGTTCTGTGTTAGAAAACAAAGCCTCTAAATAGAAATACTCAAACCTTAAGCCAGTTTGAAAAGCGAATTTTTTATATTCTTTATTAAAATTAATATAAGCCGAATATATATTGCGGTTGTAATCTAGCGAAGTATTTCCAACAGCTTGTAAATTTGTTGAGGTATTTATAGCGGTTTCTTGGTCAGTAATTATCTGATTGTGAAAATCTTGTTTTCTATACTCTAAACCAAATTCTAATTTTCCCGATTTTATTGGTTTTATATAGTCAATATTTAATAACCATAATTTACGAGTATCTTTAATAGAATTTGTGTAATTATATTGTTTTGATGTTGGGTTAACTATTTCAGAGTTAATTGTGTTTTCAGGATTGTTAGTTATAGAATGGTTTAATTCTATTTCTAAGTTTTGCCCATTATCATCAAAATTATAGAGGTAATCTATATTGTAAGAATGGTCTTTTTGTTTGTAGGTTGAAATACTATTATTATTAAAAGTTAAGTTATTGTTTTCGTTAACTAATGTGTGTGTGTTTAAACTATTAGTATCAAAATTTTGATTTGTATAAAGCGATAATACACTTTTTGAGTTTAAATCTAAATCAACCCCTAGTTTAAAGCTATGCACTTTAGAATTGTTTAGAAAATTAATATTTTGAAAAATATTAGATTCTGTACGGTTTAAATTGTTAATCGTTTCATAATCTCCCCAACTAGTATTGTAATTAGCGTAAAAATTAGAAATTCCTACTTTATAATTTGTATTCAGAGAAATTTCAGGTCTAGTATTTTTACTATGCTGTAATCCTGTTGTAATGGTTCCGTTAAAACCTATCGTTGTGTTTTTTTTAAGGATTAAGTTTATAATTCCACTCATCCCTTCTGGATTGTATTTCGCAGAAGGATTTGTGATGATTTCAATACTTTTTACCGTGTTTGAAGGGATTTGTTTTAATAATTGTTCGGTATTAATGTTAGACAGTTTTCCATTAATAAGAACTCTAACATTTTCGTTTCCTCTAAGACTTATACTTCCAGATAAATGATTTACACTAACAGAAGGAATGTTTTCTAACATTTCTAAAGAAGTAGCTCCAGCAGAAATTAAATCGTTACCTACATTAATTATTTTTCTATCTATTTTCTGAATAATTGTTGATGCTTCTCCTTGAATTTCTATCTCATCCAAAGAAGAGGTTTCCTCTTCTAAAAAAATAGAACCTAAATCAATATTACCTTGAATAGTTAACTGTTTGTTTATTGTTTTAAAACCTATAAACTGAAAAACTAAAGAAAGTTTTTCTTCTGGCAGTTTTTTAATTATAAAATTACCATCATTATCAGAAATCGTACCTGTAAGTATTTTTTTTGTAGTAGTTTTACAAGTAATGGTTACATATGGTAAAGGTTTGTTAGTGTTTTTGTCTAGTATTTTACCTGTAACTTGATAATTTTGTGAAAAGCATAATTGTATACTTAATGTTACAATTATTAATAGCAATTTTTTCATTCGAAGGGACTTAAATATTTCTCTAAAAATAAAAAAACTGATGTTTTTTACATCAGTTTTTTTATTTTTTTGAAGTTTAATAGGTTTTAAAAGAAACCTCCACCACCTTGTTTCTCGTTATTATCTCTTCTTCTACGTTGTTTAGCTTTGTTTTTACCACCTCCGAATCGGTAGTTAAATCCGATGTAGGTAGTCCTACTTTCCCATTTAAATCGCCCGTTTTGAACAAAAGGTCTTGTAGAATCAAACTTAAATCTCATAGTGTTAAAAATATCATTTACTCTAAAAGTTAAATTTCCTTTACCTTTTAGTATGCTGTAGTTAGCTCCTAAGTTTACCATTTTCATAGGTTTTACATTCCATTGAATGTCTTCTCTTGGACCTCTATACATCGCAAATAATTGTAAACGTAAATTTTTATTAACTGTAAAGCTATTGCTTATTCTAGCATTAAAAATATCTGTTTTAACCTCTGTAGTAGGTGCATTAGGATCACTTAAATCGGTAGTGCCGAATTGTTTTTGTGAGTAATAATCCATACTAGCATTGGCACGCCACCACTTAGCAATTTTGTAGTTAGCAGAGAATTCTAAACCATATGCGTCTGTATCATCAAAGTTAGCGAAAGTTAATATTTGTCTTACGTCGTTATCATCACTTGGGTCTTTATATGTTGCTCTGTTAATTACATCATTAATATTTCTGTAAAAACTTCCAATAGTAATAGATCCTCCTTTAATTTTTCTTGTGTAGTTAAATTCAAAAGAATTAGTGAATTGAGGTACTAGATCAGGATTTCCAACTGAAGTGATTAACGGAGTACTCCATTCTCTAATCGGGTTTACTTGTTGGATTCCTGGTCTGTCAACTCTTTTACTATAGCTTAACTGAAATTGATTTTTATCAGATGGATTGAATGTGAAAAAAGCTGACGGGTAAATAGTAAAAATATCGTCTTTTACGGTTTCGGTTGCTTCACCTTCTTGATTAAATACACCTTCTATGTTATACTGTTCTAAACGTGCACCTAATTGCATATTTAATTTTCCGAATTTATGTCCGTAGTTAATATATGCTGAATAAATATCTCTATCGTATTTGAAAGAAGAATTGCTAAAGCCAACTTGAGTAGTTTCGTTGGTATTATCCGTTTGGTCAACTCTATATTCTAACCCAAGTTCTAACTTTCCGTTTTTTGATATAGGGTTTGTATAATCTAAATTTAATAATGTATTTTCTCTTGTATTATTAATATCATTGATATAGTCAGGTTGAGAGTTTTGTAAAAATCTATTTTCTAAAAAATTAGGAGACTCATTTTTTGAAAAGTTAGCTTCAAATTCAATATTGTGCCCTTCTTTGTCAAAATCGTGTTTATAATTTACATTATATGCTTGATTATGACTTTCGTTATTTTGAGTGTTAGGTGAGTTTTCTATTAAATCACCATTACTGTCTGATATTATTGCACGTCCACCAGCACTACTATCAAACCAGTTTTGTGTTGTGTAAAAAGACAAAGTGTTTTTGTCATCTAAATAAATATCAGCACCTAATTTTAATAAGTGAGATTGGTTATCATTTGTAAAAACAAAATCTTGATAATTTGTTCCAGGTCTACTAACAAATCCAAAGTTATATCTTTCACCACCATTATACCCGTAGTTACCAAAGAAGTTAACTTTTCCAGTTTTGTAATTCATGTTGGTAGAAGCATTATAACGAACAAAATGACCAGCTTCAACACCTGTGTTAATAGAACCGTTAAAGCCCATATTAGCATTTTTATTTAAAATGATATTGATAATTCCACTCATTCCTTCAGGGTTGTATTTAGCAGAAGGGTTGGTAATTAATTCAACACTTTTAATTGATGTAGACGGAATTTGCTTTAAAAGTTGCGCAGCAGGAATGTTAGTAGGTTTACCGTCAACTAGTACACGTACATTTTCGTTACCACGTAAGCTAATGTTTCCTGATTGGCTATCTACACTTACCGATTGCACATTGTTTAACAATTCAGAAGCCGTGGCTCCTGCCGAAGTTAAATCTTTACCAACATTAATTACTTTTCTATCAACT
The DNA here is from genome assembly GCF_964512405.1 of Tenacibaculum crassostreae. Classification (NCBI taxonomy): domain Bacteria; kingdom Pseudomonadati; phylum Bacteroidota; class Flavobacteriia; order Flavobacteriales; family Flavobacteriaceae; genus Tenacibaculum; species Tenacibaculum crassostreae. Next base: position 507,196 of record NZ_CAZELE010000003.1, read on the forward strand.
TTTTGAGTTACTGATGAGGTTTCTGCACGTACTTCAACTTCGTCTAAAGTGGTAGCATCTTCACTTAAACCGATAACTCCTAAATCAATTTTTCTATTTTTATTAGTAACACTAATAGGTTTACTAACAGTTTTGTATCCTATAAACTGAACTTCAACAGTACTGTTTCCTTCAGGAATATTTTTTATTGCAAATAAACCGTTATCATCGGTAATACCTCCAGTAACAATTTTTTTGGCAGCATCTTTGATTATAATATTAACATAAGGTAGAGGTTGTTTGGTTGTTTGATCTACGACCTTACCAGAAATTTCACCTGGTTTAGGAAGGTTACTTTTAGGCATTTGGGCAAATACGCCAGTACTAAATACAGCTAAAAGCACTAGTAATATGTTTTTCATTTTGGTGTTTTTTGAATTGTTTTAATGTCTAATAGACTTCTTGTAGTGTATCTTTGTTACCTAGTTTAACAGAGTTTAACGTATTATTAACAAAAATGAAAAAGACAACATTGGTACTTGGGGCTTCATTAAATCCTGTTCGATATTCAAATATTGCCATTAAAAGATTGACAGATAACAATATAAAAACTGTTGCTGTAGGGTTGAAAAAAGGGAAAGTTGGTAATGTTACGATTGAAACAGATAAAAAAGAATTTTTAGATATTGATACAGTTACGTTATATCTGAATCCTACTCGACAAGTTGAATACTACGATTATATTATAAGTTTGAAACCTCGAAGAGTAATTTTTAATCCAGGAACAGAAAATGCTGAGTTTATGGCTGTTTTAAAAGAGCATAAAATAGAAAGTGAAATAGCGTGTACCTTAGTGCTGTTGTCTACTGGTCAGTATTAATTTAGAATTTCTACAGGAAAAGAGTTGTTGCTGTATTGTTTACCAGCTTCAGCTAATTCAACATTTTTAAAAACTGTTTGAGCTTCAGCTTTAAAATCTTCTATGTTGTTATATCTGCTGGAATAATGACCAATTATTAATTTTTTAGCATTTGCCTGATGAGCAATTGATGCTGCTTGTTCTGCAGTAGAATGTTTTGTTTTCTCACATAAATCTTCTCTATCCTTTAAAAAAGTAGCTTCATGATATAACAAATCTACATTTTCAATTATCGGAACAATTGTAGGTTTGTAAGCCGTATCACTGCAAAAAGCATAGCTTAGTGGTTTTGGAGGATCTATTGTAAGTTCGTTGTTAGGAATTACCTCTCCAGTTGATAATACAAAGTCTTTTCCAGCTTTTATATTATGAAAATCACAGGTTTCTATTTCATCATATTGCTGAATATTTTCAAGAAGTAACTTTCTAAGCTTAGGCTTTTCGGTAAATAGAAAACCATTTGTGTAAACTCTATGATCAAGAGGAATGGTTCTTACAGAAACTTTATCATCTTCAAAAATAAGTTCACTTTCTTTTGAAGTTAATTCGTGAAAAACAATAGGATATTTTGTCCATGACTTAGAAATTTTTAATTGAAGTGTGGTTACTTCTTTAATTCCTTTTGGACCGTAGATGTGTAATTCTTTTTCTCTATTTAAAATTCCGAATGTAGAAATCAATCCAACCAAACCAAAAAAATGATCGCCATGCAAATGAGAGATGAAAATATGGTTGATTTTAGAAAAACCAACTTTATATTTTCGCATTTGTCGTTGCGTGCCTTCTCCACAATCAATCAAAAAATGACGATTGTTAATTTCTAAATATTGGGCAGTAGGATAAGCATTAACTCTAGGGGTTGCAGAATGACAACCTAAAATAGTTAAGTGTAAACTCATTTATCGAATTACAAAGCGTTTTGAAATTATTTCATTATTACTTTGAATTGCATAAATGTACATTCCAGATTTTAAATCGTTACGTTGAAACGGAAAAGAATTTCGTCCTTTAACAACTTTTAATTCTTTACTATAAATTGTTTTACCTAACACATTTCTAACAGTTAAAAATACTGTTTGATCATTTTTTGCGTTAAAGTAAATAGTAGTACTATTAGTAAAAGGGTTAGGGGATGCAACCAACTTATCGATTGATTTTTCTTGCGAAAAACCAAATGTAATCGAGAATAAGAAAGTTAATAAAAGTATTTTTTTTGCCATAGATTATCATTTAGGGGGAATGAATAATTACTAAAATAAGGTTAAAAACCTAAATCTCGTTGAATGTTTTCCATTTCAATAACATCTTCTGCTTCTACTAAAGTAGGAACAATGTTGAATGTTTCAGGAAATTCATCAATATCCACATCTTTTACAATTAATACAAAAGACATGCCATTATCTTGATGTTCATGAGCATATTTCAAAAATAGCAAAATATTTTTGTTGGCAATATTAAAATGTTGTGAAATTGCAAGAATCAGGTTTTTTCCTGTGAAATTTTGATATTCACTTTCAAAGTTTCTAAAAAAATCAGAAAAAGAATCTTCGTCAGAAGTTACTAAAGTATAATCAGCTTTATGTTCTATTTTCATAATTATCTTTTAATTTGCTGTGCTAACAAATATATAACAGCCATACGAACAGCAACCCCGTTTTCTACCTGATTTAAAATGATAGATTGATTACTGTCTGCTACATCACTTGTTAATTCTACACCGCGATTTATAGGTCCTGGGTGCATGATAACAATCTTCTTGCCAAGGTTGTCTAAAATCTCTTTGTTAATTCCGAAAAGTTGGGTGTATTCTCTTGTAGAAGGAAAATATTTTATATCCATTCGTTCGTGCTGCACACGTAAAACATTGGCAACATCACACCATTCTAATGCTTTTTTAAGATTGGTTTCTACCTCAACGCCTAGGGTTGAAATGTAACGAGGAATTAAAGTTGTTGGACCACAAACTTTAACTTTAGCTCCCTGTAATTGTAAGGCAAAAATATTTGATAAAGCTACACGAGAGTGCAAAACATCACCTACAATTAAAATCTTTTTACCTTTTAAATCACTGTTCAAAGCTTCTCTCATCGAAAAGCTATCTAGCAATGCTTGGGTTGGATGTTCGTGAGTACCATCACCAGCATTGATGATTTTTGCATCTACATGTTTTGATAAGAAAATTCCTGCTCCAACATTTGAGTGACGCATCACAACAATATCAACTTTCATTGATAAAATGTTGTTTACAGTATCAATTAAAGTTTCTCCTTTTTTTACAGAAGATTGACTTGCTGAAAAGTTAATAACATCGGCTGAAAGACGCTTTTCAGCTAATTCAAACGATAGTTTGGTACGTGTACTATTTTCAAAAAATAAATTAGCAATGGTAATATCACGTAACGAAGGAACCTTTTTTATAGGTCGGTTAATGACTTCTTTAAAATGAGCAGCAGTTTCAAAAATAAGCTCAAGGTCATTTTTGTTAAGGTATTTAATTCCTAATAAATGTTCAACGCTTAACTGCTTCATTTTAGTTTATTTTTTTAATCATAACTAATCAAGCTTAGAAGGCTTGGGTTCTAGATAAATTGTGTCTTTTTTATGAGTTTCTTGCCAGTTAACTACTACTTTTTCTTCGTTAATAGCATCTACTTGTCGTCCTCTATAATTTGGTTGAATTGGTAAATGACGACTAAAACGACGGTCGATAAGTACTAACAACTCAATACTATCAGGTCTACCATACGATTGTAATGCTGTTAACGCACTTCTAACGCTTCTTCCTGAGTATAAAACATCATCAATAATCACCACTTTTTTTCCTTCAATCAAAAAATCTATTTGAGTTGAAGTAGCTTCAAGCGGTGCTTCTCTTCTGCGAAAATCATCACGGTAAAAAGTAATGTCTAATAAGCCTAATTGTAAGTCTTTAATACGATATTCTTCTTTAAGTATCTTAGTTAAGCGATTTGCTAAATAAGTACCTCTTGGTTGTAATCCTATTAAAACGGTATTAGAAAAGTCGTTGTGATTCTCGATTAACTGACACGCTAATCGATGCAGAATGATTTCAATTTCTTTCGAAGTAAGTAGTGTTTTTCTGCTCATGTTTTGCTATCAAAATTGGTTTGATAGTTCAACGTTCAAAAATAAGCTAAAAAATTACGTTGACAAAATTAAACTTACTGAAACATAAAAGAGCGTCTATAAAATAATCTTTACATTTGCGGACTTTTACTCACATTGTGAGATTTAGAATGAACAAAGGGTGCTAAATTCTTTGTTATTTTTCTAAATATAGCCAATAAAAGACGGATTAGATATGATGAAATACATTAAAAGTAAGAAGATTAACATTAAAGACGATTCTTTAGCAGGTATAACCGTATCACTTGCTATGATACCAGAAGTTGTTGCTTTTGCATTTGTGGCTCAAATAAGTCCTATTGTAGCGCTTTTTGGAGCTTTTATGATTGGAATTATTTCAGCAATTTTTGGAGGTAGACCTGGTTTAATTTCTGGTGCAGCAGGTGCTGTTGCTGTAATTTTTGTAAACATGATACAAGAAGGGCACGCAAAAGGATTGTTGTTTGATACACCTGTTGAAAACATGGGATACTTCTATTTATTAGCGGCTGTTGTTTTAATGGGGATTATACAAGTACTAGCAGGAGTTTTTAAACTTGGGAAGCTGGTTAGATTAATTCCACACCCTGTAATGATGGGGTTTGTAAACGGTTTAGCAGTAGTGATTTTTATAGCCCAGCTTGGAATGTTCAAAGAAAATAAGAAGGATATTTTCGGACAAAACATGCGTAAAACTCAATCGAAAGAATTGGTATATCAGGTAGAAAATAATCAAGTGAAAGATTTAGCATCAGGAACTGAATTGTTTTCAATCCAAGGAAATTCAGTTATCAATAGTCAAACGAACCAAGAGGTTTTTGTAAAGTCAGATATTCAAGTTTTCGATGCAAAAACTAAAAAAGTGGTATATAATATTGAAAAAGACGGATTTTATTCTGTTAAAGATAGTGGAGTTGTAAAATCAACCTTACAAGGAACAAAACTATATACGATGATTGGTTTGGTACTGTTAACCATGTTAATTATTTGGTTGTTGCCTAAATTAACAACAAAAGTTCCGGCAGCATTAACAGCTATTTTAATTGTTACGTTTGTTTCAATCATTGGAGGATTAGAGTCTATTAATGTTGGAGATTTTATTAGAGATGGAGGTGGAGCTGGTTTAAACGGGTTTGATGAAATTTCTAAAAAAATGAATTTAGCAGAACTTTGGAGTCACTTGCCTTTTAATTTAGATACGTTAAAGTTTATCGCACCCTACGCCTTTTTAGCGGCTTCTGTAGGATTGATTGAAACCTTGATGACTATGAATTTAGTGGATGAGTTGACAGACTCTAGAGGGGATGGAAATAAAGAATGTGTTGCTCAGGGTGCAGGAAATATGTTGAGCGGATTGTTTGGTGGAACTGGCGGTTGCGGAATGATTGGTCAAACTGTAATTAATGTAAACGCTGGTGGTAGAGGACGTTTATCGGGAGTTATGATGGCGGTTACATTACTAATTTTTATCCTTTTTGCTGATAAGTATATCGAGCAAGTTCCTATTGCTGCGTTAGTAGGAGTAATGTTTATGATGGTGATTGATACCTTTGCATGGTCTAGTTTTAGAATCATGAATAAGATTCCAAAATCGGATGCCATTGTATTAATAATTGTATCGGCAGTAACTGTAATTTTCGATTTAGCAATTGCAGTATTTGTTGGAGTTATTATATCTGCTTTAGTTTTTGCTTGGGAAAATGCTAAGAAAATTAGAGCGAGAAAACGTTTTAAAGAAGACGGAACCAAAGTTTATGAAATATGGGGTCCTTTATTCTTCGGAAGCATTACAGCTTTTAATGAAAAATTTGACATTAAAAACGACCCAGCTAATGTTGAGATAGATTTTGTTGAATCTCGTATTTCTGATCATTCTGCTATTGAAGCAATCTTTTTATTGGTAGAAAAGTATCAAGCAGTGGGGAAGAAGGTAACCTTAAAGCATTTAAGTGAAGATTGTAAAGTGTTATTATATAAGGCAAGTCCAATTTTTACGGATGTTATTGAAGAAGCTATAGATGATCCTCGTTATCATTTAGCAGCGAACCCTGAAAAGTTTCCAAAGCCTTTATCTGAATATAGTTTTTAATCGCAGAACGATGCCAAAATATTGGTTTAAATAGTATAAAAATCCCGCTATCTGCGGGATTTTTTATGTTTTAATTCTTTTGAAGCGGACTTATTATTTCCACATCGCTAAAAGCAATAGCTCCTCTAATAACACTATCAATAGTATTTTTTAAGGCTTCAATTAATTGCATTTTTAATTGTGATTTATGGTAAATTAAACTTACTTCACGCGCAGGAGGTGGCGTTTCAAACTCTCTTAAATGGGTTTTATCTTTTTCGTTTAAGTCTAAGGTATTTAAATACGGAAGTAGCGTCATTCCTAAGCCATCTTTTGAAAGTTTGATAAGTGTGTCAAAGCTTCCGCTTTCTAATTGAAAATGATGCGTAGTACTTCTTTTGTTAGTTCTACAAAGGTTGATAACACTGTCTTTAAAGCAGTGACCATCTTCTAACAATAAAATATCATCAACTTCTAAATCATCAATTTTTATTTTTTGTTGATTAAATAATCTGTGTTCACTAGGTACCAATCCCACAAAAGGCTCATAATATAAAACACGTTCTTTAATTGCTTCGTTTTCTAACGGAGTAGCAGCTATGGCAGCATCAATATGACCATCCATTAATTTTCGTACAATTTCTTCGGTAGTTAATTCCTCAATTACCAATTGTACTTTTGGGTAATTTCTACTGAATGTTTTTAAAAACATAGGAAGTAGTGTTGGCATAATAGTGGGAATGATTCCTAATTTAAATTCACCTCCAACATATCCTTTTTGCTGATGAACAATATCAATAATTCGATTGCTTTCATCAACAATAACCTTAGCTTGTTCTACAATTCGCTTACCAACTTCAGTTAATTCAATAGGTTTTTTAGAGCGATTAAAAATTTTCGCATCCAATTCTTCTTCCAACTTTTGAATTTGCATGCTTAGCGTTGGTTGGGTAACAAAACAATGTTCTGCAGCAATAGTAAAGTTTTTATATTCAGCAACTGCTAGTGTATATTTTAATTGCGTGATAGTCATTTGTATAATAATTTTCGATAAAGATATTAAAACAATCAATTACCTTTATAGTAAAACGATAAAAACTTGCAATAAATTTGTTGTGGTAAAAGAAAATAACTACAAATCAGTAAATTATGACGACAACAATTTTAGGATTAGATAAACAGAAAACAAAAGAATTAGTAAATGAATTAAACGTATTGTTGGCTAGTTTTCAAGGATATTATCAAAATACAAGAGGGTTACATTGGAATATTAAAGGGAAAAACTTTTTTGAATTGCATATGAAATTTGAAGAGTTTTATACCGATGCACAAGAAAAAGTGGATTTGATTGCAGAGCGAATTTTAACCTTACAAGGAGTTCCGTTACATACTTTTGAAGATTATACAAGTGTATCAAAAGTACCTGTGGGTAAAGATATTTCAAACGATGTTGAAGCGGTTAAGTTGGTGGTTGATTCTCTATCAGAATTATTAAAAATAGAACGTTCAATATTGGAATTATCTGACGAAGCTGACGATGAAGGAACCAATTCTATGATGAGTGATTTTATCTCAGAACAAGAAAAAACAGTATGGATGATGAATGCTTGGTTGGGTTAAAAAAGATACTTAATTAAAATTCGAATACTTACAAAGGCAATCAATACAGCGGTTGCCTTTTTTAATTGAATAGGACTAAATAGTTTATTACTTAGTCTACTACCTATTTGACCTCCTATAAAAACGGTGATTAATAAAACGGAAGTTAACCCCCAATCAATAGTAAATTCAGGGTTTGTATATTGACCAATTAACCCGCTTATTGAATTTACTAAAATGAAAAAGCTAGAAGTTGCTGCTATTTTTTTGGGAGTGTCCCAATTGGTTAGATGCAAAAGAGGAGCTAAAAATATACCTCCGCCTATACCTACCATACCAGAAATAAAGCCAATAACTCCACCATAAGTAGCATTTTTTTGTACACTAATTTCTATTGAATTTGTAATCCTTTTTGAGAGCCACATCGTAATTGAAGCAAAAAGAAGTGTGCTGCCTAAAAGTATAAAAAAGAAAGTTTCACTAATTCGTAAATATCCACCAACAAAAGCTAAAGGAATACTAAATAGTACAAGCGGAATTACTTTTTTCCAGTTGTATTGTTTCTGTTGAAGATATAATAAAACATTACCAGAAACGACCATAATGTTGCATAACAAAGCAGTTGATCGTATTTGAGTGTAAACAATTCCCGTTAAAGCTAAAACAGCCAAATAACTTGAGCCTCCGCCAAAACCTACAGAAGAATATAAGATGGCTATAATTAAGAATAAACTTATAATGTGCCAATTTAAGGTAAGTGTTTCAAGCAGAATTTCCATTACCTCAAATATATTAGAAAAATTAAGTTTAATCGTTTTTTTGTAGATTAGTTCACTTTTAAAAATAAGCTAGCCAAATGAGTAATTATCATATAAAAAATTTAGAAGAATATTTTCAAGTATATCGTAAATCAGTTCGAAATCCTGAACTATTTTGGGAAGAAATTGCTGAAGAGCATTTTGTCTGGAGAAAAAGATGGGATAATGTACTGAGTTATGATTTTTCAAAACCAGAAGTAAAATGGTTTGAAGGAGCAAAATTAAACATTACTGAAAATTGTATTGATCGTCATTTGCAAATTAGAGGAGATAAAACAGCCATTTTATTTGAGCCTAATAATCCTGATGAAGAAGCACAGCACATAACTTACAAAGAGTTACACGAGCGTGTTTGCAAATTTGCCAATGTGTTAAAAGAAAACGGAATACAAAAAGGAGATAGAGTTTGTATTTATTTACCTATGATTCCAGAATTAGCTATTTCTGTGTTGGCTTGTGCTCGTATTGGAGCGATACATTCAGTAGTATTTGCAGGATTTTCATCCACAGCATTGGCAACCAGAATTAACGATTGTGAAGCAAAAATGGTAATTACATCTGATGGTTCTTATCGAGGTAATAAAACGATTGATTTAAAAGGAATTGTAGATGAAGCTTTAGAAAGTTGTTCTTGTGTTGATACTGTTTTAGTAGCAAAAAGGATTAATTCTAATATTCAATTGGTTGAGGGTAGAGATCACTGGTTACAACCATTGTTAGATAAAGCATCAACAGCATGCGAACCAGAAATTATGGACGCAGAAGATCCGTTATTTATTCTATATACATCGGGTTCTACTGGAAGTCCTAAAGGAATGATGCATACCACAGCAGGTTATATGATTTATACAGCCTACACGTTTAAAAATGTGTTCAATTATAAAGAAAACGATGTGTATTGGTGTACTGCAGATATTGGTTGGATAACAGGTCATAGCTACATAGTATATGGTCCATTAGCCAATGGAGCTACTACTGTAATGTTTGAAGGAATACCAAGTTATCCAGATTTTGGTCGTTTTTGGGAAATTGTTGAGAAGCATAAAGTCAATCAGTTTTATACAGCGCCAACCGCAATTAGAGCTTTAGCAAAAGAAAAGTTAGAATTTGTAGATAAATACGACTTATCATCATTAAAAGTGTTAGGAACTGTTGGAGAGCCAATTAACGAAGAAGCATGGCATTGGTATAATGACAATGTAGGAAAGAAAAAATCACCTATTGTAGATACTTGGTGGCAAACAGAAACAGGTGGGATGATGATTTCTCCTATACCGTATACAACACCAACAAAACCAACGTATGCAACGTTACCATTACCTGGAATACAATTAGCCTTAATGGATGAAAATGGAGTAGAGGTAACAGGAAATCAAGTTGATGGTCGTTTGTGTGTGAAATTTCCTTGGCCATCAATGGCTAGAACTATATGGGGAAATCATCAACGTTATAAAGACACGTATTTTTCAACGTTTGAAAACAAGTATTTTACAGGTGACGGAGCTTTACGTGATGAAGTAGGCTATTATAGAATCACCGGTAGAGTAGATGATGTTATTATTGTATCTGGTCACAATCTTGGAACAGCTCCTATAGAAGATGCAATTAACGAACATCCAGCAGTTGCTGAAAGTGCTATTGTGGGATTTCCACATGATATTAAAGGAAATGCGTTGTACGGATATGTAATTCTAAAAGATGTTGGTGAAGGAAGAAATCATGATAATTTAAGAAAAGAAATCAATCAAATAATTACAGAACATATTGGTCCGATAGCTAAATTGGATAAAATTCAATTTACAATTGGTCTGCCAAAAACGCGTTCAGGAAAAATTATGCGACGCATTTTACGTAAAATTGCACATAATGAGTTGGATAATTTAGGAGATGTATCTACACTTCTAAATCCAGAAGTAGTTCAGAGTATTATTGATAATAGATTGTAGTATGACTTGTTGTGATGTAAAGGAATGAAACGCAAAAAAAAGGATAAAAAGAAATGAGAATTACCATAAGAAAAGAAGAGTCAAAAGACTTTAAAGCTGTATTCAATCTAATAGAAAAGGCTTTTAAGTTTGAACAAATGAGTGACCATAAAGAGCAGTTTTTAGTTGAAAGATTACGAAAGTCAAAAGCCTTTATTCCTGAATTATCAATTGTTGCGGAAATTGACGGGAAAATTGTTGGACATATTTTAACCACAAAACTAAAAATAAAAAATAAGGAAAATGAATTCAATTCATTAGCTTTAGCGCCAGTTTCAGTCTTACCCGAATTTCAAGGAAAAGGGATTGGAGGAAAATTAATACTCGAATCACACAAAATAGCTAAAGAATTAGGGTATAAATCAATTATTCTTTTAGGACACGAAAAGTATTATCCCAAATTCGGTTACAAACAAGCACATGAATTTGGAATAGAATTACCATTTGAAGTACCAAAAGAGAATTGTATGGCAATTGAACTTATCGAAAATGGATTAAAAAATGTTAGTGGAATAGTTGAATACCCAAAAGAATTTAATGAATAATAAATACTAGAATTGATTTATTAAAAGAGAAAAAGGATTTCGTTACAGAAATCCTTTTTCTTTAGCAGTAAGTATTAATTCTCTATCTTCAGAGCTAGATACGTCTAGCATTTTTCGAATAACTCGTTTTCTTTTTTCTATGGCAGCAAAAGATAACGGTACTAAATTGGGCATATCTTTCATTTTTGTTCCCATAGAGAGTTCATATAGAATTCTTCGGTCTAAATCATCTAAAAAATAATCATTCATTACTTGGTCTCTCAACATTTTCATTACAGTTTTACTGTAATAAGGAGGTTCAGATAGAACTTCTTTAATCGCCATAACCAACTCTACAGGAGTAATATCATTTTTTACCAAGAAACCATCAGGATTTATATTCTTTAAAATACTGTGAACTCTATAATTGTCATTAAAAGTGGTTGAAATGATAATTTTTGAATTGGGAAGTTTATCATTAATTAACAAACCTAGATCTTCACCCGATAATAATTTACCATCTTTTGATGGAGGTAAACTAATATCTAAGAAAATAATATCAATATTTTGATTTGTTGAAGAAAATTCTTCAATAAGCACATTTGCAGTGTCGCAACAATTGGCAGTATTTATATGAAAAGAAACATCTTTTTCTTGATTCTCTAAAAAGCTAAAAGCGCTTTTATAAGCCTCAGAAATTAATGGATGATCATCAATAATAAGAGCGTTGTACTTTTTAATTTTCATCTTTTTTACTCAAGGGGGTTTTAATAACCAGAGTAGTTCCTTTATTTTCAGTCGAATGTAATTCTAATTGACTTCCAATTTGTTCTACTCTTGCTTTCATGTTTTTTAAACCAATTCCTTTTTTCTTTTTGTTGGTGTTAAAACCAATTCCGTCATCTTGTAACGAAATTATTAGCTCTTTTTGTGCAATTGAAGCGTCTAATATAACATTTTTTGCATTTGCGTGCTTAATAATATTTTGTAAAGCTTCTTGAATTATTCTATAAAGATTTGCTTTTGTTATTTCGTTAATATCTTTCCAAACGATATTCTTATCTATGTTAAATTGATATTGAAAATTACCAATATTGCTTTTATCTTTTAATAATTGCTCAAGAATATTGGTAAAGTTGATGTTTGAGCTATCAAAATTATCGCTTAATTTATGAGAAACATCTCTAATTTCTTTTTCAATGTCTTGCAATTCATCTAAAAAAGTTTGATGTTTTTCTTGAGTTTCTGCTTGCATTCCCATAGCTAAAAAACCAAGATTTACACGAGTTCCAAATAGTTTTCCTAAAATACCATCGTGTAATTCTGCCGAAATTCGGTTGCGTTCATTAACGCGTTCTTCTTCTAATTTAGCTTGTTGTTGTAAGGTTAAAATATATACTTCTTCGTTGGCTTTTTGTTGTTCGGCTTCTAAACGTAGTTTTTCGTTGCGGACTTTTTGCACACGTAAAAAGTATAATAAACTTAAAATTAAAATACCACCAAAACTGGTCACTAGAATCCAAATACGTTGTTGGTTTAAACGCTCGGTTTCAGCTATATATTCATCGGTTTCAAATTCAATACGAGTAAATTTATTTTGGGTTCTACGTTCTGCACTAATTAAACTATCGTTAAACTCAATATAACGATCTAAATATTTTTTTGAATTTTTAGGGTCTAGATTTGCTAATTGATTAAGCGTAGTTAGATAATCTCCTCCATTGTTTAATTCTTTTGCTAAAGTATTTGCTGTTTTTGCGTAAAGAAGAGCATTTGTTGTGTCTTTTTCATGTTTAAAGTAATCTGATATATGAATTTTAGTTGTTAAAACTCCAAGTTTATCTCCAATACTATCTCTAAGATGTAAAGCTCTAAAAAAGTCTAACCTTAAACCTATTGTATCATTTGCTAAAAGTTTGCAATAGGACCTGTTACTAAGATATAAAGCATATTTGTTAATAGGGATGTTTTTATCACTTATTATTTGATTATACAATCTTAGAGCTTTATTGTATTTTTTTAATTTAGTAAAGACTAATGCTTTGTTATTAGAAACAGTTTTTAAATATGATTTTTTTTCGTCTGAGTCGTCTAGTTTATTTATGTATTCTATTGATTTGTCGTAATAATCTAGTGCTTTTTCAAATTCTCCTATGTCAGTTAATAATAATGCTAAATGATTGTTGGTTATGTAAAGGTATTTGTAGTTATTTAGTGCTTTAAAAAGTTCTATAGCTTTAATGTTTAAGTTTTCACTGCCAGCATAATCTCTATAAAAACCTCTTATACGAGCCATTCCAAAGATGATTTTAGCAGATTCAAATTTATGTTTCTCGATATCAAAATAATTTAAAGCTTGATTAAAATAATGATAGGCTTCATTATATGTTTCACCTCTTACATAATAAGTAGCAAAATTCCAATATGCATCTCCTAAAGCATAATTATTTGATAGTTTTTTTGATAATTTTATAGCTTTATTATTAATGTTAAAAAAGTTTGAAGTATCTTTTAAAGTATAAAATTCGTAAGCTATTGAACTCAATAAAAGAGGTTTGTTTAATTTCTTTTTTTGAATATAGTAGGATGATTTGAGTAGTATTTTTTTTCTTTTATAAACTTCAAGTTTTTTGTTTTTTGCTTGATTAATCCAGATTTGTAAGCTATCAGATTGGGTAAAATTGTCTGCGTGACTTTTCCCAATAAAATTAAATGATAATAGGAGATAATATAGAAGAAGCTTTTTGATAATGTTTTTTTTAATCAAAAGCAAATCTATAAAAAAAAGCCTTTAACATCAGTTAAAGGCTTATAGATTGGTAAGATTAATTACCTTTTCCTCCATCATTACTTCCGTCTCCATCTCCACCAGTATCTCCGTTATCTGGATTGTCTGGGTTATCTGGAGAATCAGGGATTGTGTTATCTACTGACATAGTTAACTCAGTATTTTCTGTTGTGTTAGGTACTAAATCTTCAGTTAAGTCTGTACAACTTGTAGTTAAGATTAGTAACATGCTCATAATTAGTATAGTTTTTAAAGTTCTCATAATTCAATTTTTTAAATATTTGACAATAATTTCCCATGCCACATTTTGCAGCATATAGTTGATTGATACATTTGATTTGTACTCCTCAACGGTTAGGTTGAGACAAAATCCATCCAGCCCGAGTAATTCAGGTGGTTTGTAGAATTAGGTTGGTGTTGAAAACCAATCCGTGAAGACATAACTACTAAGGCCTATTGAGTACAGGCTTCAGGAAATTCTACATTGTCTTAAATAAGGAAGCGTTTCAATTTTTTTAGAATAACGCTAGTTGATTTAGTTCTAAAATACTTCTAACTTTTGCATTAAAGAATTTAAATTTAGTAAGCGTTTCTTTTGGGTGAGTAAACGTCCTTTTTCGTTTAGAATGTGCAATTTTAATTTTTTCATCTTTCTTCAATTTTGTCCTATTAATATAATAAAAATTAACGAATTATCCAAATTTTTTCACCTCTTTTTCAAGATTGTTTATAGGATAAAAAAAGCATCTTATTAAAATTAAGATGCTTTTGTATATATTATAATAATAGTTACTGCTGCGCTAACAGATCATAACATATTGTTGAATACTAAAAACATCTTTTTCCATTCTAAAGCTCGATTTAACACCTCTTATTGGTAAACTTCTCATATAAGTGTTGTCTATTGTAAACTTCATAATAGTTGTTTTTTAATGTTATTATTTCTTAATTATTTATGATACAAATATATAAAGTATTTTTATGTTTATAAAACATTTTCATGTTTATTTTACTGAAAATCAATTAGTTAGGTAAGATTAAGAAAGTAGGAGTCCTGCCCGAAATTAATCAGGTAAATTAGGAGTTTTTAAACTATTTGTAGTTCAATTGGTTACGGTTTAAACTTCTCAATGTTTGTATGTTTGTTGTTAACTTAACATTTGTATTAAAAATTTATAAAAAAAGCGTCCAAATGTACATTTGGACGCTTTTACTGTAATTTATTTAGTAATTATTATGTTCATAATTATAAAAAACTCACATATATCGTCCGTTTCCGGTTTGAAGCAGTAATTGCTCCACGGAAATTGTAAAGAGAAACATCTCCTGTACAAGACTGTAATTTTATATGTAAATTTTTTGGTTTCATTTAAAAACAAATATAAAGAAAAAGTTAAAATTCTATGACATATCTCATTTTTTTAAAATATGCACCCCTTTATTTAGAAAAAAACTAAAAAAGTAAGTGAAACACTTACCAAAAGTAAGTGTTTCACTTACCGATGCTAAAAATAGACCTAGTATTTTTGACCTGGTTAAAATTTAAAGCCTTAGTAATAAGGTCGAAAAGCTAAAAGTTTTTCGTCGTTCGGGGGAAATTGCTAAAAAAAGAAAACAAAATGATTTTACACTAACCAAGTAAAAACTACACAAAAATTAAAACGTCTTAGGGGAGGCGTTTTTTTTTTGTTTTAATTTTAAAGTTTTAAGCAATGAAATAATGTAATTTTATACAGTTGTTTCGACCAAGTTTAAAACATTAAAAGAACAATGAGAAAATTAATTTTATTAATTACTACAGCATTAGTTGTATTGGCATGTAAGCAAGAAGCCAAAAAAGAAGTTGTTAAAGAAGAAAAAGTAGAAGAAAATTTTCCAGTTGCTTTAGGAGAAGTGTTTGAAAAACATGGAGGAATTAAAAGCTGGAGAGCAGCTAAAACACTTTCTTTTGGAGTAAACAATGAAGAGCACATAGTAGATTTACCTTCAAGAAAAACTGTTGTCAATGCTAAAGATTATTCTTTAGGTTTTGATGGGAAAGAGATTTGGTTACATCAACAAGATACAAATGTTTTTAAAGGAAATAAGGAGTTTTACCACAATTTATATTTCTATTTTTACGCAATGCCATTTGTATTAGCAGACGATGGAATTATTTATTCAGAAGCAAAACCTTTAGAGTTTGAAGGTATGAGCTATCTAGGAATAAAAATTTCTTACGAAGCTAATATCGGTACTTCCCCAGATGATAATTATTATCTGTATTATCATCCTGAAACCAAGCAAATGGCTTGGTTAGGATATACGGTTACTTACTTTTCTAAGAAGCCGTCTGAAAAGGCTAATTTGATTCGATATAATGATTGGGAAAATGTTAACGGTTTTATATTGCCAAAATCAATAACTTGGTACAAAAAAGACGACAATGGTAATCCGACTGAACCAGCACGTGATCCAATTCAATTTTCACTACCTTTAATCAGTCAAGCATCATTGGCGGGTAGTTTTTTTGAAAAACCAAATCAATAAACTCTTAAAATCAACTAACTTATGCAACCTCAAAAGTATATATGGAAAAAAGAATACACCTTGGTGTTATTAGCAAATGTATTGTACATTGTGTTCTTTTATATAATTACTAACATATATACTTACTAAACTATGCAAGCATTAGATTGGATTGTACTTTCTGCAACTTTATTGTTTATTGTTTTATATGGTGTTTGGAAAACCAGAGGAAGTAAAAATGTTGAAGATTATATAAAAGGAGGAAGCGAAACTAAATGGTGGACAATTGGTTTGTCGGTAATGGCAACCCAAGCGAGTGCTATCACTTTTTTGTCTACACCTGGACAAGCTTTTCATAGCGGAATGGGGTTTGTTCAGTTTTACTTCGGATTACCAATTGCTATGGTAATTATTTGTTTAGTGTTTATTCCTATTTATCATAAACTAAAAGTATATACAGCCTATGAATATTTAGAAGGAAGATTTGATAAAAAAACACGAATACTCACAGCCATTTTATTTTTAATTCAACGAGGATTAGCAGCAGGAATTACCATTTTTGCGCCAGCGATTATCTTGTCAGCAGTTTTAGGATGGGATTTAATTACTTTGAATATTATTATTGGATTGTTGGTAATTATTTACACAGTTTCTGGTGGTACGAAAGCGGTAAGTGTAACACAAAAACAGCAAATGGCGGTAATTTTCGCAGGAATGTTTATTGCGTTTTATCTAATCTTACAATATTTACCTGATGGAATTACTTTTTCAAAAGCTTTAGAAATAGCTGGAGCTTCTGATAAAATGCAGGTTTTAGATTTTTCTTGGGATTTAAATAATCGTTATACCGTATGGACAGGTATTTTAGGGGGAACATTTTTAATGCTTTCTTATTTTGGAACAGATCAAAGTCAGGTACAACGTTATTTATCTGGAAAATCGGTTAGAGAAAGTCAGTTAGGATTGATTTTTAACGGATTGTTAAAAGTGCCTATGCAATTTTTTATTCTGTTAGTTGGGGTTATGGTATTTGTGTTTTATCAGTTTAATGCATCTCCATTGAATTTTAATCCGAAAGCAGAAGAGGCAATAGCTAATTCAAATCAAGAGACTATTGCGGCTTATGTTCAGTTAGAGGAAAAGCACCGACGTATAGAAGAAGGTAAAAAAGCTTTAATTTTTGAGGGGTTAAATGAAGAAAATGTAGTTCTACTTCAACAGTTCAACGAAGAGGATAAATTATTAAAAGAGGAAGCTAAAAGTATTATCACACAAGCAGATGCTCAAGTTGAAACGAATGATAAAGACTATGTGTTTATTCATTTTATTTTAAACAATCTTCCAAAAGGATTGATAGGATTGTTGTTAGCGGTTATTTTATCAGCAGCAATGTCATCAACAGCATCCGAATTAAATGCGTTAGCAAGTACTACTGCTATTGATTTATACAAACGAAACGTAACTAAAGAATATTCAGAAGCACATTATGTTAGTATTTCTAAGTGGTTCACCTTAGGATGGGGAATTTTAGCAATTCTTGTAGCTTGTGTCGCCAATTTATTTGATAATTTAATTCAGCTTGTAAATATTATAGGCTCTATTTTCTACGGAAATGTATTAGGGATATTCTTATTAGCATTTTTCTTTAAATTTATAAAAGGTAACGCCGTTTTTATTGCAGCAATTATCACCCAATTAATAATTATTGTTGTTTGGTATTTAGATTGGTTGCCATATTTATGGCTAAATGCTTTAGGTTGTGGTTTGGTAATGTTGTTAGCTGTACTTATTCAATTAGGATTGTCTAAAAGAAATTAGATGTTATAGATTACTGTATTCTATCGTTTACCAAACTCATAATACGCTCAAATTGTTCTTTAAGTCCCATGTCGGAATTATCGAACTCAATAGCGTCGTTAGCCATTACTAATGGAGAATCTTTACGAGTAGAGTCAATTTTATCACGTTCTTGAACGTTGTGTAAAATTTCTTCGTAATTAACTTTGTCACCTCTGTCTAGTAGTTCTTTGTAACGGCGAGTTGCACGTTTATCGGCAGAAGCAGTCATGAACAATTTCAATTCAGCATCTGGAAAAACTACGGTGCCAATATCACGACCATCCATAACAATTCCTTTATTTTTGCCCATTTCTTGCTGTTCGTTTACTAGTTTTTTTCGCACTTCAGAAACTGTAGCAACTTTACTAACTAGTTTAGAGACCTCGATACTTCTAATTTCTTTTTCAACATTTACTCCGTTTAAAAACATTTCAGCAAAACCAAGGTTTTCATTAAAAGTAAATGATAAAGAAATAGCAGGTAAATCAGCAATTAATTGACTAGAATTAAAGTGATTTTCAGAAATATACTTTTGTTGCATCGCGTATAAGGTAACAGCTCTGTACATAGCGCCAGTATCAACATAAATGTATCCTAACTCTTTAGCTAATTGTTTGGCAATAGTACTTTTTCCTGTTGACGAAAAACCGTCGATGGCTATGGTGATTTTCTTTGTCATGACTTGTTAAAAATGGAAAGCAAAGATACGGTAGATTTCTAACATCTAACAAGGCTTTGTGTGCTGAGTTTTAACACTTTTTAAGTTTTTGATTTATAAGAGGTTACTTGTTGTGTTTTTTGTTTTTTGTGTGTACGAGGTTGGTTTCAAGAACTTTAGTTGTGTGTTCGGTATAGATTTCATATATTTCGCTATTAATTTTGTTGATGTAAATTATATTTTTTTTAAGAAAAACTATAAATTTGACGTCCCCTAAAGGATCCCTTAAATGAAAAAAAATACTAAAAGCATACTAGTACTTTTAGCAATATTTCTCTTTTGTGTAAACTCAAGTGTAAGTTCTCAAACGCTCTTAACACCTGAGTTAGGATTTGGAGGGGAAGCTTGTAGTGGAAATCAATTAGACTTTTCTGTTACGTTTAAATATACAGCTTGGTTTAATAGTGACAATGTTTTTACTGTTGAGTTATCGGATGCCAATGGTAACTGGGGTTCTCCAACTAATTTAGGATCTGTTACTACAGAAAATCAATCGCCAACTCTTTCTTTTGTTTTTTCTTTTCAATTACCTGATGATACCTATGGAGCTAATTATAAAATTCGATTAGTTTCTACATCGCCAGCGATGATAAGCCCAGAGTCTGCTTCATTCGAGGCTTATAAATTTTCTACAGCAACATTAGCGATTAATGATTTTGCCGAGCAAGTTGTTGCTTGTGAAGGAGAATCAGTAGAGTTATTTTTAAATACAGATCAAAAAGGGGCTTATAATTGGTTTAAAGATGATGTTTTTCTTATAACAACTGAGGATCCTAAGTTGACAGTTTCAGAATCTGGAATATATCAAGTTAAGATAGATTATGGGGTTTGTGGGAATAAAGATTCAATAACAATGCCTGTTATTATTTTAACACCGTCTGATAGTCAGATAAAAGATTCGTCGCCAGTGGAAATTTGTGGAGATAAATCTCATAAATTTGAAGCGAGTGTTTCATATTCTAGTTTAACATATAATTGGTATAAAGATAACACGTTGGTGCAGTCTTCAAATTCTCCAATCTATGATACACCAACAACAGGACAGTTTGGTACCTACCGTTTAGAGATTGTAGCAGAAGAATGTACAACGGTCTCTGATAATGTAGAGTTACAGCCTAAAACTACAGCAGGATTTAATGTAAATACAAGTGGTGCGTTAACAAGAGTTATTTTACCAGGAGAAACCATTGAGCTTTGTATTACACACGATGCTTCTTCTGGAACTATTCAATGGTATAAAGATGATGTTCCGTTAGCAGCAAGAACACAACCATGTATGAATGCGACCGACCCTGGTATATATTATGCGAGAGTAACACAAAGTACAGGTTCTAGCTGTGATGCTGTAGTAGATTCTGAAAACTATACATTATTAGGGGTTAAATCGTTTACACCAACAATTAGAACTGAGCCAGATTATGAAGATTGTAAGTTTTCGAGTGCTAAATTAAGTACAGTAGGAGTAAAGGTAATAGCAACAGATGATAATGAATACGATTTAACTGCTGATCAATTAGCTATGTTAAGTTATCAGTGGAAAAAAGATGGAACACCGGTTTCAGGTGCAACAACCAATGAATATACGGTTTCTTCGTATTTAGATAACGGTACGTATGTTTTAAATGCAGGTGTAGTAGGTGTTAATAGTGATTCTAATGAGTTGGATATTAAAGTGATAGAAGCTCCAGAAATAATCTCTTCATCAAATTCAAATTCATTATGTTTACCAACAGCTATAACCTACACAATAAATAATTTTATTTCGGGTTATACGTATCAGTGGATTAAAGATGGAACCGATGATGTTACACCAGCTGATCCAAGAACGTTAGAAGTAACCGAAGTAGGTGAATATGTGTTAAAATATTCAGGTTTTGGATGTGATAACGAATTAGCTCCTATAGTGGTAGTTCCTTTTGATGATTCAGCAGTAACAGTAACACCATCAGAAGTGGTAGTGTTAGAAGCTGGAGGGTCAGAAATAGTAATAGCATCAGGAGGAGAATCGTACGAATGGTATCAAGGTGAAGATACTAGTGGAGCATTATTGTCAACAACAGAACAGTTAACAGTAACTTCTTTAGGTTTTTATACTGTGTTTGCAAAAGTAGGAGATTGCTCGGTAGTAAAAACTATTGAAGTGGTAGAACCAGATGGACAAATAATAGTTCCTAACATAGTATCGCCAAATCAAGATGGATTTAACGATACATGGAAGTTGTCAAATTCATACGCATATCAACCAAATGTTGAGGTGATATTATACGATTCAAACGGAAAAGAAATATTAAAAACAACCGATTATAAAAACGATTGGCCAACGCAAAATTTGGGCAATCAAAAAATCTTTTATTATAAGATTGTTAAAGACGAAAAGCTGATGAAAGCAGGAACAATATCGGTAATAGATTAAATATAGATGGTAAAAAAAATTACTTTATTTATTGTAATAGTATTAAATGTGTTTGTTGTACAAGCACAATTTTCAGGTAGTGAGCAGGAATACAATAGTTTTAGCTCTAGAAACTTTATGAAGTTTAATCGTTTTTTAACGGTTCCTACCTTTTCAGCCTTGCGAGAAAATAAAACTTCAATATCAGCAATAGTCAGGAATAGTAATGTTGAATTTGAAGATAATCCCAGATTGTACATAGTAACCTACTCCGGAAAGATGCGGGAAAACGTTGGAGCTGGTTTAGCAGTTTACCAACAAGAAGTAGGAGTATTTAAAGATTTCGGTGCCTTAGCAAACTATGCGCACCGTTTGCAGTTAAATGAAACCATGGATTTAACCTTTGGTTTTAACTTTTTGTATAGTAGAAGAAGCGCCGACGGAGTTAAGGTAAATTCTACAGAACCAGAACCTCAAATTGCAAATTATCAAGACATACCAGTAGTAAACTTTCAGCCAGCAGTAACACTTTCGGTTGGTAAGTTTGATGTTGGTGTTTTCTTTGAAAACTTGTTAGACTTTAACATGAAGCAAAGTGAGATGGCTACTTCTTTTAGCGAAAAAACTTTCTCAGGACATTTAATGTATTCTCATGAGTTAACCTACGCATCTGGTTTGTTTGAAGGAGCAGATATTCGATTGTTAGCTTTGGTAAGAAAACCAGGTCAAGGAGAGTTTGGTTATGGTGCAAATGCAATAGTAGATTTACCGAAAGCAGGCTGGTTAAAAGCAGGTTATGATAAAACTTATGGGATTTCTGCCGGAATTGGTGTAAATTTATCAGAGAAATTGTCAATTGGGTTTTCGTATGAAAAAAGCAGTTTTGCTGCAACTAACGAAATCGGGTTGATTTACAACTTTGGTAAAAAATCATTTACAAGAGAGCGTCCAAAAAGAAGAGTGGGTAACGTAAATGTAAATTTACCTGAAAGAGCACCAAAACAAGAAGTAGAATACAAGAATCCTGAGCATAATGATTTATCAGATGAAATACAACAAGCGCAAGATTCTATTAACGTATTGAATAAGAAGATAGATGAGGTGTTACGATTGTTAAAAAATCAACCAGTTCCAAAAACAGTTACCAATAACGTAATTATTAGAGATACTGTTCAAGCAAAAGATACTTCAATAAGAAGGAGGACTGATACACCTTGGCGTAAGAGTACAATTACACGTTCAGGTGGCGGTGGTACAATGTATTATGTAATATCAGATAAGTTTAGAAGTTTAGAAAATGCAGAAGCATTAATAGATAAATGGAAACGATTAGATATAGAAGCTAAGTATGTGTTTGAGCCAAATGAGAAATGGTACTATGTATATATAGATAGATTTGCGAAAGAAGAAGATGCCATAGAAAAAGAAGAAGATTTTAACGATAAAACACGTTTATTCGAGAAGAAC
Organism: Tenacibaculum crassostreae; assembly: GCF_964512405.1. Lineage (NCBI taxonomy): Bacteria > Pseudomonadati > Bacteroidota > Flavobacteriia > Flavobacteriales > Flavobacteriaceae > Tenacibaculum > Tenacibaculum crassostreae. Next base: position 529,926 of record NZ_CAZELE010000003.1, read on the forward strand.
GATGACAAAAAGGATGCTTCAACTATTAAGGTTGATAAGGCAACTAAAGATCCAGTTTATGTAATGAAGATTACATTAGGAGGCTCTACAAGTAGTTATGAAGAACCTAAAACGCAACCACCAGCTAGAGTAAGAGTTATGGAGGTTGAAGGTGTTGAGCCAGGGTACTATTTACAGGTATATGTAAATGGTAGTAAAGCTTTAGCTGATAGAAATGTAGATGAGTTACGAAATGATGATATAGATGCAGGTTACTTTGTGAATCCAAAAACAGGTTTTATGCATACCTATATTTTCAAAACAAACGATAGAGAGGAAGCTATTAAGATGTATAATACAAACTTAAATGGCGCATTTTACGATTTAAAAACAATCGTACAAATAAAATAAGATATAACAGAAGAACTTGATTAATTAATTCCCCCAATTAATATTATGAAAAGAATAATTACCCTACTTATAATTTTACTGCAGTTTTCTTATTTGCAGTCCCAAGAGAAAAGAAGCGAAGGAAGAATGCAAAAGGGTGAACGAAAAGCGGACACACCTTTTAGTTTGAGAGCGGAATATTCTTTAAAAGGGAATATGACTTTCATAGCAAATAATACATTGAACAGAAGTGGTCAAGGTTCTGGAGCTGCATCTGTAAACACTGCTTTTGATGGTAAAGGAAATAATGACGATAATGGTAATAAATACATGGATTATGTTGATATTGATTCAGATGCATCAACATTTTCGTCAAGTAGTGCTACACTAACGTTACCTGGTTGTTCTCAAGTAACTTATGCAGGCTTATATTGGGCAGCTATTTATCCGTATGATCATTGGGATGAAAAAGGGGGTGCAAATACAAGAGATAGTGATTTTAATACCATGAAGTTTAAACTTCCTGGTGCAGCAAGTTATTTAGATATAACTGCTGACAATATCATTTATGATGATGGGATTTCTACAGAAAAACCTTATGTGTGCTATAAAGATGTAACTAGTTTAGTACAAGGATTATCCGATCCTAATGGTGTGTATTTTGGAGCTAATATTAAAGCAACAATAGGAAAAGATAAAATTCCAGGTTTTTCTAGTCTAGGTTCTTCAGCAGGTTGGGTTTTAATGGTAATCTATGAGAATGAAACTGAATCAAGAAAAAAGTTTTTTGTTTTTGATGGTTTTAGTACAATTAAGTTACAATCAGATGGAAGTGCTGGGGAGTATGATGTACCATTTTCTGGTTTTACAACCATACCAACTGGTCAAGTAGGAGCTAACTTTTTAATTGCTACACTTGAAGGGGATGTAAATATTGACGGAGATAGCTTTCAAATACAAGATACTTCAAATAATTTTCAAGCATTAAGTACTCCGAGTCTTAATGATACTGATAACTTTTTTAATAGTACAATTACTGTTAATGACGCTTATTTATCAGGTAGAAACCTCGATAGTGAAAATACACTTGGTTTAGATGTAGATTTTTTTGAATTAAATAACCCAGGTAATACATTAATAGGTAATAATCAAACAAGTGGTGTAATGCGTTTTTCTTCTGAAGGAGATACCTATTGGCCATTTTTATTAGGATTATCAGTTGAGGTTATTGAACCAGAAGTTCGTTTGGTTAAAACTATTGACGATGGTGTTAGTCAAGGTTCAAATAATTTAGGAGGTACAGATGTGTCTCTTGGAGATTATCTATGGTATGATATAAGTTTTCAAAACATAGGAAGTGATGATGCGACCAATACCGTAGTAATTGATAGATTACCAAAAAATGTATACTTAATTGAAAGTGACATTATTTTACCTTCAGGTGTAACCTATACATATGAAGAGCCAAGTGCAGCAAACGAATTTAGAGGAGAATTACGTTTTTCTATACCTGATGGTTATGTAGAACAAGAAGATCCTGCTTATCATATTCGATTAAGAGTTCAAGTAGCACCTGATTGTACTCAGTTAAGAGATGTGTGTTCTAACGTAATTGAAAATCAAGCTGCCGCAAATTATGAGGGAGTAGTTTCAGGTATCGTTATAGAAAATGAAGATAGTTTTGCAGATGTAGATGCTTGTGGTTTTGGTGTAGTAGGAGCTTCTAACTTCTTAATTGATGCTGATGGATGTACCTTTGAAAGAAATCAAATAATTTGTGGTGCTAGCACAACGTTAGTAGCAGGTAGTGGTTTTATATCTTATTCTTGGGAAAATGCTGCAAATCCTGGTGTTGTTATTGGTACAGACCAAACTTACGAGGCTACTGCGGTAGGTACTTATATTGTAACTAGAGTTGCACCAGTAGGATGTATAGGGCAAACAGAAACTATACATGTAATTTCTTATGATGATGAACCTAATCCATTAACGTCATTTGCAGATCAGGTTTTAACCTGTGCTAATAATGGTTTAGAGTTAGCCGAAATGTATTTATGTACAGGAGATACGCGTACTATTAATTTACCATTTGACCCTTCTTCAGCTACAACTGTAAGATGGTTTCAATTAGATGAAGCATCTTGTGATGATGAAACACAAGAAGGATGTCCTAATGTAAATACTGCATGTACATGGAATGAATTTGGGAATAGTGAACTTTCTCAAGATTTTACAGATGCTGGTGAATATCGTTTAGATGTACTATACGACGGTCAATGCCCTAGAAGCTATTATTTTAATGTTTACAAAGCTACATTAACACCTCAAATCGTTGTTGACGAAATTATTTGTGGTAATGCAGGTACTATTACAATTAACAATGTGCCACCAACTTATCAATATAGTTTAAGTGGAATTCCAGGTACGGCAACCGATGGTTATTTTGTTGATTTTCAAGATAGTAATGTGTTTTCAGTTACGCAAGCAGGAGATTATGATTTAACAGTGCGTTTAAATCCTTCTGAACCAGGAGCTTCTTGTACTTACTCATTTGATTTAATTTACGTAGGTGCTTTAAATATAGATTTACAAGTACAAACTGAAGATATGTTATGTGCTAACGGACCAGCAATTATTAGAGCACAAATTAAAAATGTACCAGGTCCTTATACTTATACGTTAACAAATGCAGCTGGTAATACAATAGGATCTCCAGTTAGTATTACTGATAATAGTTATGAGTTTACAGTAAATGATGGAGGTGATTATACAATGTCAGTATCTACAGCAGAATGTTCTGCATCTACTACTGTAACAATTAATGAGCCTGCTGAACTAACGCTTTCAGCAATAAAAACGAAAGATATTTCTTGTGAGAATGGTAGCTCACCAGGAATTATTGAATTAACAGCTAATGGCGGAACTATTGATACTACATCAGGAAACTCATACACTTTTGCTATTTGGTCAATAGATGGAACAGATTTATATTCAGATATATCTGCTATTCCATTATCTGCTCAACTAACTTCAGGAACTAATACTTATACTTACACAGTGCCTGTTGGAAGCGAAGGTACATATGAGTTTGTTGTAATAGATCATAATAACTGTTATACAATATCGGGTCCTATTGAAGTAGTTGTAGAACCTGAACTTCAATTCACACATACTGAAACTAATATTACTTGTTTTGGTGATAATGACGGAACTATTAATGTTGGAGTTAATGGAGATAATTTAGGATATTCAGTAGAATATAGTATTGATAATGCAACTTGGAATTTTACAGGAGTATTTGACAACCTTTTACCAGGAACTTATACCGTTTATATAAGAGCTTCAAAAAGTTCATACCAATGTTTATATGAAATTCCTAATCTTCTAATTAGCGAGCCTACCCAGTTAACAGGAGGTAGTGCTGCGGCAACAGATTTAGAATGTGATCCGTCTGGAGGAACAATTTTTGGTACTATAACTTTTACAGACCCATCAGGAGGTACATTAGGTTATACTTATGAATATAAATTAAGTACCGATACAAATTATGCGACTGCAACTTCTAATCCGGTTGCAGGTCTTACAGCAGGAACTTACAATACTAGAGTAGTAGATGCTAATGGATGTATTATAAATTTAAATGATGTAACCATTGCAGGTTTACCAGCTGCACCTACTTTGTCTAGTTCTGTTACTTATAATTGTGATGGAACAGGAAATGTTACGATAACTACAACTCCTGCAGGCACTTATACTTTTACCTTAGGTGCGGATTCAAATAATACAGGGATTTTTAACAATGTAGCAGTTGGAGCCCATACAGTTTCAGTGGCTTATGGTAGTAATTGTAATGAAGTTATTAATGTAGATGTTATTGCTGGAAACGAATTTACGGCTACAATTACAGGAAGCACACCAAATGTATGTTTTAATAGCAATAATGGAACAATAACTATTGATGCTTCTAATTACGGAGGAGTTTCTTATGAATATTCTACAAATGGAGGAACTTCTTGGACGACAACCACAAGTAATCCAACTGTTGTAACTGTTGCAGATGGAACATACGACGTTCAAGTACGTCCAAATAGCTCATCTATAGCAGTATGTACATTACCTATAGGAACTGTTACTATTGCAAATCCAACCCCGGTAATAGTAGTAGCACAGGTAACAAAAGAGGTTACGTGTGATCCAGCAACAGGAGCAACGATATCTATAACAGATACTAATGGAGGAAACGGAGCACCATACACCTATGAATTATTTGATAATTTAGGAGGATCAGTATCAACAACAGCACCATTTACAGATGTTGCAGCAGGCGATTATACAGTTGTAGCAACAGATTCACAAGGATGTGAATCAGCACCGTTTGCTATTACGGTTAATGCAATAACCAATTTAGTTTTTGATGTTACTCCGGTTTTATGTTATGACGGTACAAACGGAACGTTAACTGTTAATGTAAGCTCAGGAAATGGAGGGTACTCATATAGTTTAGATGGAGGTACAACTTGGCAAGCATCAAACATATTTACAAATTTAACAGATGGTGCATATAATGTAACTGTTTTAGATAGTAGAGGGTGTACAGATACACAGTCAGCAACTATTTTACCACAGGTAACAGCAACGATTACTCCAGTAAGTGCAACATGTAATGATGGTCAAATTGTAATTACACCAAGTGGAGGTGATGGTAACTTTGTATTTGTTGTAGAAAATACATCAACAGGAGTTATAACAAATCATACAACTAGTCCTATAGATATACCAGCGGGAACTTATAATGTAAGTGTACGAGATAAAAATGGCGGTACCGATTATTGTGAATATTCAAGTACAATAACAATAAATCAAATAGTAGATCCAACAATTACTACATCAACAGTACAGCCAGATTGTAATGCAGACACAGGAACTATAAATGTTACAGTAGCAAATGGAGTAGCAGATTATACGGTAACTGTTACAGGACCAACAACACCTCCTGCTCAAACAGGAAGTGGATTGAATTATACATTTACAGGATTAGCAGCAGGAAATTACACAATAAGCGTAACTGATGCTAACGGATGTACTTCACCAGTAAGTAATGAAACAATTACAGCTCCACCAGCATTAACAGGAGGAAGTGCAGCTGCAACAGACTTAATGTGTAGTCCAACAGGAACTATATTAGGAACAATTACGTTTACAGCTCCGTCAGGAGGTACACCAGGGTATACTTATTTTTATGCCGTAGCAGGTTCAGGAAGTTATGTACAAATAGCAGGAACTACGGTTTCTAATATCAATCCTGGAACTTATGATACTAGAGTAGTAGATGCTAATGGATGTCCACTTGACTTAAACCAAGTAACTATTGCAGATTTACCAACAGAACCTACTTTAGCGAGTTCAGTTTCATATAACTGTGATGGAACAGGAGATATAACAGTAACCCCACTAGATGCAAGCTACGTATATACTTTAGATGGAGGAACTACTATTCAAACTGGAAATAATGTATTTACAAACGTACCAGTAGGAGCACATACCATTTCGGTAGCGTATGGTAGCAATTGTTCGGTAGATATAAATGTAAATGTAGAGCCTAATCAACAGTTTACAGCAGCAGTAACAGGACAAACAAATCCTGTGTGTATTGGGGATTCAAACGGAACAATTACGGTTGAAGCTTCATTCCCATCAAGTGCACCGGCATCTTTTGATTATTCTACAGATGGCGGAACAACATGGACAAATTCAGGAGCTAATCCGTTTACAATTCCAGGTTTTTCAGCAGGAACACACAATATTCAAGTTCGTCCAGCAGGAGTAACTTCAGGATGTGATGTACCATTAGCATCAGTAACATTAACAGACCCAACCCCAGTAACAGTAGTAGCACAGGTAACGAAAGAGGTTACGTGTGATCCAGCAACAGGAGCAACGATATCGATAACAGATACTAATGGAGGAAATGGAGCACCATACGATTATGAATTATTTGATAATTTAGGAGGATCAGTATCAACAACAGCACCATTTACAGATGTTGCAGCAGGCGATTATACAGTTGTAGCAACAGATTCACAAGGGTGTGCATCAGCACCGTTTGCTATTACGGTAGTTGATAAAGCTGATGTTACTTTTACTCCTGTACCACAATGTTATGATGGCACTAATGGAGAAATAGAAATAACCGTTAACACAGGAAATGGTGATTATTCATACAGTTTAGATGGAGGTGTTAATTATACACCTGTGAGTACCAATCCGTTTACAATTTCAGGATTAGGAGCTGCGACTTATAATATTAGAGTACAAGATGGAAGAGGTTGTTTTGCAGACGGTACAGCAACAATTAATCCACAATTATTTGCAACAGCTACACCTACCAATGCGAGTTGTGTTGCTACAGGAGAAATTTTAGTTAATCCAACAGGAGGTTCAGGTTCAGGTTATGAGTTTTCAGTTGTTCCTGATGGTTCAGGAGCAGGAGCATATAGCGGAACAAATCCAATAACTGGCTTAGCGCCTAATACTTATGACGTATATGTAAGAGACGATGCAGGATGTATTTACATTGTACAAGATGTAATAATTGATACAACAACTCCTGTAGACATTACTGCTACCGTTAACGAACCAACTTGTAATGGAGATACAGGTAGCGTTGATGGACAAATAGTGGCAAATACAGGACAAGCACCACATACAATTGTATTAACTGATGGTTCAAGTGCTGTAGTTGAAACAATAAGTAATTTTACTGGTAGCAATTTCAACTTTAACAACTTAGGTCCTGATTCATATACAATTACTATTACAGATGATTTAGGATGTCAGGATACGTTCACATTTACGTTAACGAATCCACCAGCAATTGTAGTTGATATACAGGATGTTTTACCTTCTAGTTGTATTGTAGATCCAGCTAATACAGGTTTTAACTTTATTAATGTTAACCCTACTGATTATTTACCTAATACATTACAATATAGTTTAGATAACGGAAATACATGGGTTGATTTTTCATCTACTAATGGGCAAATAAGAGGTTTAAATTCAGGAGATGTGGTTTTTCCTGCATTACAAACTATCGATGGATCAGGAAATACATTATGTTTAGTTTCTTATGGAAGGTACGAAATAGCATTCAACGTAAGTGGTTTAATTGTAGATCCTATAGCAAACCCAGGTAATTGTTCAGTTGGTTTTTCAGTAACTGTTGAAGCATTAGGAGGTGGTTCAACTAGTGTATTTGAGTTTGCCATTAACTCTCCTTCTGGTTGGGTTGGGCCTGATGCACTTAATAATGGAACACTTGGTGATCCAGACAGAACATATACTTTTACCGGCTTAACACCAGGTTTAACGTATGAATTTTTTGTTAGAGACACGAAAGGGACAGCTGACCCTTCTGATGATTGTATTGAAAGAAATAATGAAGATCTTTATGCAGATTTTACCCCTACAGTTCCAATTACTCCTACGGTAAATAACAATCAATGTAATGGAAGTTCTAATGGACAAATAACATTTTCGATAGATAACTCTTCTGGAGATTTAAATAATGACTTTACTTGGACTCTATATGAAAGAGATCCAATAACTAATGTAGGATCTCCTGTATCAGCAGCATATACTAATGTACCACAGAATCTTTTTGCAGATATTATAACTACAGGTTTATCATCAGGAGTTTATTATATTATACTCACAAATACGACAGGAGGACCACCAGTTTGCGAATTTGGTAGTTTAGATGTAGTTGTAGAAGAAGGAACACCAATTCAAGGAAATTTAAATGCCCTTAATGATATTACATGTAGTGTTGATGGAGCAGTTAGAATCGAAAACGTTTCGGGTGGTTTCCCTGGATACGTTTACACAGTTTCAGCTTATGAAACAGGTACGCCGGCAAATACAGTTCCGTTTAATCTTTCAGGAAATTTAATAACAGTAGATGATGCTACTTTAGGAGGAGTAACCTCTGTTGATGTAGAAGTGTTAGTAACCGATACGAATGGTTGTACTACTAATTTAGGACCAGTTACATTAGCATTAATTTCAGGACCAGTATTAGAAGCTGGAGATATTACAACAAGTAGTTGTGATGTAAACAAAACAATTACAATTACAGGTAATAACGGAGTGGCTTTAGGAGGTACACCACCATATCAGTATTCAAACGATGGAGGAACTACGTTTACAGCTCCAACAAGCAATACAACCTATACTTTTACAGGATTAACTCCTGGTAATTATGATATGGTAGTAAGAGATGCGAACGGTTGTGAGGCTTCTCAAAACGGAATAACAATTTATCCTGATATCGACTTTAACTTACAATTAGGTGATAATGCTACTTGTATACCTGGTAATGACGGTGAAGTAATTATAAATGTAACTTCTGGTACAGGAGGAAATTATAATTATAGTTTTGATACAGGTTCTTTAGGAACAATAAATTCACCTGCAACTACTGTAACAGTAGGCTCGTTATCACCAGGGGTACATAATGTAACTGTAACCGATGTAACTTCAGGGTGTTCAGATGTAAAACAAATTACAGTCCAAAATCCTGTAAACCCTAATTTTACATATGTAGCAGAAAACAGTCTGTGTTTTAACGATAATTCAGGAACAATTACGTTAATTCCTATAACTAACGGAGCAGAACCAACAAGTTATTCTATCAGTCCAATTGCTGGTACAATAACAGGAAATGTAATTTCTGATTTGCCACCAGCTACATATTCGGTAACTGGTACAGCTGCTAATGGATGTACATTTACAATTAACAATATAACTATTGGTGAGTATGCGCAGATTGTTCCTACTGCACCAGTAGTAGATGAATTTGGATGTAGCTCTGGTAATACACCGGATGTAGCTACCGTAACAGTTCCTGGAGCTGTTGGAGGTTCTGGTAACTATGTTCGTTATGTATTTACATATACACCAGTAACTGGAACACCAGAAACACAAGATTCAAACAATCCAGTATTTACAACTACAAATACTGCTGGAGGTACGGTTGATATTTTAGTATACGACGATCAAGGATGTTCAGGAAATGTTTCTACTGATATTGATCCGTTTGATGCACTTACTTTTACAAATATTAATCTTGATACAGCTATTACCTGTAGTGCAGGAGCAGATATAACAGTTAACTATACATCTACCTTAGGTACAGCTGCTAATATTACCATTGAAGGAATTAATGGAAATGCTTATCCTGCAACTACACAAAATGCGGTAGCTTCTGGAGATTTTGATAATTTACCAACTGGAGATTATCAAATAACAATAGCGCATCCAACTACAGGTTGTGAAATAGTAACGTATTATACGGTAGACGATGCACCTGAATTTGATTTATTAATTACTGAAGTAAAAGATGAAAGTTGTAAAGATGCTGAAAACGGTAAGGTAGTTTTAGAGTTTAGTTCTTCAACCCCGTATGGCGGACAATATGATTTTGAATTATATGATGCAGCTACAAATACATCTATAGACTTAGGAATTACAGGTCTAAATGTACCTCATGTAGGTGTTATAGCACCAACAGATGTTCATAATTTACCTTCAGGAACGTATTATATTATAGCTACTTTAACTGATGCGCCTAATAATACATGTACAGCAAGAACAGCTAATTTCACTATTAATGAACCAGATGATAATTTAGATGTTACCGCTGTAGTTAATCCAGTTATAAGTTGTTTTGATGCTGATAATGCTACTATTACAGCAACAGCAACAGGTGGTTGGGGAAGTTATGTATATCAGCTTGAATTAGTATCTAATCCAGGTGTTGCTTACAACGGATATACATTTAGCACAAATAATGTATTTACTAATGTAGAACCAGGAGATTATAGAGTTGTTGCTAGAGATAAAAATGGAGATGGTGATTTAGTAAATATTGCAGAAGCAATTAGTTGTAGAGTTTCAGAATTCCCGATAACAGTAGCGAATCCAGACCCAGTAACGTTTACAGTAGTAGAGAATGATAATGCTTGTGATACATCAGTAGATGGAAGCATAGAGGTTAACGCAAACGGAGGTACAGGTACATATGTTTATAGCATTACAGGAACTTTAGGGTACTCGAATACACAAACATTAAATGCAAACACCTATACGTTTAGTAATTTACCTGCAGATACTTATACAGTAAATGTTGTAGATTCTAACGGATGTGATGCAGGAACTCCAACAGATATTACAATAAATCCAGATGTAAACTTCTCATTAGTAGAAACTAAGAAAGTAGATTGTTCAGCATCACCTGATGGAGTTGTAACGGTAGATTTAGTGAATTGGTCAGCAACAAGTAATTATGAATATGATATTTCAGGCTCAGTTGATGGTGCATTAGCGGCAAATGTTGCTATTACTAGCGATCCGTTTACAATCACAATTCCTAGTGCCAACGCTACACCGCAAACATATACAGTAACGGTTAGAGATTTAGGAGCAACACCAGTTTGTTCAGTTTCAAAAGATATTCTTATTGAACCAGAAATCAGACCAGTATTTACACCAACAGTAACGGTTAACGATATTTGTTTTGGAAGTTCAGATGGAGAAATTTCTGTAACACCAACAGATAACGGAATTTTACCATTGACATATACTATTAGTCCAGATCCAAATGGAGCTAGCGGAGTATCATCAAACACAACAGTAGTTTTTGGTAATTTACCAGCAGGAGCATATACGATTACAGCAGTAGGAGATAACGGATGTGATACTCCAATGAATGTAACAATAAGAGAAAATACCGAGATAGATATTT
>NZ_CAZELE010000004.1:0-136293 GCF_964512405.1 Tenacibaculum crassostreae
AGATAATTATACAATAGCAATATTAAACCCAGCAACAGGATGTATTTTTGAAGCATATCATACTGTTAATTCGCAACCAGTCTTTAATGTATTACCATCTAATCCACAAAGAGCATGTTTTGGTGGTACAGGAAGCATAGACATTAGTTTTGCACCTACGAGTCCTTATACAGGTGAGTTTAATTATGAAGTGTTCTTAGTAGGCAACCCAGTAGCGGTTACAACAGGTAATGTTGCAGCAGGAGCTCCTTCGCCGACTACAATTACAGGTTTAGCAGCGGGAGAATACTATGTAGAAGTTACCATGGTAGATTCACCATTCTGTGAAGCAACTACTGCAAACTTTGAAATAATTCAACCTACTGAAGATTTAGCCTTAACAGGTATACCAACATTTATCAATTGTAATGTTGCTACTTCAGGTGCTATTCAATTAGCAGCATCTGGTGGTTGGAGTTCTTCTTATGAATATGAATTGGTTAATAATACGACAACAACAACAGTTCAAAATTTCAGTAGTAATTCAAGAATTACCAATTTACCTGCAGGAAGCTATACAGCAATGGTTAGAGATAATAATAACTGTACAACAACGTTCGATTTTGTTTTAGATGATCCAGTAGCAATGAATGCAACTGTAAATGTTGTAGAAAACAATTGTGAAGGTGAAAGTATAGCGAGTATTGAGGTAACTAATGTAACTGGAGGTCAGTTACAAGATACAACTATAAGTTACACGTATATTTTAATTTACCCTGATGGAACAACTCGTGTAGAGCAATCATCTAACATCTTTACGAATTTACCAGCAGGAACTAATTATCAAATCATAGTAAGAGATAATAAGTACAGTTGTCAATATACAACGTCAAGAGATATTGTAGATCCAACTGAAGTTGAAGCATCAGCAAATATTATTGCCGACATTACTTGTAACAACCCTCTAGCTACCGTAGAAGTTAGTGCGGTTGGAGGAACTGGAGCACATATGTTTAGTTCTGATAATATTACTTATGTTGTTAGTAATACGTTTAGTTTAGGAGAAGGTACTCATACATTATATGCTCGTGACGAGAATAATTGTGTTGATGAAACAAGTGTAACCGTAGCGGGATACAAAACATTAGATCCAACATTAAAAGTAATATCAGGATTTATAACTTGTAATGGAGATGCTAACGGAGTATTATCAGCTGATGTAGTTGGAGGTTTCGGTACTTACGAATATCAATTATTAGATGATAGTGATAATGAAATAAGAACTTGGCAGGTATCAAATATGTTTGGAGGTTTAGATATTGGTACGTATAAAATTAGAGTTAGAAGTACAAATAGATTTGGAGTGGTATGTACAGCAGATACGGCTACGCATACAATAGCTCAACCAGCTCCATTAGTTATTGATGAAGATCATACAGATGTTACCTGTCACGGAGGGAATGATGGTACAATTACCGTATTAGCATCTGGAGGAAATTTAACAGGATATGAGTACAATATTAGTACAGACCCAACTGATAAATTTGTAACTGATAATGTGTTTAGACACTTAACAGCAGGAACTTATACAATTACCTTAAAAGACAAATTAGGATGTCGTGAAACTATCGATGTTGTAATAGATGAACCAGATGAGTTTACTGCAACACTTGTTGGAGTTACTGAACAAGTGTGTAGTAGTGATCCAACTCCTACGATTGAATTAGATGTACAAGGAGGCACGCAACCATATTATGTAAGTATTAATAACGTTGAGTTACCAACACCTTATAATACGAATACAATTATATTAGGAGCTGCAGAAGGAATCCAAGGAGGTATGCCATATTTTATTACTGTTAGAGATGAAGCTTCTTGTAATGTTGTTGATCCTATTAGGTTAACTACACAAGAACCTGTAAGGTTAAACTTAACAGTAGATTATGAATATACTTGTCCAACAGGTAACATTGTCTTAGCTATAGTAGATGAAGCTTACAGAAGTAATATGTCGTACACGTTATATGATGGAGCTAATTCAGTTGTAACAACAAACACTACTGGAGAGTTTATTGATGTACCAGCAGGTTCAGGATATTATGTAGTAGCTACTCATACAATAAGTTCGTGTTCTGAAAGTTCTATTACTAATCCAATAGATATAGTAGCATATCAACCATTAACATTAACAATTGATGATTCTGTAAAGAATACATTAATTGCAAATGCAGACTTTGGATTACCACCATATCAGTTTAGTGTTGATGGAGGAGATTTCGGTCCAGATAATGAGTTCTTAATCTTACAAACTAAAGATTATACAATTACGGTTAGAGATGCTAGAGGTTGTGAGGTAACAGTAACTGTTGAAGGTGTGTATGTAACTATTTTCATTCCTAACTTATTTACGCCAAATGGAGATGGAGATAACGATTATTGGTATCCTCGTGAAGTAGAAGATTATCATGATTTAGAAGTATTTATTTATGATAGATATGCACGTCAGATAACTAAATTTAATGGTGTAGCTCAAGGATGGGATGGAACATATGATGGTAAACCATTACCTTCAGGGGACTACTGGTATACGATTTATTACAAAGAGTTGTCAGGTCAGAAGAGAAAGTTAATGGGGCATTTTACACTATATAGATAAGAAGAAAAATGAGAAAGATTTTAATAATATTAAGTGTGGTATTTTATAGTGTGAAATTAACTGCACAAGAGGTAGAATTACCACAGTATGTAAGTCATTTGGCTGATAATCCATTTGTAATTTCACCAACATATGCAGGTATTGGTCCTGGGTTACAGTTACGATTAAACGGAGTAAGTCAGTGGATAGGTGTTAAAGATGCACCAGATACACAATCGTTAACTGTTGAAGCTCGTATTGCAGATACTTTTGGAGGTGGATTATCCTTGTTTAATGATAGTAATGGTGATACAACTCAAAAAGGGGCTAAATTATCATTTGCTAGTCACTTAACATTAAGCGATTTTCATGATAGTTTCTTATCATTTGCGTTGAGTTACAGTTTTATCCAGTTTGGTCAAGATACATCAAATGATAATACTAATAGTGGAGTACCATCTAGAGCTATAAACCATTCTAATTTTGATGTTGGGTTATTATATCGTTATGAAAAATTCAGTATTACAGCGAATGTGGTGAATTTATTAAAGAGGAGTATTAAAAATTTTGATACAGGTGAGCCCGAAGAATTAAGAAAGTATACTCTTTTTACTTCATATATTCTTTCAAGAGTTAGTAGAGATTATGAATTAGAACCGTCGATTTTATATGAGTATCGTGAAGCTACTGGACGTTCTAAAACTGATGTAAACTTTAAAGCAAGAAAAGGTATTAGAGATGGTTATGTGTGGGCAGGTTTAAGTTATACATTCTTAAACGATCAGTTTTTTAAACCCAATGCTATTGCTCCGTTATTCGGTATGAAAAAAGATAATTTATATTTTTCATACGGATTTAGCATCAATATGAATAAAACACAAGATTTTAACTACGGTACGCACATGATAACATTAGGGTTTGATTACGAAAGAAGACCAAGTTTAGCACGTTGTACTCAAAAAATGATAATGTTTTAATATTTAGAACAGATAATTTATCAAATCCTCAAGTGTTAGCTTGAGGATTTTCTTTTTCTTTGTACATGATTAGTTTTTAATATCTAAAGGCAAAATAGTATAAACAAACTTAGTTATATGTCACATTTGTTTGTGTAGTTATAACATAGATTCTATGTAATGGAAAGTAACAACGAAACATCAATCAACCTTAATAAATACATTAGTAGTACAGGTATTTGTTCACGTCGTGAAGCCGAACGATTTATTAATGAAGGTAGAGTAACCATTAACGGTAAACCCACTCAGTTAGGTAATAGAGTGCATGAAGGAGATGTGGTTAAAATTGATGGAAAACCATTAAAAGCAAAACCAAAAACAATTTACATAGCGTTAAACAAACCTGTAGGTATTGTTTGTACTACAGATAGTAAAGAACGAAAAAATATTGTAAAGTTTGTCGGACATCCGCAGCGCTTATTTCCAATTGGTCGATTAGACAAACCATCTGAAGGATTGATATTTTTAACCAATGACGGAGATATTGTAAACAAAATTCTTCGAGCAGGAAATAATCACGAAAAAGAATACATTGTTTCAGTAGACAAACCTTTTGATGAACGTTTTATAAAACGAATGAGTAACGGAATTCCAATTTTAGGAACCGTAACTAAAAAGTGTAACGTAGAGCGAATTAACGATACTACTTTTAAAATTGTATTAGTACAAGGGTTAAACCGTCAAATCAGACGTATGTGTGAGTATTTAGGTTATGAAGTAAAGAAGTTAAAACGCACACGTATTATGAACGTTACTTTAGGAAAATTAAAAGTAGGAGAGTGGCGTGAGTTAACATCCAAAGAAATGGATGAAATCAATAAATTGGTAGCAAGTTCGTCGAAAACAGAGGAAGCATCAAAAAAATCACCATTAAAAACTTCTACTGACAAAAATACTGGAGCAAATAAAACAGCTTTTAAGAAAAAATTTGGAAGAAGAAGGAAGAATTAAAACTACTGATAAGAAACTTTTAACTTTCTACTTTTTAACATTCAACTTACATGTGTATCTTTGCCACTTATGCAATTTGATTTAAAAATAACCGATCCAAAAAGTAAAGCACGAGCAGGTGTTATTACTACCGATCACGGAACCATAGAAACTCCAATATTTATGCCAGTAGGTACTGTAGCTACGGTAAAAGGAGTACATCAATCTGAATTAAAAGACGAAATAAATCCTGATATAATTTTAGGAAATACCTATCACTTATATCTACGTCCACAAACCAAAATCTTAGAACAAGCAGGAGGTTTGCATAAGTTTATGAACTGGGATCGTAATATTTTAACGGATAGTGGAGGATATCAAGTATATTCTTTATCAGGAAGAAGAAAGATTAATGAAGAGGGTGTAAAGTTTAAAAGTCATATTGATGGATCAACTCATTTTTTTACTCCAGAAAATGTGATGGAAATTCAACGTTCTATCGGGGCAGATATTATCATGGCTTTTGATGAATGTACACCGTATCCTTGCGATTACAGTTATGCAAAACAATCTATGCATATGACGCATCGTTGGTTAAAGCGTTGTGTGAATCATTTAGAAAAAACACCACCTAAATACGGATATAATCAAACCTTATTTCCTATAGTACAAGGAAGTACTTATACCGATTTGCGTAAAGAATCTGCAGAGTTTATAGCTTCTGTTGGAGCTGAAGGTAATGCAATTGGAGGGTTATCAGTAGGAGAACCAGCTGAAGAAATGTATGCAATGACAGAGGTGGTAACAGCAATACTTCCAGAAGATAAGCCTCGCTATTTAATGGGAGTTGGTACCCCAATTAATATTTTAGAAAATATAGCTTTAGGGGTCGATATGTTCGATTGTGTAATGCCAACTCGTAATGCTAGAAATGGAATGCTGTTTACGGCTCATGGAAGCATTAACATAAAAAATAAAAAGTGGGAAAACGATTTTTCTCCAATTGATGAGATGGGAATTACTTGGGTAGATACCATGTACTCTAAAGCGTATTTACGTCATTTATTTGCTTCAAGAGAAATGTTAGGTAAGCAAATTGCATCAATCCATAATTTAGGGTTTTATTTATGGTTAGTGCGCGAAGCTCGTAAGCATATTATTGCAGGAGATTTTGCTACTTGGAAAGATAAGATGGTAAAACAAATGGATAATCGTTTGTAGGTTGAAGAAACTAGATTGGTACATATTAAAACGTTATTTGGTAACTTTTTTGTTTACCTTATTAATTTTAATACCTATTGCGGTAGCTATTGATATTGCTGAGAAAATTGATAAATTTTTACGTCATGAAAATTTAACTTTTTTTGAAATAGCAAATGATTACTACAAGAATTTTATTATTTATTACGCGAATACATTTATGCCTTTGGCGTTGTTTATCGCTGTAATTCTATTTACATCAAAACTTGCGAATAATACAGAGATTGTAGCAATAAATAGTTCTCAAGTATCTTTTACTCGTTTTTTGTACCCATATTTTGTGGGAGCTACTATCGTTTGTTTGTTGGCTTTGTCAATGAATCATTTTTTTGTTCCTACGAGTAGTAAAACAAGAAAAGCGTTTGAAAAAGAATATTTGCAAAAGAAGAAATATTCAGATACTTCGGTAAGAGAGTTTAGTTTACAGTTGAACGACAGTACTTATGTGTATGTCCAAAACTTTGATTTAAAAAGAAACTCTGGATATCATTTTTCAATTGATTTGTATGATGGAATTAAGCTAAAAAGTAAACTAACTGCAGAAAATATCAACTGGAACGAAAAAGACAGTGTTTTTAAACTGTACAGTTGGAAACAGCGAAAAGTTTTTAAAGATAGAGATAGTATTTTTTCAGGAAATAATAAAGACACCACTTTTGCTTTTACACCAAGTGATTTTAATTACAAAGGCACATTAGCGCAAGAAATGAACTCAACTGAGTTAATTAAGTTTATCGATCTTTCAAGAAAGAGAGGAGTTAAGAACTTAAACGCATATTTAGTAGAATTGTATAAGAGAACCAGTTTGCCTATCGCATGCTATATCTTAACAATGATAGCAGTAGCTTTAGCTCACAAAAAGAGCCGAGGCGGTATCGGAGCAAATTTAGCTATCGGAATCTCAGTAATGTTTGTGTATGTATTCTTTTTAAAGGTTGCAGAAGTATTAGGAGCTGTAGCTGGTGCAAATGCATTTATTAATGTTTGGATGCCAAATATTATTTTTGGGTTGTATGCTCTTTATTTATATATAAATGCAAGGAGATAAACTTAAAAACTACTTGCACCTACATCTAATTGTATTTATTTGGGGGTTTACGGCAATTTTAGGAGCGTTAATTTCTATTGATGCAGTTCCGCTTGTGTGGTACAGAATGCTATTAGCAGTGTTATTTATTGCCTTATATTTTTTTATCAGAAAAAAATCATTCAAAGTTGAAAAGAAAGCCTTATTAAAATTCGCTATTTCTGGAGTTATTATAGCAATACATTGGATAACTTTTTTCAAAGCAATTAAAGTATCAAACGTATCTGTAGCATTAGTAACCATGAGTACAGGTGCTTTTTTTGCTTCGTTAATAGAACCTTTCTTTTTTAAGAGGAAAATAAAGCTGATTGAAATAATTCTCGGACTTCTAGTTATTGTTGGACTATACATCATTTTTAATTTTGAAACTGAATACACATTAGGAATTATCTATGCATTGATTTCAGCCTTTTTATCAGCTTTATTTGCTGTGCTAAACGGATTGTTCATTCAAAAACACGATGCAAATACAATTTCATTTTATCAGCTGTTGTTTGGTGTATTTGGTGTAACAGTATATTTAATAATCACTCAACAATTTTCTGCTAATTTCTTCGAACTACAAACAAGCGATTGGGTATATCTATTTATTTTAAGTAGTGTTTGTACAGCGTATGCATTTATAGCTTCTGTATATGTTATGAGGTACTTAACTCCATACACAGTAATGCTAACAATTAACTTAGAACCTATTTATGCAATAGTTTTAGCGCTGATAATTTTTGGAGAAAAAGAACAAATGAATCCTGAGTTTTATTACGGAGCTTTTATTGTTTTGTTTGTGGTTTTGTTAAACGGAGTTTTAAAAAATGCAGCATCAATAAAAAAGAAAATTAGCAAAAAATAGTATTTTAAGAAAAGCGATGAAGGTAAGCTGTATTATTTTTTAGTATGTTTGCCTTTACAAACAACTAACTATTAAATTAGAAAATCAAACTATAATAGAATAATGGAATATTTAGATTTTGAAATGCCAATTAAAGACTTACAAGATCAGTTGGCAAAATGTCAAGTTATAGGAGAAGAAAGTGAAGTAGACGTAACAGAAACGTGCAAAAAAATTGAAGAAAAATTAGCAAAAGCTAAGAAGGATATATATAAAAACCTTACTGCTTGGCAACGTGTACAGTTGTCTCGTCACCCAAACAGACCATATACTTTAGATTATATCAAAGCGCTTTGCGGAGATACTTTTATGGAGTTACACGGAGACCGTAGTGTAAAGGATGATAAAGCTATGATTGGTGGTTTAGGTAAAATAGGAGATCAATCTTTTATGTTTGTTGGTCAACAAAAAGGATACAATACTAAAACACGTCAGTACCGTAATTTTGGTATGGCAAATCCAGAAGGATACCGTAAAGCATTACGTTTAATGCGTATGGCTGAAAAGTTTGGAATTCCAGTAATTACTTTTGTCGATACTCCAGGTGCTTACCCAGGTTTAGAAGCTGAAGAACGCGGACAAGGAGAAGCAATTGCACGTAATATTTTTGAGATGACTCGTTTAAAAACGCCAATTATCACAGTAATTATTGGTGAAGGAGCGTCAGGAGGAGCATTAGGTATTGGTGTTGGAGATAGAGTGTATATGATGGAAAATACTTGGTATACTGTAATTTCTCCAGAATCATGTTCATCAATTTTATGGCGTAGTTGGGAGTATAAAGAGCAAGCTGCTGAAGCGCTTAAATTGACTGGAGACGACATGAAAAAGCAAGGGTTGATCGATGGAATCATCAATGAACCATTAGGTGGTGCGCATTCTGATAGAGAAGGAGCTTTTAAAGCTGTTAAAGATCAAATCTTAAAAGCTTTTGGAGAATTAAAAGATTTATCTGAAGCTGATTTAGTAGCACAACGTATGGATAAATTCTCTAATATGGGAGTGTATAAAGAATAGCATTCATTAATCGATAAAACAAAAAGCTCGCTAATTTTAGCGAGCTTTTTGTTTATGGTATATTTAAATATTTATGTGTTTGTAAAGAAATTTTCCACTTAGGATTTTCCATCACATACTCAATAATTAGCGGAGTCATTTTTTCTTTTTTACTCCATTCAGGTTGTAAATAAAGTTTACAATTTTCACCAACCTTAGCAGCTTGTTCTTCTGCAAATTGAAAATCGTTTTTATTATGAATAATCATTTTCAATTCATCTGCTTCTTGGTAAGCACGCTCTAAAGGTAACTTTGTTTTTTTAGGAGATAAACAAAACCAATCCCATTTTCCTGAAAAATCATATGCTCCAGAAGTTTCAATATGAGTTTTAATTCCTTTTTCTTGAAGTTGTTGAGTAATATAATCTAAACTCCACATTAAAGGTTCACCGCCCGTAATTACAACTGTTTCTGCGTATTTTTTAGCATTTTCAACAATAATATCTGTTTTGGTTGGTGGATGCAAATTTGCATCCCAACTTTCTTTTACATCACACCAGTGGCAACCTACATCACAACCACCAATACGAATAAAATATGCCGCAGTACCTGTGTGTGCACCTTCTCCTTGAATCGTATAAAACTCTTCCATCAACGGAAGCATTTCTCCTGTATTAATTAACTCTTGTACTTCTTTTTTCAACATAAGAGTGCAAAGATAGGTAACATTAAAAATTTATGAATGATTTTTGTTACTTTTACGTGTTTTATCATTAAAAAATACCAAAAGAGCATGAGTAAAACTACAGCGTTTTTCAATTATATTAACGAAGGGTATACCACAAAAGGAGAGTTTATCACACTGGGAGCAGGAATGTTAGAAGAAGAAACGGTAACGAATGCCTTGGTAAATATTCCTTTAAAAACCTTAAATCGCCATGGATTAATTGCTGGAGCTACTGGTACAGGAAAGACTAAAACCTTGCAGGTATTGGCAGAAAATATGTCTGAAAAAGGAATTCCTGTGTTGTTAATGGATGTAAAAGGTGATTTAAGTGGATTAGCACAACCTAGTCCAGGACACCCGAAAATTGATGAACGTCATGTGAAAATCGGAATTCCATTTAATGCTACCAAGTTTCCTATCGAAATTTTATCAATATCTGAGCAAGATGGGGTTCGTTTGCGTGCAACGGTTTCTGAATTTGGCCCTGTTTTATTATCACGGATTTTAGATTTAACTGAAACGCAATCGGGTATTGTAGCAATCATTTTTAAGTATTGTGATGACAATCAATTACCATTATTAGATTTAAAAGATTTTAAGAAAATTCTTCAATATGTAACTGAAGAAGGAAAAGAAGAAATTCAATCTGAATACGGACGAATTTCTACAGCAAGTACAGGAGCAATTCTAAGAAAAGTTGTTGAGATAGAACAACAAGGAGGTGATTTGTTTTTTGGTGAAAAATCGTTTGAAGTTGATGATTTAACGCGTGTTGATGAAAATGGTAGGGGAGTAATTTCTGTGTTACGTTTAACCGATATTCAAGATCGTCCGAAGTTGTTCTCAACTTTTATGCTACAATTATTAGCAGAAGTATATGAAACTTTTCCTGAGCAAGGAGATAGCGGAAGACCTGAGTTAATCATTTTTATTGATGAAGCGCATTTGGTATTTGAAGAAGCGTCAAAAGCGTTGTTAAGTCAAATAGAAAGTATAGTTAAGTTAATCCGTTCTAAAGGAATTGGACTGTATTTTGTCACGCAAAATCCAAAAGATGTTCCAGAAGATGTTTTGGCTCAGTTAGGAATGAAAATTCAGCATGCGTTACGTGCTTTTACTGCTAAAGATAGAAAAGCAATAAAATTAGCTGCAGAAAATTACCCAGATTCTGAATATTACGATACTAAAGAAGTATTAACGCAGTTAGGTATAGGAGAGGCATTGGTTTCTGTTTTGAATGAAAAAGGAATTCCTACACCATTAGCAAGAACGATGTTGCGTGCGCCTATGAGTAGAATGGACGTGTTAACAGAAAAAGAAATCAAGCAAGTATTAGACAACTCAAGATTGATTCCGAAGTACAATGACACAATTGATAGAGAAAGTGCTTACGAAATTTTAAATGAGAAAATTGATAAGATAAATAAGGAAAAAACGGAAGAAGAAGCACGTAAAGAAAAAGAAAAAACAAGTAGAAGATCGACTTCTACAAGAAGCAGAAGTACGCGAATGAATCCTGTAGTAAAAGTACTAACAAGTGCAACTTTTATAAGAGCAGCTTTTGGTATTTTGAAAAAAGTGATTAGATAAAAAATTAGTAAGAATAGACGTTTTAAATATAAAATAAGATCAATGAGAAAATTAATGAAACCTTTAGTAATTGCAGTAATATCAATTGTATTTGTTCAATGTGGAAACAGTAAATTTGATATTGCAAAAGGAAAAGTAGGAGCATTAACCACTAAAACTACAGTGCAAGAAATTGAAGGTATTTTTAAACAAGATTCAATTGTGAAAATATTGAGTGAAGGAGCTAAAGGAGATAATCTTTTTCAAGAAGACGATCGTTATTTAGTTTATGAAAAAGGAGGAAAGCATTTGTTAACAATAACACCAAAAGAGCAATTAGATTCTACGTCTACTCTAAAGAGTATTGAGATATTTGATGAGCGTTTTAAAACAAAATCAGGGTTAAATATTACTTCTACTTTTCAAGAAATCAATGCAAACAATACGGTTAATAAAGTTGAATCATCATTGTCTTCAGCAACCTTATTTTTAGATGATTTAAATGCAACTATTACTATTGATAACGAAGATTTAGGTTTAAAAGAGTTTAGCACACAAAAAGTAACAGTTGAGCAAATTCCTGATTTAGCGAAAATAAAATCATTTACTATTTGGTTTAACTAAAAACATAAAATCCGAAATGAAAGTTTCGGATTTTTTATTATTAAAATTATGAGTAAAAAATATACTATTCAAAAAGCGCCATTTGTAGTTCCAACAACCGATGGTAAATTAATCGAAGAGCATTTTGGTAATGCAACCGATCAAAATTCAAAAATAAGTATAGCACACATGGTTGCTCCTGCGGGTTGGAGTGAACCTTTTCAAACTCCAGAATTTGAAGAATATACCTATATTATTAGGGGAAAAAAACAATTTAATATTGATGGAGAAATTGTGGTTTTAGAAGCAGGACAATCTATTAAAATTGAAAAGAATATTAGAGTTCAATATTCCAATCCGTTCGATGAAGAATGTGAATATATAGCAGTTTGTTTACCTGCTTTTTCTATGGATTTAGTGCATAGAGAAGATAGTTAACAATACTCCTAAAATAATTGCCCCAAATTTTTTGTAATTAAACTTGTGGTTTTCGGTACTTTCAAACAAGATAATGGTAGAAATATGTAAGAAAACTCCAATAATTAATGCAGTGATTTCGGTATGGTATTTTGTGATAAGAGCAACTTTATCACCAATTAAAATTCCTAACGGACTCATAAAGGCAAATACTGTTAGAAACAAAAAGATACTTTTTTTAGAGTACTTAGCGTGCAATAAAAAAGTAGTTAAAACAATTGCAATCGGAATTTTATGCACAACAATTGCCCATAACAAGTTATCATCGGCGTGATGAATGGGTAAACCTTCAGAAAATGCGTGAATGGATAAGCTCACAAATAGCATCCAAGGAAATTCAGTAGCGTCAGAATGTAAATGTATATGCCCGTGTTCTGCTCCTTTAGAAAACGATTCTAATACAGACTGAATGATAATTCCTACTAATATTAAAATTCCAACTAATTTTGTATTGCTTGAATTCTGATATACTTCTGGTAATAAATGCAAAATTGTTACAGAAAGTAAATAAGCACCGCTAAACGCTAATAATAAGCGAACGAAGTTCTTGTTAGGTTTTAATGTAAAAACTAATAAAACCCCTGCTAAAACAGCTAAAATTAATAAAAAGTAACTCATTTAGCAACGATGATTAAGCGGTCAGACGATTGTGGATTGAATTCGTTTAGATTGTAATTTCCAAAAACATGTGTGATTTGCAAATTAACCTTATTAAAATACGACTGAAGTTTTTCTAAGGTTAAAAATTTTACACGCTCGGTATACGAATGTACTTTTCCTTCAGCAGTAAAAGAAATATGTTTTAAGATAAATCCGTCTTTAATTTCTCTTTTAATGTGGAACTCAATTCCATCAATAATTTTAATTTCTTCTTTTACCAACGTATTTTTTACCTTTTCTACATTTAAAAAATCTAAGACAAAAACACCGTTTTCTTTTAAACCATTTTTAATACTGTTTAATACAAGAATATCTTCATTATCATCTTCAAAATATCCAAAGCTGGTAAACAAGTTAAAAATAGCATCGTATTTATGTTCAATTGGTTTTCGCATGTCCCAAACTTCAAAATGAAGCGTGTCATTTTCAAATTGTTTGGCGTGTTGTATGCTGTTTTCACTTAAATCACCGCCTACGACATCATATCCTAAAGAATTAAGATATACCGAGTGTCTTCCTTTACCACAAGGTAAATCAGCAATTTTACTTGCTTTAGGCAACGCTAAAAAAGAAGTAATGTTTCGCATAAAAAACTGCGCATCGGCATCGTTTCTATGCTTATATAAAATATGATAGTATGGTGTATTAAACCACGAAGTAAACCAATCTGTTGTTGTATTCATAACCTTAAGGTCTGCAAAAATACATAAAACTTACGTTTTTTATATTCAAAGTAGAAAAGATTGATAACTCCCCGAAATTAACTGTACTTTTGCAGTGAAATTTTACAGTTACATGGAAAAAGATTTTAAAATGACTGCCATTACCATGGCAGGTTTAGAAGGTGTTTTAGCAGACGAACTACGTCAACTAGGAGCAATGGAGGTGAAAGAAGGAATTCGTAGTGTTGCTTTTAAAGGCGATAAAGGATTTATGTACAAAGCTAATATTGCGTTGCGTACTGCTATTCGAATTTTAAAACCGATTAAACGTAGTAAAATTTTTGATGAAGAAGATTTATACGAAGCAATTCAGCGTATAAAGTGGGAGCGTTTTTTAGATGTTGACGGAACGTTTGCTATCGGAGCAGTAGTAAACTCAAAAAACTTTACATCAAACTCACATTACATTAGTTTAAAATCGAAGGACGCTATTGCCGATTATTTTATGCACAAGTATAAAAAGCGTCCGAATGTAGATTTAAAATACCCTGATGTAAAAATTCATATCCATATTCATAAAGAATGGTTAACCATTTCGTTAGATTCTTCTGGTGATTCTTTGCATAAACGCGGATACCGAAGTGCAACCAATATTGCACCAATTAACGAAGTGTTGGCAGCAGGTTTGTTATTGCTTTCTGGGTATAAAGGGGAAGAAAATTTTATCGACCCAATGTGTGGTTCGGGAACTATTTTGATTGAAGCAGCAATGATTGCCAATCAGATTCCTGCAAACATAAACCGTAAGCATTTTGCTTTTGAAAATTGGAACGATTACGATGAAGATTTGTACTTTATTATACAAGATTCGTTGCTGAAAAAAATTAAAAGTTCACACTTTAAAATTATGGGCTTTGATAAAGCACCATCTGCAGTAAGAAAAGCGCAGCAGAATATTATTAATGCCAATTTAGAAGAATTTGTTGGGGTGCACCATGTAAACTTTTTCAATTCTAAAAAAGAAGTATTTGGTAAAACAACGATTTTGTTCAATCCGCCTTATGGAGAGCGTTTAAATATTGATGTAGAAGAGTTTTACAGAAAAATAGGGGATACGTTAAAGAACAATTATCCAAACTCAACAGCGTGGTTAATAACATCGGATATTGAAGCGTTAAAGTTTGTAGGATTACGAACTTCGAGAAGAATACCGCTTAAAAATGCCGATTTAGATTGCCGATTTGTAAAATACGAATTGTACGAAGGAAGTAAAAAAGAAAAGAAAAATACGTCATTTAACGACGAAGAAGAATAAGAAAAACTCCGCTGAAAAGCGGAGTTTTTTATTGTCTATTTTAAATGTTTCGTTACGGTTATACATTGTTGTGCATAGTATTTTTTATTTCAATTCCAATCTGTTTAAGTTTTTCTAAATCCCACTCTCCTACTTGATATTGTTTTAAAGTTAAATTAGATTCTTTGTCTTTTATTTCAATTTTCAGGTATGGATTATTTTTTCCGCTTGGAATTAATTCGGTTTTGATTTTTGCGTTATTGAATTTACGAGATTTAAATTTCCTGTTTTCTTGCCATTTTAATTCAGTTATAGTTTCTGATATAAAGATTGAGTATAAATATATGGTCGGACGAAATATAAATTGAATCCCTAAAATTAACGCCATTATTAATCCAGCGATAATTATCACTACGGTGTAATTATTTTTCAAATTTGGGGTAACAAATGCAAATATTATTGATGCAATAAAAAGAATCAAAAACATTGAAAGAAAGGATTTAAAAATAAATCCAACAAAATTCATAGGTTCAATTTCTAATTTCAATTCTTTAGAGTTCAATTTTGGATATTATGTACAACGGTTAAGATATCCGTCGTTTTAATGATGAGATATCGTCCGATAGCGAAGTTAGTTTTTTAAAGTTTAAGAATCAAACTAAATTTATTTAAAAAACCTCGTAAGAAAACTTACGAGATTATACTATTTTGTGGTTTTAGAGGCTTATTTTTTTAACAAGTGCTTGTTAAAGCTACGTCCGTTTATTTTTGTGTATTTAGAGTCGATATCAAAAGCTACATCCATTCCTTTAATATCAAATTCACCAGATACTTTAGTGTATTTTATGTTTAAGTCTTCTTCAAACTTTACATTTCTAAACGATACTCCGTTGTTAAATTCGGTATATTTAAAAATTGCACTTTCGTTAAATACTGAGTTTTCAAAACTTACAAACTCTTTAAAATCAGCATACTTAAAAGTAGAAGGTTCGTCAAAAAAAGTGTTTTTAAAGCTAATGTCTCTGTCAAACTTAGCATACTTAAATGTAGATACTCCGTTAAATTTTGTACCAGAAAAATCGGTATTTCTTTCAAAATCAGAATATTTAAACATAGCTTTTTCTTTAAAAGTACAATCTTTAAACACTACAACATCTTCAAAATTAGCTACAAAGGTGTATCCGCTTTTTTCATGAGGAATATACGCTAAAACATCGTCTTTAAACGTACAGTTTGTAAATGATACTTTATTGGTAATTTGTTTTTCAACAGTGTTTGTTCCGCCGTTATTCCACCAGCGTTTTCTGGTTGGTAATTTTGATAATGCATCATCCATAAAAGTAAAGTCTAAAACTCCGTTAATGGTTGCGTTTGAAATTTCTACTGCTTTTCCGTTTTTTACATCTCTCATAATATCAGAAGCATCAACTGTTTTTTGAGCAAATGATGTTAAGGTTACTAAAGTTAAAGCAATAAGTGTAACTATATTTTTCATTGGTAATGGTTTTAAGTTCTATACAATAGACAAACTATTATTACTTTATGTGACACTTTGGTACAAAAAAACGGTGTTTAGTTGCCTAAACACCGCTGTATAATATGTTTCGTGGAAAATATTAGTTTACTGAATCGCTTAAACCAGCACCAGCTTTAAACTTAACTACGTTTTTAGCAGCAATTTTGATTTCTTTTCCAGTTTGAGGGTTTCTACCAGTTCTAGCAGCTCTCTCAGAAACAGACCAAGTTCCCCATCCAACTAAAGCAACTTTACCACCTTTCTTTAAAGTAGAAGTAACGTTTGTAGTTAAAGAATCTAATGCAGCTTTAGCAGCAGCTTTTGAAATTCCTGCGTCAGCAGCCATTGCATCGATTAAATCTGATTTGTTCATAATTTGAATAGATTTTAAAATTAATTAATGTTTTTTGCTTCAATAGCTCAACAAATATAGACGGAATGCGGTATTGTGCAAGATTTGACCTAAAAAAAACAGTGTTTTGTTAATAAATTCAGTAGAAATGTTAATAACCCCACTTGTTTTTTGTTGAAAATCGTTAAAACCTTATGAATAAAGGGCTACAGCGCTTTAGCGTCTTTTTCGAACTGATATCCGTTTAATAAGCTTTGAGCATCCATTAATTTTTTACCAGAAATCTTAATTTGATGAATGTTAAGGTAACCATCTGTAACAGCTACTTTTAATTCCTTTTTTGAAGTGATTATACTACCAATTTCTAAATTATGTTCTGTAAACTCTTTTGAAACTGTATATATTTTTGCTGAAACTTCTTCTTCACCATTTATAATAGTTGTCCAAGCAGCAGGATACGGATTTAATCCGCGAATGTGGTTGTAAATATCATTTAATGGTTTAGACCAATCTATTTTACAGTTGTGAGGATATAGTTTTGGTGCCGATTTTTCTTCAAGCTCTGGTTGTTTTGTAGTCGTTACATCTCCTTTTGAAATTAAATCGACAGTTTCTGCAACTAAATTGGCACCTAAATGCATTAACTTGTCGTGCAATTCACCTACAATTTCATCTTCTTTAATAATAACTTCATTTTGTAAGATAATTTCACCGGTGTCAATTTTATCGTCAATAAAGAACGTGGTAACACCTGTTTTGGTTTCTCCATTTATAATAGCCCAGTTTATTGGTGCAGCACCACGATATTCTGGTAATAAAGAAGCGTGTAAATTAAACGTACCGTATTTTGGCATTGCCCAAACTGATTTTGGTAACATTCTAAAAGCAACTACGATTTGTAGGTTAGCATTCCACTGCTGTAATTCTTCTTGAAATTCTTCACTCTTTAAATTTTTAGGTTGAAGAATAGGTAAGTTTTGAGATAAGGCATATTTTTTTACTGCAGATTCATTTAATTTACGACCTCTACCAGCGGGTTTGTCTGCCGCAGTAATAACTCCAACTACATTGTAGTTGTTTTCAACAAGGTGTTGTAAAATAGTTGATGCAAAATCGGGAGTTCCCATAAAAACAATGCGTAAATCTCTCATTTATATTAAATAGTATTTATTGTTATTAGTGTGTATTTTTTCTTCAGCTAAAAGCTCTCGCAAAAGTATTAAAATGTTCGTTTCTTTTTCGTTTAGTAACGAGGCAATTTCAAAAGCAGTGTAACTTTTTCCTTCTATTAATACTGATAAAATATCTTTCTGATTTACCTTTTTAATTAATTTTTTTTGAAGACAAACATCGCACATTCCACAATTTTGAGCTTCTAGTTCTCCAAAATAGGAGAGTAGTTGTGTGCTTCTACAAATTTGATCATTTTGAATAAACTGTAATAAATCTAAATTTTTCTGCTTTTTTTGATTGATGTACTGCTGAATATTTTTTGATATTCGATTGATAGTTTTATCATCTTCTCTCGGATGTAAAAAGAACAACTCTGCGTTGTTTGTCGATTTTACATATTCAATCAACCCTTCCTGAGCTAATTTCTCTAAAGTTTCGATTACAAACCAAGAAGTAACGCTTAGTTTTTTAGCAATGTAAAACTCATCGATTTTTACTGAATCTTCAAAAATGCCACCATACATGCGTAGTATTTGTTGAATAAACTTTTGAAGTTGCGTGTTTTGTTGCGTTTGATAAATTACTTGCTTACTCGAAGCTAAAAACTGAACAGTTGATTTTTGTTGAAAATTATAATTCAGTTCTATAATTCCGTTGTTGTTTAGTATTTGTAGCGCATTAAAAGTTTTATTCGGAATAAAACCATATTTGCTGCAAAAATCTAAAAAGTTAAAATCAAAAGCAGCTTCAATAAATTCTCCAGTAGCTATTTGAAAATGTTGATATAGTTTTTGATGAACCGCTTTTATTTCTTCAATCGTAGGTAATGACTTTTCAAGAAGCTCAGCATTTAAAGTAATATCGCTGTTATTTGTTAAAACTACCGAAAATGATTTGTTTCCATCACGTCCACCACGTCCCGCTTCTTGAATATAATTTTCAATTGAAGAAGGTAAGTTTAAATGTACAACTACATGAACATTGGGTTTGTCAATCCCCATTCCGAAAGCATTTGTAGCGACTATAATCGGAGTTTTTTCTTGCATCCAATTATCAAACGCAAGTTTTTTTTCTATAGAAGATAATCCGCCATGATAAAATGAACTGTTAAATCCTTGTGCATTTAGGTAGCTGCTAATCTCTTTTGTTTTGCTTCGGGTGTTTACGTAAACAATTGCTGGGGCTTTTGTTTTTGTGAAAATTTGATTGAGTTTACCTAGTTTATCTTCAGTTTTATAAACTTGATATGCTAAGTTTTTACGATAAAACGATTGTTTTATGATACTTGGCTTCTCTAAAGCTAATGAGTTGGCAATATCAGTAATTACTTTTTGCGTAGCAGTTGCTGTTAGCGCAATTATAGGAGCAGAAGGTTGTAGCTCTTTTAAAATAGTAATATTTTGATATGAGGGACGAAAATCATGCCCCCATTCAGAAATACAATGTGCTTCGTCAATCGCAATTAAATTGACGTTTAATTGTTTTATCTTTTCTTGAATAAAACGAGATTGCAATCGCTCTGGTGAAATGTATAAGAATTTAGTATTACCAAAACGGATATTATCAAAGAGTGTGACAATCTCATCTTGCGTACTTCCTGAAGGTATTAAACTAGCTTTAATTCCTTTGCTGATAAGGCTTGTAACTTGATCTTGCATTAGAGCAACCAGTGGAGAAATTACAATACAAACTCCTTCTTTAGCTAATGCAGGAATTTGAAAGCAAACAGATTTTCCGCCACCAGTAGGTAATAAAGCAATTACATTATTACCTTTTAAAACTTCGTTTATTATGTTTTGTTGAGGTTCTCTAAAGGAATTAAACCCCCAGTAAGTTTTTAGTATTTGAAGTGTTGTATCATGCATCATGCTTTAACGCATGTAAAATAAAATCGCAACGCTCTTGTACCGTTCCAAAAGGAACATCAATAATTTTATAACCAACTTCTTCGTAAGCTTCCTTTAAAAAAGTATCAATTTTAACAGATTGCTCAAAAGTTTCGTAACGCTCATTATCAGACTTGTAAATTTCTTCCCAAGGAGCACACATAAATACTTTAGTATATAAATATTTGTTGCTTTTTTCCTTGTAAACAGCAGGGTATTCAGAGCCTAAATAATTCATATAGGCATGTACATCAGGAATTCCTCTATCAAAAAATATAATTTCTGCATCGCTTTCTTGTGCAGTTAGGTATTGTTGCTCTCTACCTTCTAATAACATTTGACTGAATAAAAGAGGTTGTTCTAAGAAAAGTTGATCAATTCCCTCTTTTTGAGCTTTTAGAGTTACTTCTCTAGAAATCTCAGGCATACATTCATATCCTCGTTTGATAAATTCTCTTAAAATTGAAGATTTACCAGTACCAGGTCCACCTATTAAAACTATTTTTTGTTGCATGGGGCAAAAATAAAAGTTTCAAGTTATAAATATAATAAATAGTGTAATTTTGTGCTTCATCAAAATAAAGTCCATATTTTTTTGATGATTTTTAATAAAAACAGTAATAATTGAGTTATGCAAGATAGAGAAGCTTTTTACGCAAAATTAAAATCACAGTTAGAAGATACTACAACGTTTCCTGCTAAATATTTATATAAGTTTATTGTTCCTACCGATGGCAATCAAGTACAAGAGGTACAAGATTTGTTTAACGAAGGAGGAGCGGTTATTGATACAAAAAAATCTAAAACAGGTAAATACGTTAGCGTGTCAATTCATTTAACGGTTAAAAGTTCAGAAGAAGTTATTTCTTACTACAAAAAAGCAGAGGCTATAAAAGGAATTATTTCTTTGTAAATTTAAAGCATGCGAAAACTACTTTTCATATTTGCTGTTTTTGGTGTAATACTTTTTTCTTTTTCTCAAAAAGATCAAGAGTTATTTCGTATAAATGACACGAAAGTTATGCTTTCTGAATTTAAGCAGATGTATGAAAAGAACTTATCATTAGTTGAAGATAAAAATGGGGCTGATATAGATAGTTACTTAGATTTGTTTATCAACTATAAGCTTAAAGTTAAAGAAGCGTACAGTTTAGGACTGGATAAAAATGAAGCTTACAAGAAAGAGTTTGAAAGTTATAAGAAAGAGTTGGTAACTCCGTATTTATACGATAAGAAAGCATTAGAAAAACTGGTAAGAGAAGCTTATGATAGGAAAAAAACCGAAGTAAAAGTTAGCCATATTTTAGTTCGATTTCCTAGTAGTTCAATTGCTGTTGACACCTCTTTTTTAAAAAGTAAAATTGTAGGATATAGAAATCGTATTTTACAAGGCGAAGATTTTGAAAAGGTAGCCAGAGAAGTTTCTGAAGACCCTTCAGCTAAAATTAACGGAGGAAATTTAGGCTATTTTTCTGCTTTTCAGATGGTATATCCTTTCGAAAATGCTGCTTACAACATCAAAAAAGATGAAGTTTCTGAACCTTTTATAACAAAATTCGGTTTCCATATTATAAAAGTTACTGGAAAAAGAGAGTCGAGGGGAGAGTTTGAAGTTGCTCATGTTTTGATAAAAAACTCAGCATATAGAGAAGAAAAAATCAATAAAATTTATCAAGAACTAACTTCTGGAAGTTCTTTTGAAGAATTGGCAAGTCAACATTCAGAAGATATTAGTTCAGCAAAAAATGGAGGTAAGTTACCAAGATTTGGAACGGGTAAAATGGTAGAGGATTTTGAAAATGAAGTATTGAAATTGCAGAATGTAGGAGGTTATAGCGCTCCGTTCAAAACAAAATTCGGATGGCATATCGTAAAGTTGTTAAAGAACTATCCTGTTCCATCATTTAACGAGTTAAAAGAGGAGTTAACCAGAAAAGTTAAAAGCTCGAACAGGTTTGTAGTTTCTAATAAATCGATAGCCACAAGATTAAAAAAAGAGTATAAAATAAAAGAAGATAAAGTTTTACTGAATCAGTTATTTATAGCTGAAAATAAAGACTTTAAAAAAGAGAAATTGGATAAAACAATTCTTTCAATTAATGATAAAAAGTTAACCCAAAAGGATTTGTTGATATATGGAGATTCTAAAAATCAATCAATTAATAAAGAATTGTATGAAGAGTTTAAAAATAACGAGATCGTAAACTATTTTAAAGACGGTTTAGAAAAGACGAATTCAGAATACAGAAATACATTATTAGAGTACAAAGAAGGATTATTGCTATTTGATTTAATGCAAGAAAAGATTTGGAATAAAGCTTCAAATGATGCTTATGGATTAAAAGAATTTTATTCAAAGAATATAGCTAAGTATGGCAAAGAACTTGATGAGATAAAAGGACAGGTATTAAGTGATTATCAAAATGAATTAGAAAAGAATTGGATTGAAGATTTAAGAAAAAATAATACCATCAAAATAAAAGATAAAGTAGTAAAAAAGCTAAAGAAAATATATAACCAGTAGAGATTAGTATAAAAGTGAAGAAGTATATTTTTTTAATATTATTAATAAACACAATGTCATGTGAACTTGTCAGTTTAAAAAAAGAAAAGACAAGAGAAGATAAGCCTATTGCTTCGGTTTACAACAAACATTTATACAAGAAAGATATAAAAGATTTGTTGCCTAAAAATCTTTCTAAAGAAGATAGTTTAGTGGTGGTGAAAGGGTTGATAAATTCTTGGGCTAAACAAGAATTGTTGTTTATAAAAGCTGAAGAAAACATATCTGAAGTTAATAGTGAGCAAATTGAAAATTTGGTTAACAATTACAAAAAGGGTTTATATATAAACGGATACAAAGAGCGTTTGGTAAAACAAAAGTTAGACACTGTTGTTACTGAGGAAGAAATAGCGTTGTATTATGAAAAAAACAAAGAAAACTTTAAAGTAAGCGAAGAACTTCTTCAGTTTGAATATGTAAATTTTGGAAAAGATTTTTTAGATAAAAAAGAAACAATAGCTCAATTTAAATCAGAAAAAGAAGAAGATAAAGAAGATTTAGAAAGGCACTTGTTAAACTTTAAATCGTATCGTTTGCAAGACTCAACTTGGGTAACTTTAGACTATCTGAAGAAAAAAATTCCGCCATTTCGTAATGAAACAAAGGAAAACTTGTTAAAAATATCAAAATTCATACAAAAAGAAGATAGTTTAGGAGTATATTTGGTCGCTGTAAAAAATATATTGCCTCAAAGTGCTACAGCTCCACTAAGCTATGTAAGTCCTAGAATAAAGCAAATTATATTACACAAAAGAAAATTAGAATTAATACGAGATATTGAAAAAACACTCATAAATGATGCAATTCAAAACAAAAACTTTAAAGAATACTAGCATAGCATTTACCTTGTTTTTAGCAGGTTTAACATCGTTAAACGCACAACAAACTAAAATAGACGGTGTAGCCGTAGTAGTAGGTAAAAACATTGTTTTAAATTCTGATATTGATAAATTTAAGCAAGAAGTAGAATTAAGAAGTGAAGGAAAAATAAAGATTTCAGACTGCGAAATGCTTGAAGAGTTAATGCAGCAAAAATTATTAGCGCATCATGCTGTTATTGATAGTGTTACTGTTTCTCAATCTGAAATTGATAATAATGTAAACAGAAGTATAGCATTCTTTACGAGAGAATATGGTAGTGAAGAAAAAGTTGTTGCTGCTTACGGATTTAACGATATTGAAGATTTAAGAAAAGAATTAGGAAGAGTTCAAAAAGAAAACTTACTAATTGAAAAAGAGCAACAAAAGATTACTGAGAATATTGATGTAACTCCTGAAGAAGTTCGAGTTTATTACAAAGGTTTACAAGAAAAAGGAGAACTGCCTGAAATTCCTGCTGAGGTAGAATTGCAACAGATAGTTTTAAAAGCTGAACCTACAAAAGAGGAGGAAGAGCGTGTAATTAACAAGTTAAAAGAGTTAAAAAAGGAAATTGAAAACGGAGCAAGTTTTAAATTAAAAGCAATTATCAATTCTGAAGATCCTGGTGTGGCTCAAAACGGAGGTTTGTATACAATTACCAAAGACAGTCCGTTTATTAAAGAATTTAAAGAAACTGCGTTTTCATTAGATGTAAATCAAGTTTCAGAACCAATTAAATCTGCTTTTGGGTACCATATTTTACAATTGCATAAAATAAAAGGTAACCAACGTGAAGTATCTCACATTTTAATGCGTCCTCAAGTTTCTGACGAAAAATTACAAGAAACTAAAGAAGAAATAGAGAAGGTTGTTGCAGATTTAAAAGCAGGAAAATTAACTTTTGAAGAAGCAGTAGCTAAGTATTCAGAAGACGAAGAAACAAAAAATAGTGGAGGTATTTTAATCAATCCTTATACACAAGAACCTTCATTTGAGTTAACAAGAATGCAACCAGATTTATTTGCTAGAATTAGTGAATTAAATAAACATGAGTATTCAGATATTTACTATGATGAAACTCGTGAAGGAGAAAAAATGTACGGAGTTATCTTTGTAAAAGATAAAACTGAAAACCATACTGCCGACTTAGTTAAAGATTATGTAAGAATGCAACAATTTGCTTTAGCAAAAAAGAAAGAAGAGAAAATTACTAAGTGGACAAAAGAGAAAATCCAAGAAACGTATTTAAAATTAGGTGAAGATTTTAATAAATGTACGTTTAAAAAAGATTGGAAAAAAGAAAACAAATAAGAAGTAATAAATTTAGTATATTGTGATTCCCGCGAAAGCGGGAATTTCATTTTATAAAAGTTTGTATTTAAATTTATTGAACAAAGAAAAACTTTCATTTATGTCTGACGTAACAGCAGTAAACGCACTAGTAAAAAAATACAGCCAATTACAACAAGAAATAGGAAAAGTAATTGTTGGGCAACAAGAAGCAGTAAATTATACATTATTATCAATTTTTTGTGGAGGGCATTCGTTACTTATCGGAGTTCCAGGATTGGCAAAAACCTTATTGGTAAACACCATTTCTAGTGCATTAGGGTTAAATTTTAATCGAATTCAGTTTACACCCGATTTAATGCCTTCTGATATTTTAGGAAGCGAGATTTTAGATGAAACACGTCACTTTAAATTTATAAAAGGACCCATTTTTTCGAATATTATTTTAGCGGATGAAATTAACCGTACACCTCCAAAAACACAAGCAGCGTTGTTAGAAGCAATGCAAGAAAAATCGGTAACCATTGCAGGTCATCATTATAAATTAGAGTTACCATTTTTTGTATTAGCTACTCAAAATCCGATAGAGCAAGAAGGAACCTATCCACTTCCAGAAGCGCAGTTAGATCGTTTTATGTTTTCAATTAATTTAGAGTATCCAACTTTTGAAGAAGAAGTTCAAGTTGTTAAAAACACAACGTCTATCGTAAATCAAACGGTTAATGCAATTTTTTCTTCGGAAGAAATTATTGAAGTGCAAAAGTTAATTCGTAAAATTCCTGTTGCTGATAATGTTGTGGAATATGCAGTTGGTTTAGTGGGTAAAACCCGCCCTAAATCAGATAAAGCAACTGAATTGATAAAGAAATATATCGATTGGGGAGCAGGTCCAAGAGCTTCGCAAAACTTAATTCTAGCAGCAAAAGCACATGCAGCAGTGAATGGTAAATATTCTCCTGATATAGAAGATGTACAAGCAGTAGCCATTCCTATTTTATCACACAGAATTGTGAAAAATTACAAAGCCGAAGCAGAAGGAATTTCCATAAAAGAAATTATAAATTCACTATTTTAAAATGAAAAACTTAGTAAGTGTTGTTTTAATGTTTGTATTACTTGTTTCATGTAAACAAGAAGTTGTTAAAACTGTTTCAGAAGAAACTGAAAAGCAAGAGATTTTAGCAGTGATGAATGCGCAAGAAAAAGCGTGGTCTAATCACGATTTAGAAGGTTTTATGCAAGGGTATTGGAAAAGTGATTCGTTAAAATTCTATGGAAGAAATGGTATTACTTTCGGTTGGAAAAAAACCTTAGATAATTATAAAAAAGGTTATCCGACAAAAGAACATTCAGGAACACTGACTTTTAAAATCAACGATATTTCTAAAATTACTGATGGAGCTTACTCAGTTATGGGAGAATATCACTTAAAAAGAACTGTAGGAGACGCTGACGGCGTGTTTATGATTATTTTTAAGAAGATACAAGGCGAATGGAAAATCATCGCTGATACTTCGTGTTAAAAGAGAATAATAAAAAAGGGAAGTCTTATTAAAAACTTCCCCTTTTTATGTTTGTAAACAAAGCTTACGAAAACATCTTCGCAACTTTTTCAGCTTTTCTACTTTCTGAATAATCATAAAAACCTTCACCAGATTTTACGCCTAATTTACCAGCCATTACCATGTTTACTAATAACGGACACGGAGCATATTTTGGGTTTTTAAATCCTTCATACATTACATTCAAAATAGATAAACAAACGTCTAATCCGATGAAATCTGCTAATTGTAAAGGTCCCATTGGGTGCGCCATTCCTAATTTCATTACCGTGTCAATTTCTGCAACACCTGCAACACCGTTGTATAAAGTTTCAATACTTTCGTTAATCATTGGCATTAAAATACGGTTGGCAACAAAACCTGGGTAATCGTTTACTTCAACAGGTACTTTATTTATCTTTTTAGTTAAATCTACCGTAAAATCCATTACTTCATCAGAAGTGTTGTAACCTCTAATAATTTCAACCAATTTCATAATTGGCACAGGATTCATAAAGTGCATTCCAATTACTTTTTCTGGTCTCTTAGTAACTGCTGCAATTTGCGTAATAGAAATAGATGAAGTGTTGGTAGCTAAAATGGTATCTTCAGGACAAACATCATCTAAATCTTTAAAAATTTTCAACTTTAAATCTACATTTTCAGTAGCAGCTTCAACCACTAAGCTAGCGTATTGAACACCGTCTTTAATAGAAGTATAGGTGGTGATATTGTTTAATGTATTGTTTTTATCGTCTTCAGTAATTTTTTCTTTCGCTACCATTCTATCTAAGTTTTTAGTAATGGTTGCTAAACCTTTATCTAAGGCAGCTTGCGAAATATCAATTAGTTGAACGTTGTATCCAAATTGAGCAAAAGTATGAGCAATTCCATTTCCCATAGTTCCTGCACCAATTACAGCTATATTTTTCATGTTGTTGTGTTTTTATATTTATTTGGGCGTTCCCTTTCAGGGCGAGCTTTTCGTTGCAATCTTTTTTGTTGTATTCTTCGATTCACTCAGAATAACAAAAAAGGATTTTCACTGCAATCCCTAACGCGTTTTGTTTATTTTAAAATTTAAAAGCAATCTATAATTTGATGTGCAACACGCAATGCTTCTGCACCTTGACGTAACGAAACTATTGGTGTTGTGTCATTGTTAACAGCATCTGCAAACGATTCTAACTCGTCTAAAATAGCGTTGTTGGCAACTACTTCAGGATTATCGTAATAAATTTGTTTTTTTACTCCTTCAGCATTCTGTAAAATCATGGCAAACTCATCAGGTTTTTCAGGTACATCTTTCATTCTAACTACCTCAGATTTCTTTTCTAGGAAATCAACTGAGATGTATGCATCTCTTTGAAAAAAACGACTTTTACGCATGTTTTTCATCGAAATTCTACTCGCTGTTAAGTTGGCAACACATCCGTTTTCAAACTCAATACGTGCGTTGGCAATATCCGGAGTTTCAGAAATTATAGATACACCGCTTGCGTGTATGTTTTTAACTTTCGATTTTACAACGGATAAAATAATATCAATATCATGAATCATTAAGTCTAAAACTACAGGTACATCGGTTCCTCTTGGGTTGAATTCAGCCAAACGATGTGTTTCAATAAACATTGGCGAATCTATCACATCTTTAACTGCAGTAAATGCAGGATTAAAACGCTCAACGTGCCCTACTTGTCCACGAATATGGTGTTGACTAGCCAAAGTTCTGATTGCTTCAGCTTCTAAAACCGTATTGGTAATCGGTTTTTCAATAAAAATGTGTTTCCCCTTTTCAATAGCTTGTTTTGCACAATCAAAATGAGAAAGGGTCGGAGTAACAATGTCAACTACATCAACAGCATCAATCAATTCTTCTACAGAGTTGAATAATTTATAACCAAATTCGTTGGCTACTTTCTGTGAATTTTCGGTAAAAGGATCGTAAAATCCTATTAATTCGTATTTTTCTGATTGTTGTAACAGACGTAGGTGGATTTTTCCTAGGTGTCCTGCGCCTAAAACTCCAGCTTTTAACATAAGTGAAAGATTATTAGTTATTTGAATTCTTAATAAAAATTGAAAAGACTTTCATTAAAAATCAACGCTAACAAAGATACACTTTTATACATATTTATTACTACTTTTAGCCATCCGAAA
The DNA here is from genome assembly GCF_964512405.1 of Tenacibaculum crassostreae. Classification (NCBI taxonomy): domain Bacteria; kingdom Pseudomonadati; phylum Bacteroidota; class Flavobacteriia; order Flavobacteriales; family Flavobacteriaceae; genus Tenacibaculum; species Tenacibaculum crassostreae. The sequence continues at coordinate 28,124 of NZ_CAZELE010000004.1, forward strand.
TTTTATGACTTACTACTGAATAGAAAAGTATAAATGAGAGATACAACCAAACATCAAGGGCTTAGAAATCAATTAGCAAACGTTTTAGAAGCTAAAGGAATTACCGATACGAAAGTATTAGCTGCTATTAGAAAAATACCTAGACATTTGTTTATGGATAGTAGTTTTGAAGCGCATGCGTATCAAGATAAAGCGTTTCCTATAGCTGCAGATCAAACTATTTCTCAACCCTACACGGTAGCTTTTCAATCTGAAGTTTTAGAAATTAAACCTAAAGAAAAGGTGTTAGAAATTGGTACAGGTTCAGGGTATCAAACAGCAGTGTTGTTAGAGTTAGATGCAGAAGTGTATTCAATAGAAAGACAACACGAATTATTTAAAAAAACCTCATTGTTTTTACCAAAATTAGGATACCGACCTAAGCGTTTTATTTTTGGTGATGGTTATAAAGGTTTGCCAGAAGAAGCTCCTTTTGATAAAATTATTGTTACTGCGGGTGCACCGTATGTTCCGAAAGCATTGTTAGGACAAATAAAAGTAGGAGGAAAATTACTGATTCCTGTAGGTGACAAAGAACAAGTAATGACCTTGTTTATTAGAAAATCTCCCAAAGAGTTTGAAAAACACGAATTGGGTGATTTTAGGTTTGTACCAATGCTAAAAGAGAAGAATTAAATATTAAAACTAAATTATATTATGAAGAAAGAAAATAAAAAAATGTATTACGTAATTACTGGAGTAGCAATAATGTTATTATTAGTAATGATGTTTGCCTTTGAAAAAGGAGCGTTGTTGGGAGAGATTATAGCAAAGTAAAATTGATATATAAAATAAAATCAAGTCCTTTTCTGTTTTAGAAAAGGATTTTTTGTAGTAAGAAGTTTGAAATAAAAAATCCGCCTAAAAAAGCGGATTTATTGAATTTGAATAAAGAAACATCAACTTATTCAGCAGTTGCTACGTCAGTTACTTCTGCAACTACTACCTCTTGTTGTTGATGTTGTTTTTGTTGAGTTTGATTAGTTTTTGCTAAACCACATGGGCTTGTACTTCCACAAGAAGAAAAACCTAATAAACTAACAGTACAAATTGCAATAAATACTACTTTTCTCATTTTTTTAGTTTTAAAAAATCAAATATACATATTTCTGATTAAGTCACCAGAATTTTCCTTCTTTTCAATAACGTTAAACTCTACCATTTTATTTTGTATGCGAGTAATTAAGTTTTTGGTAACTGGTTTACCATCATTCCATTCGGTTAATGATAACCATTCTTGAATGTCGTTTACCTGTTGCTCGTATCTCTTTGCTAAAACAGTATCAATATTGTCAAAATCTTTAAAGTCTTTGGTGCAATTATTTATAATATCGTGCACTTTTTTAACTTCTTCAAAGTTGTTTTTTAATATTTCATCACGAACTGCAACTACAAAACAAGGCCAAGGAGTAGGGCAATCTCCAACACGTCTAAAAGTACCATCGTCAACCAAAGGTTTGGTGGTAAAGTGTTCCCACATAAAATAATCGGCTTCTCCGTTTGTTAAGGCATCAATACCACCTTGTAGGTTACCTACTACTTTAAATTGTAATTTATTAATATCCCAACCATTGTTATGTGCATTTACAATAGCCATTAAATGCGAGCCCGAACCAAATCGACTTATAGCTACAGTGGCATATTCTAAATCAGTAATAGTTTTAAATTTTGATTTTGCACCTACGTGAATTCCCCAAATTAAAGGACTTTTTACATAGGTTTGCGTAATTTTTGAAGGATTACCGTTGATGATGTCTTTAATAATTCCTTCGGTAAGTACAATGGCAATGTCAATTTCCCCAGAACGAAGCGCTTTACACATAGCACCAGTACCTCCAGGGAAATCTTGCCAACGCAAGTTGATTCCTTCTTTAGTGTATTCTTTATTTTTTAAAGTAATATACCACGGATAGTTAAAATGCTCAGGTACACCACCAACTTTTAAATTCAGCATTTATTCTACTAATTTATCTAAGGTGTATATAATTAAATCGGCAACAACTTTACCAGGATCTTCACTAAATGTACCGTTAGCTCTATTGGCAATAATAGCATTCATTGATGCAGCATTATGACCTAGTAATTTTGCTAATCCGTAAATGGCAGATGTTTCCATTTCAAGATTGGTAATTCTATAATTGTTGTGTTTAAAACTATCAATTTTATGGTTTAGTTCACTGTCTTGCAACGGTAAACGTAGTACACGACCTTGTGGACCATAAAAACCACCAGCAGTAGCTGTAATTCCTTTGTAAACGCTATCAGATGATAGTTTTTTGTCTAGGTCATTTCCGTTAGCTACGATTAAAGGATACGATTTTTTAGCACTCCAATTTGTATGCTTTATAAAAGCTTCCTCAATTTCAGGATGAGAAATTTCATCAACTTGATACGATTGAAGTAATCCGTTTAAATCTAATCCGTGAGAGCTTAATAAGAAACTATCTACAGGAATATCCGCTTGTAAAGAACCAGAGGTTCCAATTCGTGTAATATTTAATTGAGTATGGTTTTCTTTAACTAAACGTGTGTTTAAATCGATATTAACTAAAGCGTCTAATTCGTTTAAAACAATATCAATATTATCAGGACCAATACCAGTAGAAATTACAGTTAAGCGTTTTCCTTTATAAGTACCAGTTGTTGTTTTAAATTCTCTTTTTTGGGTGCTAAACTCAATAGAATCAAAATGTTTAGTAACCTTATCTACACGATATTGGTCGCCAACAAAGATTATATCGTTAGCAATATGTTCAGGTCTTAAATTCAGGTGATAAACGCTACCATCTGGATTTAAGATGAGTTCAGAATGTTTAATACTCATTTATGATGTAATTTTTAACAGCTTACCGGTAGAGTTTACATAAAGGTAGCTGTATTTTTTAGCGCCGCCAAGATACGAAAAATCAGAACGAATCTTAGCATAATAGTTGGTTTGGTTTTGTAATACCTTTTTACCTGTTTTGCTTAGTTTTACTGGATCGAAAGAGGTAAATAGTTTTTTTAAGTTTTCTAACTTATTAAAATACTGTAAATCACCAAAACCGTAATTTCCTTGATCTGCTAAAAGATGACCAACAAGTTCGTTTTCATTTTTAAAACTGTGTTCTTCAGCAGTTTTTAAAACATTGTTTTCAAGTTCATTTAATCCGTTTTCAATTGACGGAAAACGCAGTAAATGAGATTTGATTGCTTCTTCTAAATACACAAATGGCGATTTAGGATTGAATTTATGTGCGTTTTCTAAAGGAAGTGGACTGTCGGAGCAATATAGTTGCCAGATGTAATCGGCATATTCAATATCATCAACAGTTAGCTCAATTTTGTTGTTGTAGTGTTCTATTAACTGTTCGTTTGACAATTCATTTAAACCTACAAGTTTTTCAGTTGTGTCTATTACTCCACTTGTAACTAATGAGATTTTATGGTTTTTACGGTATCTTTTTAACCAGCTGATAACAGCTAGCATGTTTATTTGACAAAATAAATCGTATTCGAACCATAAAACAATTTCGTCTTGTTGTTTTTGATTACATAGATTTCTGTATTCTTTTACAGTATAATCAATAAATTTCTTTTTGGTTACGTTATAGGTAGTTTTAAAAAAATCGAAGCGTGTTTTCCAAAAAGCTTCACTACCAACATCTACAGAGGTTTTACCTTCACAGAGCATTTCTCTCCATGTAATAATATCTCCTTCAATGTTTAATTGTTGTAATCTTTGGGTGGTGCTGTCACCGTTTGTTATGTGTAATAAAGAATGTGCCATAACTTTTAATGGGGAATTAAATATGTTATAAAATAAACGAGTGCTTTTTTTCGTTATTATATATTAATCACTTTTTAACACTTAAAAAGCGTTTAAAAATAATAAAAGTAAGGAATTATTAAAATTCCTTACTTTTATTTAGTTATCCACCAACGCGCTTAACGTTGAATCCTTTATCTTTTAAAAGCTGCATTATTTGATCGCGATAATCACCTTGAATAATGATTGTATCGTCTTTAAAGCTACCACCAACGCTTAGTTTGGTTTTAATTTCTTTAGCTAATTTTTTGAAATCTTGTGTAGCTCCGTTATAACCATCTAAAATAGTAACAGGTTTTCCTTTACGCTTTTCATATTTACATAAAATAGGATCGTCCTGTAACCAAATATCTGGTTTTTCATCAGCTGATTTTTCTTCAAACTGATGTTCTGGAAATAAGTTTTTTAATTGATCTTGTAAATCCATTAGATTTATTTTTTCAATCCTAACTCACGTAAACGTTCATCTAAAAATTCACCAGCAGTAATATCTTCAAACTGTTTTGGATTGTTTTCATCAATACAATTTTCTAATACATTTAATTTCATGTCTGAAACTGGGTGCATAAAAAACGGAATTGAATAACGTGAAGTACCCCATAATTCTTTAGGAGGGTTTGTTACTCGGTGAATTGTAGATTTTAATTTGTTATTACTGTGGCGTGATAACATATCTCCTACATTAATCATTAACTCATCTGGTTCAGCAATAGCGTCAATCCATTCTCCTTTATGGTTTTGAACTTGTAACCCTTTTCCTTGAGCTCCCATTAATAACGTAATTAAATTAATGTCACCATGAGCAGCAGCTCTTACAGCTCCTTTAGGTTCTGTTTTGATAGGAGGGTAGTGAATTGGACGTAAAATACTGTTTCCGTTTTTGATGTAGTTATCAAAATATGTTTCTTCTAAGCCTAAGTGTAAAGCTAATGAACGTAAAACGTATTTAGCTGTTTTTTCTAACATTTGGTAAGTTTCTTTACCAACTTTGTTAAACTCAGGTAATTCGTCTACAGTTACATTTTCAGGATATTCTTTAGCGTATTTTGAATCAGCATCTACATACTGACCAAAGTGCCAAAATTCTTTTAAATCTCCTTCTTTTTTTCCTTTAGCACTTTCTTTACCAAAAGACACATATCCTCTTTGACCTCCAATACCTGGAATTTCATATTTTTCTTTAACGTCAGTTGGTAAGTCAAAAAACTTTTTGATTTCAGCATATAACTTTTCTACCAACTCATCGTTTAAAAAGTGTCCTTTTAATGCTACAAATCCTATATTCTCATAAGCGTCACCAATTTCATTGATGAATTTTTGTTTTCTTTCAGCATCGTCTGATAAAAAATCTGCTAAATTTACGCTTGGGATTCTATTCATTGTTAATAAGTTTTATTATTCAAGCTGTAAAGTTAGTGAAATCAAGCGTATGCTGATAATTTATTTATTAACAAAAGGTATCAAGTAAGAAATAGTATAGTTAAACCCAAAACCTGTATTACTTTCAAATACTCGGTTAAAACCTGGAGCGTACAAGGTTTTAAAGTTTTTTTGGTCATCTACACTCAACATAATTTTATAGGAAAAACTAAAACCTATAAATAAATTTTTTAATGTTTCTGCTTTAATACCTAATTGAAATTCAGTCCAATGAGCGGTTAATCCTGTTTCGGTAACTGGAGTTTGAATTGTCGTAGTTGGAAAATAAGGAAGTGTACTTTCTGTACCTGTTGAAACATTTGGTTGGTAGCTGTTTAAAGTATGATCGAAAAGCGAAAGTCCATAACGCATACCTACGTAAATTTCGTTATTCATGTCTAACCAATTTTCATAGGCGTTGTAATTAGCACCAATTCTTAAATAATTTCCTTTGGAAGTTGAAGTCGTAAAATCTTCAAAAGTAATTTCTTCTTCGTGTCCCAATTCAGCAGCTACATACCATTTTTTCGATACGCGATAATCTCCAACAATTTCAAAACCTGTATAACTCTTATCAAAAATAGCAAGTACAGGTTTGCTTATATCGGCTCCTAAACGTAAACCATATCCTGTTTTATATTTTACGGTATCTTTTTTTTCTTCTGAAGTAGTTTTTTGTGAAAATCCGTTAATAGTTACGAATGCAAAACATAAACTAATGATATACTTGTACATGGGCTTTTGCTTGATTGTCGATTAAAGGAACGCTATTGGTTGAAAGATTATCAATCCAACCTGAATGATTTAAAGTTACATCTGCGAATACAATTCTATAACCACATGATCTTGATACATAATCGTCTTCAGGTTTATATTCGATAGTAAGCGTAGCTGTTTGATTGTTAGCGATATTACCATCAACAGTATTCATTTTTAATGTATACACCGTTTTTTCTGCTAAACTATTTAAAGGGATAGCGATACTATCGGTAGTTCTTCCAACAAAAAGGCTGTCAGTTTTTCCTTCAGCAATGATTGATAAACGTTCTACGCTTTTTAAGTCGTTCGTATCGTCTTTATCATAAAAACGTAAAACTAAATTGGGTGTTACTGGGTTTTGTGTACAAAAATCGTCTTTTTCACAAGCGATTAAAGCGAGTATCACAAATGCTAAAAGCGCAAAGTATTTTTTCATTTAATTTTTATTTTTCAAATAAAACAACGGTTTCTATGTGTGATGTATGTGGAAACTGATCTACTAAACTAATCTTTTTTAATTGATATCCGTTTTTCATCAACTCTTCAGTATCACGAGCTTGCGTTGCTGGGTTACAAGATACATAAACCATTCTATCTGCATTTAAGTTTATGATTTTCTTCAGCGTTTTTGGTGCTATTCCTGCACGAGCAGGATCTAAAATAATGGTTCTGATTTTATTTTGATACTGCGGATGTTCGTTTAAAAACTTACCAACATCGGCTGCATAAAATTGTAAACCTTCAATATTGTTTCGTTTAGCATTTTTCTTTGCGTCTTCAATTGCAGAAGCTACAATGTCAACCCCAACAATTTTAGTATTGGTTGCTTTTGAAGCAATGATTTGACCAATAGTTCCGGTTCCGCAAAATAAATCCATAACCACTGTGTTATCTACAGCTTCTTTGTTTTCTAACGCATAATCAACTACTTTGGTATATAGTTTTTCGGCAGATTTAGGGTTGGTTTGAAAGAAGCTTTTCATGCTAATTTCAAAATTTAAACCTAATAGTTCTTCAACAATTTTGTCTTTTCCGTAAACTAATTTAATACTTCCAGAAGTAGCAATAGTTCTATCGCCAGTTTCGTCGTTAATTGTATGCAGTAATCCTGCAACTCTATCACCAAATAAGCTAACTAAATAATTGGCAAAATCATTTAAATTAAAATTTGAAAGACCGTTAGAAGTAGTAACCAAATTGAATAATAATTCATTGGTTTTGTATGATTTTCTCACCACAAAATATCTGAAAAAACCTTCTTTTTTAGGTCCGTGCCAAGGAGCTAGTCCTGTTTTTTTACAGTATTCTCTAATGTTTTTAATGTTGTCTTCAACTTGTTTGTCAAATAAACCAGAATCTTTTTCAAGATTATCGCCCATCCACCAAACGCCACGACGTTTAAATCCTAAGGTAAATTCATCTACATCCGTTTTCTTCTCTCGGTCGTAACCAATAGCAGAGAAACCGTATTCCATTTTATTTCGATAGTGAAATACATTAGGAGAAGAAATAAACTCGTCGAACAAATCTTCAATATTTTCAACTTTACCAATACGTTTAAATAACGATAAAGTACTTTCTTGTTTGTATTGATGTTGTAGTTCGATAGGTAATTGAATGTACGGAGCTCCTGGGATATCTTGATACGGAACGTCAACTTCATCTTTAGAGTGTTCTAAAACATCAATCAATTTACATTCGGCATATTTCTTTTTCGATTTTTCAACACGAGCTTTTACCAATTGACCAGGTAAGGTATTCGGAACAAAAACTACAAAAACTCCTTCTTCAGAACGTATTCTTCCTATTCCTTTTCCGCCAAAGGCATAATCTTCAATTAAAATTTCAATAATATCTCCTCTTTTTACAAACTTATTTCGCTCTCTTCTTGGCATTTTCTACTTAAATTAATGGTATGCAAAATTAGGAAAAGATATGGTTTGTGTAACTTTAAAGACGAACATAAATTCTTATTTTTAATATAAAATTGAACCTTTTGTTTTTTTCTACGTCTATGAGGTGTAATCAATTATGAAAAACTTGAACAAACAGACAGATTCAGCATTGGTGTTAGCTTACAAAGCTGGCGATAAAAAAGCACTCAGTTTATTAGTTAAACGTTGGCATTTGCAATTTTGTAAGTTGGCTTTTTGGGTGGTAAAAGATGCTGATGTAGCTAAAGATATAGCTCAAGAAAGTTGGAAGGTTGTTTTTAATAAGTTGACCGATTTAAAAGACGAAACCAAGTTTAAATCTTGGGCAATAAGTATAGTAAATAGAAAGGCTATTGATTATTTGCGTGCAAATCAAAGAAGAGATGTTTATTTAAGAAGTTATAAAAAAGAACTTGAACATAATATTACAATTGATAGTGAAGATGATATAACTTTTTACAAAGAAAAAATTAGAAAAGTAGTTGAAGACTTGCCGAAAAATCAAAAGATAGTGGTTCAGCTTTTTTACGTGCAAAATTATTCATTAAAAGAAATAGCAACGTTGTTAAATTTATCGGTAGGAACAACAAAATCTAGATTGTTCCATGCTAGAGAAAAAATAAAATTAAACTTAAAAAATAGAAATTATGAGTAAAATAGAAGACATAGATAAGTTAATTAAAGAAACATTAACCGAAGAAGAAGCCAAGTTTTATGATGAATTGGAAGAACAAAATGTTTTTCAAATGTTAGGAGGTTTGTTTGAAGGGAAAAATAAATGGATTATGTATTTAATGAATTTTATGACCTTAATTTTCTTCGGATTATTCATCTACTGCATCATTCAGTTTTTTCAAGTTGAAGAAACAAAAGAGCTTATAAAATGGGCAACAGGAACGTTAATTTTCTTGTTAGGAGTGAGTATGCTTAAGATTTTTGCTTGGATGCAAATGGATAAAAAAGCATTAATTAGAGAGATAAAGCGATTAGAAATACAAGTTTCATCGTTATCAGGAAAACATTTTGATTAACAACAAAAAACTCCATGCGAATAACATGGAGTTTTTAGCTTTATGAGGTTCTTATTTTATTGACCTGCTTCTTTTTTAGCTTCTTGAATCATTTGCTCGTTTGCAACGATAGCAAATTCTACACGTCTGTTTTTACTTCTTCCTTCGGCAGTTTCGTTAGTTGCAATTGGGTCATTTACTCCTAATCCTTTCGTTTCAAATCTATTACTTACTAAACCTTTTCCTACCAAATAATTTCTTACTGAATTTGCTCTTTTTTCTGAAAGAGATTGGTTGTAATCAACACTACCAGTACTATCAGTATAACCGTAAATAACAATGTTTGTGTTTTCGTAGCTGTTAAACACCTCTACTAACTTGTTTAAGTTTGCTTGCGCTGTTGAAGTTAAAGTAGCTTTATTAGTATCAAAACGAACCGCATTTTCTCCTAAAGTAAGTTTAATACCTTCCCCAACTCTTTCTACTTCAGCTCCTGGTAACGCTTCTTCAATTTCACGAGCTTGTTTGTCCATTTGTCTACCAATTAAACCACCAGCAACACCACCAACGACACCACCTAGTACAGCTCCTAATTCAGAGTTTTTTCCGTTACCTACGTTGTTACCAATAACAGCACCAATAACAGCACCAGCTGTAGTACCGATAACCGCACCTTTTTGAGTGTTGTTAGCATTTTGAATAGATTTACATGAAGTAAAAATTGTTCCTGCTAAAAATAGAATTGATAAACTATAAATGATTGATTTTTTCATAATATTTTAAATTGATTATTTTCTTTGAAATGAGTAAGTTATGTCTTTTGTCTGACCCGCTACATTAATCTTGTCAATTAATTCAAAGCTGTTTTCAGTAACGTTGTTTAGTCTTAAAATGTATCCGCTGTTAACGTCTTTGGCTTTATGATTATTAATAATTTTTAAAACAAAGTTTCTGTCTTTATTAACATACCAAGTAATAGGCGAACTAAAGTCTTTACAGTCTGTACTTGGGTTATTTAAAGCCATTTCTCCTTCGTTGTTGTTTGAGATGAAGCTCCAATTACTACCTATAAAACAGTTAGAATCTTCAATGTTAAAAGAGTTTACTTTTAAATATTCTGATCCAGCAAAGTTCACTGCAGTAATTGTCCAGTTACCTTTAAGCATTCGTTCTGTTTTATTATCAAGTTTGGTATTAGTTACCGATGTAGATTTACATCCAATGATCATAAAAACGAACAAGTATATAATTGATAGTTTTTTCATAATTGAAAGTTTAATGTTTTTTGTTTAGACACAAAATTAGAGCTTACGTCACTTAATATTTAACTCAAATCAGTTTTTGTTGTGCTCATTTATTAGTAATTTGCACACTTTTAGGGATGATTTCTTTCCCACGCTGAATTTTCGAGCTTTCGAAAGGATAAAGGTAGACAAGGAATGGTTATTTTATTCACAATTAAAAATTATTAAAATGGCTGTTTTAGACCAATTAACTTCGCAACAAGCGATCGACTTAGAAAACAAATACGGAGCACACAACTATCATCCATTACCAGTGGTGTTGAGTAAAGGAGAAGGAGTGTATGTGTGGGATGTTGAAGGAAAAAAATACTACGATTTTTTATCGGCTTACTCAGCAGTAAACCAAGGGCATTGCCACCCTAAAATTGTTGGAGCTATGGTAAACCAAGCGCAAACATTAACCTTAACTTCTCGTGCATTTTACAACGATATGTTAGGTAAATACGAAAAATTTGCAACCGAATACTTTGGCTTTGATAAATTATTACCAATGAACACGGGTGCAGAAGCTGTTGAAACTGCGTTAAAAATCTGTAGAAAATGGGCGTATGAGGTAAAAGGAATCAATGAAAATGAAGCGCAAATTATTGTGTGTAAAAATAACTTCCACGGAAGAACAACTACAATCATTTCTTTTTCAAACGATCCAGTAGCACGTAAAAATTTCGGTCCGTTTACTGACGGATTTATCAAAATTGAATACGATAATTTACAAGCGTTAGAAGAAGCCTTAGAAAATAATAAGAATGTTGCTGGTTTTATGGCAGAACCTATTCAAGGGGAAGCGGGAGTGTATGTGCCTTCTGAAGGATATTTATCAGCAGCTAAAGCATTGTGTGAAAAGCACAATGTATTATTTATTGCTGATGAAGTACAAACAGGTATTGCACGTACAGGAAAGTTATTAGCAGTAAACCATGAAGATGTTCAACCAGATATTTTAATTTTAGGTAAAGCTTTAAGTGGAGGAGCGTATCCTGTATCGGCAGTTTTAGCAAATGATGCTATAATGAATGTTATTAGACCTGGTAACCACGGTTCAACATTTGGAGGAAATCCTGTTGCAGCAGCTGTGGCTATTGCTGCATTAGAAGTTGTGCAAGATGAAAAGTTAGCAGAAAATGCAGAGCGTTTAGGTAAAATCTTTAGAGAAGAGTTAGCAGAGTTTGCCAAAGAAAATGATTTAGTAACTTTAGTTAGAGGAAAAGGATTGTTAAATGCTGTAGTAATTAACGACACTGAAGATAGCTCAACAGCTTGGGATATCTGTATCAAATTACGTGATAACGGATTGTTAGCAAAACCAACCCACGGAAATATTATTCGTTTTGCACCACCATTAGTTATGAATGAGGAGCAGTTACGCGATTGTATTTCTATTATTAAGAAAACGATTACTGAGTTTAAAAAGTAAACTCAAATAATAAAGATTAAAAAAGGAGCTTATTATAAGCTCCTTTTTTTGTTAGTTTACCATTTCGTAAATGTTTAAATGTCGTTTTAAAATTCCTGAGGGAGTGTCTTTTGTTTCATCAAAAATTCGAGTGTCTCCAAAAAGAATAAAACTTTCTTTCGCTCTAGAAACTGCTACATTTAACATGTTTGGTTTATTGTCTTTTTCAAAAAATAAAGTTCCTTCATCTTCATTAGAATAAACCGAACTGAATAAAATAATATTTCGTTCTGCTCCTTGTAGGGCGTGTACAGTACCTAGCTTAATATCATTTACATTATATCCTGCATCGGTTAAAGCTTTTGATAATTCTCCTTTTTGACTTGCAAAAGGAGTGATAATTCCTAATTCTTGTTCAATAGATTCAACTCCATAAGATTTTTGAATCACTTCCTTATTTTGTTGTAACCAAGAAACTATAGCTTTTACTTCAGAAATATTTTGACGACTATTGTATTTTCGCTCGCTGAAACCTTCAATATGATACGCCATCATTGAAGGAAATGCTTGATTTTCTTTAGCTGTTCCTTTCATTGGTTTTAAAATTCCGTCATACGCTAATTCGTTACAAAAACTAATAATTTCATCATTACATCTTCGATGTTCTAATAAAACTAAACCTTGTTCTGTACTGTTTGGTAAAGGAGTTTCAAATTCACAAGCGTTTTGAGCCATTTTCATAATACTTCCGCTAGAAGCTAAAAAACCTAAATCTTCTAAATAGGTGTCATTATGGTTTTCTAGAATATTTAAACTTGTTAAGTTTCCTTGGTCTATTTTCTTTGGGATAGACCAAATAGGTTCAATTTGTTTTAAATCACCTATAACAAAAGCTTTCTTTGTTAATGAAAACATAGGAATACTCACTTCAGGAGTTACTTGCCCTGCTTCATCAATAATTAAAAGATCTAAAAAATTATAAAGAGGTAAGTATTCAAAAATAGGTTTACCATTTTCGTTTTCTCCTTGAAATTGACTGTATAAAAAATGACTAGGAGCCATATAAAAAGTAGCAACAAAACAAGGTGTTAGCATTGCTCTTCGTTTCCACTTTGCTTTTATGGCGTTTTCTCCAGTACCTTTTTCAGTATCATGTTCTAACATTTCTTTGGTTTCGAGTAACCAGCGAGCTTCCCAATAATGTGTAGCAAATAAAAAGGCTTTGTGACGTAATTCAATGTCTAGTTCATCGTAGAAAAAGCGTTGTGATAGGTCTTTAGAGTTGATTTTTTCGTATTCGTTTTTCCACATTTCTTCTTCAGAAATAAAAGGAAAACCTTTAATATTGTTCTCAAACTTCCAATTTTTAAGCTTTAAATTAGATTGAAGCAATAGGTTGATATTAGCAATACTTTGTTTGATAAAATCAATAGCTTTTTTATTGTTTGAAAGTATAGTTTCATCAACTTTGAAAGTATAACTTGATAGGTTACTGCTCGAGTTGATTTCTGATTTTGGAATGCAAAATTGTTTTACTTTTTCAATAAAATCAACATCTTTTGATGCGGATTTTAAATCATTTAAGATGGTTCTCCATTCTTGTAGTTTAGATATTTCAAAAGTGTTTTTTTGAATATAATCTTCTTCACGAACTAATATGTTATTGATGTTTTTTGTTGCATTGATATAATTGCTTGAAAACTCAACGCCATCTGCTAGAATATGTTGAATAGCTATGGTTTCTTCTTGCAAATGATTGCAAACATCTTCTAAGGAGTTCGTTTCTGTGTTAAAATATTCGCAATATTTGGTTAAAAAGTAATATTCAGCTTCTGTAACATATTTTTCATTTTCTAAATTGCAGAGTGTGCCTTCATGTCCAAATAAATTTCCTTTTAAAAAATTTATGTCGGCGAGTTTTTTTTTACTTTTAGAATTGGATGGAAGATAGGTTGCATACCCATTAAAATCAGGAATCCAACGTTCAGATAATTCTTCCATAGAACTTTCTGAGTTGATAAAACTGTCAATAATATTTGTAACTGCCTGATTGTTGTTAGAGCAAGCAAGTATTATTGGAGCTTCTTCACCTTGAATAGCAGCTTTTACAAATTCAGTAGCAACCAAACTTTGTAACAATGTGGTTTTACCTGTTCCAGGAGGTCCATTTACCGCGGTAATTGCATTTTCTTCAGAAGCTAAATACGATAATAAGGTTTTACGCTGACTTACAGAGAGCGGAAATTCATTCGACATTTGTCCTAAATGCAACTGGTTATAGTTTAAAAACCCTTCATCTGTTACCGCTATTTTTCGCTCTCTTGTATATGGATAGATGATTTTTGATAAAACTGGAAGTTCTTCGGTGTTTTTTAATAAGTTTTCGTACAAAAAAAGGATGCTCTTTGCAGTAGCTATTTTAGAGCTCAATGCAAAATACGTTAACTCATATTGTGTGGTATAACGTTCGGTTTGGTAACGATATAAGTTACTATGGGTAATTGCAGAAAAAACGTCGTTGATATAATCCCAATACGTATTCCAAGAAAAGGATTCTTCTTCGTTTTCAAAGTTAGGAGATGTTGCTTCTTTTGTTTCTAAAATAGTATCAATAGAAGAGAAAATAAAATCGTTTTTAACATCGGCAATTGGTGTAAGATAATTACGAACAATTAGAGGGAAAGTTTCTTTAGGAGCTGATAATTGTCCTGACCTATTTACAATAGCGCTAATCCAAAAAGGATGGATGACACGCTGCTTAAATTTTGTGTTTTCTGTTTGATATTCTAGATGAAATGGAGCAATTAAAATCTTAGTTTCTTCAATTTTATGCCATTTCGGACTGTCTTTTTTGGTAATACCTTTTAATCTGTTAATTCTTCGTTCTTCAACATCGAGTAAACTATTTGCTTGCTTTTGATTGATTACTCCGTTGCTTAGGTCTGATGTTTTTTGACGGAATAGGTTTTTAATTTTACTAATATCAACCGCTAAGTTTTCACTGTCGGATAAACTATTTTTATAATATTGAAGCCAGTTTTTTTCTTTGTTCATAGTCTTTTCGTCCCCTAGAATTATTGTTTTTGTAAATGACAAAGGGTGCGAAAATAAGATATTCAGTATCTGAAAAAATAAGTTTTTGAGACTTTTTATTAACGATTAAAAGCTTGTTTTAAGTAGTAAGTTCGTTTTCAGTAAACTAAAAGTTGAAAACTTATTGACGAGCGAAATAATGATAATCTTTAATTACTGTATCAACAAATTCAGTAGGCTTTTGTTCGGTAGAAATTCCTGTTAATTCGATGATTTTGGCGTGCAATTTTAAAATTACTTTATGGTTTCTTTTTTTCATAGCATCTCGATATACATTTTTTATGGTGTGTATATCATTATCTGTTAATAAGGTAACTTGTGAATATGTTGGAGTATAGTTGTCTTCAACATCAGTAGCTATAGTATCTTTTAAGGTAATTCTTTTTTTCTCAGAAATAACTGTTGTTCCTGCTGCAATATCGCCCAAGCGCTGTCCTTTTCCGTTTAATAAAATAGTTAAAACAGCAACAGAACCACTAGCTAGTGAAAAATCTACAATACGTAACAACCAACGGATTAAGTAACTTCCAAAAGTAGGTTTAGATCCGTCTATTTTTACAACTCTTGTTTGATTGAAGTATTTTCCAGGAGTTTGTCCGTTCATTAATACTTCAAACAATAAACTATAGAAAAAAGCAGGTAAGCCTAATAAAACAAACAAACTCATATATTCCATATTTAAAGGAATATCCAGCATACCCATAATTAAGATAATAAAAAGGTAGTATCCAAAAATAAATAAAGCATCTATTAAATAAGAACCAATACGTGTAGTTACATGCGCTACATTTTGAGTAATAGCAATATTTTGAGCTGTTTCTATTTGAAAATTATCCATGAATTAGTTTTTCAATTTTTTTATTGGTATTTCTTTAACTTTTTTTAGTTTAGCGAAGATAAAAATATTCTATGATTAGAGAAATTTCTCACAAACTAAGCTATAAAAACTTTGATAGATGAGAGAAGCTGCCTTTGTAAATAAAAATAAAGAAAAATGGCAGTTGTTTGAAGATGCTTTGTACAAAAAGAAAATAATTTCCCCAGATAAATTATCTGATTTATACGTGGAGTTAACGGATGATTTAAGTTACGCAAAAACCTTTTACCCGACTGGTAATACAGTAGTGTACTTAAACTCAATAGCTTCGGCTGCGCATCAAAAAATTTACAAGACAAAAAAGGAAAGTAAAAACAGGTTTCTCAGTTTCTTTAAAACTGAATTTCCTTTGATGTTTTACGGTTATCAAAAACAATTATTTATTGCTTTTTTAGTATTTGGTTTTTTTACATTATGCGGCGCTTTTTCTGCAGCCAATGATGTTGATTTTGTTCGCCTTATTTTAGGAGATGGTTATGTAAATATGACACTAGAGAATATAGAAAAAGGAGACCCGATGGCGGTTTACAAAAAAGCAAACGAAGTAGATATGTTTATCGGGATTACGATTAATAATATTAAAGTTGCCATGTATGCTTTTGTGTTAGGAATGTTGTTTTCAGTAGGAACTTTATACATCATGATGCAAAACGGAATTATGTTAGGTTCGTTTTTGTATTTCTTTTATGATAAAGGATTGTTTTGGGAATCGTCAAGAACTATTTGGATTCACGGAACTATCGAAATATCGGTAATTGTCATAGCAGGATGTGCTGGATTAGTTCTAGGTAACGGATTACTATTTCCAAGAACCTATACAAGATTAGAGTCTTTTAAAAGAAGTATAAAAGACGGATTAAAAATTATGGTAAGCACCATTCCCTTTTTCATTATTGCAGGTTTTTTAGAAGGGTTTGTAACCCGTCATACCGAAATGCCCGATTGGTTAGCTATTTTAATAATAGGAGCATCATTAGTGTTAATCATATTTTACTATGTAATTTACCCAATAAAAGTTTATAAAAATCAACTAACACATGAATAAAGAGTATATAGAGTTTAAAAAAGAAAGAGATTTAGGGAGTATTATTTCAGATGCTTTTAAGTTTATTAGATTGGAAGGAAAGGAGTTCTTTTTAACAATTTTAAAAGTAGCAGCAATACCAATTCTAATAGCAGTAGCAGCTATGATTTATTATATGATGTCTATGTCTTCAATTATAAGTGAAGATATAAACGGAGCTATAGGAATGTTTGGTGCTGCTATGATAATGCTTGTGGCATATTTAATTGCCTACGTATTCATAAATTTAGCGGGTATGTACTATATAAAATCTTATATAGATAATAAAGGAAAGATAAATAAAGATGAAATTATAACGAATACAAAAAATAAATTTTGGTCGTTTACTGGATTTGGATTTTTAGCAGGATTATTAGTCTTTATAAGTGTATTATTATGTTTTTTTCCAGTGATTTATACAGCTACAGTATTATCATTAGGAGCTTCTATTTTAGTTTTTGAAAATGAGACGTCTTCAGGTGCTATAAGTAGGAGTTTTAATTTTATTTCAGGGCATTTTTGGGAAACATTCGGAATTATGTTTGTTGTTGGGCTTTTAGTAGGTGTTTTAGGATATGTATTTCAAATACCAGCAATCATTTATCAATTTGCTAAAATGGGAATTAGTATGGGGAGCGACGATCCTTCAGCAATATTTAATATTTATAGTGATCCTATCTATTTGTTTTTAAATTTTGTAGCAATAGTTGGTAATTTCTTGTTTTATTCAATCACCTTGGTAACGAATGTTTTTATTTATTTCGATATTAACGAGCAGAAAAACTTAACAGGAACTATCGAAAAAATTGACAGTTTAGGGCAGTAATCTTTTGAAACAGTTTCTTTTTTACATAGCGTTTTTTATTTTTTCAATCGTAGTTTTTTCTCAAGAAGAAAGAAAAGAAGTTCCGATTGATACCTCTATGATTGAGCAGAAAAAGTTTGATGCTCAAAAAATAGAAGCGTACAAACAGCAGGACGATTTTATTTATGTAGTTGAAAAAAGAGAACCAACGATACTAGAAAAAATGTGGAATTGGACGAAACGATTTGTAAAAAGAATCCTCAGTTATATTTTTGATGATATTACCCCGGCAGTAGGTTTTTTAAGAGTTGTTTTAAAAGCATTACCCTATATAATAGCAGGATTGGTGTTATTTTTTATCATCAAATTTTTCTTAAAAGTAAATGCACGTAATATTATTGACGGTAAAAAAGCAAAACCTATTGTGCGTTTATCAGAAGAAGAGGAGTTGATAAAAGACAAAGATTTACCAAAGTTAATTGATAAAGCAATTACTGAAGCAAACTATTCATTAGCAATTCGTTACTACTACTTATTGTTATTAAAGAGTTTGTCAGACAAAGAACTTATTTCTTGGCAGCAAGAAAAAACAAACGAAGATTATATAAAGGAATTAACAGCAAACCAACAAATACACAGTGAGTTTAAAAAACTAACTTATTTGTATGATTATGTGTGGTATGGAGAATTTTTGATTGATAAAGAAAAATTCATGCAAGCTGAAAGCAACTTTAAAAACACCTTAGCTAAATTATAAAACGTTGGATAAGAAACTGAAAATATATATTGGTTTATTAGTGTTTATCATTTTTGGTATAATTTATATCGAGTCTGTTAAACCCAAAGAAATCAATTGGTTTCCAAGTTATGCTGCAAAGCATAAAATTCCTTATGGAACTTATGTTTTACACAAAGAAATGTCCAGTTTATTTCCGAAGAAAGAAGTAAAAGAAGTATATCAAAATCCGTATACGTTTTTAAAAGATTCAACCAACACAGGAACTTATTTTTTTGTTGACAATGCACTAAACTTTGGGAAAGATGAATTTAACGAGCTGTTAAATTTTGTTGACAGAGGAAATGATGTTTTTATCGCTACAAATGGTGTTCATATTGATACTTTACAAATAGAAACAAGAAGTTTATCCACATCAGCTTTTGAAGAAAAAGCATATCAAAAACTAAGTAATCCTATTTTTGATGGAACAGAATATCATTTTGATAGAGATTTTCCAAAACTATATTTTCATAAAGTAGATACGCTAAATACAACTATTCTTGGTGAATTGGTAATGCGAAATCAAAACGATTCAATTATCAGCAAAAAGCCTAATTTTATTAGAGTAACTCACGGAAAAGGTAATTTTTACCTGCATACATTTCCGCAGGCATTTACCAATTATAATATGTTGTTGAATACTAATTATGAGTATGTAGCAAATGTATTATCCTATTTAGAAAGCCCAAATAAAAAAGAAAGAAGAACATCAAATGGAAATATAATTTTATGGGATACATATTACAAAACAGGTAAAAGCAGAATAACTTCACCAATTCACTATATTTTAAGTTCAAAATCACTGAAATGGGCGTATTATATAGCATTGATAGCTGTGTTGTTTTTTGTAATTTTTAAAGGAAAACGGAACCAACGTTTTATTCCAGTAATAACACCATTAAAAAATCAAACCTTAGCTTTTACTCGTACTATTGCTAATATGTATTACGAAAAATCAGACCATAAAAATATTGCTGAGCATAAAATAAATTACTTTTTAGAGTATGTTAGAACCAAATATCGATTATCAACCTTAAAAATTGATGAACAATTTTATCAAAATTTAGCGAGTAGAAGTGGTAAAACAGAAGAAAAGGTAAAAGCCCTATTTAAGAAAATTGAAAAGATACAATCAAAGTCGAATATAACCGAAGAAGAATTGATAGCGTTAAACAATGTTATTGAAGGTTTTAAAGCATAAAAATAAATTAGGATGAATACAGAAAATAATCCAATAGGTAATAACGAAGAGCTTTTTTCAACGAGAATAGACTTGTCAAAATTAAAAGAAGCTGTTGTTAAAATAAAAGAGCAATTAAGTAAAGTAATTGTTGGGCAAGAAGAATTTATTGAACTATTATTAGTATCGTTATTAGCTGATGGTCATGTGTTGATAGAAGGTGTACCAGGAGTAGCGAAAACAGTAACTGCAAAATTATTAGCAAAAACCATTGCGACAGATTTTAGTAGAATTCAATTTACACCCGATTTAATGCCCTCAGACGTATTAGGAACTTCAGTGTTAAACATGAAAACTTCCGATTTTGAATTTAAAAAAGGACCTATTTTCTCAAATATTGTGTTGATTGATGAGATTAACAGAGCGCCAGCAAAAACTCAAGCAGCATTGTTTGAGGTGATGGAAGAAAAGCAAATCACAATGGATGGTGAGCGTTATGTTATGAATCCCCCGTTTATGGTATTGGCAACGCAAAATCCTATAGAGCAAGAGGGAACCTATGCCTTACCTGAAGCACAGTTAGACCGATTCTTATTCAAAATAAATGTTGGGTATCCGAATTTAGAAGAAGAAATTCAAATAATTACTGCTCACAACAAACGTAAAGGAGCACTACCACAAACTAAGGTAGAGGCAGTATTAACAGAAACTGAGTTATTAGAATATAGAAGTAAGGTTTTTGAAGTATTGGTTGAAGAAAAAATCATTAAATACATTGCACAACTTATTTCAAACACACGTAACAACGCTCATTTGTATTTAGGAGGTTCGCCAAGAGCAAGTATTGCTGTATTAATGGCATCTAAAGCGTTTGCAGCGATTAATGGTCGCGATTTTGTAATTCCTGAAGATGTGAAAAAGAGTATTTATCCAGTTTTACGTCATCGAATTATGCTAACTCCTGAACGTGAAATGGAAGGTATGACTGCCGATAAGGTTATTGAAATGATTGTACAATCTGTTGAAGTTCCAAGATAGTGATTCAATTCTTTAAATCGTTATACATTCACAACCGCTTTTTTATATATATAAGCGTTGTTTCTGCATCATTTTTAGTGTCGTTTTGGATTCCAGCACTCTATTCAGCAACGTGGATGGTAGTATGGTTGTTTGTACTGACAATGTGTATGGATTTACTTGTTTTATACCGATTTAAAAACGGATTTTTAGCTAAAAGAATCGTGTCAGAAAAATTATCAAATTCTGATGATAATGAAATTAGTATAACACTTGAAAATAAGTATCCGTTTCAAGTTTTTATTTCATTTATAGATGAATTGCCTGCCCAATTTCAAAAAAGAGATTTTGAACACGCAATGTCATTAAAATCTGGAGAAAAATCAACCTACACCTATAATATTCGTCCTGTTGAAAGAGGAGAATACAACTTCGGAAAAGTAAACGTATTTGTATCTTCTTTTTTACAATTATTTTCTAAACGCTACACTTTTTCTGCGGAAGAAAGCGTAAAAGTGTATCCGTCGTATATACAAATGAAAAAGTATGAGTTTTTGGCAATGCACAATAACCTAACGGAGTTTGGCATGAAAAAAATACGACGTATTGGGCATACGATGGAGTTTGAGCAGATAAAAAACTATATTCCGGGTGATGATGTTCGAACCATAAACTGGAAAGCTACGGCTAAAAGAGCAGAGTTGATGGTGAATCAATATCAAGATGAAAAATCGCAACCTATCTATTCAATTATTGATTTGGGACGTGTTATGAAAATGCCTTTTGAAGGATTGAAGTTACTAGACTATGCGATTAACTCAACTTTAGCTTTTTCAAACATAGCCTTATTAAAAAATGACAAAGCAGGAATGCTTACCTTTTCTAAAAATGTAGAAAAAATAGTAGCGGCAAGTAATAAAAAAACAAATTTATCGGTCATCAACGAAGAATTGTACAATATTACAACCGACTTTTCAGATGCTAATTTTGCATTGTTGTATGCCAATATCAAAAGAAAAATAAATCAACGAAGTTTACTGATTTTATATACCAATTTTGAGCATATATCTGCTTTAAAACGACAATTACCGTACTTAAAAGCAATAGCTAAAAAGCACTTGCTTGTAACTGTTTTCTTTGAAAATACTGAATTAGATACATTAATTGCTGAAAATGCAGAAGATTTACAAAGTGTGTATCATAAAACGATAGCAGAGAAATATGCCTATGAAAAGCGTTTGATGATTAAAGAGCTAGAGAAAAATGCGTTACATGCTATTTTAACCAAGCCGCAACATTTATCAGTAAACGTAATTAACAAATACCTAGAGTTTAAAGCGAAGGGGATGATATAAAAAAAAAGCGACCAGTACCGGTCGCTTTTTTTATCTATTTTGTAATTCGTTCATTCTTTCCATCATTAAATCAGGATCACCTAAAGCATCCCACCCAATCATAGATAAAAACCAAATCATGTAAGCAATAAAAACAACATTTAAAATAATACCTACTATACCAAGTATTTTTCCTGTGTTAGCGTTCTTTACACCTTCGTATAAATCAGGGTTTTGATTATTCAATTTAATAGCTTTGTTACCTAAAACAAGTGCTACGATACCTAAAGGTAAACCGATAACCCCATAACAACAACAAGTTACAATAGAGCATATACCTAAAACTAAAGCTGTGGTTGAATTTGGTAGTTTTTGTTTTTCCATAGTTTTTTAATAAAGTTTAAATTAATTGATTCATTTTTATAATATAGCTAATCACTATAATAGCTATGTTAAGAACAGCCAATATACTGATTATTTTCTGAGCGTATTTTACTTTGTAGAAGAAATTAATTGCTATCATTAAAGCTAATAACAACAAGGTGTATATGGCAGGATACATTTTAAAAGCAGCAATAAACTCACCTTGAAATAGTAAACTTAAAGCACGTTGTATTCCGCAACCCAAACAATCCATTCCGAAGAATTTTTTGTTTAAGCAAGGTAGCATGTAATCTTCTAATTGTAATGGCATAGGTTTGTTATTTAAACATATCCATTCCAGGAATATTAGGCATTCCGCTTTTAGCAGCAATAGCTAATTCTTGTTCGTTAATTTCTCCAGCTCTTTTTAAAGCCTTGTTTAACGCTACAATTAAATAATCTTCTAATTCTTCTTTATCTTCTAATAAAGATTCATCAATCGTAATTGCTTTTACTTCACGGTTAGCAGTAACAGTAATTTTTATAGCTCCGCCAGCTATACTTTCATCAATTAAAACAGTGTTTAATCGTTTTTTGGTCTCTTCTACTTTTTGTTGGGCTTCTTGCAGTTTGCCCATCATGCCAGAAATATCTCCAAACATAGTCCTTCAATTTTAAGATTTACTTAACAACAAAAATAGTATTTTCACAAGAATTATAAACCAACTTTAAAAATGAAAAAAATAATGCTACCTGCTTTGGCTTTTAGTCTTATTTTTGCATCCTGCAAAAAGCAAGAAATGAAGAAAGATATCAAAGCTCCCATTGCTGAAAAGCAACCGACTAAGTTAGAGAAACACGGAGATATTCGTACTGACGATTATTTTTGGATGCGTTTAACTGATGCGCAAAAAAATGCTGAGGTAAAAGATGAGCAAACCCAAAAAGTGTACGATTACTTAAATGCTGAAAATTCATACTACGATGAAATGACTAAAGAAACAAAAGAGTTTCAAGAAGCGTTATTTCAAGAAATGAAAGGTCGTATTAAAGAAGATGATGAATCTGTTCCTTACAAAAAGAACGGATATTTTTATATCACTCGATACGAAACTGGTCAACAGTATCCGATTTACAGCCGTAAAAAGGAAAACTTAGAAGCTGAAGAAGAAATCATGTTCAATGTGAATACAGAAGCGAAAGGGTATGATTATTTTCAGTTAGGAGGATTAAACGTTTCACCAGATAATAAAATGGTGACTTTTGCAACTGATACGGTAAGTCGTCGCCAGTACTTTATCAGAATTAAAAATTTAGAAACTGGAGAGATTTATAAAGATATTATTGAAAATACGACAGGAGGTTCGGTTTGGGCAAACGATAATAAAACATTGTTTTATACCAAAAAAGACCCTGTAACCTTACGTTCATCAAAAATTTATAAGCACACGTTAGGATCTGACTCTTCTCTAGATGAATTAGTTTTTGAAGAAAAAGACGATACATTCGGAACGTTTGTAACCAAAACTAAATCAAAAAAATATATAGTAGTTGGTTCTTACAGTACGGTTTCAACGGAATACCAAGTATTAGATGCTGATAACCCGAACGGAGAATTACGCATGATTCAACCTCGTGAACGTGAATTAGAGTACGATATTGCGCACTACGGAGATCATTTTTACATTAAAACCAATAAAGATGGAGCAACGAACTTTAAGTTGATGAAAACTCCTGAAGATAAACCAGGAAAAGAAAACTGGGTAGATGTAATTCCGCATAGAGATGATACCTTGTTTGAAGATTTCTCGATTTTTAAAGACTATTTAGTTTTAGAAGAAAGAAATGAAGGGTTGAATAAAATTAGAATTAAGCGTTGGGACGGAACAGAAGATTATTACTTACCTTTTGATGAGGAAACGTATTCTGCAGGCGTGTATTCTAATCCTGAGTTTGATACCGATGTTATTCGCTATTCGTACAACTCGATGACGACTCCAAGTTCTGTGATTGATTTCAACATGAAAGATCAATCCAAAGAAGTTAAAAAAGAACAAGAAGTTTTAGGAGGGAAGTTCAACAAAGAAAATTATATCAGCAAGCGTATTTGGGTACCTGCTCGCGATGGTAAAAAAGTAGCGTTGTCAATCGTATATCATAAAGATACGAAGATTGATAAGAGTACTCCTGTTTTACAATATGCGTATGGATCATACGGATATACTATTGATGACGGATTCTCGACTACACGTTTAAGTTTATTAGATAGAGGATTTGTGTATGCATTAGCACATATTCGTGGTAGCCAATATTTAGGACGTGATTGGTACGAAGATGGTAAAATGTTGAACAAGAAAAACACGTTTACCGACTTTATAGATTGTTCTAAATATTTAATTGATAACGGATATACTTCTCCAGAACATTTATACGCTATGGGAGGTTCTGCAGGAGGTTTGTTAATGGGAGCTGTAATTAATATGAATCCTGAATTGTATAACGGAGTTATCGCAGCTGTACCTTTTGTGGATGTAATTTCTACGATGTTAGATGATAGTATTCCGTTAACTACAGGAGAATACGACGAATGGGGGAATCCGAATGATAAAGAATATTACGATTATATTAAATCGTACTCTCCATACGATCAAGTAGCGGCAAAAGCATATCCAAACATGTTGGTAACTACTGGTTTACATGATAGTCAAGTTCAATATTGGGAGCCAGCAAAATGGGTTGCGAAGTTACGTGAGTTAAAGACCGACGATAACATGTTATTCTTGCATACAAACATGGAAGCAGGTCACGGAGGAGCATCAGGAAGATTCGATGCTTTAAAAGAAACTGCCGAAGAATATACCTTCTTTTTAATGTTAGAGGATAAGTTAAAAAAATAATTATATTTTTGCGCTCGATTGAGTGTAAGTGTCATTGCAAAAAGCAACGAACAATCTCAACAGATTTATTCGTGTCCTTTTTTGCAGTGGCACTTTTTTCTTAGTTACAACTATAATGAAAAGACATCAAGGTATTACCAATTCAATATTAGATTTAGTAGGAGAAACTCCCATGATTCAACTACATAGAATTACCCAAAATTTACCAGGTACATTTTATGCGAAAGTTGAAGCTTTTAATCCGGGGCACTCTGCTAAAGATCGAATTGCGTTGCACATTATAGAAACTGCGGAAGAAAAAGGAATTGTAAAAGAAGGTGATATTATTGTTGAAACTACTTCAGGTAATACAGGGTTTTCGCTAGCAATGATAAGTATTGTAAAAGGATACCGTTGTATTTTGGCGGTGAGTGACAAGTCTTCTCAAGATAAAATTGATATGCTAAAATCGATGGGAGCAGAGGTGCACGTATGTCCTGCAAATGTAGCTGCCGATGATCCTCGTTCGTATTACGAAGTAGCGAAACGATTGCATAAAGAAAATCCAGGATCAATTTATATCAATCAGTATTTTAATGAGTTAAATATTGAAGCGCATTATAAAAATACTGGACCAGAAATTTGGGAGCAAACCGAAGGAAAAGTTACGCATATAGTTGTGGCAAGCGGAACAGGAGGAACAATTTCTGGAACTGCACGATTTTTAAAAGAGCAAAACCCAAACATTAAAGTTTTAGGAGTTGATGCTATGGGTTCTGTGATAAAAAAATATCACGAAACTGGCGAGTTTGACGCCAGTGAAATAAGTCCGTATAAAATTGAAGGATTGGGGAAAAACTTAATTCCTACAGCTACCGATTTTGATGTGGTTGATGTGTACGAAAAAGTATCTGACAAAGAAGCTGCTTTTAAAGCGAGAGAGTTGGTAAAAACAGAAGGAATCTTTGCAGGATATACATCTGGTGCAGTTTTACAGGCAGTACAACAATACGCAGATAAAGGTTATTTTGATGAAAATAGTGTAGTTGTGGTTGTTTTACCCGACCACGGTTCTCGTTATATGAATAAAATTTATTCTGATAACTGGATGAAAGAGCAAGGGTTTTTATAACCTTTTTGTTGGTAGTTAGTTTTTTTTATTTGTATAACTTCTTATCAGTTTGTCGTTTGATTTCATCCATTTATAATACTTTTCAGGGAATGGATTGATTTTTAAAATAGAATCAAAATGTGTTTCCATAAAATCTTTTTCATATTCAAAATCGTAGAAGTTATTCAGTGATTTATGTTTATTTATTAATTCAGTTTTATGGGTCAAGTATAATTCGAGCATAAAATCAAACCGTATCATTTCATTAAGTATGTCATTTTTCCCAATGTATACTTCAGGAAAGTCGTAACCTTGATTCACAATAGAAATATAAATTTCAGAATCATTTTTAAAGGTTTTTAATCCACTTTTCTGATTAAAAACCTTAAATCCGTTTTCCAATAAGTAAATACTTGCATTTTCTTTTAATTGAATAAATAAAGGGTGAATATTCGATTCCCATCGATTTTCATCAATATTAAATTCTTCTTTGGGTTTACTTTTAAAAAGGTCAGAAATGAATTCTCTAATTTTCAATGTGTTTTTTTCGATTTTCTTAAATGACTGCCAATGGTTAAGATATGGTCGTTTTAAAGAACTAATATCATCTAATACTGAAACAGGTTCAGTACATGTAGTTAAGTTAGTTTTTTAAAGGCTAAGAATCAAGTTATATTATTTATACAACAAATACTGTTTACGTACTATTTTAAAATTGTCTAAACCTTCATTCCAAGAAGCTTTAATTTCTTCTTGTGAGAGTTCTCTTTCAATTTGTTGTTGTAATTTTTGTGTTCCAGCTAGTTTGGTAAAAAAAGCATTAAAAAACTCTTTTTTAGGAGATTGTTTGTAGGCTTTTATCAACCAGCTAAGGTTTAAATTAGCTAAATGGTTGTATGAGCTTAAATCTTCACCATAACAGACTTCTCCTTTATATTTCGGGTATTTTGCACCTTCATTAGCTTGCGGCGTAAAACTAAAAGCAGTTTTTTCTAAAAAAGGAGAACCATAAATTTGAAATTGTTTATCGGTTCCTCTACCAGCAGATACATTGGTTCCTTCAAAAAAGCACAAACTTGGGTATAAATTAATTGAAGTGTCATTGGGCAAATTAGGTGAAGGTTTCATAGGTAAGCTATAATGTGATTTGTGCGTGTAGTTTTCTAAAGGAATCACAGTTAAATCACACTGAATACCGTTTGCTAACCACTTTTCACCATTAATCATTTGTCCGTATTCACCAATCGTCATTCCATATACCACAGGAACAGGATGCATACCTACAAAACTTTTGTGTTCAGGTTCTAAAACGGGTCCATCAATATAATGTCCGTTAGGGTTGGGTCTGTCTAAAACTATGACTGGAATTCCTGCTTCTGCACAAGCTTCCATCACATAATGTAAGGTAGAAATATAAGTGTAAAAACGAGCTCCCACATCTTGAATATCGAAAACAACGAGATCAATTCCGTTGAGTTGTTCTTGCGAAGGTTTTTTGTTTTTTCCATATAAAGAAATTATAGGAATTCCTGTTTTAACATCTTTTCCATCAGCAATGGCTTCACCAGCATCTGCTTTACCACGGAAACCATGCTCGGGAGCAAAGACTTTTTGTACGTTAATACCATTGTAATTGTATAAATAATCTACTAAATGATGAATAACCAATTCAGACCCCATAACATTCGGTGAAACTTCTGCTCTTTGTAGTACTTGTAAAACCGAAGTTTGATTTGCTACTATAGCAATGTTTTTGTTTTTTAAAAGCGGAAGGTATTTAGAGGTTTGGTCAGCTCCTGTTTTAATGGTTTTAGGTTCTTCTTTTTTTGTTGTTTCAATTTTTTTGTTTTGCTGTTGAGCACAAGAAGAAAACTGAAAACAAAAAACTAGCAAGAATAAAAGAGTGGTATTAAAAGAAAATTTCATCAAAAAATAATTAAAAGTTAAAGGTACAGTTTTCTAATTTTTTAATTCAAAAAAAGTTACCGATTTAAAACCTCACTATTCATCCATAATATTGTTGAAGAATTAATTACTTTTGAAATCAATTAAAACATGAACAGTTGAATTTTGAATTATTCATAGCAAAACGAATCATTTCTGGGAAAGAGTATAAAAGTAGTATTTCGTCGCCTATTATAACAATAGCTACCATTGCCATTGCGTTGGGGGTTGCTATTATGTTAATTGCGGTTTCTATTACTTCGGGTTTTCAGAACAAGGTTCGTGATAAAATGACCGGATTTAAAGGTCATATTCAAATTGTAAACTACGATAATAATAACTCTGATGTTTCTACAGTACCGATTGACATCAATCAAGAATTTTATCCCGAGTTTAAAAATATTAACGGAATAAAAAAAGTGCAACCATTCATTAATGTTGGTGGAATTATTAGAACTCCTACTGATTTTGAAGGAATTATTTTAAAAGGCGTACCTGCCGATTATGATTTTAGCTTTTTTGAAGAAAGTTTGGTTGAAGGTCGTTTGCCTAATTTTAAACAAGAAAGAAATCGTGAGATTTTAATATCAAAATCCATAGCAAACCGATTGCATTTTAAATTGAATGATACCATTCAAACATGGTTCGGAGCAGAAAATAGCAGTTTACAATTTAAAAGAAGAAAACAAGTAATTGTAGGGATTTATAATACAGGTTTTGAGCAATTTGACAAGTTAATGCTAATTGGCGATTTAAAAGAAGTACAACAAATTAATCGTTGGGAAGACAACCAAGTTGGCGGTTTTGAAGTGTTGATTGATGATTATAACGAGTTGAATGAGAAAGGAGATGAAGTGTATGCGAGTACTGGAGCGACATTAAATAGTGTTACCATTGTAGATAATTATCCTGCAATTTTTGAGTGGTTAAATTTATTAGATAATAATGTGTGGTTTATTATCGGAATAATGATTTTAGTTGCAGGAATAAATATGGTAACTGCATTATTAGTCCTCATTTTAGAGCGCGTACAAATGGTAGGGATTTTAAAAGCATTAGGAAGTGCAAACTGGAGTATCAGAAAAGTGTTTCTGTACAATGCTTCTTATTTAATAGTAAAAGGATTGTTCTGGGGAAATTTTATCGGGCTTAGTATTTTGTTATTTCAGAAATACACAAAAATTATCACCTTAGATCCCGAAACATATTATGTGTCAACGGTTCCTGTTGATATAAATTTATGGGCTATTCTGTTACTAAATGCTGGCACATTAGTATTGTGTTTTTTAATGTTGATTATACCTTCGTATATCATCACTAAAATCAGTCCTTCAAAATCCATTCGATTTGCTTAATTTTGCTCCTCAATTTTTTAGATAATGAAATACGCAAAAAATATATTAGAAACTATTGGTAATACGCCATTAGTAAAGTTAAATTCAGTAACAAAAGAAGTAGATGCTTTGGTATTAGCCAAAGTAGAAACCTTTAATCCAGGTAACTCTGTAAAAGATCGTATGGCACTTAAAATGATTGAAGATGCTGAAGCCGATGGTCGTTTACAGCCAGGAGGGACTATTATTGAAGGAACTTCAGGAAACACAGGAATGGGATTAGCATTAGCAGCAATTGTTAAAGGCTACAAATGTATTTTTGTTATTTCAGATAAGCAATCTAAAGAAAAAATGGATATTCTACGTGCGGTAGGAGCAGAGGTAGTAGTTTGTCCAACAAACGTTGAGCCAGATGATCCTCGTTCGTACTATTCGGTTTCTAAGCGTTTGGGTGAAGAAACGCCAAATTCTTGGTATGTAAATCAGTACGACAATCCGTCGAATGCAACTGCACATTACGAACAAACCGGACCAGAAATTTGGGAACAAACCGAAGGTAAAATTACACATTTTGTGGTAGGTGTTGGTACAGGAGGAACAATCTCAGGGACCGCAAAGTATTTAAAAGAAAAGAATCCGAATATTAAGATTTGGGGAGTTGACACCTACGGTTCAGTATTTAAAAAGTATCATGAAACAGGTATTTTTGATGAGAATGAAATCTATCCATACATCACAGAAGGTATTGGAGAAGATATTTTACCAAAAAACGTTGATTTCTCTTTAATTGATGGATTTACAAAAGTTACCGATAAAGATGCAGCAGTTTACACGCGTAAAATTGCAAAAGAAGAAGGTATTTTTGTTGGAAACTCAGCAGGATCAGCAATTAAAGGTTTATTACAGTTAAAAGACGAGTTTAAACCAGATGATGTTGTGGTAGTACTTTTCCACGACCACGGAAGTCGTTATGTTGGTAAAATGTTTAATGATGATTGGATGCGTGATAGAGGTTTCTTAGAAGAAGAAATTACAACTGCTGAAGATTTAATTAAAGATCATATCGATAAACCATTGGTAACGGTTCAAACTGAAGAGTTAGTGGCACATGCTATTGAGAGAATGCGTGCTTTTAAAATATCACAAATTCCTGTAAAAGATGCTAACGGATTTGTAGGATCGGTTGATGAATCTGTATTATTACACAGTTATTTAGAAGATAAAAACATCGCTGATAAACCTATTAAAGATGTGATGGGGAAAGTTTATCCAGTAGTAAAAAAGTCAGCTTCTATTGAAGAGGTTTCTAAACTAATCAATAAAGAAAATCAAGCTGTTTTAGTAGATTTAGAAAATGGTAAGCACCATATTATTACCAAATATGATATAATTAGCGCGATATAAGACTGTTAAGTATATAATAAACACAAAGCCCACTCAATTTGAGTGGGCTTTTGTTAATCAACTAATTCAAATAATTTACACAATGAAAACAATGTTACTTGCTTACAAAATATTGTTTCCAATATCTGTGCCAAAATTACGAATTAACCTAATATATTGTATCTTAGTGTTCAAGAATTCACAATATTTTAACTTTAAACAGCTCTTTAGTTAAGAAATGTATAATAAATAAGTTGTTTTTAAGAAAATATTAATAAAGTTCTTAAAATTTTAGCTCGCATGTTTATGTGCTTTGTAAGAAGAACGTACTAAAGCACCACTTTCTACATACATAAAGCCCATTTCTAGCCCTAAAGTTTCGTATTTCTTAAATTGTTCTGGAGTTATAAACTCTTTAACAGGTAAATGTTTTTTACTAGGTTGTAAGTATTGACCTATGGTAATAATGTCCAATCCAACGCCACGTAAATCTTTCATTGTTTGGATTACTTCTTCTTCAGTTTCACCTAAACCAAGCATAATCCCTGATTTGGTACGCATACCGTTGTCTTTTAAGTATTTTAAAACACCTAAACTTCTGTCGTATTTAGCCTGAATACGAACCTCACGAGTTAAACGACGCACTGTTTCCATGTTGTGAGAAACTACTTCTGGAGCTACTTCAATAATTCTATCAATTAATTTTTCGTTTCCTTGAAAGTCAGGAATTAGTGTCTCTAAAGTAGTATTTGGATTTGCTCTACGAATAGCTTGTACAGTTTCTGCCCAAATAATAGAACCTCCATCTTTTAAATCATCACGATCTACTGATGTTATTACAGCGTGTTTAATGTTCATCAATTTAATAGAACGTGCTACTTTTTCTGGTTCATCCCATTCAACTGTTTCTGGGCGTCCAGTTTTTACACCACAAAATCCGCAAGAACGAGTACAAATATTCCCTAAAATCATAAAGGTAGCAGTACCTTCTCCCCAACATTCACCCATATTAGGACAACTACCGCTGGTACAAATGGTGTTCAATTTATATTTATCTACCAAACCTCTAAGTTCGGTGTATTTTTTTCCAACAGGTAATTTTACACGTAACCATTTTGGTTTTTTTGTTCTTTCTGGTGCTACTGAAGTTTCGTTTGCCATTCCATAAAAAATTGAATTGCAAATTTACGAAGAAAAGATTTATAAACTAAGTAAAAACCAAATACTAAACCCTATTAAAAATACGATACCAACAATGCTTAAAACTCGTAATTCTATACTTGGTCTGTGCTTTTTCGGAGTGTGTTTCCCAGTGATTAAAATATAATTTAAAATAGCGTAAAAAGGTGCAGTTAAAAAAGATAGTACAGTAGCAATTCTAACTAAAAATACCATGTCATTTAAAAAGAAATGTAAAATACAGTAAGTACCTGTTATTAAGAGTAGCATCCAAAACCAATAGTTTAGTTTTAGTTTTTTTGAAAAGAGTAGAGATGAAGATTTTTCCATAGCTCTTGGTGAAGCATCTAAGGTTGTTATTGTTGTACTAAACATGGTTGTAAATGCTGCAGCTCCTATAAATATAGCAGAAAACCCTCCAAGATTTTCGGTGTATAATTTAATAAGTTGCGAAGCGAAAATAGTTCCTTTACTTGAAAAGGATTCACCCGATTGATACATTACCAAAGCACCTAACATTACAAAACAAACTCCTAAAAATAAAGCACCAATATAACCGATGTTAAAATCGAAAATTGCTTGTTTAGGTTTTATTTTTTCAAAAGTTGCTTTGTCTTTTTTAACAGACCATAATGAGTGCCAGATAGAAATATCTAGCGGAGCAGGCATCCATCCTAAAAAAGCAATTAAAAATGTCATTTGAGCTGCTCCACTAGGTATTATTTGCTGAAAGCTAAATCCTTTATCAGTTTTAAATAAAGCTATAATTACCGCAATAATCGTACTCACAGTAAGTATTGCAACGATGTATTTCATCAAATTATCTAAAAACTTATATTTTCCGATAAGTAAAACAAACATGCTAACGAGCATAATTATTAAGGACCAAACAACAAGGTCGTTGGTAAAACCAAATAAATTTGTTGCCAAACTAGCGGTAACAATAGTAACTGCAGCTTGAATGGTAAACATGGTAGCAAAGTTTAAAACATAGTAACTAACAAGCACTCCCTTACCTAGTTTTTTATAACCGTCTAATAAGGTTTCTCCTGTTGCTGCTGCATATCGAGGACCAAATTGAAAGAAAGGATATTTAAAAACATGTACTAATAATAATGCCCAAAGTAAGCCAAAGCCAAAATCGGCACCAGCTCTAGTGGATTGGACTAAATGAGATACGCCAATAGCAGCACCAGCAAATAAAATTCCAGGACCTAATAAATTTAAGAGGGATTTTTTCATGGGGGAGAGGGGAGAAGTTTTAAAAATTAAAGTAAGAACTATCTTTTATTTTTTGAAGTAAAGTTTTGATATCATTTTTATCAAAATCTTTTAGCTTTGATTGTTTATGTAGTTCTTTTTGAAAAAGAAATTTTCCGTTTGCGTAAAATTGTAAAATCATAAATATTTGATTTTTAATTGGTTCACAATTTATGATTTCTTTATTATTTCAGCTAATAATTTTTTGGCGCGTAGTAATTTAACTTTTACGTTGTTTATTGGTTCGCCAATTTGCTCTGAGATTTCTTTATAACTTAATTCTTGAAAGTAACGAAGATTAATAACTTCTTGATATTTAGGTTTTAGTTTTTTAATATCTTTTAAAAGCTTTGCTAAGTTTTGCTCAGTGATAATTTTGTCTTCAGGAGAAGGAGCGTCATCTACCATTGCATACACTTCTTTTTCTTGCTCTTCAGTAGTTTCTGTATTAATTGATGATTTTTTCTTTCGAAGAAAATCGATGTAGACATTTTTAGAAATGGTAATCAACCAAGTTTTAAATTGATATTCTTCATCAAAAGTATCAATTTTATCAAATGCTTTCGAGAAAGTTTGAATGGTAATATCTTCAGCATCATTGTCATTTTGAGTCTGTTTTAATTGAAATGCATACACGCTTCCCCAAAAAGTGTCTAGTAAATAGTTGAAAGCTATTTGATTGCCTTTTTTTGCTTGTTGAATTTGATGAAGTACTTTTTCTTGATTTATTTCCAATGTTTTGGTTCCGAAATTTGATTTGATATAAATATACTAATTTGAAATAGAACTAAGCAAATATCAAAGAAAGGTAACAATAAAACGAGTCCTTTTTCTTGAAATTTTGAAGCAGCTTTAGCAACAACAATATATTGTAATAAAAAGTATCCCAATATAAATGGAAGGGCAATTTTCCAGTTTATAATTGAAATGAAAATTGCCAAACTGTACGTTAAAAACTTGGTAATTTTAAAAAGACTTAGTAAAAAACGATGTTTTCTTTTATATAAAGAGTACAGAATTGTTTCCTTTTTTTGTTGAACAAACCACTTTCTAAAAGAAATTTGTTCAGATGAAGCTACAAAACCATTTACGTTAGTGGTGTAAGTAGTATTGCTTTTTTTTGCAGCATCTTTTATAAATAATTCTGCTTCACCTATAAAAAGATTTAAATGATTGATGAATCCGTTAACTTTAAAAAACTCACTTTTGGTATAGGCTAAATTATGATTTGTAGCCTTGTATGGGCTTTCAAATTTTACAAAAGTAAAAGCTTGAATGTTGCTTAATAAATGATGAAATCTAATAAGTATATTACTCAAAGACTTTTTATTTCGTTTTAATTTTTGATAACCAATAACGATTGTTTTTTCCTGAGAAAAATTACGAACCATTTCGGTAATCCAATTTTGAGACAATGCTTTACTGCTAACTTCAGTAAATAACAAATGTTCATTTGTTGCTGCTTTAACTCCGAGAGTAAGCGCATACTTTTTATTTCCCCAAAAAGCTTCGGTATTTTCTACATCAACAATTTTTAAGTTGCTATATTCTTTTTCAAGTTCTTCTAAAATATCAAGAGTGTCATCCGTAGAAGCATTGTTAACAATGACAATTTCAAAATTTAGATGTTTTTGTTTTGATAAATCTTTACAATAATCAGCTAAAATAGAAGCGTTGTTTTTAGTGTAAACAATCAACGAAATAGGTGTGTTTACATTTGTATTGTTTTCTTTTTTTGATTGAAAACAAAAGAAAGAGAAAAATAAATAATATAAAACCTGCACAGCTGTAGCACCTACAAATATGTAGAATAATGCAGTAAATATCATAAGAAAGTAAGGTTAGTTGAGTTTGATGTTAGTTATGTTGAGGTTCGCTGCAAGTATCAAACTGATCAGGAGTTTTACCGCAAAAACCACAAGCTTCACCTTCTTTGTTTAACATCGGATTTTGACTAGCACAAGTACCAGCAAACTCTCCGTCTTTTTTTGCCCAAATTTTAATGGCAATTCCAGCAAAAGCTAAGGCTAATAATCCTATGGTAACAAAAATTAATTTCATGATGTGTTATTTTGTTCAGCAAAGATACGAACTTCCCATTTTGTATAGAATTAAATTACCCAAGATTTAAGGAGATGTGACTTTTATATGATTTAGTGTCTTATTAGTAATCAATTAATTTAAAAATTATACAATATGAAAAAATATGTAGCCGAATTATTCGGAACGTTTTGGTTAGTTTTTGGTGGATGTGGAAGTGCAATTTTTGCTGCTGGTTTTCCTGATTTAGGTATTGGTTTTTTGGGTGTAGCTTTAGCTTTTGGGTTAACAGTGTTAACTATGGCTTATGCTGTTGGGCATATTTCTGGCGGACATTTTAATCCAGCAGTAACAATTGGTTTATGGGTTGGAGGAAATCATACAGCAAAAGAAGTAGCCCCTTATATTATTTCACAATTAATCGGCGCGATTTTAGGAGCGGTTTGTTTGTTTTTAATTGTAACAAATAATGAAGGATTTGAATCTTTAGGAGGATTTGCAGCTAACGGTTACGGAGAATTATCACCTGACGGATATAATATGACTGCTGCTTTTGTTGCTGAGTTTTTATTAACTATGTTTTTCTTATTAATAATTTTAGGAAGTACTAATGAAAGAGCTCCTAAAGGATTTGCACCAATTGCAATTGGTTTAGGATTAACTTTAATTCACTTAATTAGTATTCCTATTACGAATACATCTGTAAATCCGGCTCGTTCTATGAGTCAAGCATTATTTGCTGGAGGAGAATATTTAACACAAGTGTGGTTGTTTTGGGTAGCCCCAATAGCAGGAGCAATAGTAGCAGGTTTTTTACACAAAACCTTATTTGATAAAGAATAAATATAATCTTTAAATATTTAAAAAAGGCATTTCAATATTGAAATGCCTTTTTTGTTTTTAAACCTTTTTCAAAAACAATAGTCTAAACTAAAACTATCAAAATGAATAGACTATTTAAACCTCTAATTTTAGCATTAACTATTATGCAATTTTCTTCTTGTGGAAATGATACTTCAACAATGACAGAAGAAGAAGGTCCTACACCAGTCCAAGGTTCTAAGCCAAATATCTTATTAATAATTGCAGATGATATGGGGTTAGATGCAACACCTGGTTTTAATGTTGGGTCAGTAAAACCTAACACTCCTAATCTTCAAAATATGATAAATACAGGAGTTCGATTTACTAATTTATGGTCATATCCAACCTGTACACCTACTAGAGGAAGTATTTTAACAGGTAAATACGGTTTTCGAACTAATGTTATGAAAGTAGATGATGTTATGTCAACGTCAGAAACATCTTTACAACAGTTTTTAAAAGATAATAATTCAGGTTATAGTAATGCGGTAATAGGTAAATGGCATTTATCAAGAGATGAGAATCATCCTATTCAAATGGGAGTTGATTATTATGCTGGATTATTGAATGGTGCAGCACAATCTTACACCAATTGGAATTATACTCAAGATGGAGCAACAACTTCTTCTAATGAATATACTACAACTAAATTTACTGATTTGGCAATAGATTGGGTAGCAGAACAAAATCAGCCTTGGTTTTTATGGTTGGCTTATAATGCACCGCATACACCATTTCATTTACCTCCAACAGATTTACATTCTCAAGGAAGTTTACCAACAGATGAGGCAAGTATTAATGCTAATCCTGTTCCATATTACATAGCTATGATTGAAGCAATGGATTCAGAAATAGGAAGGTTGTTAGATTCTATGACAGAAGAAGAAAGAGATAATACAATAATTATTTTTATTGGTGATAACGGTACGCCAAATCAGGTTGTTCAAGATTATAGAAGTAGGAGAGCGAAAGGAACAGTGTATCAAGGAGGTGTTAATGTTCCAATGATAATTTCTGGTAAAGGAGTTAACCGATTTAATCAGTTAGATAATAGTTTATTAAACACAGTAGATTTATTTGCTACGATATCTGATATTGCTGAGATAGGAACAAAAGAACATTATGATAGTAAGAGCTTTAAAGAGTTATTTGAATCTTCTACAAGTTCAATAGTCAGAGATTTTGCATATACCGAAATAGGTAAAGAAACTGGAGATGATGATGTAACGATTAGAAATGCTACACACAAGTATATTAGATTTACTGATGGTAGTGAAGTGCTGTATAACCTTAATGAAGATTTTTTCGAGGTTAATAACTTGTTAGATTCATCTCTTAGTATGGAAGATCAACAACAACTAGATAATTTAAAAGAAACCCTTAACAACTTAAAAAACTAATTAATTATGAAAAATGTTAAATTAATAGGAAGTTTATTGATAGGAGTATTTGTGTTTATTGCTTGTGGTTCAGATAATGATTCAGTTAATGATGATACTACGAATGAAACGATATACGATATTAGAAATGTATTATCTAAATTTGATAATATAGATGCTGTCACTTATTCGGTATCGGGTAATACACTTACAATTCAAACAATAAATTTACCCAATCATAAAAGCCCATATTGGGGTGTTGGTCATGAAATGTATGAAGCTTATAATGGAACGAACCCTAATTGGAATCAAAATCCTGGTTCTATAGGAGAACAAAATATAACATTTAGAATACCATTGAATCCTTCAGAAGCAGAAAATAAAGCGACAACTCCAATGGGACCAATTGGAATAGCTCGAAATGGAATTGTTTTTTTTAATCAATATGCAGCTGGTGGAGCTCCTTTAACGAATGAAATTAATTCGTTTGACCAATATTTAGGACATCCAGCAAATACTCAGTATCACTATCATATTAAGCCTAAGTTTTTAACAGATACATTTGGAGAAGATGCTTTCTTAGGAATACTTTCAGATGGATTTCCTGTGTATGGATCTGTTGAAAATGGACAAACAATTACTAATGATGATTTAGATGCATATCATGGACATGTTTCTCCAACAGTCGATTTTCCTGATGGAATTTACCATTACCATATAACAAATGAAGATCCGTATTTAAACGGAAGTGGATTTTTTGGGACTCCAGGATCTGTAACTAGATAATGAGAATAGAACAAGTAAAATATTTATTACTCTTTATAGTGCTTCTAGTTTCTTGTAAATCTAAAGAGACTAGAAGCGCTAATTCTGTAGATTTAATAGAAAAAATCAGTACAGACGAATCATTTGCTTTAAAAAATGGAGTGTTATTTTACAAAAACAAACTTTTTTCTGGAATTGTAAATACTTTTTACAGTACAGGAGAATTAAAATCGAAATCAAAATATATTTTAGGAAAGAGAGATGGATTTTACAATGGATGGTATCCAAATGGAAACAAGTTTTTTGAACGATTATATGCTGAAGGTTTAAAATCTGGAGTACATGTCGGTTGGTATGAGAATGGTCAATCAAAGTTTATTTATCATTTTAACGAGAGGGGAGATTATAATGGAGAAATGAAAGAATGGTATTCAAATGGGCAGTTGTATAAAGTGTTTAATTACAATAATGGTAGAGAGGAAGGGAGTCAAAAAATGTGGCAACCTAATGGGAAGATTAGAGCAAACTTTGTAACTAAAAACGACGAGCGATTTGGTTTAATAGGATTAAAAAAATGTTATTCAGTTGATATAGAAAATGAAGTTATTCAGTAAAATACTTATTATAGTTAGCGTACTTGTTTCTTGCAATACAAAAAAAGAGGTTGATAAAGAATTGACCTTACCGTTTTTTAATTCGGCAGAATTTACACCTGAGTGGATTCATAAAGAAGATTACAATTATAAAAAGGTACATCAAATTTCCAATTTTTCTTTAACTAATCAAGAAGGAAAAGAGATTACAAAGAAAACTTATGAAGGGAAAATTTATGTAGCGGATTTCTTTTTTGTAAGCTGTCCAGGTATATGTCCGATTCTAGAAAAAAATATGAGTAAACTTCAAGAGAAATTTAAAGAGGATAATGATGTATTATTACTCTCTCATACGGTTATGCCCACAAAAGACTCTGTACCAGTTTTAAAACAATATGCTATTGAAAACGAAATCGATTCTAAAAAATGGAATTTAGTTACTGGTGACAAAAAACAAATTTATGATTTAGCTCGTAAAGCTTATTTTGCTGATGAAGATTTCGTGAAAACACAAGATGAAGATGCCTTTGTTCACACTGAAAATTTCATTCTTATTGATAAAAAAGGAAGAATAAGAGGCGTGTATAACGGAACCTTAGCTTTAGATACTGAACGACTAATTAGGCATATTGAAATTTTAAAAAAAGAGGGTTAGTTTCTTAATTTTTAACACCTAACATTTTATTAAATACTCTTACTTCACATTGATAAAATTTTTTGAATTTGGCCCAAAATGTATTCATAGTTATAAACTTTTATTTATCTATAAGTATTTAAAAACCTTAAAATGTTACAAAGAAGTTTAAATAATATTAACTTCAATTTCTAAATCAATGTCAAAACTTTCTTTAATAGTTTTTTGAATATTTTTAGCTAGTTGATGAATATCTTTTCCTGAAGCGTTACCATAGTTTACTAAAACCAAAGCTTGCTTTTCGTGTACTCCATATTCTCCAAAGCGTTTTCCTTTAAATCCGCTTTGTTCAATTAACCAACCCGCAGGTACTTTTACTTCAGAAGTTGAAATAGGATAACTAGGAATATCAGGATGATTTTCTTGAAGTTTTTCAAAATGTTCTTTTGAAATAACAGGATTCTTAAAAAAGCTACCGCTATTTCCAATTTCTTTAGGATCGGGTAATTTAGATTGTCTGATAGCAATTACTGCATCTGAAACATCTTTAATAGTGGGATTATCAATTCCTTTTAAAGATAACTCAGTTTCAATAGCTCCATAAGAAGTATTTAAGTTATGTTCAACTTTTGTTAATTGAAAACTTACAGAAGTGATAATGTATTTTCCT
The DNA here is from genome assembly GCF_964512405.1 of Tenacibaculum crassostreae. Classification (NCBI taxonomy): domain Bacteria; kingdom Pseudomonadati; phylum Bacteroidota; class Flavobacteriia; order Flavobacteriales; family Flavobacteriaceae; genus Tenacibaculum; species Tenacibaculum crassostreae. Next base: position 68,332 of record NZ_CAZELE010000004.1, read on the forward strand.
TTGGCTTCATTTTTAAAAATAGAATTTCTATATCCGAATTGGCATTCTTCCGTAGAAAAAACAACTAATTTTCCTGTTTTAACTTCAATAGCTTCTACTTGTGTAATTACATCTTTAACTTCAACACCGTAAGCTCCAATATTTTGAATAGGGCAGGTGCCTACATTTCCTGGAATTAATGAAAGGTTTTCAATACCTCCATATCCTTGAGAAATACACCAAAGTACAAACTCATGCCAATTTTCACCAGCATTTACAGTTAGGTAAATATCGTTATGATTTTCTCTATCAATAGAAATACCTTTTAAATTGATGTGAATAACTAGTTTTTCAATATCAGTGGTTAATAACATATTACTACCTCCGCTAATTAAAAAAATGTCTTGCTCTTCTTTTAAAAGTTGTTGTAAACTATAAAGAGAATTGATAGAAACAAAACGTTTGGCATTTACATCGATACCAAACGTATTGTATTCTTTTAAAGATATGTTTTCTTGAATGTTCAATTAACTATTGTATTGTTGCAACGCAATTTTCAAGATTTCAACACAGCGCGTTAAATCTTTTTTGTTTAAAACATAAGCAATACGAACTTGGTTGTTTCCTTCACCTTCGGTAGAGTAAAATCCACCTGCTGGAGCAACCATTACAGTTTCGTTATTATGGTTGAATTTTTCTAAAATCCACTGCGCAAAATCTTCAGAACTATCAACAGGTAATTCAGCAATACAATAAAAAGCTCCTTTAGGATTTGCAACTTTAACTCCTTCTATTTTTTGTAATTCAGTAATTAAGGTATCTCTCCTTTCTTGATATTCATCAATAACTTCATCGAAATAACTTTGCGGAGTTTCTAAAGCGGCTTCACTAGCTATTAAGGCGTAAGTAGGCGGACTTAGACGTGCTTGTGCAAATTTTATAGCAGTATTGATGAATTTTTCATTTTTAGAAACAATACATCCAATTCTTGCTCCGCACATACTGTAACGCTTAGAAACAGAATCAATCATGATTGCATGTTGCTCTAAACCATCTAAAGCCATAACCGAATTGTGTTTTTCTCCATCATACGTAAACTCACGATACACTTCATCAGCAATTAAAAATAAATCGTGTTTTAAAACGATTTGCTTTAGTTTTTCAATTTCTTCTTTACTATATAAATATCCTGTTGGATTACCAGGGTTACAGATTAAAATTGCTTTGGTTTTCGACGTAATTAGATTTTCAAAATCTTCAATAGCTGGCAATGCAAAATTGTCTTCTATTTTAGAAATTACAGGAACTACCTTTACTCCAGAAGCAGTTGAAAATCCGTTGTAATTTGCATAAAAAGGCTCAGGAATAATGATTTCATCACCTGGATCTGTAATACTTCCAATGGTAAATAGTAATGCTTCTGAACCACCAGTTGTAGCAATTATATTGTTTGCAGACACATGAATATCGTTTTTAGCGTAGTAGTTAGCTAACTTTGTTCTGTATTCTTCAGAACCTTCAGAACGAGCATACGATAAAACTTCAATTGCATTGTTTTTTACAGCGTCTAAAGCTACTTGCGGAGTTTTAATATCTGGTTGACCAATATTAAGATGAAAAACTTTTGTTCCGTTTTTTTTTGCAGCCTCAGCAAACGGTACCAATTTACGAATTGGCGATTGAGGCATTGCATTTCCTTTATGAGAAATAGAAGGCATTATTGTTTATTTTTATTTGAGTTGTTTGAAAGGCAAATTTGCGAAATATAATTGGAATTACCTCTTGTAATGTTGATAAATGATAGTGCGAAAAGATTCATTTTAGGTTAAAAAAATCATAAAAAAATAAAAGACACAAATATTAATTGTAAATTGAATTTTAACATTAAATCATTCCCTTTTGAAAAAAATATTACTCACCTTATTTATATCCTTTTTTTGTTTATCAGCTAATGCCCAAGGTAAATTTCAGTTTTTAGGAAATAATACAGATAAGCAGTCAATAAATTTTAAGCTGATAAATAACCTGATAGTAATTCCGCTAGAAATTAACGGACAAGAATTGTCATTCATATTAGATACAGGAGTAAACAAAACCATTTTATTTAATCTCTCTGAAAGAGATAGTGTTGGATTAAATAATATTAGAAAAGTATATATAAGAGGTTTAGGAAGTGGAGAACCTGTAGAAGCTTTATTATCTAGAGGGAATAATTTTCGAATAAAAAATATATCAGGATCTAACCAACACTTGTATGTTATTTTAAAAGATGCGTTTGATATTTCCGCTAAAATGGGAACTACAATACATGGAATCATAGGTTATGATTTATTAAAAGATGTCGTAGTAAAGATTAATTATGTTAATAAGAGGATTGAGTTTTATAATCCTAAAACGTATAAGTACAATACTTGTAAAAAGTGTGAAACATTACCCTTGGAGTTTCATCGAAATAAACCTTATGTGAATGTTGAAGTTCAAGTTGATACGATTACTAATAAAATGTTACCAGTAAAACTATTAATAGATACTGGAGGAAGTGATGCTTTATGGATGTTTGAAGGAACTAAAGAAGAATTACAAACACCAAAAAAGTTTTTTAAAGATATTATAGGTGAAGGTTTTAGTGGAACCATCTACGGAAATCGTAGCAGAATTAAAAAGATAGCAATGGGTAAGTTTGAATTAAAAGAACCAACAGCTTCTTTTTTAGATTCTTCGTCTACGTTTAATGCTCGTCAGTTTAAAGAAAGAAACGGTAGTATAGGAGGAGAGATTTTAAAACGTTTTAAGGTTTGGATAGATTATCCTAATAAACAACTAGTTTTAAAGAAAAACGCATCCTTAAATAAAGGATTTTACTATAATATGAGTGGGCTTCATATTGTTTATGATGGTCAAGAACTGATAAAAGAAAAGGCAATAACAAGATTTACTGATAGTTATAATAGTAGTAGTAATACAACAAATAGTAAAACAATATCATTCATAAATAGTTTTTTTTACCGTTTTAAACCTAAATATAAAATTGATAAAATAGTAGAGAATTCTCCAGCTTTTAAATCAGGATTAATGATTGGAGATATTATTAAAAAGGTAAATGGTAGAGCTGCGCATGAATATCATTTGAATGAAATAATAGAGATGTTTCATACAAAGCCCAATAGAAAGATTAAAATTGAAGTTGAGAGAAACGGAATAAGATTAAAATATGAATTTAAGTTAGAACAAAGAATATAAAAAAAGCTCAACTTTAAGTTGAGCTTTTTTTATATTGAGAAATGAATACTTATTATTCACTGTCACTTACCATGCTTTTTTCTTTTGTTGGGGTAGCATCTTTAGCAACAAAACCTTTAATTTTAATTCTTTTTCTTTCGTTTTTAGCGTTAGAAATAATAGTTAAAGTTTTTGAAAAACCTCCTGGTTTTTTCGTGTCATAAGAAACTTCAATTTGTCCTTTTTCACCTGGCATAATTGGTTTTTCAGGTTTTGTAGGAACTGTACATCCACAAGGAGACGTGATGTTTTTTATGATAATAGGAGCTTCACCTACATTAGTAAATTCAAATACACGTTTTCCATCAGACCCAAGAGCTACTTTTCCATAGTCAATAGTTTCAGATTCAAATTTAAATTCTTGAGCACTTACTGTTAGCGTAATAAAGAAAACAGCAACAAATGATAAAATTGTTTTCATAATGTTAAAATTAATTTTAGGGTATTAACCGTTACAAATTTAGTATTATTTATTTAAGTTTTAAAAAAACCAACTTCTAATTTTCTGTACCTCGTAGATAGTTGTATTTTTGCCTATTGAATTTCAAAAACAATGCCAAAGGTTAAATAATGTTAAAATTTAGCCATAAAAGATATACTTAATATATGAATATTCCATCAAAATATAACTCTAAAGAAGTAGAAGGAAAGTGGTACGAATACTGGATGCAACACAATTATTTTCATTCAGAAGTAGATGATCGTGAACCGTACACAATTGTAATTCCACCACCAAACGTTACTGGAGTTTTACATATGGGACATATGTTAAACAACACAATTCAAGATGTATTAATACGTCGAGCTCGTTTACAAGGGAAAAATGCTTGTTGGGTTCCTGGTACCGATCATGCTTCAATTGCAACCGAAGCAAAGGTAGTAGCGAAGTTAAAAGAACAAGGAATCGATAAAAACGATTTAACTCGTGAAGAATTCTTAAAACATGCTTGGGAGTGGAAACATGAGTATGGAGGAATTATTCTTGATCAATTAAAAAAGTTAGGAGCTTCTTGTGACTGGGAACGTACAGCTTTTACAATGGACCCTGCCTTGTCAGAGTCTGTAATTAAAGTGTTTGTTGATTTGTATAATAAAGGACTAATTTACCGTGGATATCGTATGGTAAATTGGGATCCTGAAGCAAAAACAACGCTTTCTGATGAAGAAGTAATCTACGAAGAGCGTCAAGGAAATTTATACTATTTACAGTACGATATTGTAGGTTATGATGAAAAGGTTACCATAGCAACGACACGTCCTGAAACTATTTTAGGTGATACTGCTATTTGTATCAATCCAAATGATGAGCGTTTTACGCATTTAAAAGGAAAAAAGGCGATTGTACCTTTATGCAATCGTGAAATTCCAATTATTGAAGACGAATATGTAGATGTTGAATTTGGTACAGGATGTTTAAAAGTAACACCTGCACATGATGAAAACGATAAAGTTTTAGGCGACAAGCATAAGTTGGAAGTAATTGATATTTTTAATGAAGATGCTAGTTTAAATTCATTCGGATTACACTACGAAGGAAAGGATCGTTTTGTTGTTCGTAAGGAAATTACCAAAGAGTTAGAAGAAAAAGGATTTTTAGTAAAAACAGAAGTTCATACGAATAAAGTTGGGACTTCAGAAAGAACGAAAGCGGTAATAGAACCAAGATTATCAGATCAATGGTTCTTAAAAATGGAAGAATTGGTAAAACCAGCTATCGAAGCTGTTTTAGGTGAAGATAGAGAGGTAAAGTTATTTCCAAGAAAATTCGAAAACACATATCGTCACTGGATGGAAAACATCCGTGATTGGAATATTTCTCGTCAGCTATGGTGGGGACAGCAAATTCCTGCTTTTTACTATGGAGACGGAAAAGAAGATTTCGTTGTTGCTGAGACTATTGATGATGCATTAAAATTAGCGCAAGAAAAAACAGGGAATCCTTCATTGTCAGCTTCTGACTTAAAGCAAGATCCAGATGCGTTAGATACTTGGTTCTCTTCTTGGTTATGGCCAATGTCAGTTTTCGACGGAATACGTAATCCTGAGAATGAAGAAATCAAATATTATTATCCAACCAACGATTTAGTAACAGGTCCAGATATCTTATTCTTCTGGGTAGCTCGTATGATTATTGCAGGATATGAATATAAAGATGAGCGTCCGTTTGAAAATGTTTATTTAACAGGATTGGTGCGTGATAAGCAACGTAGAAAAATGAGTAAATCATTAGGGAACTCACCAGATGCGTTGAAATTGATTGAAGATTTTGGTGCTGACGGAGTTCGTGTAGGTTTATTATTAAGTTCTGCTGCTGGTAACGATTTATTATTTGACGAAGATTTATGTCAGCAAGGAAAAGGATTTGCAAATAAAATTTGGAATACCTTCCGTTTGATTAAAGGATGGGAGATTGATGAAAATTTAGCACAACCAGAAACTGCTAAAATAGGATTAGCTTGGTACGCAGCTAAATTTAATAAAGTGTTACTTGAGATTGACGATCACTTTAGTAAGTACCGCTTATCAGATGCGTTAATGGCTATTTACAAGTTAATTACTGATGATTTTTCATCATGGTTATTAGAAATTGTAAAACCAGGATATCAACAACCAATTGATGCAATCACCTACAAAGCTGTTATTGGAATATTAGAGAATAACTTAAAAGTATTGCATCCGTTTATGCCTTTCTTAACAGAAGAAATTTGGCAACATATTACTGAAAGAACTCCAGAAAACGCATTAATTATCGCTAAATATCCTGCAATAGGAGAGGTGAATGAAGAGCTGATTGCTAATTTTGAGTTTATGACAGATGTGGTTTCTGGAATTAGAACCATCAGAAAAGATAAAAACATTTCTTTTAAAGATGCTATTGAATTGTCAGTAGTAAATAGTGAAAACTTTACAAAAGAGTTTGATGCTGTAATTCAGAAATTAACTAATGCTTCTGAAGTTTCTTATGTTTCAGATAAAGTTGAAGGAGCTGCTTCATTCCGTGTAAAATCAAATGAATATTTTGTTCCTATTTCATTAGATACGATTGATGTTGAAGCGGAAATCACAAAGCTAAATGCAGAGTTAAAGCGTGCTGAAGGTTTCTTAACTGGAATTCAAAAGAAGTTGTCTAACGAACGTTTTGTAAGCAATGCACCAGAACAAGTAATTACATTAGAACGTAAGAAAGAATCAGATACTTTAGCAAAAATTGAAACAATTAAAGCAAGTTTAGCTTCTTTACAATAAGAAGTTGATGTTAAGTAATAAAAAAATCCGCAGTGAAAACTGCGGATTTTTTATTGTAGTTAGTTAAAGTGTTAGTTTCTATCTACCACATCTCCTGAACCTACCGAATTACTATCAATATGCTTAGGATTTCCTTTGTAGTATACACTACCGGAACCTACGACACTTGCTTTTATTTGATCTTTAACTGAAGTCTGTACATCTCCAGAACCCGCAATACTAGCTTTTACCGAGCTGGTATTTAAATCGTAAGCTTTTACACTTCCAGATCCTGCAATTGAACATTTTAAGGTATCAGCAGTTCCTTTTAATTTAATGTTTCCAGATCCGCCGATAGCTGCTTTAACTGTATTTGCATCTACACTAGCAGAAATATTACCTGAACCTCCTAAAGCAAAACCAATTTCATCTGCTTTAAGATGCTTACTAACAGTTACATTTCCCGATCCGCCTAAAGAGACAGCATTAATGTGTTCGAAAGGTACAGTAACTGTCAGTCTTTTTGTTGTGCGAATGTTAATGTTGTCTTTAAACTTAATTTTAAGTTTTCCTTTTTTAACTTCTGTTTCTATATATTTTAAGATGTTTTCTTCACCTTCAATAGTAATTTTACCTTCGGTTCCGCTAACTAGGTTAACATCGAAAGAACCTCCTACACTAACTTTATCAAAAGATTGAACAGTTCTGGTTTCGGTAGTTACATTTCCGTTTCCTCTAACTTTTTTTGAATTCCACCAACTTTGTGAGTTTGCACTTATTGTTAGAAGAATTAATAAGGTTGTAATAAATTGTTTTTTCATTTTTTATTATATTTAACGTTAGTATGAAGTCTCTCAGTTTTAAAGTGTTTAGTATCGCTTATGCTATAGCGTGTATTACATCTTTATTTTTTATTGATGTAGATAAGTCTATTAATGAGCTTATATTAAAAATAGTATCGTTACTGTTTTTGTCGTTTTTGTATTTAAATTCTTCTCAAAAAATTAATTATTTCTATATACTTATTTTAATGAGCTCAATTGTTTCTGATGCTCTTTTAATTTTTGATGAGGATTTTTTAAAAGCTGGTGTTTTATTGCTCTTATTAAACAGAGTTTTATACCTAATTCTTGCTAGAAGAGATATGTATAAAACAAAGTTTAAAACATTATTAACGTATCTAATTCCGGGGTTAATTTTATTTGTTATAATGTCTTATTTACTTAGACCTTACTTAAAAGAACTTTCCTATTCAATTTTTGCTATTTGTTTTTTAAATGCAACCATTGTAGGTATGGCTTTCTTTAATTTTTTAAATAAAATGAGTAAGGAAAACTTATTTTTCTTTCTTGGTATATTTTTAATAATTACATCTGATTTTTTAATAGCTTATAATAAGTACATTGATTACAAATTGTATTATGTAATTATTTATACGATTACGTATTATGTTGCTCGTTACTTAATTTGTTACTCTATGATTAAAAAGAGTTCTTAGTCGTTTAGCTTTAAAGAAACTCCACCATACTTTGATTTAATATTGATAGTAGAATTGCTATTTCCTTTACCAAAAGTACCTTCGTAATGTTTTTTAGTGGTGTTTTTAATGCTTTTCTGTAACTCAACGTGTTCTTCTGGATATCCGAATCCTGCATAACCTAAATCGATAGAAAAGTTGAAACTGTTATTACTACTAGTACCTAACTTAATTCCTGCATAACTACCATCAATAGTAATGTTTTCAAAACCTTTAGCGATATTTTGAACTCTGATTCCGCCATAATCAGTGTTTATTTTTAGGTTCTTTTTTAAAGTTCCAATTTTTATGCTAGCGTAATCCGAATTCCCTGTAATATTTGAAATTTCTCCAACAGAAATACTTCCGTAGTCACTATTAAAATCTATATCGTTAACCGATTCGATTTTTACTGAAGTATAATCAGCATTTACTTTTAAATCGTTTGCTTTGTTAATGGTTAATTTTGAATAATCAGCATTAACATTACCAGATTTGATGAAGTTTATTTCAGAAGTTCCACAGTAATCAATGTTAATATTGTTAGAATCGTTTAATAATTGATCTATTTGAATTTTACCATAATCACAATCAATATTCGATTTTCCTTCTAATTTATCAAGTTCAATATTTCCATATTTATTGTGTAAATCAGCATTATTGGTAATTGGCATTTTTACCAAATAATTAATCTTGTAATTGGTGTTGTTTTTACCCCACCAAGACCAAGACGATTTTGATTTTTCAATAATTGTACGAGCTTCCACTAAGCTAGATGTCGCTTCAAACTGCACATCTATATCGTTTAATTTATTTTCTACATTAGATAAATCGTCACCTTTAACGGTTATTTTCACGTTGATTTCGATACGATTTTCATTCCACGTAGCTACATTAACATTTCCGTATTTATTGTTGATATACAACGTTGCGTTTTTATTAACAGTAAAGGTTTTGCTAATCGTTTTACTTTTTTCGTGCTTTTTATCGTTGGCAACGATAATAGTTGGAATAAGTAAGAATAAGAAAAGTAGTTTATATAATTTCATCGTCTAATAATTCTAATTTTGCTGGATTTTGTTGTTGTTCTAAATGAATAAGGAGTTTTTCTAAAACATCTAATCGTTGCTGATAGTTTTGTATCATTTCACGAACAATTTGATGCTTGTTTTCTCTTTTTGCTAAGTCTTTTTCAAGCGATTTATATTGATCTTCTAATTCTTCAATTTCGTTAAGCGAATCTTCAATAATAGTTTCAGTTTCTAAGTTTCTAAATTGTTCAACTTCTTTTAATTCTTGATTAATAGTTGTAACAAAAAAGTTTTGAGCTTCAGCCATTTTAGGCGAAACATCAGCTAAACCATAGGTTTGTTGCTGTTGATAGCTACCTAAATAAAAACCTAAAACTAATACTACAGATGCTGCAATGCTCATCCAGAAAAAAGATGGATTTTTACTTTTTTTCGGATTTTCTAACTTGCGTTGAAAGCGATTTAAATGCCCTTGATGAGGCTCAAAAACATCAAAATCATTGTCTTTAAAAAACTGATGTAGTTTATCCTCCATATACTTGTGTTTTATTAGTACTGGCAAGCAATACTTGTTTTAACTTCTTTTTTGCTCTCGATATTGTTGTGCGCACATTTTCATTTGTGTAATTTAATATCTGGGCAATTTCTTCATAATCATAGCCTTCAATTAAGTGCAATGTGAGTACAATTCTGTAATTGTCTTTTAAACCTTGTAAATAATTTAAAACTCGTTGTACTTCTAATGAACTATAATCTATCTCAACTTCTTCTGCTTCATAGTTCGGAATCACATCCATTTTTACTTCATCATATCTCGAAACTTTTTTTAGCTGGGTTAAACTTTTATTAATTACAATTCGTTTTAACCACGCACCAAAAGTAACTTCACCCTTAAAAGAATTTAATTTTGTAAAAGCTGTTAAAAAAGCCTCTTGAATTAAATCTTCTGCTTCGAACTCATCTTTTAAAATACGATAAGAAGTATTATACATCGCTTTATAATAGCACTTATACACTTGCATTTGTGCAGTGCTATCGTTTTTTTTACAGCGTTCGATTAGTTGGTTAATATGTGTTTGTTGCGACTCCAATGAAATCATTCTATACTAGAGACAATCTAACTTTTAAATTGTGACAGTTTATTTCAATAAAAATAAATTTTTATGAATTAATATTAAGTTAATTGTTTCGTGTTTTTTTATTGTTTTGAAAAACAGTTAGTTAAAATTTAGTAGTGAGCTCTTTTTTAGAGAAGCTCAAGTAATTATAAAAATGAATCAAAATATGTATATTTGGCACAATGGTTGACAGTGTTAAAATTATTGAATGCCCAAGGGATGCAATGCAAGGAATTAAAAGCCACTTTATTCCTACTGAGGCTAAGGTTAAATACATCAATTCACTGTTAAAAGTTGGATTTGATACAATAGATTTTGGAAGTTTTGTATCACCAAAAGCAATTCCTCAAATGAGAGATACTGCTGAGGTTTTAGCAAAATTAGATTTATCATCTACTACCAGTAAATTATTAGCTATAGTAGCTAATGTTAGAGGAGCAAATGATGCATCACAGTTTGAAGAAATTGACTATTTAGGATATCCTTTTTCAATTTCAGAAAACTTTCAAATGCGTAATACGCATAAAACGATAGAACAATCTATTGATACCTTAAAAGAGGTTTTAACAATAGCCAACAGAGCAAATAAAGAAGTGGTTGCATACTTGTCGATGGGGTTTGGAAATCCATATGGAGATCCATGGAGTGTTGAAATAGTTGGAGAATGGACTGAAAAACTTTCTAAATTAGGAGTTAAAATATTATCTTTATCAGATACAATAGGAAGTTCAACTCCCGAAGATATTGATTATTTATTTTCAAATTTAATACCAGGTTATCCTAATATTGAATTTGGAGCACATCTTCATACAACTCCGACCAAATGGCATGAAAAAATAGACAGCGCATTTAAAGCAGGTTGTCGACGTTTTGATGGAGCTATTAAAGGTTATGGCGGTTGCCCTATGGCAAAAGACGAGTTAACAGGCAATATGCCTACCGAAAAAATGTTATCATACTTTACAGCAAATAAAGTTGATACAAATGTTAAACCAATGAGTTTTGAAAGTGCTTATAACAAAGCACTCGAAGTTTTTTTATAAATATGAGGTTAAGTATTATTTTTCTTTTTTTCTTTTTTTCAGCCTTTTCACAATCAAGAAATAGTGAGAAAGTAGGAACATGGGATATAAGAAATGGAAGAGTAGTAAAAACTCAATCTAATAACGATCAACTAGCTGTTTATTATTGGGAAGAATTTAATCGAATATTTCCTGAAGAGCTTACAAGAAAATACATCAAGAGAATTGTATTAATGACCGATGGTCTTGATGAAAAAACAGGCGCTTTGGTTGCTCTTAGCCCTAAAAATGATCAATGGCAGTTGGAAATTGATATTAAAGATGTAAACTTTAACAGTCAAGACAAAAGAAGACTACACGAATCTGTATATACTTTGGTACATGAGTTCGGACATTTATTAACTTTGAATAGAACTCAAATTAGACCTACCAACAAGTTTAAACAAGATGAAGGTGAGTTGTACCTAACACTAGAAGGAGAAGCGTACAAAAATAGTTACATTAATAAGTTTGTTAATCTATTTTGGAAAGGTTCTTTGTTAAATAGTTGGGATGTTATTCAGCGAAAATATTGTTATACAGAAGCAAATTGTGTAGAAAAATTATATGATTTATATCTGAACAACAAAACTGAGTTCTTAACCGATTATGCAGCTGAAAGCCCCGAAGAAGATATTGTTGAGAGTTGGACAGCCTTTGTTTTAAGACCAAAAATTAGAAAGCCTAGAACCATCGCTCATAAAAAAATTAATTTCTTTTACGAATTTCCAGAGCTTGTAGAATATCGTAAAATGATAAGAAGAAATACTCGTCAGTATCTACATTAGAATTTGTAAATTTGGTTTCTGTTAAAGCAAAAATCAAATGGAAAAAATTAAAACGCTACACTTACTTTTTATAAGCTTATTTTTAATCAATTGTGTAACTCAAAAAATAGAGAACACAGTCTCTGATAATCCATATACGTTCGTAAAAGATTCTAAAAAAGCATACTTCAATATTATTCAATTAAATGATGTTTATGAGATAGCTCCCATACAAGGAGGAAAGTTTGGAGGAATGGCTCGTGTAGAAACTGTTCATCAAGAAGTTTTAAAAGAGAATGAAAATACTATGCTGGTTTTAGCAGGAGATTTCTTATCACCATCGTTATTAGGAACAATGAAGTATAACGGAGATCGTGTTAGAGGAAAGCAAATGGTTGAAGTTATGAATGCTATGAATTTTGATGTGGTAGCTTTTGGAAATCATGAGTTCGATTTGAGTTATACTCATTTACAAGAACGTTTTAACGAAAGTACTTTTGAGTGGATTTCAGCTAATGTATTGCATAACAATAATGGTGAGCAAACGCACTTTTATAAAATGGTTGATGGTGAGAAAAAACATATGCAAGATTCTTATATTAAAGAATTTGTAAATCCTGATGGAACAAAGCTAAAAGTAGGGTTTATCAGTGTTTGTCTTCCTTCAAATCCTAGAAGTTATGTGCATTATGGAGATATGTTTGAAGAAATTAAAAGAGCACACAACGAAATTAAAGATAAAGTAGATGTTGTTTTAGGGTTAACCCATGCTTCATTAGCGCAAGACAAAGAAATTGCAAAATTACTACCAAACATTCCGTTAATAATGGGGGGGCACGAGCATACTAATAGTTATGATAAGGTTGATAATGTTATCATTGCTAAAGCTGATGCCAATGCTAAAACTGCCTATATTCATAGATTTGAGTTTGATCCTACTACCAAACAAGTGAAGTTTAAATCAGAATTAAAAGAAATAAATGACTCGATAGCTTCTGATATAAGAGTAGAGGAGGTTGTAAATAAATGGCAGGTTGTACTGAAAAATAAAATACAAGATGTTGTACCAAATCCTTACGAAGTAATTTATACAACTTCTGAGCCTTTAGATGCTCGAGAAAGCACGATAAGAAGCAAACAAACCAATATGGGTAAAATCATAGCTGAGTCTATGAGCTTAGCTTATGAAAACAAAGTTGATTGTGCCTTGGTTAATGGAGGTTCTGTCAGAATTGATGATGTTTTAACAGGAGATATTAATGCAGTTGATATTTTTAGAGTATTGCCTTATGGAGGCGGAATTTTAAGAGTTGATATTAAAGGAAGTTTGTTAAAAGAAGTATTAGATTTTGGTAAAAATGCTGCAGGAACTGGTGCTTACTTACAAAGTTTTGATGTTGAGTACTTTGATAATGAATGGTTGGTTCAAGATAAATCTATTTTGGAAGATAAAATATATTCTGTGGCTTTTTCAGATTATTTACTACGAGGACTTGATATTCCTATGTTATCAGATAAAAATAAAGATGTTTTATCTATTTACAAGCCAAAAGAAGATGAAGTAGCTTACGATATTCGTAAAGCTGTAGTTAATTTGTTAAAGCAAAATAAATAGTTAAAACATTGTAAATAAACTGATTGTTAAAAATAGTTAATTTTTATTTAAAATAAGTCTTAATAAGTTTTGTTAGATTGATTTACTCTGCTACTTTTGCAGTCGTAAAACAAAAGTAATTTAAAATTAATCTAAATAAAATGAAAAAAGTATTTTTCGGTTTATTAGCAGGAGTATCATTATTTGCGTCAGCGCAAACAGCTCCAAAAGATAGTATACCAACTAACCCACAAAATCAGCAAAATGCTGCACAGCGTATTTTATCTTCAAACCTTAACCAACAAGGTTTAACTGTTGGGGGTTATGCAGAAGCACACTATAACAGAGCTACTGGAGAAAACGCTAAATTAGATGTTCACAGATTAGTAATGCTTTTTGGTTATAAATTCAACGAGCGTACACAATTTGTTACAGAAATTGAATTTGAACATGTAAAAGAAGTATATGTAGAACAAGCTTTCTTACAGTATACAGTAGCTGACAATGTAAACTTAAGAGCAGGTTTAATGTTAGTGCCAATGGGTATTGTAAACGAATACCACGAACCTACAACTTTTAACGGAGTAGAAAGACCAAGTATGGATAAATCAATCATTCCATCTACTTGGAGAGAATTAGGTTTAGGAGTTTCTGGTAAATGGGATGCTGCATCGTTACGTTATCAAGCGTATATGTTTAACGGATTTAACTCAGGAACTTATGACGGAGGTGCCGCAGACGTAGCTGATAGATTTACTGCTAAGTTAGGAGGTAAAGACGGTTTACGTGGTGGACGTCAAAAAGGAGCAGAGTCTATGATGAACAATATCAATTTCTCGGGTAAATTAGATTACTACGGATTACCAGGTTTACGTTTAGGGTTATCTGGTTACTTCGGAAGAACACAATCAGACAATGCTATCGAAGACATGGAAGGTGCTGATGTAGGAATTGCTATGGTTGGTTTAGATGCTCGTTATGCATATAGAGGATTTACAGCTCGTGGTCAATTTATTCACGCTAGTATTTCTGATGTAAAAGAGTATAATGAGTTATATTCTTCTAACTTAGGTAGTGCTTTACAAGGTTGGTATTTAGAAGCAGCGTATAACGTATTACCACAAGCTAACAAGCAACAATTATTTGCATTTGCTCGTTATGAAGATTATGATACTCATGCTTCTGTAGCTGAAGGAACAGTTAAAAACTTAGCTTATGACCGTAATGAATGGACCTTTGGTTTAACCTATAAAGTAGCTCCTGGTGCTGCATTTAAAGCAGATTATCAATTCAAAAACAATGCGGTAGAAGGAAGTACAACAACTAAACAATTAAACTTAGGTTTCGGAGTTTGGTTCTAGTATAAAAAATAAGTTTGTAAAACTAAAAATCGAATCAAGTTTTTATAATTTGGTTCGATTTTTGTTTTTTTATTTAGACTAATTCTAATATTTTTGCAACATGAAGAAACAATTATTTTTTTCTTGCTTAATTTTTCTACTATCTTTTAGTATGTTATCGTTTGTAATACCTAAAAACATACAAAAAAAAGTAACTAAAGAAATTAATAAAACCTTTGAAGTAGAAGGTTTCAATTTGGTTGAAGTGTTAATTTCAGAAGAAGTTAATAAATCACTTGTAAGAAAAATAGAAAAAGATAAGCTTTTTAAAATTATTGCAAATAATGAGTTGTTAGGGTATGCTTTTGTTGATAAAGCTCCTAGCAAAACAGATGAATTTGATTATTTAATTTTGCTTGATAAAGATTTAATAGTTGCTAAAACCAAAGTGTTAATCTACCGTGAAGATTATGGAGGAGAAATAGGTAGTAAACGTTGGTTAAAGCAGTTTATAGGTAAAACATCTTCAGATAAGTTGCAATATGAAAAAGATATAATGGCAATCTCAGGAGCGACCATCTCAGCTTCTTCAATGACAATAGCGGTAAATACTTTTTTACAAAATTTAGCCATTCTTCACCAAAACAAAGTGTTATAAATGCAAATTCACGGAGTTATTCATCAGTTTCCTAAAGAATTAAAATTATTAATTTTAGTTTTTGTTTCAGTTTTAAGTATTGGTTTCTTTGGTGGAATATCATTTGTAAATGATACAACAAGTTCCAATCCAAGAGGAATAGAAGAGCGTTATTTAGGAAATGAAAATGATGAAGAAGCTACCAAAATGATGTTTAAAAAATCATCAGGTGAAATTAAAACATTAGTTCACAATCATATTTTATCACTATCGGTAATTTTCTTTTTAGTAGCACTTATTTTAGCAACCACAAGCGTGCATATGAAGCTTAAGTTATTTTTAATGATTGAACCTTTTATATCTGTAATTTGTACGTTTGGTGGTATTTATTTCATGTGGTTAGGCATCACTTGGATGAAATATATTGTGATGCTTTCTGGAATATTAATGACAGTAACTTATATAGTTTCTGTATTTTTTATTCTAAAATCAATATTAACTCCTCAAAAAAGCTAACGTAAATTTAACTGTAAAAGTTAGTTTATTTATAGTATATTTGCATGCAATTAATTAACAACACACTAAATTGATTGCACATGCAAGCTCATTCATCTAAATTTGTAGGAGAAGGATTAACATACGACGATGTATTATTAGTTCCAGCTTACTCAGAAGTACTTCCAAGAGAAGTTTCAATCCAAACAAAATTCACAAAAAATATAACGATTAATGTACCTATTGTATCTGCTGCTATGGATACAGTAACCGAATCATCTATGGCAATTGCTATTGCTCGTGAAGGAGGTATCGGTGTTTTGCATAAAAACATGACAATTGAGCAACAAGCTCTTGAGGTTCGTAAAGTAAAACGTGCAGAAAGCGGTATGATTATAGATCCGGTAACTTTATCGTTAGATGCAATTGTGTTGGATGCAAAACAAGCAATGCGTGAGCATAAAATTGGTGGAATTCCTATTGTTGATGCAGGAGGGAAGTTAGTTGGTATAGTTACCAATCGTGATTTACGTTTCGAGAAAAACAACGAGCGTCCGATTGTAGAAGTAATGACTTCAGAAAACTTAATAACTGCAGCAGAAGGTACTTCATTACAAGATGCCGAAGTAATTTTACAAGAAAATAAAATTGAAAAATTACCAGTTGTTAATGACGACGATAAATTAGTAGGATTAATCACTTTTAGAGATATTACCAAGCTTACACAAAAGCCTATAGCTAATAAAGATGCTTACGGACGTTTACGTGTGGCTGCTGCATTAGGTGTTACAGGAGACGCAGTTGATAGAGCAGAAGCTTTAGTGAAAGCAGGTGTTGATGCAGTGATTATCGATACAGCTCATGGACATACAAGAGGAGTAGTTGCTGTTTTAAAAGAAGTTAAAAAGAAGTTTCCTCAGTTAGATGTTGTGGTTGGTAATATTGCGACACCTGAAGCTGCTAAATATTTAGTTGAAGCAGGAGCCGATGCGGTAAAAGTAGGAATAGGACCTGGTTCTATTTGTACAACTCGTGTGGTTGCTGGTGTTGGGTTCCCACAATTTTCTGCTGTGTTAGAAGTGGCTGCTGCTATTAAAGGGACAGGTGTTCCAGTAATTGCAGACGGTGGAATTCGTTATACTGGTGATATTCCTAAAGCTATTGCAGCAGGAGCTGATTGTGTGATGTTAGGTTCGTTATTAGCAGGAACTAAAGAATCACCAGGAGAAACAATTATTTACGAAGGAAGAAAATTCAAGTCATACCGCGGAATGGGATCAGTTGAAGCGATGAAACAAGGATCTAAAGATCGTTATTTCCAAGATTTAGAAGATGATATCAAGAAATTAGTTCCAGAAGGAATTGTAGGACGTGTACCTTACAAAGGAGAGTTAGTTGAAAGTATTCATCAGTTTGTAGGTGGGTTACGTGCAGGAATGGGATACTGTGGTGCAAAAGATATTGAAACCTTAAAAGAAACGGGTAAGTTTGTTCGTATTACTGCAAGTGGAATTAACGAAAGCCATCCGCATGACGTTGCAATTACTAAAGAAGCACCAAATTATAGTAGAAGATAGGTTTTTGTATATAGTGTTTCAAAAACAATCTCAATAAAATTATCAACTCTGTTAATAACTATATTAACAGAGTTTTTTGTTTTTTAGCGGTAAATGTTATTTTAGCAAGCACTTCAAATTCACACGATTTTTTATGACGCAAGAAACACAATATACCGAAGACAATATACGCTCGCTCGATTGGAAAGAACATATCCGTATGCGACCTGGTATGTATATTGGTAAACTAGGTGATGGATCTTCTCCTGATGATGGAATTTACATTTTAGTTAAAGAGGTTTTAGATAACTCTATTGACGAATTTGTAATGGGAGGTGGTAAAACCATTGAGGTTTCTGTACAAGGAAATAAAGTTATTGTGCGCGATTATGGTCGTGGTATTCCGTTAGGAAAAGTAGTCGACGTAGTTTCTAAAATGAACACGGGAGGTAAATACGACTCTAAAGCCTTTAAAAAATCGGTTGGATTAAACGGAGTTGGTACCAAAGCAGTAAATGCTTTATCCACCTATTTTAGGGTAGAATCTACACGTGATGGTAAATCGGCTTCAGCTGAATTTGAAAAAGGAAACTTAACCAACCAAGAAATACTTGATGAAACATCGAGAAGAAGAGGAACTAAGGTTACCTTTATTGCTGATGAAACCATCTTTAAAAATTATAAGTACCGACCAGAATACATTAGTAAATTATTAAAAAACTATGTGTACCTAAATCCTGGGTTAACCATCGTTTTTAATGGTGAAAAGTTTTATTCTGAAAATGGATTAAAAGATTTATTGGAAGACAACAACAATCTAGATGATATGTTGTATCCAATAATTCATTTACGAGGTGATGATATTGAAATTGCGATGACACACAGCAAAACGCAGTATTCAGAAGAATATCATTCGTTTGTAAACGGTCAAAATACCACACAAGGAGGTACACATTTAAATGCTTTTAGAGAAGCAGTTGTAAAAACGGTAAGAGAGTTTTACGGGAAGAATTTTGATGCTTCAGATGTTCGTAAATCGATAATTGCTGCGATTTCTATCAAAGTGATGGAACCTGTTTTTGAAAGTCAAACTAAAACCAAATTAGGTTCTACCGATATGGGAGGTGATTTACCAACCGTTCGTACCTATATAAACGACTTTGTAAAAACACAATTAGATAACTTTTTACATAAAAATACAGAGATTGCTGATAAACTTCAAAAGAAGATAATTCAAGCAGAAAAAGAACGAAAAGAGTTATCAGGTATTCGAAAATTAGCTCGTGAACGTGCTAAAAAGGCAAGTTTGCACAATAAAAAGCTGCGTGATTGTCGTATTCATTTTGGAGATACTAAAAAAGATGGATATTTAGATACCACACTTTTCATTACTGAGGGAGATTCGGCTAGTGGGTCGATTACTAAATCGCGTAACGTAAACACCCAAGCGGTATTTAGTTTAAAAGGGAAACCGTTAAATTCGTACGGATTGTCTAAAAAAATCGTGTATGAAAACGAGGAATTTAACCTGTTGCAAGCAGCGTTAAATATAGAAGACGGATTAGAAGACTTACGCTACAATAACATTGTAATTGCAACCGATGCCGATGTAGATGGTATGCATATTCGCTTGTTATTAATCACGTTCTTTTTACAGTTTTTTCCAGAGGTAATTAAAGAAGGGCATTTATACATTTTAGAAACTCCGTTGTTTAGGGTTCGAAATAAAAAAGAAACCTTTTATTGTTATTCAGAAGAAGAAAAGCAAATTGCTATTAATAAGTTAAAAGGAAAGCCAGAGATAACTCGATTTAAAGGATTGGGTGAGATTTCTCCTAACGAATTTGTTCATTTTATTGGTGATGATATTCGCTTAGACCCAGTGATGTTAGATAAAGAAATGTCAATAGAGCAAATGCTAGAATTCTATATGGGTAAAAACACTCCTGATAGGCAGAAGTTTATCATTAATAACCTAAAAGTAGAACAAGATTTAGTTGAAGAAGAAGTATAAAACAAAATATATGAAAAAGTTTTTTTTACTGTTAATTGTGTTATTGTCAATAAATTCTTTTGGTCAGTTCTCACTAATTGATACTTTAAGTATTAGTAAAGAGTTGAGAGATAAGGTTTATAATTTTACAATAAATAATGCTGAAGTATGTAATAACGGTAAATATCAAAGATTAGATGCAGATACAGCAGAAGAGCAAATGTTAAAATGGTATTCTTTATCTTCTTTGAGTAAAAACTGTAATTGGTATAATGAGAGATTTGGAAGAATCGAAAAGATTAAATTAGAGCAAATTTTAAAGTCTAAAAACAAAAATTTAATTTTTAGATACAAGGTTTTTAGAGTAAAAGCTGATACTCCTCAAGAATTGAGAACATTTTATAGTTTTAGAGATAAATACTATGGTTTTAAAGGAAAAGTTTACTGGCAAGAAGAATATGATAGGAATAATAAAATGCCTACTCTATTTATTCAAAGTTTAGATAAAGTTTCAATAAATCGCCAAAAAGAATTGGAGGGCTTTGCTTTTAACTCATACTATAAATGTGAAAGAAATCTATTGCCTGAAATTACTGAAAGTAATACAGAATATCGTTCATTTAGAAAAGATTGGGTTTCAGAAATGTTTTTAGAGTGTGACTCTATTAAGAAAAAAAATGGAGAGATTAAATCATTAAAACTAGTGCAATATTTATCTGATGATGTATATAGTAAAGTTTATCGATTTAGAGTGAAATTCGAAAAATTATCTAAACCATCAGAAATTAGAATTTATGCAAATATTAAGGATAAATATAGAGGGATATTTGTTGTAGATAGATGGTATTCTA
Organism: Tenacibaculum crassostreae; assembly: GCF_964512405.1. Taxonomy (NCBI): domain Bacteria; kingdom Pseudomonadati; phylum Bacteroidota; class Flavobacteriia; order Flavobacteriales; family Flavobacteriaceae; genus Tenacibaculum; species Tenacibaculum crassostreae. Next base: position 88,774 of record NZ_CAZELE010000004.1, read on the forward strand.
ATTATTTAGAATTTAGAGAAGCAATAGCAAAATCAGAAATAGACTTAAACAATCAATCAAATTAACTCTTAAACGATTAAACAGTAATCAATGAGTGAAGAAAAAAACGAACACGACGAAGAATTAACAAACGAGAATAACCAAGAGGCAACCGAAACCATAACCAAGGTTACGGGAATGTACAAAGAATGGTTTTTAGATTATGCTTCGTATGTAATTTTAGAACGTGCAGTACCCTCGATTGAAGACGGATTTAAACCTGTGCAACGTCGTATTATGCATTCGATGAAAGACTTAGACGATGGTCGTTACAATAAAGTAGCGAATATTGTTGGTCATACCATGCAGTATCACCCACACGGAGATGCATCTATTGCGGATGCTATGGTGCAAATGGGACAAAAAGAATTACTGATTGATATGCAAGGTAACTGGGGTAATATCTTAACGGGCGATCGTGCAGCAGCCTCACGTTATATCGAAGCACGTTTGTCTAAGTTCGCGTTAGATGTTGTTTTCAACCCTAAAACTACCGAATGGCAAGCATCGTATGATGGTCGTAAAAAGGAGCCTGTAAATTTACCAGTAAAATTTCCGTTGTTACTAGCACAAGGGGCAGAAGGAATTGCAGTTGGTTTGTCAACTAAAATTTTACCTCACAACTTTAATGAGTTGATAGATGCTTCCATCAAATATTTAAAAGGAAGAAGTTTTACCATAGTTCCCGATTTTTTAACAGGAGGTATTGTAGATGTAACCGATTATAAAGACGGAAAAAGAGGCGGAAAAATTAGAGTGCGAGCTAAAATTTCTGCACTAGATAAAAAGACGTTGGTTATTAATGAAATCCCTTTCGGAACTACCACTTCTTCGTTAATCGATAGTATTTTAAAAGCCAACGATAAAGGTAAAATCAAGATTAAACGTATTGAAGATAATACCGCTGCTGAGGTAGAAATCTTGGTGCATTTGCCGCCTAATGTGTCGCCCGATAAAACGATTGACGCACTGTATGCGTTTACCAATTGTGAAAATTCAATTTCGCCTTTATGTTGTATCATTGAAGACAACAAACCTATTTTTATTGGAGTAACCGAGATTCTTAAAAAATCGACTGATTTTACGGTTGAATTACTCAAACGTGAATTAGAAATTCAGTTACATGAATTGGAAGAACAATGGCATTTTGCATCGTTAGAACGTATATTTATTGAAAACAGAATTTATCGCGATATTGAAGAGGTTGAAACTTGGGAAGGTGTAATTGAAGCGATTGATAAAGGTTTACAACCACATATTAAACATTTAAAACGTGAAGTAACTGAAGAAGATATAGTACGCTTAACAGAAATTCGAATCAAGAAGATTTCTAAGTTCGATATTGATAAGGCAAAACAATTTATAGAAAGTTTAGAAGATAAAATTACCGAGGAAAAACATCATTTAGCGAATCTTATCGAGTTTGCAATTGACTACTTTAAAGAATTAAAAGCAAAATACGGTAAAGGAAAAGAACGCAAAACCGAAATCCGAATTTTTGATGATATCGTAGCTACCAAAGTAGTCATGCGTAATTCAAAACTCTATGTAAACAGAGAAGAAGGATTTATAGGAACTTCCTTGAAAAAAGACGAGTATGTTACCGATTGTGCCGACATTGATGATGTAATTGTATTTAGAGATAACGGTTCTATGATTGTTACTAAGGTAGATTCTAAAACCTTCGTTGGTAAAGGAATTATGCATGTAGCAATTTTCAAAAAGAAAGACAAACGTACTGTTTATAACATGATTTATCGAGATGGAGCAAAAGGAGCGTCGTATATGAAACGCTTTAATGTAACATCGGTTACTCGTGATAAAGAATATCTATTAGGAAATGATGATCCGAAGTCGAAAGTATTGTATTTCTCAGCGAATCAGAATGGAGAAGCTGAGGTAGTCACTATTTTATTACGAGCTGTAGGAAGTATTAAAAAACTGAAATGGGATATTGATTTTGCCGATTTAGCGATTAAAGGTCGTAGTGTTCGCGGGAATCAAGTAACAAAATATACGATTAAAAAAGTTGAGTTTAAAGAAGCAGGAGTTTCTACTTTAAAGCCTCGTAAAATTTGGTTTGATGATGCTGTTCAACGTTTAAATGTTGATGGAAGAGGAGAGTTATTAGGAGAATTTAAAGCGGAAGATAAAATTTTAATTGCTACCCAATCAGGTAAAATTAAAGCGGTAACGCCAGATTTAGCAATGCATTTTGAAGACGACATGATTGTCTTAGAAAAATGGAAGTCAAATAAACCTATTTCAGCAATTTATTTTGATGGAAATAAAGAACGTTACTTTGTAAAACGTTTTTTAATTGAATCTCCCGATAAAGAAGAAATTTTTATCTCTGAACATGAAAAATCGAAATTAGAAATCATTGCTACCGATTATCGACCAATGGCTGAGGTTATATTTTCTAAACGTAGTTTAGAGAATATAGAAGTAAATTTTGAAGAGTTTATATCGGTTAAAGGAATTAAAGCCTTAGGAAATCAATTAACAACAGAAAAAATTAGAACAGTTAACCTGTTAGAATCACTTTCGTATGAAGAACCTGAAGAGGAAAAAGTAGAGGATATTGAAGTGAATGAAGAAGAAGAAATTGTTGAAGATGAAACTATTTTATTAGATGTTCCTGAAGTAAAAAAAGAATTTTCTGAAACAAAGGAAGATAAAGCTAAAAAAGCATTAGCTAATGCTATAAAGAAAAAGAAAGATGGCAACGACGAAAATCAAACTGCATTGTTTTAGTGGATAAAATTTTATCATATCGTTTTGATTTAGACTCTTTTTTTGGAGTGTTGGGTTACATATTGTTAGTGTCTTTAGTTGCTTGGGCGGTTTCAAGAATTGTAAGAGCAGTTATTTGGCAATTAATAAAACATAAAAAAGAAGATCGTTTTGGAAGAACTAGTATTCAGTTTTTTCGTAATTCGGTAACTTTTATCATTGCATTATTAAGTATTATTTACATTATAATGTCGGTACCAGCTTTTAGAAGTAAAGCAACCTTAATTTTTTCAGGAGCTGGTATTATTGCTGCAATTATTGGTTTTGCTGCGCAAGCGGCTTTATCTAATTTAATAGCTGGAGCATTTATTGTTATTTTTCGCCCGTTTCGTGTTGGTGATTACATAAAACTAGATGAGGCTAGAGTAGGAATTGTTGAAGATATTACTTTACGACATACCGTTATAAACAACTTCGAAAACAAACGATTAATTATTCCTAACTCGGTAATTAGTACAGATTCGGTGTTGAATCATACTATTGAAGATTCACATATTTTAAGTTTTAATAATTTTAAATTAGGAATTAAAGCAGATATTGATTTAGCTCGAAGAATAATTCAAGAAGAGGCAGTTAAATTACCAACAGTTATTGATTATCGAACTCCAGAACAAGTAATGGCTGATATTCATCAAGTTGAAGTTCGGGTTATTGATATTCATCCAGATCATATACACATGCGTGCTTATGTTTGGTTAAATGAACCTTTTCAAGAATTTAAAACTAAATGCGATTTAAAAGAGGCTGTTCACAAACGCTTTTTAGAAGAAGGAGTTGCTTTACCAATACCAATTCATAAGATTATGAATATTTCTAAATAAGTTGTCTTAGTAATTAGTTTTTAAAAAGAAAACCTAAACCTAAGCGACTTAAAAACTTCTTTTCAAAATTCCAGAAGAATTTAAATTGACCAAATAACCAACCTACTAAAGGTAACGTGGTTTGATAAATAGGAAAAATTAAAAGAATTCTATAAAGAACTCGTAACCAAGTAGAAGTGTTTTCAGGAGTTATGTTAAAATAGTCGAGTATAGGACCACCAATTTTAGCAGCAAAACTTCCGTTAATAGCAAATACACATAATACTGCAATTACATCCCAATTAGTTTTTAATCCCCAACGTTGTTTTAATTTTTCCATACAAAATAAAAATCTGCGGCAAAAGTAACTAAAAGATAAAGGGCAAACAAATGTTTGCCCTTTATAAGATTTTATGGGAAATGATAATTATTTTTTTCCGAAGATACCGCCTAGTAAACCACCTAATAACCCACCAGATTTTTGCTTACCAGCATTTCCTAAAACCATTCCAGCTACGTCATCAACAATACTTCCATCACCATCAGCATCTAAGATTTGTTCTAAAAAGCTTTGTTCTTTTTGAGTAGAGTTTCCACCAAGCAATCCGCCTAATAAACCTCCTAAATCACCAGAGCTGCTTACGTTGTTTTGACGAGATTGTTTACCTAAAACTCCCATTAAAATTGGTGCTGCAGTTTTTAAAATATCTGCAACTGCGCTTGAGTCCATTCCAGCTTTTTGCCCAATAACTTGTTCAACTCCTTGTTGTTTATTTCCTAAAACATGTCCTAAAATTTTACTCCCGTCTTGTAAAACATCTGAATTTACACCACCACTAAATAAACCTCCTAAGTTGTCTAAAATTCCACCATCGTGTTTGTTTAACGCACCCATTAATCCTTCTGCACCTTGAGGTGTTGAAGCATTACGTTGCATAGCTTTCATTAAAACAGGTAATGCCATGGTTAATACATTACTTGTTTTGTTAGTATCTTGTCCTGTTGAGCCTGCTACTCCTGATATAATAGTTTTGCCTAAGTCGCTGTTTAATAAGTCTAAAATTCCTGCCATTTTTTTTATTTATGAGATTAGTATTTAGTTTTCTAATTAATGAGACACAAGATACATAATTCAAGTCACATTTTTAAATAATTCTTGTTACCTTACAGCCTTTAAAAACTAAATAGATTACATGAAGAAACTTGCATTACACTGGCAGATATTAATTGGAATGATTTTAGGAATTTTATTCGGACTAGGAATGACCTTTGTTGAAGGAGGTTCTTCTTTTGTAAACGATTGGATAAAACCTTTAGGAACTATTTTTATTAAACTTTTAAAGTTAATTGCTGTACCATTGATTATAGCATCGTTAGTAAAAGGAATTTCTGATCTAAAAGATATTTCAAAATTTAAAAATATTGGATTACGTACAGTTTTAATTTATGTAGGTACTACAGTAATAGCTATTTCGATTGGTTTAATGTTGGTTAACATAGTACAACCTGGTAATGGAATATCTGAAGAAACAATCACAAAACTAACTGAAACTTATGCTAATAGTGGAGGAGTACAATCTAAAATAGCCGAAGCAAGTAAGCAAAAGGCAAGTGGTCCTTTACAGTTTTTAGTAGATATGGTGCCAGATAATGCTATACAAGCTATGAGTGATAACAAAGCAATGTTGCAAGTGATATTTTTTACTATTTTCTTAGGGATTTCAATGTTACTTGTTGGAGAGAAAAAAGCTAAACCATTAAAAAAGTTCTTTGATTCTTTAAATGAAGTGGTTCTTAAGATGGTAGATTTAATTATGTTAACTGCTCCTTATGCAGTGTTTGCTTTATTAGCAAGTGTGGTGGTTTCTTCAAATGACCCTGATTTATTATTAGCACTTCTGAAGTATGCCTTAACTGTTGTAGGTGGGCTATTGTTAATGGTTACTTTCTATATGATTTTAATAAGTGTATTTGCTAAGAAAAATCCATTATGGTTTTTAAAGCAAATAAGTCCAGCGCAATTATTAGCTTTCTCAACAAGTTCAAGTGCAGCTACACTGCCAGTAACTATGGAACGTGTTGAAGAACATGTTGGAGTTGATAAAGAAGTATCAAGTTTTGTGTTACCAGTAGGAGCAACTATTAATATGGATGGAACCAGTTTATATCAAGCTGTTGCTGCTGTATTTATTGCTCAGGCATTAAGTTTTGATTTAAGTTTTGGTGATCAGTTAACAATTATACTTACTGCTTTATTAGCATCAATAGGTTCTGCAGCAGTACCTGGTGCAGGTATGGTAATGTTAGTAATTGTATTAGAATCTGTTGGATTCCCTGCAGATAAATTTGCTATTGGTTTAGCGTTAATTTTTGCTGTAGATAGACCGTTAGATATGTGTAGAACCGTAATTAATGTTACTGGAGATGCAACCGTTTCTACATTAGTAGCAAAATCGGTAGGTAAATTAGGTAAACCACATGTGAAGAATTGGGACGATCATTACGATGAAGTAAAATAAGGCGTAAAATCAACCTAAAATAAAATAATTATAGAAGAAAGATAAAAAATCAAATTAAATGAATATTTGTTTTTTAATGTACTCATGGGAAGAAATTGACCCAGAGAAAGATTCAACATTAACATTAATACACGAGTGTGCAAAAAGAGGACACGGAGTTGCCATTTGTACACCTTCAAATTTAACAATACGTAATAGTGTAACTAATGCATTTTGTACGATTATTGACAGAATGGAGAAGGTGCCTACAAGTATTAAATCATATTATAAAAAAGCGAATACAAGAGAAGAAATGCTTCCTTTAGCGGGGTTTGACGCTATTTTTATGAGAGCAAATCCACCTTTAGATCCGTTAATGCTTAATTTTTTAGATTCTGTAAAAGATGATGTATTTGTTATAAACTCGGTTCAAGGAATGCGAGAAGCCAATAACAAGTTATATACCGCAGTTTTTGAAGATCCTAATAACGAGATAATTCCTGTAACACACGTTTCTAAAAACAAAGACTATTTAATTAATATTATTGAAGAATCTGAATCAGATAAAATGATTTTAAAACCATTAAATGGTTATGGAGGTTCTGGTGTAATTTTGATAGAAAAATCAGCAATGGGAAATATTAACTCGTTGTTAGATTTCTATATCAATAAAAGTGATGGTTCGTCAGATTATGTGATTTTACAAGATTATATTGAAGGAGCAGATAAAGGAGATGTGCGAATTTTATTATTAAACGGATTACCAATCGGAGCAATGCGCCGTATTCCAGGAGATAAAGATCATCGTTCTAATATTACAGCAGGAGGTAGGGTAGAAAAGCACAAATTGACTAAAGCAGAAAAATTACTTTGCGACAAAATTGGACCTAAATTAGTAAAGGATGGTTTGTATTTTGTTGGTATTGATGTGATTGGAGGTAAGTTGGTAGAAGTAAATGTAATGAGTCCAGGAGGAATTACCTACATAAACAAAGTTTCTAAAGTAAAATTACAAGAAAAAGTTATCGACTTTTTAGAAAGTAAAGTATTAGAAAAAAATGCAGCATTCAAAAGAATGACTGATTTAAAACGAAAAGTTGATGATGCTTAAAACAGAACATCCAGTTGTTTCGGTTGATTGGTTGCATAAGAATTTAAATGCAGAAAATCTAATCATATTAGATGCAACAATTCCTAAAGTTGGAGCAAATAAAGAAGTTAAAGAAGAAAAACAGCAAATAAAAAATGCTGTTTTCTTTGATTTAAAGCATGTTTTTTTAGATGTAAACGGAACCTATCCGAATACAATTCCTTCAAAAGAACATTTTGAAAAGGAAGTTCAAAGATTAGGAATCAATAGCGATAGCTGTATTGTTGTTTATGACGATTTAGGAGTGTATTCTTCACCCAGAGTTTGGTGGTTGTTTAAAGTTTTTGGGTTTACCAATATTGCAGTTTTAAACGGAGGTTTACCTACTTGGAAAGAAGCTGGATATAATACTAAAGCCCCAATAAATAAAGAAGTAAATAAAGGCGATTTTAAAGCAAGTTTTGAAGGCGGTTTAGTAAAGCTAACGGAGCAAGTTTTAGAAGCATCAAATAATAAAGAACTCATTTTAGATGCACGCTCAAAAGGACGATTTTTTGCTGCCGAACCAGAACCTAGAAAAGATTTAAGAGGTGGTCATATTCCGAATTCGAAGAGTTTGCCTCACGGAGAATTACAATCTGATAGAAAAATGAAATCTGTAGAAGAACTTCAACAATTGTTTTCTAAAGTAAATCCCAATAAAGAGCAAATGATTTTTTCTTGCGGATCAGGAATTACAGCTTGCGTTTTGGCCTTAGGAGCAGAAGTAGTAGGATACAAAAATTACAGTGTATACGATGGTTCATGGACAGAGTGGGCAAGTAGGTTAGAATTACCTATTGAAAAATAAAGATAGAAATGGAAAGACTTTCGATAGCAAAAATTGTACAAAAAATACAAAACGAAGAAATTTTTGAAGCTGTTTCAGACGATTATTCGTTTACCATAAAAATAGATGACTATGTTCCGTATGTATGTGGAGCGGTTCACGACGGACATCAATTTAGAAAGGAATTGTGGAAAAACTGTATTCATACAGAATATGAACGTTGGTACGAAGAAGATCCCGCAACCAAGGCAATGGTACAATCACATCCAATTGTTATTGCAGGAATGGATTCTCGTTTTGAATACGATTTAAACCGAACACCAGAAACAGCAATTTATACCGATGCTTGGGGTAAGCAGCTATGGCATCAGTCACTTTCAGAAGAAATGAAAGCTAAAAGTTTAGAGAAACACGCTAACTTTTATAAAGTTGTTCATGCATTAATTTCAAAAATTGAGGAGAAGTTTAGTACTTGTATCGTATATGATATGCATTCTTACAATTGGCAACGTTGGGACAGAGAAGTACCAACTTGGAATTTAGGGACAGCAAATGTTGATAACAATCGTTTTGGAAATGAAATAGAATCTTGGCGAAGTATTTTAGAAAAAATGCCTATGCCAAATGGCATAAAGTCAACTTCTAAAATCAACGATACATTTCAAGGAAATGGTTATTTTTTAAAGTTTATCACACAAAATTTTAACAATACGTTGGTGTTAGCTACCGAAATAGCAAAAGTATATTGTGATGAAATGGCACAAGTTATGTATCCTGAAGTTGTAATAGCTGTTGAAAATTATTTAAAAACAGAACTGAAATTACATGCAAATTCATTTTATGAAAAGCATAAATAGTAAATTTGTGGCGGCTTAATTGAGTTATATGAAAGAAATTAATGCATCGGCAAAAGCGATTGCGATTATAGATAAGAGGATTGATGAACTTGTTAAGAAGATTGAACTATTACGATATGTAAATCCGATTAATATAGAGGAAGAAAAACAGCGTTTTTTCGATTCTAAATACTTAACCGATCCAGTTTTTAAATATCCTGAAAGAGATTTTGATAAATTTAAATTGCACCGAGAGTTTTTCACACTTCCGTTAGAAGAAATAGAAGATGAGAAGATTCGTAATTTATATGAAGAAATTATCTACTATTACTCAGGAATGGTTCAATGTATTGAAACCGTTGGAGAAGGAAAGAAGTTTTATTATAATAGCTTGCGTTCTTTTGGGAAGCCTACAGAACAAGATGTAGAAAATGCTAAATTCATATTACATTTTGATGAAGAAAATGCTGAGGATGAAATTTTTAAACCAAAATATTCAATTAAGCAAGCAGAAGAGTTATTTGTAGAATATGGTAAGCGTTACGATTTCTCGTTCAATATAAAAGAATCAGCTACCATGGGAGCCATTGCAATGGTATTAAACAGCACACAAACATTGGTGTTAAATAGCAATCATAGGTTTTCTGATAATGAAATGGGAATTTTAACCAACCACGAAATCGGAGTTCATATGGTAACTACGATGAATGGTGTATTGCATCCGCTTAAAATATTTTCTCACGGTTTTCCTAATAATGTAGAAACGCAAGAAGGGTTGGCTGTTTTTAGCGAATATATGTCTGGAAACCTAACTATTAAACGCTTAAAAGAGCTAGCGTACCGTGTTATTGCAGTAAACAGTTTAGTAAAAGGATCTTCTTTTTCAAAAACATTTAGATTGTTACATAATAATTACGATTTAGAAAGAGAACAAGCGTTTTATATCACAACTCGTATTCATAGAGGAGGCGGATTCACCAAGGATTATCTATACTTAACAGGTTTGAAAAAGATCTATGATTATTTCCATTCAGGAAAAGATTTAAGTGTTTTGCTAACAGGAAAAGTTTCGTTAGAATACAAGGAAGATATAGAGTATTTGATTAGTAATGGTTATGCAGAACACGCAAGATATATTACGGACGCTTATGTATCGAATTCTAATGTAAACCCAAAAATTGATTTTATATTGAAGAATTTAAAATAAAAAAGCCTCCATATGGAGGCTTTTTTTATATCAGTTTTTTAACTTCTTGTTTTAAAAATGAAATGGCTGTATTTGCAGGACTTTCTTGTTGAGAATAATCTATTAATACATTTTCACGTAAATCTTTTGCGGTTTCAGCGTTTTCTGCAGTTGAACGTAATTTAGCTACAATAGCTAGTTTCGCTGCTAAAACAGCTTTCCAACTATCTTCTGAAATATATAATTGTTGTACTAAATTATGCTCAAATTCTTGTTCGATGTTTCCGATTAAAAGCTGAGCGTAATTTTCTGGATTATCTCCGATAGGATTTACTCTTAATAACAATTTTGATGGATTGATACGTTCGCAAAACAACAACATGCGTTCGTAAGCTTGAAGTTTTACAGGTAAACTTTCACGCTTTTTTTCTACCAAAGCGTTGAATGTTTTTTCTTTATTGTCTTGTTCTATAAAACGACCTAAAATAAGATACGCCACACCACCAGTAACCAAAGCAGGTAATGCGTACGCTAATCCTTCAATAATTTTATCTTCCATAATGCGAATATACGAGTCCTGTTAAAATTGCCAATCCAAAACTTAATAAAGTTCCGATAAGCACGTATTCTGTTAATTTTCTGTCTTTTGATGCGGTTAAATCTCCAAACCTGAATATCGATTTAGTTGCGAGTAAAAATCCTACTCCTGCCCATTGATTAATTGCTATAAACACAAAAACCAATAAACGTTCTAAAAAGCCGATATACTTTCCTGCATTTGCTAACGATTGCTCTTTTTCTTTATTGTTTTTTTCAGGATTCCATTTAGAAATTAGTGTGTTTATAATGATTGATGAGGTAAATGTTACAAAAATAATACAGCATACTAATAGTAGATTACGTTCACTTAATATAGCTGAAAATGTAGTATCAAAGGGTTGAAAAATATAGGTAGCTAGTCCTAAAAAAGAAATGTGTAATGCTTGATCTACAAAGAAAAACAAGCGTTTGTTTTTCTTTTTCTGAAGGTAGATTTTTCCTAAATCGATAAGGAAGTGTGAGAGAATTACTATCAAAATCACATTCCAATATTTTACGTTGAATTGTAGTAAGAATAATAATAAAATAGTGTGTATTCCTATATGAATATATAGTTTTGAGGATTTAATTTTCTTTTGTTCTTTGTCTTTTACCCATTTTTTTGATTGAAAAATAAAGTCGCCCAATAAATGCGCCATTAAAAGTTTCAAGAAAAGTATCATACGTTGGTTAATTTCTGATTCATAAGAGTTCGGTAACGATTTTCTAGCTTCATTATTTCATCAAAACCAGCGCGTTTTCTTCGTTCGCTGGCACTACTCTCTGAAATGGTTAATTTTTTTGCAATCATTTTTTGAGTGCTTTTAGGATTTTGTAAAAAAGTATGAATAAAATCGGCAGAATTTACCGTCCAATTATCCATAATTAATAAACTCAACCCTAAAGAAACTTCAAATTCATTATTAATATCTTCCCAAGGAGTTTTTAACGCTAAATTTTGCTTTTTTAGTAAATGATCAAAAGCAAATCCAGAATTTACAAAAGCTTCTCCATTGGCTTCTGTAATTTTTTCAGCATCAAAACTTTTAGTACCAATTCCAATAGCTAAACGAATATCCAAATCTTTTATTTTTTTGATAGCACTTTTTAATTCAATGGCAAAAAGTAGCGAGTCAGTAATGTTTTCAATTTCAACTTGAAAACTATCGCCTCTATATATTTCCCATGTTTTTGGCGTTTTACCAATGGTGTTGAAGTTCTGCTTTAACATGGAAAGCCATGTTTCTGCTGAAACATAGCTAGAATTGATAATATCTCCAGTAATAACACTTGTCATATCTTAAGTTTTAGTAAAAATAGTTTTTTTGTGCATAAAAACAAATTAATTCGGTTTTTAAAACGAATTATTAATAATTCGGCTCTAAAGCATAATTTTATGTTATTCGGTATATGTCTCGAATTTAGTGTGAATAAAATTCGTGAATAAAAAATGGTTCAGAACTTTTAATAAACCTAAAAGAATAGTTAATTTCCCATTTTTAAATTCTTTCAATTTATTTTTCATTGAGCACTTATTTAGAGCAACTTAACGAACCACAAAGAGCAGCCGTTTTACAAAAAGACGGTCCAATGATAATTATTGCCGGAGCAGGATCGGGTAAAACACGAGTATTAACCTACAGAATTGCTTATTTAATGGAGCAAGGAGTAGATGCGTTTAATATTTTGTCACTTACTTTTACCAACAAAGCTGCGCGCGAAATGAAAGACCGTATTGGTAAAGTGGTAGGTTATAGCGAAGCTAAAAATTTATGGATGGGAACGTTTCACTCGGTTTTTGCACGTATTTTACGTTCTGAAGCTGATAGATTAGGGTATCCGTCAAACTTTACAATTTACGATACACAAGATTCAGTTCGATTGATAACGGCGATTATCAAAGAAATGAATTTAGATAAAGATCGATACAAGCCAAAGCAGATTTTAAGCAGAATATCTTCTTTTAAGAACAGCTTAATTACGGTAAGAGCGTATTTTAATAATTCTGATTTACAGCAAGCCGATTTAGAAGCAAGTCGACCAAGGACAGGTGATATTTACAAAGAGTATGTAGATAGATGTTTTAAGTCAGGAGCGATGGATTTTGACGATTTATTGTTGCGTACCAACGAATTGTTAGCGCGTTTTCCTGATGTGTTAGCAAAATATCAAGATCGTTTCCGTTATATTTTGGTAGATGAGTACCAAGATACAAACCATTCTCAGTATTTAATTGTACGTGCATTGGCAGATCGTTTTCAGAATATTTGTGTGGTAGGAGATGATTCGCAAAGTATTTATGGATTCCGTGGAGCAAATATTCAAAATATCTTGAATTTCCAGAAGGATTATCCCGATGTGAAAACCTTTAAGCTAGAGCAAAATTACCGTTCTACAAGTAATATAGTTCGTGCCGCAAATAGTGTAATTGATAAAAACAAAACCAAGTTAGATAAAGAAATTTGGACAGCTAACGATGCGGGAGACAGTGTAAAAGTGATGCGTACGATTTCTGATGGAGAAGAAGGACGTTTTGTAGCACAATCTATTTGGGAAAACCAAATGAACCATCAGCTAACAAGTGATCAGTTTGCTGTTTTATATCGTACAAATGCACAGTCGAGAGCAATAGAAGATGCATTGCGTAAAAAAGATATTAAGTATAAAATTTACGGAGGGATTTCATTCTACCAACGTAAAGAAATTAAAGATTTATTATCGTATTTACGAATTTTAATCAATCCGAATGATGAGGAGGCGTTAAAACGTATTATCAATTATCCAGCAAGAGGAATTGGTGCAACCACGATAGATAAGTTAACAATTGCAGCGAATCATTATAAAAAATCGATGTTTGATATTTTGAAGAATATCAGCACGATTGATATCAGTATCAATTCAGGTACCAAAACAAAGTTGCAAAACTTTGTGAATATGATTCAGCGTTTTCAAATAGAAGCACAAACTAAAAATGCTTTTGAAATTGCCGATTTAGTAGTGAAACAAACTCAGTTGGTTAGAGATTTGCAAAAAGACGGAACTCCAGAAGGTGTAAATAAAGTTGAAAATGTTCAAGAATTATTAAACGGAATAAAAGATTTTATTACCGATAAAATTGAAACAGGAGAAGACGCTTCGTTAACCTCATTTTTAGAAGATGTAGCACTAGCAACCGATTTTGATTCTGATAAGCAAAATGAAGAACCTCGTGTTTCGTTAATGACGATTCATTTATCAAAAGGATTAGAGTTTCCGTATGTATATATCGTTGGGTTAGAAGAGAGTTTGTTTCCTTCAGCAATGAGTATGAATACCCGTAGCGAATTAGAAGAAGAACGTCGTTTGTTTTATGTAGCGTTAACAAGAGCAGAAAAAGCAGCTTATTTAACCTATGCACAAACACGCTATCGTTGGGGTAAATTAACCGATGGTGAACCGAGTAGGTTTTTAGAAGAAATAGACGATCAATACTTAGAATATCTAACTCCTAAAGTACCGGAACCATCAATGAACAGATTCATTGATGCAAGTTTGTTTGATGATGCTCCAAAGAAAATTCGATTCCAAAAACCAATCCAGAAAAAGAGAAAAGAGTTTTTAGAAAAGAAAGAAAAACCAATGACGATTCCGCCAAAAAGTAAAATGAAAAAGGTTTCAGAAATGAATCCAAAAATGAATTTATTTGACGGTGAAATTACAGTAGGAAATATTGTAGAACACAATCGTTTTGGAACAGGTAAAGTTTTAGCTTTAGAAGGAAAAGGACCTAATAAAAAAGCAGAAATAGAGTTTAGTACAGTAGGCAAAAAGAAATTATTATTACAATTTGCAAAATTGAAGGTAATCGGATAGCTAATTCGTAAATAATTACCTATTTTGCATGGATAAAATATAGAGAAATGACGTTTGATTTAGAATACAATTCAGAAAGATCCAAATTAATTATTCCCGAATACGGAAGGCACATACAAAAATTGGTAAACCATTGTGTGGCTTTAGAAGATAGAGAAGAGCGTAATACAATGGCGCAAGCAATTATTGATGTGATGGGAAATTTACAACCTCACTTGCGTGATGTTCCAGATTTTAAACACAAATTATGGGATCAGCTACATATCATGTCTAAATTTGAATTGGATGTAGATTCACCATACGAAACTCCATCAAAAGAAGAACTAGCAGAGAAGCCAGAAAGAATGGCTTATCCTAAATCAGCATCAAAATACCGTTTTTACGGAACAAACATTCAAACGATGATTGATGTAGCATTAACTTGGGAAGAAGGAGATATGAAAGAAGCGTTAGTGTTTACGATTGCGAATCATATGAAAAAATGCTATTTGAACTGGAATAAAGACACGGTTGATGATAGTGTTATTTTCGACCATTTATATGAGTTGTCTAACGGAAAAATAGACATTCGTAGTATAGAAGAAGATTTAGCAGATAGTAAGAGTTTACTAAGAAAACGTAGCGGTCAAGGTCAGCACAAAACAAAAGGAAAATCGAACACTAAATACAGAAAAAAATAAATGGCATCATTTAAAATTGAAGGAGGTCACAAATTAAACGGAACAATAACTCCGCAAGGTGCAAAAAATGAGGCGTTACAAGTAATTTGCGCCGTGTTATTAACTTCAGAAAAGGTAATTATTAATAATATTCCTGATATTATTGATGTTAATAAGTTGATTTTCATTTTAGGAGAATTAGGAGTTAAGATTGAGAAACTATCTAAAAATTCGTATAGTTTTCAAGCGGATGATATCAATTTAAAATACTTAGAATCTGCAGATTTTAAAAGAGACGGTAGTTCTTTAAGAGGTTCTATTATGATTGTAGGTCCGTTATTAGCTCGTTTTGGTAAAGGATATATTCCTCGTCCTGGAGGTGATAAAATAGGTCGTCGTCGTTTAGATACGCATTTTGAAGGGTTTATCAATTTAGGAGCAAAGTTCCGTTACAACCGTGAAGAATATTTCTACGGAGTAGAAACCGAAACAGGTTTGGTTGGAGCAGATATGTTGTTAGACGAAGCTTCGGTAACTGGTACTGCAAATATTATTATGGCTGCAGTATTAGCAAAAGGAACAACAACAATATACAATGCAGCTTGCGAACCGTATATTCAACAATTATCTAAAATGTTGAACTCTATGGGAGCAAAAATCTCAGGAGTAGGTTCAAATTTATTAAGGATTGAAGGAGTAGAATCGTTAGGAGGTTGCGAGCATACCATTTTACCAGATATGATTGAAATTGGTAGTTGGGTAGGTATGGCAGCTATGACGCGTTCTGAACTAACGATAAAAAATGTTAGTTGGGACGATTTAGGTCAAATTCCTAATGTGTTTAGAAAATTAGGAATTAATTTAGAAAGAAGAGGAGATGATATTTTTATTCCAGAACAAGAAAGTTACGAGATTCAGAGCTATATTGATGGTTCTGTATTAACAGTTGCCGATGCACCTTGGCCTGGGTTTACTCCAGACTTATTGAGTATTGTTTTGGTGGTAGCTACACAAGCAAAAGGTACGGTATTAATCCACCAAAAAATGTTTGAAAGCCGCCTGTTCTTCGTAGATAAGTTGATTGATATGGGAGCTAAAGTAATTTTATGTGATCCTCATAGAGCTACAGTAATTGGCCACGATTTTAAATCACAATTAAAAGCTACTAAAATGACTTCTCCAGATATTCGTGCAGGTATTTCTTTACTAATAGCAGCTTTATCAGCAAAAGGAACAAGTATTATTAATAATATTGAACAAATTGATAGAGGTTACGAAGATATTGAAGCACGTTTAAAATCTATTGGAGCAAAAATTGAAAGAATTGAAGATTAAATATTTAATTGATATTAAATAAAAAAATCGTGTCAACTTGACACGATTTTTTTATTGGCAATATTCTTGTTAACCTAATGATGTAAAAAATAAGAAACGATTTACAATGAGTAAAGATCAATATACAAAAGAAGACGAAATAAATGACGCTATAAAAAATAGCGACTTAGGTGAGAATAACGAAGAAACTCAAGAAAATAAAGAGGTTGAGGCAAAAGAAGAACCAACTGTTGAAGAGTTAATTCAAGTAGAAAAAGATAAATATTTACGTTTATTTGCAGAATTTGAAAACTACAAAAAACGAACTTCTAAAGAACGTATTGAGCTTTTTAAAACAGCAGGACAAGAAGTGATGACAGTTTTACTGCCAATTTTAGATGATTTTGAACGCGCACTGACACATATTGAAGATGATAAAGAGGCAGAAGAATTACGTAAAGGAGTATTGTTGATTTACCAAAAAATGGTAAAAACGTTAGAACAAAAAGGATTAACCAAGATAGAAGTAAAGAGTGGAGACGACTTTGATGCTGAAGTTCACCAAGCAATTACTCAAATACCAGCACCATCAGATGATTTAAAAGGTAAAATTATTGATTGTGTAGAAAACGGATATAAATTAGGAGACAAAATAATTCGTCACCCAAAAGTGGTAGTAGGGCAAGCATAAACAATTAATAATTACCAATTATCAATTATCAATTGTTTGTTGTTAATTGTTAATTGTCAATTGAAACAAAATGGCAAAACAAGATTATTACGAAATATTAGGAATTACAAAATCGGCTACTCAAGCTGAAATTAAGAAGGCGTATCGTAAGATGGCTATTAAATACCATCCAGATAAGAATCCTGATAATAAAGAAGCAGAAGAAAAATTCAAACTGGCTGCTGAGGCTTATGAAGTTTTAAGTGATGAGAATAAAAAAGCTCGTTACGATCAATATGGTCATGCTGCTTTTGAAGGAGGTCACGGAGGATTCGGTGGTGGCGGTATGAATATGGATGATATTTTCAGCCAGTTCGGAGATATATTCGGAGGTGCTTTTGGTGGTGGTTTCGGAGGTTTCGGTGGAGGCGGTCAGCGTCAAGCGCGAGTTAAAGGAAGTAATTTACGTATCCGTGTAAAGCTTACTTTAGAAGAAATAGCGAATGGTGTTGAGAAGAAAGTAAAAGTTCGTAGAAAAGTTCAAGCCGAAGGAGTAACCTATAAAACATGTTCTACTTGTAATGGTAGTGGGCAACAAATGAGAGTTACCAATACTATTTTAGGTAGAATGCAAACAGCAACTACTTGCGGTACTTGTCATGGTGCAGGTGAAATGTTAGATAAAAAACCATCAGGAGCTGATGCTCAAGGAATGGTGGTTAAAGAAGAAACAGTTTCTATCAATATTCCTGAAGGTGTTACAGAAGGCGTGCAATTAAAAGTAGGAGGAAAAGGAAACGAAGCACCAGGTAAAAATTCTATTCCAGGAGATTTATTAGTATTGATAGAAGAAGTGGCTCACGATACTCTTAAAAGAGAAGGAAGTAACATTCACTACGATTTATACATTAATTTTTCTGAAGCTGTATTAGGAACTTCAAAAGAAATTGAAACCGTAACAGGAAAAGTAAAAATTAAGATTGATGCAGGAACGCAATCAGGTAAAATTTTACGTTTAAAAGGAAAAGGTTTACCAAGTATTGAGCGTTACGGAAACGGAGATTTCTTAATTCATATCAATGTTTGGACTCCTCAAGAATTAACAAAAGAACAACGTAAGTTTTTTGAAGATATGCAAGGAGATGACAACTTTAGTCCAAATCCGCAAAAGTCAGACAAATCTTTCTTTGAGAAGGTAAAAGATATGTTTTCTTAAAAAAAACTTAAAAAAGTAATTTTTTTTGATTTTTAATTTTTTTAAAACAAAAAACAATTATATATTTGCAGTGTCTAGGAGACGTTCTAGACACTTTTTCTTTTTCATAGCAATTTTCCCACTCAATTTATTGAGTGGGTTTTTTTATGAATAAAGACACAAAATATTAAGCAGACCTATCTTATCGACTTGTATTAATATAAGTAGGAAAGTCTGGACACCATAGAGTAGCATAGCGGATAACATCCGTCCGGTGTAAACCGAGGACAAGTGCAACAGAAAGTATGTACAGGTAATGCTGTAGTGAAACCAGGTAAACTCTATGCGGTGCAATGCCATGTACATTAGAGCTTGAGCGTTACTCGCGCGATTCTAAGGGGTAGGCAGATTGATTCCGTTAGTAATTTCGGAACTAGATAAATGATAAGAGCCTTATTTTAAGGAACAGAATCCAGCTTACTGGTCTGCTTTTTTCCTATTTAGAATCATTATAAGATTTTTTTAGTTTTCTTTAAAAATAGCTAATTATCAATTTGATAATTTTTAAGGTTATTTTCATGTGTTTTTTTGATAAAAATTTAAAAAGTGAGGTTTCAAATTAAATTAATTTAGTATTTCGTCTGTTTTGTTGTTTATTTTTTAATTCAAGCTTAAAATAGTACTTTTGCTAGGCAAAAAACAACAGGATAGAACTGTGTAAAAACCAGTTTTAGAAGATGGTAGTTTTACTTTTTTAAAATTTAAAATAAAGCTTTTTTATGAACACATACTCAGATTACCTAAAAGAGATTGAAGTAAGAAAAGGCCAAGGTTTACACCCAAAGCCAATTGATGGAAGTGAATTATTAACTGAAATCATTTCACAAATTAAAGATGTTACTAATGTACATCGAAAAGAATCTCTTAATTTCTTTATTTATAATGTTTTACCTGGTACTACGAGTGCTGCTGGTGTAAAAGCTGATTTTTTAAAAGAAATTATTTTAGGAGAGTCTGTTGTAGAAGAAATAACTCCTGCTTTTGCTTTTGAGCAATTATCGCACATGAAAGGAGGACCTTCAATTAAGGTTTTATTAGACTTAGCTTTAGGAAATGATGAAGCTATAGCAAAAGAAGCTGCTAAAGTGTTAAAAACTCAAGTATTCTTATACGAAGCAGATACCGATCGTTTAGCGGAAGCTATGAAAGATGGAAATGCTATCGCAAAAGATATTATTGAAAGCTATGCGCAAGCAGAATTTTTTACCAAGTTACCAGAAATAGAGGAAGAAATTCAAGTAGTAACTTATGTAGCAGGTGTTGGAGATATTTCTACTGATTTATTATCACCTGGAGCAGATGCACACTCAAGATCTGATCGTGAGTTACATGGACAATCAATTTTCGAGCATAATAAAGATATGCAACAAGAAGTGTTAGAGTTAAAAGCACAACACCCTGATAAGCGTATTATGTTAATCGCTGAAAAAGGTACAATGGGAGTTGGTTCTTCTCGTATGTCGGGTGTAAACAACGTTGCTTTATGGACAGGGATTTCTTCAAGTCCGTATGTGCCATTCATCAATATAGCTCCGGTAATTGCTGGTACCAATGGTATTGCACCAATTTTCTTAACTACGGTTGGTGTAACAGGTGGTATTGGAGTTGATTTACAAAACTGGGTAAAACAAAAAGATGCTGAAGGAAACACGGTTTATGATGCAGATGGTGAACCTGTATTAGAACAAGTATATTCAGTTGAAACAGGAACTGTTTTAACTATCAACACAAAAACAAAGAAATTATATAACGGAGACCAAGAGTTAAAAGATATTTCTTCAGCTTTAACACCACAGAAAATGGAGTTTATCAAAGCTGGAGGTTCTTACGCTGTGGTATTCGGTAAGAAATTACAAACATTTGCATGTAAGACTTTAGGAATCGATATTCCTCAAGTTTATGCACCTTCAAAAGAAATTTCTGTTGAAGGACAAGGGTTAACAGCTGTAGAGAAAATCTTTAACAAGAATGCAGTTGGAACAACTCCAGGAAAAATATTACATACTGGATCTAATGTTCGTGTAGAGGTAAACATTGTAGGATCACAAGATACTACAGGGTTGATGACGTCTCAAGAGTTAGAAATGATGGCAGCAACTGTTATTTCTCCAATTGTAGATGCTGGTTATCAATCTGGGTGTCACACAGCTTCAGTTTGGGATGATAAGTCAAAAGCGAATATTCCAAGATTAATGAAGTTTATGAATGATTTCGGATTAATTACTGCACGTGATCCTAAAGGACAATATCACGCAATGACTGATGTTATTCATAAAGTATTAAATGATATTGCTGTTGATGATTGGGATGTAATTATTGGTGGAGATTCTCACACACGTATGTCTAAAGGGGTTGCTTTTGGTGCTGATTCTGGTACAGTAGCGTTAGCTTTAGCTACTGGTGAAGCAACGATGCCAATTCCAGATTCTGTAAAAGTTACTTTTAAAGGAGACATGAGAAGTTTTATGGACTTCCGTGATGTGGTGCATGCAACGCAACAACAAATGTTAAAGCAGTTTGGTGGTGAAAACGTATTCCAAGGTAGAATTATTGAAGTTCATATTGGAACGTTAACTTCTGATCAGGCATTTACATTTACAGATTGGACTGCGGAAATGAAAGCAAAAGCATCTATCTGTATTTCAGAAGATGAAACATTAATCGAATCGTTAGAAATTGCAAGAGATCGTATCTTAATCATGATTGAAAAAGGTATGGATAATGAAAAGCAAGTTTTACAAGGATTGGTTGATAAAGCGAATAACAGAATTCAAGAAATAAAAACAGGAACAAGACCAGCGTTAAGACCAGATGCAAATGCTAAATACTATGCAGAGGTTGTAATCGATTTAGATGAAATTGCTGAACCAATGATTGCTGATCCAGATGTTCACAACGAAGATCCATCAAAGCGTTATACACACGATACCATTCGTCCGTTATCATATTATGGAGGAACCAAGCAAGTAGATTTAGGTTTTGTAGGGTCTTGTATGGTGCATAAAGGAGATATGCAAATATTAGCGCAAATGTTAAAGAATATTGAAGCGCAACAAGGAGAGGTAGAATTTAAAGCACCTTTAGTAGTAGCGCCTCCAACGTATAATATTGTTGACGAGTTAAAAGCTGAGGGAGATTGGGAAGTATTAGAAAAGTACGCAGGTTTTGTATTTGATGACAACAATCCAAAAGCTGCTGCACGTACAAAATATGACAACAAATTATATTTAGAGCGTCCAGGATGTAACCTTTGTATGGGGAACCAAGAAAAAGCAGAACCAGGAGATACCGTAATGGCAACGTCAACACGTTTATTCCAAGGTCGTGTAGTAAAAGATACTGATGGTAAAAAAGGAGAATCTTTATTATCATCAACTCCAGTAGTAGTATTATCAACTATTTTAGGGAGAACTCCTACTATGGAAGAATATGAAAAAGCAGTAGATGGTATAGTTTTAACGAAGTTTAAACCATCTCAAAAGCAATTAGTAATGTAATAATTATTGATGTTTTTAACATATAGAAAGTCCGAGTTAACTACTCGGACTTTTTTTGTATAACATAATCAACGAATCAGATACTTGTATTAGTATTAATTATAACGAAGTAAAGTTGATTACACCTTTTTTTCCTAACTTTAGAGATGTAAACTAAACTAACAAACACATGGCTTTTGATATTGAAATGATTAAAGAGGTGTATAGTAAGTTTGAAGAGCGTGTAAATGCTGCAAAAAAACTTACTGGTAAACCATTAACGCTTGCAGAAAAGATTTTATATGCACATTTATGGGATGGAAAAGCAACTACAGCTTTTAAAAGAGGAATTGATTATGTAGATTTTGCTCCAGACCGTATTGCGTGTCAAGATGCAACCGCACAAATGGCATTATTGCAGTTTATGCAAGCAGGAAAGAAAAAAGTAGCAGTGCCAACTACGGTACATTGTGATCACTTAATTCAAGCAAAAGTAGGTGCTTCTACCGATTTACAAACTGCTCTAAATAATTCTAATGAAGTATTTAATTTTTTAGAATCTGTTTCTAATAAATACGGAATTGGCTTTTGGAAACCAGGAGCAGGAATTATTCACCAAGTAGTTTTAGAAAATTATGCATTTCCTGGAGGAATGATGATTGGAACCGATTCACATACTGTAAATGCAGGAGGATTAGGAATGGTCGCTATCGGAGTTGGAGGAGCTGATGCTGTTGATGTGATGGCGGGTATGCCTTGGGAATTAAAATTTCCTAAATTAATTGGAGTAAAATTAACAGGTAAATTATCAGGTTGGACAGCTCCAAAAGATGTTATTTTAAAAGTGGCAGAAATTTTAACAGTAAAAGGAGGAACGGGAGCAATAGTTGAATATTTTGGACCAGGAGCCACAGCAATGTCGTGTACAGGTAAAGGAACCATTTGTAATATGGGAGCAGAAATAGGAGCAACTACTTCTACTTTTGGGTATGATGATTCTATGGAACGTTATTTACGTGCAACCGATAGAAATGACGTAGCTGATGCGGCTAATAAAATTAAAGAACACTTAACAGCTGATGCAGAAGTATATGCTAATCCAGAGCAATATTTTGATCAAGTAATCGAAATAAACTTGTCAGAATTGGGTCCTTTATTAAACGGACCATTTACTCCAGATTTATCCACATCAGTAGGTAAAGAAATGACCCAGAAAGCACAAGCTAATGATTGGCCATTACAAGTTGAATGGGGATTGATAGGTTCTTGTACCAATTCATCTTATGAAGATTTGTCAAGAGCATCTTCTGTAGCGCAACAAGCGTTGGATAAAGGATTGAAAACCAAAGCTGAGTTTGGTATCAACCCAGGGTCAGAACAAGTACGTTACACAGCTGAAAGAGACGGAATTTTACAAGTTTTTGAAAAACTAAATGCGAAGATTTTCACAAATGCTTGTGGACCATGTATTGGGCAATGGGGACGTTATGAAGATCCAAAAAATGCTCCTAAAAATTCCATAGTACATTCATTCAATAGAAATTTTGCAAAACGTGCTGATGGAAATCCAAATACACATGCTTTTGTAGCTTCACCAGAATTAACAGCAGCTATAGCTATTGCAGGACGTTTAGATTTTAATCCGTTGACAGATAAACTAATCAATGAAAATGGAGAGGAAGTAATGTTAGATGAGCCAACAGGATGGGAATTACCACCTAAAGGTTTTGAGGTAGATGATAATGGATATTTAGAGCCAATTGAAGATGGAAGTGGAGTAGAAGTAGTAGTTGACCCAAACTCTGAGCGTTTAGAATTGTTAACTCCGTTTACTCCAATCGGAGATGAAATTAAAGGAGCTAAATTATTGATTAAAGCTTTTGGTAAATGTACAACAGATCATATTTCTATGGCAGGGCCTTGGTTGCGCTACCGTGGACACCTAGATAATATTTCTAACAACATGTTAATTGGAGCAGTAAATGCGTTTAATAAGCAAACGAATTTTGTAAAAAATCAATTAACTGGAGAGTATGACGCAGTGCCTAAAGTACAACGAGAGTACAAAGCTAAAGGAATAAAGACAATTGTAGTTGGTGACCATAACTATGGTGAAGGCTCTTCTCGTGAGCATGCAGCTATGGAACCTCGTCATTTAGGAGTGGTTGCAGTTATTGTTAAATCATTTGCACGTATTCATGAAACTAACCTTAAAAAGCAAGGAATGTTAGGATTAACTTTCGAGAATGAGTCAGATTATGATTTAATTCAAGAAGATGATACTTTTAACTTCTTAGATTTACATGAATTTGCTCCGAATAAACCATTAACAATTGAGGTGGTTCATTCAGATGGTTCAAAAGATATTATCTTAACAAACCACACCTATAACAAAGGACAAATTGAATGGTATAATGAAGGTTCAGCGCTAAATTTGATTAAAAAGCAGAACGCATTATAACCTTAGAGTGATAAACGTTTGATTAAACGTGTTGTATGTCCTATAAAAAGGGATGAATATTTTATTAAAGCTTTAGTTAATTCTAAGGCTTTTTTTATTTTGCAGTCAATTTTAAACATTTAATCAGTGAAAAAGATTTTTTTATTACTCTCAGCATTTATTATTGCATCTTGTTCAAGCGATGATTCAGAACCTACACAATCAAACAAAAAATTATATGTAACCAAAATAACTAATATTTCTTCGAGAAGTACCACGGAGTTGAATTTTACTTATGATTCAAAAAATAGGTTAACAAAAAACGAAACAGAAACATATTACAGAGAATTTATTTACGATGCTAATGATAGAATTAAACAAATAAAAAGTATTACCAAACCTAATACGCTTTATTATACGGTAAATTTTATTTACGATAGTTCAGGAAAAGTAGTAGAAGTAAAAAGAGATAACCATCATAATGGTACTATTTTTTATGTAAAATATGATTATTTTAATACAGGAGAAGTAAATAATGTTTATGTTTTTGATAAACAAGAAAGTTATAATAATAACAAACATGATAGATATTATGCTATTTCTGGATATAGCATAGGGAATAACTTTACAGCAAAGACTTTAAGCGTTTATGATATTACTTTTAACATGTATGACCTTGATAATACTGAAACTTGGAGTTATGATTTAAATAATAGACCGTATTTTGGGGAAGCTATAAAAAATATATCATTACCTTATGCTACAGATGGTACAGGTATGGATTGGGATATAATGTATCAAACGAATAATCCAATTAAGTTTTCGTTTTTTGATTTTAATTCAGGTAAAGATTTTGTCCGTAGAACATTTGAATATGAATATAATTCAGATGATAGACCAACCAAGATTGTAAAAAAGACATACAATTCAGACGGAAGTCTTAACTCAACATTTACTCAAAATTTGACATATAGTTTAAGATAAAACTTATACATGTTTTTAAAAAGCTCTAGAAAATTCTAGAGCTTTTTTTGTAATGCAATTTTAGTTTTTCCGACCTAGGTTTTAAAGTTATAAACTATGAGTGCACTTTGGTTTTTCGATGAAGTAAATTTATTCAACATATTATGTCCGCATAAATACTCAGAGTATAAAGGAAATCACGATTTTAACTTATACAAAAAGAGCGATTATATATACTTTGAAGAAGATGCAGCAACCAAAATTTATTTAATTGATAGCGGAAAGGTTAAAATAGGGTATTATACAGAAGAAGGAGAGGAAGTAATAAAAGCAATTTTAACTAAGGGAGAACTTTTTGGTGAAAAAGCAATTTTAGGAATTGATAAAAGAAATGAATTTGCTCAATCATTAGATAATGAAACGATTATTTGTCCGGTTTCAAAAGATACCATGTATGATTTAATGAGAGAGAACGTATCAGTGAGTTTCAAAATTTATAAGTTTATCGGGTTAAGAATTAAAAAGTTAGAAAGAAGACTACAATTATTACTATTTAAGGATACCAAAACTCGTTTATTAGAATTTTTTAAAGATTTATGTGAAGATTACGGTTACGAATGCCCTGAAAATGGCGATCATGTAATTAAGCATCCGTACACACAAAAAGATATTGCTACTTTAATTGGAACATCACGTCCAACACTTAATGCTTTAATGAACGAGTTAAAACAAGAAAAAGTAATCGATTTTAACAGAAAAGAAGTAAGATTACGAAAAAAAATCGCGTAAGTGTCAGCTAGTTAACATTTTATTAAAAGTAACCAAAATAACTTTGTTTTTGTAAAATTTAAACTACAAAAACAATGAAAAAAATGCTTTTAAATTTAGCAGTGGTAAGTACGTTAATTTTCACTGCTTGTAACAACGACGATGACAAAATTCCTACAACTTCAAACTTAACATTAAATATTGATGGTTTAGAAAATTTAGGAAGTGATTATAAATATGAAGGTTGGATTATTGTTAATGGTTCACCAGTTTCAACAGGAGTGTTTACTGTTGATGATTCAGGAAAATTATCTAAAACTTCTTTCGAGGTTGATAGACTACAATTAGCAGCAGCAAGTAAGTTTGTTTTATCAATAGAGCCAACAAACGATTCAGATCCAGCACCAGCTGCAACCAAGATTTTAGCAGGAGATTTCTCAGGAACTAATGCTGCGGTTTCATCAAAAAATATGGTTGGAGATTTTTCTAGCTCAACAGGAAAATACATTTTAGCAACCCCAACGGATGGAATGATGAACAATGAAAGAAGCGGAATTTGGTTTTTAGATTTAGCAGGAGGAAGTCCAGCTACAGGTTTGTCTTTGCCAACATTACCAGCAGGTTGGAAATATGAAGGTTGGGTAGTTATGAACGGAACACCTGTTAGCACGGGAACATTTACAGCTGTAGATATGGCAGATGATAATGCAGCTACATCAACTTTTAAAGGTGATATGGGAAATGGACCAGGATATCCAGGAGAAGATTATATTAAAAATGCTCCAGCAGGATTAACTTTTCCAACGGATTTAAGAGGTACAACCACAGTAATTTCTGTTGAACCAAATCCAGACAATAGCCCAAAACCATTTACATTAAAACCATTAGCGCATGGTGTACCAGCAGATGCTAATGATCATGTAACGTTTACGATGGGAGCAGGACCTGTAAAAGAAATTAGCGGTAATGTAACTAGATAAAATAATTTGTGTAATTTACAGATGTAAGAGTAATCAATTATCTTTGGTTGCTCTTACTCTTTTTATACAAGATACTAATGATAGATTTTTTAAATAATATTTCAGAAAAACCATTACATGTTGTAGATGCTAACATCTCATTTAACAAATATTATCCAATTTCAATAGCAGCATCTAACCAAGAACTAACTTTTGATGTTTCATCCTCTAAAGAATGGGAAAAATACGTAAACGATTTTCTTCAAAAGAATAATAAAACTGTTGCTTTTGGAGGTTATTTGGAAGTTAGAGATATTTATAGTAGAAGTGAACATTTTAATAAATTATCGGAAGAAAATCAACGTAATATTCATTTAGGTATTGATTTATGGTGTGATGAAGGAACTGCTGTTTTAGCAGTTTTAGATGGAGAAATCCATAGTTTTAAAAACAATACAAACTATGGAGATTACGGACCAACAATTATTCTTAAACATTCAATTAATGGAAAAGAATTTTATTCTTTATATGGTCATTTATCATTAGCATCCTTAGAAAATATTTCTATCGGAACAAAAGTAAAACAAGGTGAAAAAATTGGAACATTGGGAGATAGTTCTGTGAATGGAGATTACGCTCCGCATTTACATTTTCAATTAATTATAGATATCGAAGATTATAAAGGAGATTATCCTGGAGTTTCTTCTAAAAAGATGTTGGAATTTTATAAACAGAATTGCCCTAATCCTAATTTATTACTAAAATTGCCAAATGAAACCCTCATTAGGGATTAAGTAGAATATGATTAATACTCTAATTTGTGGAAACGAATAAATTAAGAGTTAGTTACTAAAAATTAAACATTTGAAATATAGACAACTTACTAAAGAACAATTTGAAGGATTACACAAAGAGTTTGCTCGCTTTTTAGCTTCTCAAAACATCGATAAAAAAGAATGGGATGCGTTAAAAAAGGAAAAACCAGAGGTTGCTGAAGACGAAATGAATGTGTTTAGTGATGTTGTTTGGGATGATGTACTTACTAGGACTGAATATTTAGAGCATTTTTCACCAAAAATGGTGAATTTGTTTAAATGTGAAGAACAAGAAATTCATCGAATTGTTATAACGATAGCTAAAGAAGTAAATGTTTTAGAGCAAGAAGGTTTCGAGTGGTTGCTAAAAAATGCTCAAGACGAAACTATCGAATATTTAAGAGGATCAAAAGCCTACAAAGAAGAAAGAAATACTGAATTATTTGATTTGATTGAAAAAGGAAGTACTATTTCTAAAGGAGAATTATACGAGTACTTCAATCGCTTAACCTCAAAAGAATCTTAAACGGTACAAATTTATAAGAGAAAATCTAATAATTTATCAGTTCCAGAACTCGCAACGTCTTCAATAATAGTTAAGTTATTGAAGTCGTTTTTGTTTACAGCGGGTTTTGGATCGATAAAATAAATTGGAATGTTTGGTTGTGTATAATTTATCAAACTTGCGGCTGGATATACTTGCATAGAAGTTCCTATAATCACTAAAACATCAGCTTGTAAGGTAATTTCAGCTGCTTTTTCTAATAAAGGAACATCTTCTCCAAACCAAACAATATGCGGACGTAGTTGTGCGTTTTGCTGACAAGTATCACCTAAAACAATATCCTTCTGCCAAGGATATACCAAATTTTCATTTTTTGTACTTCTTACTTTTAACAATTCTCCATGAAGATGAATTATGTTAGAACTTCCTGCACGTTCGTGTAAATCATCAACATTTTGAGTAATAATATCTACCTTAAAAATAGTTTCTAACGCCGCTAAGTTATAGTGAGCTTTGTTTGGAGAAACTTCTAATAATTGCCTTCTTCGTTGATTGTAAAAATCGAGCACTAATGCAGGATTTGCTCTAAAACCTTCAGGTGAGGCAACTTCATAAATATCATGACCTTCCCATAAACCATCTGAATCTCTAAAAGTTTTCAATCCGCTTTCGGCACTTATACCTGCCCCGGTTAATACTACTAAACGTTTTTTCATACGTTTAAATTTATGTTAACTAATTAATATTTAATTGTTTACTTTTATAGTGGTATTTATCTTAGGTTTTACCTAATCCCTCTATGAGGGTTTCATGAAACTAAAATATGAAATTTTAGTATGTTTGCTGTATGATTGATGAAGGATTATTAACCTATTTAGAAGGGTATATTACTGAAGAAAGAAAAGAAAGGTTTGAGCAAGTTTTAAACGAACGTACACGTCATTTCACAGTAGTTTTAGAAGATATTTATCAGCCACACAATGCAAGTGCAGTGGTAAGAAGTTGCGATATTTTTGGTATTCAAGATGTGTATGCTATAGAAAACAGGTTTGTAAATAAGGTTTCAAAACACGTAGCAAAGGGAAGTCAAAAATGGTTAGATATCAATCGCTATAAAGAAGACGGAGATAATACCCAAGCCTGTTTGCAAGACTTACGAGCAAAAGGGTATCAAATTATTGGCACTACACCTCATACCGATTCGTGCGTACTGTCTGATTTTGATGTAACCAAAAAAACAGCTTTTGTTTTTGGTGCTGAAAAAGAAGGAATCTCAGATTATATTAAACAAGAAGCAGATGGATTTTTAAAAATACCAATGGTTGGTTTTACCGAAAGCTTAAACATATCAGTAGCAGCAGCAATTATTTTGCAAGATGTTACTACTCGAATGAAACAACAAAATATTGATTGGAAGTTATCTGACGATGAAAAAAGAAACTTGTATTTTGAATGGATAAAAAATACAGTTAAAAATCCTGAAAAGTTAATTGAGTACTACTATAAAGAACTTAACAAATAATTTTATTACGAGGAGTTAACGACGAAGTAATCTTTTTGTTTTAGATTGCTTCCCTTTGTTCGTAATGAAGAAAAGTAGTGTCATTACGAGGAGTTTATAACGAAGTAATCTTTTTTATTAACAGACTGCTTCATTTCATTCGCAATGACGAGCTGGTTTTAGTTAGAATTTAAAATTTTAAGTACTAATTCTTTGGTTAATGGTTGTCCGTTAGCCAATTTTTTAATGCTTTGAAAAGTAAATACAAAATCACACCCGTTTTTGTATTCAGAACACCCGTAAGCAGATTTTCCTTTTAAAATAGTTCCTTTACTACATTTTGGGCAGGTTATTTTTTTATTGTCATTACGAGGAGTCTGCGACGAAGTAATCTCTTCTTTTGTGGTAACTCCTTTTTTTTGTTCTAATTTTAAATTGAAATTATCATCAAAACGAACCAAACCTTCCACTTTTTCTGAGTCTTGTTTGAACCCTTTTAAGTTAGTAGTACATCCTTTATCTAGTAATCGGATTAACTGACTCTCAGATATTTTTTTACCCATAAACTCAAATGGAAGTGTGAAATTACATCCATTTTTGTATTCAGAACATCCGTAAGCACTACTTCCTTTTAATAAGTGTCCGTTATTACATTTAGGGCAGGTTTTACCCACAACTTCTTTCTTTTTAGAAGTAGCTTTTTTCTTTTTAACTACTGACTTAGAACTGGTATTTTTCTCGGCAGATAATCGCACAGATTTGGTGTTAGAACGCACTTCATATACCAAACGATCTACCATTTTTTTCATTTCATTAATAAAATGACCAGCACTGTATTCACCACGTTCAATTTCTTTCAAACGTTTTTCCCAAAGTCCTGTTAATTCAGCAGATTTTAAGAGTTCGTTGTCAATTAAATCAATCAAATCAATTCCTGTTTTAGTAGGAATAATCAGTTTTTTTTGACGTTCAATATATTTTCTTCTGAACAAGGTTTCAATAATACTTGCACGAGTAGAAGGACGACCAATACCGTTTTCCTTCATTAGTTCACGCATTTCATCATCGTCAACCTGTTTTCCTGCGGTTTCCATAGCACGCAGCAAACTAGCTTCGGTATAGTTACGTGGTGGTTTGGTTTCTTTTTCTAAAAAAGAAGGTTCGTGTGGTCCTTTTTCACCTTTGACAAAGGTTGGTAAAACATCTTTTTCGGTATCTTTTTTAGGTTCTTTCCCGTATTCAAAAACTTCTCGCCAACCTTTGGTGATGATTTCTTTTCCAGTAGTTTTAAATGAAACTTTATCCGCTTCACCAATTACTGCAGTGTTTGAAATATCGCTATCAGGATAAAAAACTGCGATAAAACGACGAACAATAATATCATATACTTGTTGCTGATTGTATTGCAAGTTGATTTCTATTCCTGTAGGAATAATCGCATGGTGATCGGTAACTTTTTTATCGTTAAAAACTTTACTCGATTTGCGTATTTTTTTTTCTAAAAGTGGTTGGGTTAAGGTTGCATATTGCTTTAAACCTTTTAAAATATTCGGAACTTTAGGATAAATATCATTTGGAAGGAAAGTCGTATCTACCCTTGGATAAGTAACCACTTTCATTTCATACAATTTCTGCACAATTTTTAAAGTTTCATCCGCAGAAAATCCGAATTTATTATTACAATATACCTGCAATCCTGTTAAATCGAATAGTTTTGGAGCGTATTCTTTTCCTTTCTTTTTAGTAACTGAGGTGATTTCAAAATCACTTTCTTTTACTTTATCGGCAAACGCTTGTCCTTCTTCCTTCTTTAAAAAACGTCCTTCTTCGCAACTAAAAAGTGTATCGCGATACAAAGTTTGCAATTCCCAATACGGTTCAGGTTTAAAATTTTGAATTTCTTTATAACGATCTACCAACATAGCTAGGGTAGGAGTTTGCACTCTACCGATAGATAATACTTGTTTGTAGCCGCCAAACTTTACAGTATACAAACGAGTTGCGTTTAAACCTAATAGCCAATCGCCAATAGCGCGTGAATAGCCAGCATAGTATAAATTGTTATAATCGTCGTTGTTTTTAAGATTGTCAAAACCTTCTTTAATGGCTTCTTCAGTTAGGGAAGAAATCCATAAACGTTGAATTTTACCTTTATACTTTGCTTGATTAATTACCCAACGTTGAATGAGTTCTCCTTCTTGTCCCGCATCCCCGCAGTTGATAACCACATCGGCTTTTTCAAATAAAGATTTTACAATCTTAAACTGTTTTTGAATCCCGCTATCGTTCGTGACTTTGGTATCAAAACGCTCAGGAAGCATGGGCAGATTGTTTAAATCCCAACTTTTCCAATGAGGCTTATAATCTTTAGGTTCTAAAAGCGTGCATAAATGACCGAACGTATACGTAACCGCATACCCATTTCCTTCAAAATAACCATCTCGTTTGGTATTGGCACCTAAGATATTGGCAATTTCACGGGCTACACTCGGTTTTTCGGCGATACAAACTTTCATTAAAAAGAGTCTATTTAAACAATTAATGGTTATGTAAATATTTGTAAATTAATTGGAAACAAAATCCTAGTTTGACCATTAAATTTGAGTATTTACAATACAATTTAGAAAGTCGAAATTACTAAATTATTAAGAAATAAATAGTGTGGTTTTATAAAGATGATTAGAGTTATAGATTATGAATTGAAGTTTTACTTTTTTCAAGTATTAAGTTATATGTATGTCTTACATTTGGAATATTATCAATTACTATTTTATGGTCTTTTAAATTCATTCCAGTTCTCACAGGGAATCTAAAAGGAGTGTCAGGTCCTTCTATTAACTCTTCTAATTCTCCAACTATTATATATCCATAATTATAAGCGTTTTCTCTTAATGTCATTTTAGGGAAATCTGAATAACAAAAACTATATTCAATTTCTTCTTTTTTTGTGTTAAAAATAATCAGCCTTTTATTGGTGAGAAAGTATTTAGTTCGTATAATTTTCATCCATCTTATGGTAAGGTTGTACAGTATAATTAAGTTAGGAATTGCGAAAAGAAGTCCAAAATAATCTTGGTTTTTGAAAAATATGTACAAGCCAAATATCATAAAAGGAATAAACAAAAGACGAGCCCAATCTTCTTGTCTAAAAGGAAGAAAGTTTCTGTGTTTAATCTCTTTAAATATTATTTCATCTTTATCTAAAGTCATTTTTTTGTTAAGTTGAATATAAAGATTTCTCGTGTTAAATTGCAATTTTTAAGAGCTACTAAAATAGAAAATAGTAGCATAAAAAAACTCGCCATTGGCGAGTTTTTCTAATTGTAATAAAAGTTAAAGCTTATTTCATTTCAGCTAAAAACTCTTTATTCATTTTTACATAATCAGCGTTACCATTTTTTTCGGCACCCGCTAACGAAGCTTTTGCAGCAGCAATTGCTCCTTTTTTATCTCCAGCTTTTGCTAAGATTAACGATTGCTGACGTAAGTACCAAAAACGAGGTTGATCTTTAGTCATATCAACAGCTTTGTTAATCCATTCTTTAGCTTTGTTAACGTCTTTTCCTTCTTGTAAATAGTACACGGCAGAAGAGAAATAATCAGCAGCAGAAGGACCTCCCATTACTTGTGCTATGCTTTTTTCTACAGCCTTGTCAGTTGGTGTGTTAAACTTCACACCAACATAAGCGTTTTCCCATAAGATACCTAATACAGCAGAATCGTTTGTTAAATCATCAATAGTAATGGTAAACGTTTCAATTTTCATAGGCATTGCATCAACTTTAGCAGTTGTAGATACCGCTACTTTAGCATCGTCCCATTTTCTTGGTGTTCCCCAGTTATTAGCATCTGAATAAAAGATAACTTCCCAAGAATCTTTTCCTGGTTTAGTATATAAAGCGTAAGTTCCTTTTTTTAAGGTTTTTCCGTCGATAGTTACATCGTCGCTAAAAGTAACTTTAGTATTCGCATTGGCTCCTGTTCTCCAAAGGCTTCCGTAAGGAACTAAATCACCAAAAATGGTTCTTCCTTTCATACTTGGTCTTGAATATTCAACAGAAACATCGGTTAAACCTACCGTTTGCTCTAATTTAGCTGATGGACTCGGAGCTGGTGTTTTTAATTGTGCATTGATAGTTGTTGATAAGGCTACAACAAACAAACTTAAAAGTATTTTTTTCATGATGGTTGATTTGTTTTTAATTTAGTTAGGCTAAAATTACAAGGAATTAAACGGATTAATGTTAACAAAAACTTAAAATGCTATCTGTTTATTTTAATAGATATTTGCATAGATGAAAAAATATATTTCTGAATTTATAGGAACGTTTGCGTTAGTTTTCTGCGGAACAGGTGCAATGACGGTTAGTGAAATAACTAACGGAGCCGATTTAACCCACACTGGAGTAGCTATTACTTGGGGTTTGATTGTTATGGCGATGATTTATGCTTTTGGCGAAACGTCTGGAGCACATTTTAACCCCGCAGTAACGGTTGCTTTTGCTTATGCTAAAAAGTTTTCTTGGAAAGAAGTTCCGAAGTATGTTATTGCGCAATTATTAGGTGCTATTTTAGCAAGTGGAATTCTTTGGGTGTTATTTCCAGAAAGTGAATTTTACGGAGCTACAATTCCGTCGACAGAACCTTGGCGAGCGTTTATTTTAGAGCTATTATTAACGTTCTTTTTAATGTTAACCATTATAAATGTTTCTACAGGAAGTAAGGAAGTGGGAGTTATGGCAGGAATCGCTATTGGAGGAGTTGTTTTGTTGGAAGCGATGTTTGCAGGTCCAATGACTAAGGCATCTATGAATCCTGTTCGTTCTATTGCTCCTGCGCTAGTTTCAGGTCATTTAGAGCATTTATGGTTATATTTAATTGCTCCGTTTTTAGGAGCCTTGTTAGCAGTTATTTCGTGTAAATTAGTTAAAGATGATACGTGTTGTGATGGAAAATGTTAGTGTTTTAGGCTGTGGATGGTTAGGAAAAGAATTAGCGATAAGTCTAATAAATAATGAATGTACCGTTAAAGGTTCAACAACTTCTGAAGAGAAAGTAGGAGACTTAAAAAGTGTTGGTATTCAACCATTTTTGGTAGATATTTCTAAAGAAAATGAGCTTACAGAGTTTTTAAATTCTGAGGTTTTAGTTATCGCGATTACCTCAAAAAGTATAGATGATTTTAAAAGGCTAATTTCAGAAATAGAAAAATCAACAATTAAAAAAGTAGTTTTTATTAGTTCTACTTCAGTATATCCGAGTTTGAATAAAGAAATGACCGAAGAAGATGAAACGGTAGATTCTCCTCTAGATACCATTGAAAAGCTGTTTATTAAAAACACGAATTTTAAAACAACGATTATCCGTTTTGCTGGTTTGTTTGGAGGAAATAGGCATCCTGGAAATTGGTTTTCAAATAAAAAAGTTCCAAATCCAAATGGTTATGTTAATATGATTCATCGAGAGGATTGTATTGCAATTATCGAAAAGATAATAGAAAATAATACTTTCGGAGAAGTGTTCAATGCTTGTTCTAATCATCATCCAACGAGAAAAGAATTTTATATAAATGCTAAAAAAAGCCTTGGAAAATCACTTCCAGAGTTTGATAATACTACAGCAGCTTATAAAATTATAAACTCTAATAAATTGATAAAACAATTAGATTATCAATTTAAACACGATGATTTGTTAGCTATTTAGGAATACTTCTTTTTTCTCCAATAGGTAAAACCAAAACCAAATAAAGCAAGTAAAAGTAACGGAATTCCGATATTGATAAATTGCCAAAAACGTTTTTCGGTAAATGCTCGTTGTTTGTCTAATAAATTGATTTGAACTGTTTTGTTACGTAGTTGAATCAATCCAGAATCGTCTAACAAATAATCAATCGCGTTGATTAAAAATTCTTTGTTGCCAAACTGTTCCCCTGTCCATTTATCCAATGATAAATCATGAGGTTTTCCTTTTAAAATTTGATTTCTTCCTACGTCACCATCAGCAATTACAATCATTTTGTTTGAGTTGCTTTCTTCAATAAAATTAGAAGTTTCAAAAGGTTTAATTCTGTTTTTATACGCAGAAGGAATGTTACCTTCTAATAAAACGGCTAACAATTGTGGTCCAGACGCATACTCGTTTTCTTGTGGCTCTTTTGCAATACTTTGTAACTCTACAAAATTAGGCGTTCCAACTTTTTTTGTAAGTACCGAAGTTACTAATAATGGCGTTTTTTTTAGGTTTCCTTTTAAGGTGTCAATTTGTGTTGTAAATCTAAAACGAACCGGAGCCACATTTTTTGTAATCGGATGATTAGGATTACCATTTACTAACGGATGATAAAACCAGTTTAAATGTTGAAATTGTGCTTGATTACCTACATTTCCTGTTGCTAACGGAATTTTTGCAGAGTACAAATCTTGAATCAGCATATTGTTAACGCGAACTTGATAACCAAATAATAAATCGGTTAAATTCAAATCGCGAGGAAACGCTAACATTCTTCCTTCATTGTATAAACTATCGGTGTCAGCGAAGTTGTTATCTAACATCCACAAGCTTTTCCCTCCATTTGTAATAAATTGATCCAGAGTCAATTTTTCTTCTTCAGAAAAACGCTCGGTAGGTTTTGCAATAATTGCTAAATCGTATTTCTTTAAATCGTTTAAGGTTTTTTGTGGATTGCTAGCAACACTATCTAATGTAAATTTTGCCAAACGGTATTTTTTACCGATTTCACTCAATAAACTATATTGATAAATGTCTTGAAGCTCACCGTTACCTGCTAAAACCGCAATTTTTTGTTTTTCTTTTTGAGTGATGCTGTGCAGTGCATTCGCAAAAGAAAACTCTAATTTTTCAATAGCGTTTTGTAATTGTGCTTCTTGTGTTTTTGCAATAGAGTTAGGTAGTAAAGAAATCAATTCTCCTTTATTTCCGTAAATAACTTCTGCCCAAGGAAAAATAATAGCTTCAGATAATTTTCCGTCTTCTTCAACAGTTAATTGGCTTGGAATCATTCCTTTTCTTACCAATTGTTCTCGAATATTATCTGGATTTATAAAACGAAAACGGATATTGCTGTTTGTTGCTTGTAACTCTTCTAAAAACTGACGAGTTTCTATCTGTAAACGTTTAAATTCCGCAGGGAAATCTCCTTCTAAATACACATTTATAGAAAGCGGAGCATCTATCTTCTCAATTATGCTTTCACTTACTTCTGATAAAGTATAGCGTTTGTCTTGTGTTAAATCGAAACGTTTGTAAACTGCGTTGGCTAGATAGTTTACAAGGAACAATCCGATAAAAGCAAATACGATATGTTGTAATTTCTTATTCATTTTTTAACTGTTGTTTAGTGATGAATAAAAAGAAAACGGTAACGCTTATAAAATAAATAACATCGCGTGTATCAACGACACCGCGACTAATGCTTTTGAAATGTTCATTCATACCAAATTGCTGAATTGTATATCCTGAGTTTCCTAAAGAAGAACTTACAGCGTCAAATCCGTAAAACAAAACAAAAGTGATAAATACACTTACAATAAACGCCACAATTTGATTTTTTGATAGGGTAGAAGTAAACAATCCAACCGCAGTATAGGTAGCTGCTAAAAATAACAACCCTAAATACGAACCTATTGTGCTACCTACATCTATATTACCAATAGGATTTCCTAATTGATATACTGTATATGCATAGGTTAGCGTAGGGATTAAAGCTATAATTACTAATAATAGCGAAGCAAAGAATTTACCCAGTACGATTTGCCAGTCGGTAAGTGGTTTGGTTTTTAAAATCTCGATAGTTCCGCTATTAAATTCATCAGCAAAACTTTTCATGGTAATTGCAGGAATTAAAAATAAGAATAACCACGGGGCTAAATAAAAAAAGCTGTTTAAATCTGCAAAACCTGCATTTAAAATATTGAAGTTGTCTTTAAATACCCATAAAAATAAACCGTTCACGAGTAAAAACACCCCAATAACTAAATAAGCAATTGGTGATGCGAAAAATGAGTTGAATTCTTTTTTTAATAGTGCTAACAAATGTATAATTGTTTAGTGTTTTGGATGTATTTTTATTTAAGAGATTCTACTTTATCAACGCTCCAAGCTAAAGGTTTGTCGTTAAATAGTATTTTGGTTTGCGCCCAAACACCTTTAAATAAATCAGAATTTCTGTAGTTTTCTAAATCTTGTTCAGATTCCCAGTAACTATAGGTGAAAAAAACATTCGGATTTGTTTTGTCTCTATACAGTTCTAATAAACGACAACCAGATGAATTTCGTATAAACTCTTTTTTGGTGTTAAAGTTGTTTAAGAACTCTTCAATTTTTTCGGGTTGAAAACTCATTTTTACGATGCGTACAAACATAAGACTAATTTATAGGTGTAAATTCAGGTTTTATTGGGGTTAAGAATTCAATAGTAATTGTATCTCGATAGGCTAATCCAAGAAGTGTTGAAGCACCACCAACAGTTTTTAAATTACTACGATAAATAGCAATTTCTAAAAAACCAGCAGAGTTAAAAATAGCAAGTTTTTCACCGTCATATTGTCCAGTATTTTCAATCGAATAATCTACAATTTCATTGTATCTGCTAAAAATTTTGGTAAAAGCATACCGTCTTGCGGTAATTTTAAACTCACGACCTTTGCCAATGGTATTAAATTGCTTTTTGCTAATGTTGGTAATTACGTTTCCGTAGTTATCAATATAAATAACACCACCGGAAATGATGGTTTGCTGTTCGTTTACCTTTGGCTGAATTTCAACAATCT
Organism: Tenacibaculum crassostreae; assembly: GCF_964512405.1. Taxonomy (NCBI): domain Bacteria; kingdom Pseudomonadati; phylum Bacteroidota; class Flavobacteriia; order Flavobacteriales; family Flavobacteriaceae; genus Tenacibaculum; species Tenacibaculum crassostreae. The sequence continues at coordinate 127,393 of NZ_CAZELE010000004.1, forward strand.
TTTTGTACGAATCAATTTCTCTACCAATAACGCTTAAACTTCCGCCACGAGCAATATGACTGGCTACTTGCACAAAAACATCTAACACGGGAAAGCTACTTTCAATACGATCGTGAATGTTTATTTCATAAATCTTGGTAGGATTTATTTCTGAAGCTATCATTGAAATTAATCCGTTATCAGGACAAATAAAATAATGATTATCTAGCTCTAAAGCAATATGTTTATTGTGTGCACTTAATTCAGAATCAACCCCTATTACATGAATGGTTTTATCAGGAAAACTTTTATAAGCATTCTTTAAAATATAAGCCGTTTCTGTAATGTTAAAAGGAGTAATATGATGCGTAATATCTACAATCTTAGCATCGGGTAGTTCTGAGTAAATAGCTCCCTTTACAGCACCTACAAAGTGGTCTTTAGTTCCAAAATCAGTAGTTAATGTAATGAGAGACATTAAGTTGCGTGTTTGTTAATTAATTTGTGAAAAATTATGCTGAAATTTTAAACAAAACTACATAATTCGATAAAAATAATCATTATTTTTAGAGGGAATAATCTTAAAACTTTAATCATTTGAACGAACGTATTATTGAATTGACAGAAATCAATCCAAATGATTTCTTTGGAGCGCAGAATAGTACAATAGCGCAGTTAAAAACATTCTTTCCTAAAATAAAAATAGTTGCTAGAGGAAATAAACTAAAAATTTATGGTGAAGCTGAAATTTTAGACGAATTTGAAAAACGTTTAGAAATGCTGATTAAATACTTTAATCGATACAATAAATTGGATGAAAATAGTATTGAACGTATTTTAACATCAACAGGAAAAGAAGAAGAGGTTCGTAAATCTGGCAACGCAAAAGATACTTTAGTACATGGAGTAAGCGGTAAGTTAATAAAAGCGCAAACTGCCAATCAGCGTAAAATGGTTGAGTTAATGCAAAAAAATGATATGTTATTTGCGGTAGGACCCGCAGGAACTGGAAAAACATATACAGCGGTTGCGTTAGCAGTAAAAGCATTAAAAGAAAAAGAAGTTAAACGTATTATTTTAACAAGACCAGCAGTAGAATCGGGTGAAAACTTAGGGTTTCTTCCAGGAGATTTAAAAGAGAAATTAGACCCGTATATGCAACCTTTATATGACGGACTTAGAGATATGATTCCGCACGAAAAATTGCAAGCATATCTTGAAAACGGAACCATACAAATAGCTCCGCTTGCTTTTATGCGTGGTCGTACCTTAGATAATGCTTTTGTTATTTTAGATGAAGCTCAAAACACAACCCATGCACAAATGAAAATGTTTTTAACGCGTATGGGTATGCATGCAAAGTTTATTATTACGGGTGATCCAGGTCAAATAGATTTACCTCGCAGGCAAATTTCTGGATTAAAAGAAGCATTATTAGCCTTAAAAGATATAGACGGAATTGCACAGGTTTATTTGGACGATAATGATGTAATCCGCCATCGATTAGTAAAGAAAATCATAGGGGCTTATAAAGGAATTGAAACCGAGTAGTTTTTAGTTGTCTGTAATTGCTGATTAGTTTACATTTGCGCGACAACAACACAACAACAAACAAATGAATACAATTAACGAAACTAACTTTCAGTTTTCGGGTCAAAAGTCAGTTTACAAAGGCAAAGTAAGAGAAGTTTACAATATCAATGATGAGTTATTGGTAATGATTGCTTCTGATAGATTGTCTGCTTTTGATGTTATTTTACCACGTCAAATTCCTTTTAAAGGGCAAATTTTAAATCAGATTGCTACAAAAATGATGAACGATACTTCAGATATTGTTCCTAATTGGTTATTAGCAAATCCTGATGAAAATGTAGCTGTAGGGCATTTGTGTGAACCTTTTAAGGTAGAAATGGTTATCCGTGGTTATTTATCAGGTCATGCAGCTAGAGAATATGCAGCGGGAAAAAGAACACTTTGTGGTGTAACGATGCCTGGAGGAATGAGAGAGAATGATAAATTCCCAACACCAATCATTACACCGTCTACTAAGGCAGATAACGGAGAGCACGATGAAGATATTTCTCGTGAAGATATTTTAGCTAAAGGGATTGTTTCAGAAGAAGATTATTTAGTTTTAGAAGACTATACAAGAAAACTATTTGAAAGAGGAACTGAGTTAGCTGCTAAAAGAGGCTTAATTTTAGTAGATACTAAATACGAATTCGGAAAAACCAAAGACGGTAAAATTGTATTGATAGATGAAATTCACACTCCAGATTCTTCTCGTTATTTTTATGAAGATGGATATGCAGAGCGTCAAGAAAAAGGAGAGAAGCAAAAGCAATTATCAAAAGAATTTGTGCGTCAGTGGTTAATTGAAAACGGATTTCAAGGAAAAGAAGGACAGCAAATTCCTGAAATGTCTGATGAAAAGATTTTAGAGATTTCAAATAGGTATATTGAATTGTACGAGCAAATTACAGGAGAAACTTTTGTTAAAGCAAATACCGAAAATGTACTGGAAAGAATAGAAAAGAACGTTACAACATTTCTACAAAATAGATAAAATAAAAAAGCCTGAGAAATCAGGCTTTTTTATGTTTTACATTTGAACATCGTTGACTGTTTCAATTGGATCAGGAATATCATTTGGGTCATCTTCAATAATTTGACGAATGTCTATTTCTATTCCGCGAGACATGGTGGTAATTGGTATATCATTCGGTGTACCTTCAAAAGGGTTTTCAGAAACTTCTCCAATTCGTTCCATTGTGTGAAAAATCCAAGAAATAATTACGCTAAACGGTATTGTAAACCATACAAAATGTTCGCCAATTAATTCAATTAAATGATGATATCCTCCTTCTGGATAAGGTTTCCAGCTTTGAGCTAATTTAACCACTTCGTTTCCAATTTTATCAAACTCGTGCATCATTCCATATGGCAATAGAAATACAAAAATCCAAATGAAAAACCGATTCAATGTGGCAAATTGACGAGGGTAAGGGAAGTTTTTTATACGTTCAGCTTTTCCTTGAAGAGCGAAAAATTCAACCAACATTTTTTCCATTTCTAAAAAGGCAAATTCCCAGATATATCCTTTTTCTTTTAATTCACGTAAATGATTTGATTGTAGCTTTAAACAAGCCCCTTGCTTATTTCGTTGCTGTAAAATAAATTGTTTTTCCTCATCAGTAACATATCCATTGAGTTCCTCCTCTAAAGAGTTTTTATGCTCTTTAATGTTTAAACGAGTATCAATATATTCTCTATCAGATTTGTTAAAGTAAGAAATCTCCCAAGGTTTTGGTGCTCGTAGTGAATGTCGTAAAGAAGTCATCCAGCCTACATGACGTAAGATTAGTTGCTTTTTTATTTTAAAAAGCTCTTCTTTTGATAGTTTTTCTCTAGCATGCTCATTGGTTATAAAATCGCTTGTCATTATAGCAAACGAACGAGAAGCGTTTACAATGCCACCCCATATTTTACGAGCTTCCCATAATCTGTCATACGAAGCGTTGTTTTTAAAAGAAATTATAAAAGCTAAGGCTGTACCTACTAAACCAATTGGAAGCCAAGGTAAGTGTAACCAGTACCAACGCAAACCAGTATATAAAATAACAGGTATAAGAGATAAGATTAAAAAAATATAAATATATCGCCTAGTCCATGATAACATGTCTTTTAGCGAGTAATTTCTTTTTGTATACATAAAAGTATTTTTAGTTAATTAGTTATGAACTAAAAATACAAAAACAAGTTTACATTTATATTCCTAAAAAAGGTATTAGATTTTTTCGTAACTTTTAAGGATTCTAAAAGCTACCTTAAAAATGCCAAATTATACATTAAAAATTAACGGAAAATCAGTGTCATTTACAGCAGATACTGATACGCCATTATTATGGGTTTTACGCGATGAACTCGATATGGTCGGGACTAAATTCGGATGTGGTATAGCTCAATGCGGAGCATGTACTGTTCATGTTGACGGAACAGCAATGAGAAGTTGTCAATTACAAGTTTCAATGTTATCAAACGAAGAAATTACAACGATTGAAGGTTTGTCTCAAGAAGGAAATCACCCGTTGCAAGAAGCTTGGAAAGAGGTTGATGTACCACAGTGTGGATATTGTCAGGCAGGACAAATTATGACTGCTGCATCTTTTTTAAAAGAAAATCCAAACCCTACTAAAGAAGAAATCAGAGAAGCAATGCATGGTAACTTATGTCGTTGTGCATCGTATAATAGAATAGAAAAAGCTGTTGCTTTAGCGGCTGAAAAAATGTCTTAAAATTTTTCAATCATGAATACACAAGAAAACAAGTTTACATTTAGTAGAAGGAATTTTTTAAGAACATCAGCACTAGCAGGAGGGGGAATTATGATTGGGTTTAATTTATTTACAGCATGTAAACCAAATGTAAAACCATCGGTAGATATAGAAAATCTAAATTTTAATGATTTCAATGCTTTTATTAAAATTTCTGATGAAGGTTATGTAACTATTTTTGCTCCAAATCCTGAGATTGGGCAAGGGGTAAAAACAACAATGCCAATGATTATTGCTGAAGAATTAGATGTTGATTGGGATAAAGTACATGTCGTTCAAGCTCCATTAGATACTAAAAATTACACCCGACAATTAGCAGGAGGTAGCCAATCTATTAGAAGGGGTTGGGATGCGCTTCGACAAACTGGAGCAACTACAAAACAAATGTTGATTAATGCTGCAGCTGTAAAATGGGGTGTTGATGCTACAACATGTTCAGCATCAAAAGGTATAATTACAAATGCAAATGGAGAACAATTAGGATATGGAGAAGTAGTAAAAGAAGCAGCTGTATTAGAAATCCCTGAAAATATAACGCTTAAAAAGCCTTCAGAATTTTCTATAATAGGAAAGGATGCGATAAATGTTGATTTAGATAAAATAGTTACTGGTAAATCTCTTTTCGGATTGGATTATAAAGAGGAAGGAATGGCTTATGCTGCAGTGGTAAGACCACCTTCTTTTGGAGAAGAATTAGAATCGTTCGACGCCACCGAAGCAAAAAAAGTAGCTGGAGTTATTGATGTTATAACCATTGGTGAAAAAGCAAGAAATTTTATTGAGTCGGAAAAAAGAAACTGGACTTTCAAATTAACAAAAACTGATAAAGTTGTTGTTTTAGCTGAAAATACTTGGGCAGCAATTAAAGGAGCTAAAGCTATTAAAGCTACTTGGAAGACAAGTTCAGAACTAGAAGATACAGAGTTTCATGATGAAAAGCTGATAAGTTTGCTAGATGGCAACGAGTTTAATGTCATGAGAGAAGACGGTGATGTTACTAAAGCATTTTTAGAGGCAGATAAAGTTATAGAACGTACGTATCATTCTCCTTTTTTACCTCATAACTGTATGGAACCGATGAACTTTTTTGCAAATGTTACTCCGCAAAAAGTACATTTAGTAGGTCCGGTTCAAACACCAGAATATGCAGCGCAAGTAGCATCTGAAATGTTGGGAAGAGATTTAGAACAGATTCATGTTGAAATGACTCGAATGGGAGGTGGTTTTGGAAGAAGGCTCTATGGTGATTTTGTATATGAAGCATTAGAAATCTCAGATAAGATTAAAAAGCCAGTAAAAATGGTTTCAACTAGAGAAGAGGATGTAACCAGTGGTATTTATCGTCCCGCAATCAAATATCGAATTGCAGCATCAATAAAAGATGGTAAAGTAACAGGATATCATTTAAAAGAAGCTGCTATTAATGGTAATATGTATGATTTAATACCGAATTTCTTTCCAGCAGGATGTATTCCAAACTACAAAGTATCTACAGCAAATTATAGAAGTAACATTTCAACAGGAGCTTGGAGAGCACCTTATACTAACTTTTTAGGATATGCAGAGCAATCATTTTTTGATGAGTTAGCAGCTGAATTAAATCAAGATCCAGTTCAATTACGCTTAGATTTATTAGAGAATGTAAAAAACACTGAAGATAAAAGAATAGAATATTCAGGGAAGCGAATGCAAGATGCTATCCGTTTAGCAGCTGATAAAGGTAATTGGGGTAAAACCAAAGAAGGAGTTTATCAAGGTTTTTCGGCATATTATAGTCACAATACTCATGTAGCAGAAGTAGCGGAAGTAGAGTTGAAAGAAGGAGTCCCAGTAGTAATAAAAGTTGTAGCTGCGGTAGATTGTGGTATAGTTGTAAATCCAACAGGTGCTATCAATCAAGTTCAAGGAGGGGTAATTGATGGTATTGGACATGCAATGTATGGTAATCTTACCTTTGAAGATGGTAAGCCTTCAAGTAGAAATTTTGATAACTACAGATTGATAAGAATGAATGAAACTCCCGAGGTAGAAGTTCATTTTGTAGAGAACGAGTTATCTCCAACTGGTTTGGGAGAACCAGGTTTACCACCAGCAGGAGGTGCTGTAGCTAATGCAATTCATAAAGCACTAGGTAAAAGATTGTATAAACAGCCTTTCATAGAAGAATTGAAATCAAATATTTTAGGGTAAAAAGTTATTAATTGTTAAGTATTTCTTGTTGTTTTTGTAAGGGTGAAAATTGTTAGAAATATTAGCCAGAATACAATTTTTGAAAATCTGCTAAAAAACGCTATTTTCGCAGTCTATAAAATCAAAAATAATAATGGTTAAAGATTTATTTGAAAGAATTAAAGGAGATAAAGGACCTTTAGGAAAATGGGCGGATAAAGCAGAAGGATATTATGTGTTTCCTAAGTTAGAAGGACCAATTTCTAACCGTATGTCTTTCAATGGAAAAAAAGTAATTACTTGGAGTATCAATGATTATTTAGGATTAGCAAATCACCCAGAAGTATTAAAAGTTGATGGAGAATCGGCTGCTACCGACGGTATGGCATATCCTATGGGAGCACGTATGATGTCTGGTCATACAACATATCACGAGCAATTAGAAAGAGAATGTGCTGAGTTTGTTGGTAAAGAGGCTTCTTATTTAGTAAACTTTGGTTATCAAGGAATGGTATCAGCAATTGATGCGTTAGTTTCTAAAGATGATATTATTGTATACGATGTAGATACGCATGCTTGTATTATTGACGGAGTTCGTTTACATGCAGGTAAGCGTTTTGTTTATCGTCATAACGATATAGAAAGTTGTGAGAAAAACTTACAACGTGCTACCAAAATGGCTGAAAAAACTGGAGGAGGAATTTTATTAGTTTCTGAAGGAGTTTTTGGTATGCGTGGTGAGCAAGGACGTTTAAAAGAAATTGTAGCATTAAAAGAAAAATACAATTTCCGTTTATTGGTTGATGATGCGCACGGATTCGGAACTCTTGGAGAAGGAGGTAGAGGTACAGGTTTTGAACAAGGAGTGCAAGATGGAATCGATGTATACTTCGCTACTTTCGCAAAATCAATGGCAGGTATCGGAGCATTTTTCGCAGGAGACAAAGACGTAGTACAGTACTTACAATATAACATGAGATCTCAAATGTTTGCGAAGTCATTACCAATGCCAATGGTAAAGGGAGCTTTAAAGCGTTTAGATTTAATCCGTACGCAACCAGAATTAAAAGATAAGTTATGGGAAGTTACCGATGCTTTACAGTCTGGGTTACGAAATGCTGGGTTTGATTTAGGAACTACTGAAACTTGTATTACACCGGTATATTTAAAAGGTGAAATTCCTGAAGCTATGGCAATGGTGAATGATTTAAGAGAAAACTACGGAGTTTTCTGTTCAATCGTTGTGTATCCAGTAATTCCAAAAGGATTAATTATTTTAAGATTAATTCCAACAGCACGCCATACAATGGATGATGTTACCGAAACTATTGAAGCATTTACTGCTATTCGCGAGAAATTAGAAAACGGAACCTACAAAAAAGTTGCCGAATCTATAATGGCTGAATAAGACAGAAGTTTAATAAAGTAAAAAACTCATGAAATTACTCATGAGTTTTTTTTGTTTTAAAACAGAAATGATACATTTGGAATCCTTTTTGTACATAAAAATTACATGAAAAAACTCCTTTACATATATATAGTATTATTTACAATTGCTACACAAGCGCAGATAAAAGATTCGTTGCCTAATTTTAATGATGAATATTTTTTGATAAAAGAAGGTGATAGTTTAATGATACAACTAAACGAAGTTACTGTATTACCAAAGTTAAAGTACAAAGAGAAAAAAGACATCTTATATTACTATTGGTTACGAAAAAAAGTATTCAAAGCATATCCGTATGCTGTTTTAGCTTCAAAAAGAATAGATAGTGTTAATGCTCGTTTAGATAGAATTCAATCTAAAAGGAAAAAAAGAGAGTATGTAAAAAGAGTGCAAAAGTATTTAGAAGAAGAAATGACAGCGCCTTTAAAAAAACTAACAAGAACAGAAGGGAGGATTTTATTGAAGCTCATTCATCGTCAAACAGGAAGAACTGCTTTCGATAATGTTAAGGAATTGCGAAGTGGATGGAAAGCTTTTTGGTATAATACCACTGCCAATGTTTTTAAGTTATCACTTAAATCCGAATACAAACCAGAAACCGAAAATGAAGATTATTTAATTGAAGACATCTTACAGCGTGGTTATATAGAGGATGTTATCGAGTATCAAGCGCCAAAATTAGATAAAGACTATACGAATATAGTATCGAGTGGTAGGGGTTATGTAGATGTATCGGAGTATAAGGCGATGTTTGCTAAGATACGTAAGAAGCGAAAACGTAAGCAAAAGAAGAATTAGCTCTACTAAATCAGACTTCAAAAAATGGTGTTAAACAACTAATAAGTCTACATCAAAAAAGAAGAATCAAAAAACTTTTTGTGTGTAAGTTTTTAGTTTTTAATAGGTTAAAAAAAGGTTTTAAAAAAAGGCAAAAAAAGTCATTGTCAGATTAAAAAAGGTATCTATATTTGC